>NZ_JARZFX010000001.1:0-899890 GCF_036026595.1 Virgibacillus tibetensis | reverse complement strand
TTTTATTTTTGTTTTTTAAAATAAAGGCAACTAAATAATACAGATAGCTATTATGATTGTAACAGATTGGAACAGCAGCCTATAGAACGTGACGGAAGTATATCTACCTGTGAAAAAAATAGATCAAATACAAACAAACTGTTTGACCAAAAATAATTTATAAGCTAAGATTTAACTAGATTAATGATTGTACCATTAAATTTTGTTTTCTTATTGTAACAGTTTATGTTATTCAAATAACTCTTGATTAGTAAATTTAATAAAAGGGTACAAGAATAAGAGCTAAATGGTACAGATTTTTCTTATGTTTTGGGTAGGCTAGTAGAGACTATATAAAAAGGATATAAAGAAAGGAAGAGGTGAACTATTTTGAAATATGTACTTGAAAATGTGGAGAGTCAGTTCGAAATGTTCCAGATTCTTAATGAGGATGGAAAGATTGTAAATAAGGATGATATGCCTGATCTATCGGATGAGGAATTAAAAGAGCTTATGCGCAGAATGGTTTATACACGTATTTTAGATCAGCGTTCAATCGCATTAAATCGTCAAGGCCGACTAGGATTTTATGCCCCTACTGCAGGACAAGAAGCATCGCAACTGGGAAGTCAGTTTGCTTTGGAAAAAGATGACTTTATTTTACCGGGATATCGTGATGTGCCACAACTTATTTGGCAAGGTCTTCCATTATATCAAGCATTTTTATTTTCCAGAGGACATTTCCATGGTAATCAAATGCCAGAAGGATTACATGCGCTTAGCCCACAAATTATTATTGGTGCACAGTATGTTCAAGCAGCAGGTGTTGCACTTGGGATGAAAAAACGAGGTAAAAAGACAGTTGCTGTTACGTATACAGGCGATGGTGGAACATCACAGGGTGATTTCTATGAAGGAATTAACTTTGCAGGTGCTTACAATGCCCCAGCGATTTTCTTCATACAGAATAACTATTTTGCGATTTCAGTCCCAGTAGAAATGCAAACAGCTGCTAAGACATTAGCACAAAAAGCTGTAGCTGCGGGTATAGAAGGAATTCAAGTGGATGGTATGGATGTACTAGCTGTCTATGCTGTTACTAAAAACGCACGGGATCGTGCAATCAGCGGGAAAGGCCCTATGCTAATTGAAACATTAACGTACCGTTATGGACCACATACGATGGCTGGGGATGACCCAACACGGTACCGAACAGATGACCTTGACACTGAATGGGAGAAAAAAGATCCAATTGTGCGCTTCCGTAAATTCTTGGAAAGCAAGAAATTATGGTCTGAAGAGGAAGAAAACAAAGTTATTGAAGAGGCAAAAGAAGATATTAAGAAAGCAATTAAAAAAGCTGATGAATATCCGAAGCAAAAAGTTACTGACTTTATAAAGAATATGCATGAGGAACTTCCAGTAAATCTGCAAGAACAACTGGAAGAATACAAAGAAAAGGAGTCGAAGTAAATCATGGCACAAATGACAATGATCCAAGCAATCACTAATGCAATGCATACAGAGCTGAAAAATGATGAAAATGTACTTGTGTTTGGTGAAGATGTTGGTAAAAATGGTGGCGTATTCCGTGCTACTGAAGGACTGCAAGATGAATTTGGTGAAGAGCGTGTATTTGATACGCCCTTAGGTGAATCAGGTATTGGCGGTTTGGCAATTGGGCTAGGTCTTCAAGGCTATCGTCCTGTTCCAGAAATTCAATTCTTCGGCTTCGTATATGAAGTAATGGATTCAATCAGTGGACAAATGGCTCGTATGCGTTATCGTTCAGGTGGAGCACATCATTCACCAATAACTATTCGGTCACCATTTGGTGGGGGTGTGCATACACCAGAACTTCATGCGGATTCTTTAGAAGGATTAATCGCTCAGCAACCCGGAATTAAAGTAGTAATTCCTTCCACGCCATACGACGCAAAAGGTTTACTAATTTCATCTATCCGAGATAATGACCCAGTGTTGTTCTTGGAACATATGAAGCTTTATCGATCATTTCGTGGAGAAGTTCCTGAAGAAGATTATGCTATTGAATTAGGGAAAGCGGATATTAAACGTGAAGGTAAAGACGTAACACTTATTGCTTATGGAGCAATGGTTCATGCCTCGTTGAAAGCAGCAGAGGAATTGGAAAAGGACGGTATTGATGCAGAAGTTATTGATTTGCGCACCGTGTCGCCAATTGATTATGAGACTGTTATAGAATCAGTGAAAAAGACCAACCATGTCGTTGTTGTGCAGGAAGCTCAACGTCAAGCTGGTGTTTCAGCTAACATAGTAGCCGAAATCCAGGAACGGGCAATTTTGCACCTTGAAGCGCCTGTATTGCGCGTTACAGCACCTGATACTGTTTATTCTTTCTCAGCTGCTGAAGAAATTTGGTTGCCAAATTACCAAGACATTGTAGATAAAGTAAACACCGTAATGAACTTTTAAATAGTAGATAGGAGGTAGTAATAATGGCATATGAATTCAAACTGCCGGATATTGGTGAAGGCATTCATGAAGGCGAAATAGTTAAATGGTTTGTCAAAGAAGGCGAAGAAATCAAAGAAGACGATGTGCTTTGTGAAGTCCAAAACGATAAAGCCGTGGTAGAGATACCTTCTCCAGTTGAGGGTACAGTGAAAAAAATTCATGTTGAAGAAGGTACGGTTGCAATTGTAGGTGACACGCTTATTACCTTTGATGCAGAAGGTTATGAGTCAGATGATGACGCTTCTTCCGATGGGACAGAAGAACAGCCTGCCACTGAGGAAAAAGAAGAAAAGAATCAAAAAGAAGAATCAAAAGAAGAAGCACAGCCCGTGAAAGAAGATTCTGAAACAGATGGCAAACGTGTTATTGCAATGCCGTCAGTAAGAAAGTACGCACGTGAAAATGACGTGAGAATTCAATCTGTTACTGGTTCTGGTAAAAATGGCCGTATATTAAAAGAAGATATAGATAGTTTCTTAAATGGTGATCAGCCATCAGAAACAACTGGAGCGGATGAAGCACCTGAATCATCTAAGGAAGCTGAAACTTCGAAAGAAGCAAAAGCACCTGCAGCAGCAAAAGGGGAGTACCCTGAAACTCGTGAAGCAATGAGTGGAATCCGAAAAGCAATTGCCAAAGCGATGGTTAACTCGAAAACGAAAGCTCCACATGTGACATTAATGGATGAAGTAGATGTTACAGAGTTAGTTTCACATCGTAAGAAATTCAAAGCTGTTGCAGCCGAACAAGAGATTAAATTAACGTATTTACCATATGTGGCAAAAGCGCTTGTTTCAGCGTCGAAAAAGTATCCTATCCTAAACGCTGCTGTTGATGATGAGACAAATGAGATCATTCACAAGCAATATTATAATATAGGTATAGCAGCAGACACGGATAAAGGCTTGCTGGTACCAGTAGTTAAGGACGCAGATCGCAAATCGATTTTTACAATTTCTAAAGAAATTAATGAATTGGCAGAAAAGGCTCGAAGTGGTAAACTTACATCTGAAGAGATGAAGGGTGCGTCAAATACAATAACAAACATTGGTTCTGCTGGTGGACAGTGGTTTACTCCGGTTCTTAATTATCCAGAAGCAATTATCCTTGGAATAGGACGTATCGCTGAAAAACCTGTAGTACGTGATGGAGAAATTGTAGTTGCTCCAGTACTCGCATTATCCATGAGTTTTGATCATCGCATTGTTGATGGAGCGACTGCCCAGTTGGCTTTAAATCAAATTAAGCGATTATTGAACGATCCACAATTAATTATGATGGAGGCGTAAATTATGGTAGTAGGAGATTTTCCGATTGAATTGGACACATTAGTTGTTGGTGCAGGACCTGGAGGCTATGTTGCTGCTATTCGAGCTGCACAGTTAGGTCAGAAAGTTACCATTGTAGACAAGGGAACACTTGGTGGTGTTTGTTTGAATGTAGGATGTATTCCTTCTAAAGCATTGATTGAGGCAGGTCATAAAGCTCAGCATGCCTTTGGAAGCGAAGACTTGGGGATCAAAACTGAAAATGTTACGGTTGATTTCTCGAAAGTTCAAGAGTGGAAGGGAAGCGTAGTTAACAAGCTGACCTCCGGAGTTGAAGGACTTTTAAAAGGGAATAAGGTAGACATTTTAAGTGGAGAAGTATACTTTGTTGATAAAAACACTGCAAAAGTGATGGATGAGAAAAATTCTCAAACATACACGTTTAATAACTGTATTATTGCAACTGGATCCTCACCGGTTGAAATTCCATCTTTTAAATTCTCTGATCGAGTGCTGGATTCTACAGGTGCACTAAATCTAGAAGAAATACCTAAGAAAATGGTAGTAATCGGTGGAGGCTATGTCGGTACTGAACTAGGTTCTGCTTACGCAAACTTTGGTACTGAAGTTACCATTCTAGAGGGTACTAAAGATATACTTGGCGGTTTTGAAAAGCAGATGACACAGTTGGTTAAAAAAGGTCTTAAGAAAAAAGGTGCCAAAATTGTTACTGAGGCCATGGCTAAAGGCGTTGAAGAAACAAAAGATGGTGTTAAAGTATCTTATGAGCTTAAAGGTAAAGAAGAAACAATTGAAGCTGATTATGTATTAGTTACAGTTGGTCGTCGCCCAAATACCGAGGAAATCGGCTTAGAGCAAGTGGGTATTGAAACTGATGATCGCGGTTTAGTTAAAATTGATGACAAATGCCGAACAACTGTAGATAACATTTATGCAATTGGAGACATTGTTGCAGGTCCAGCACTTGCACATAAAGCATCTTATGAAGGGAAAGTTGCCGCTGAGGTTATCAGTGGTGAAAAATCTGTAATTGATTACGTGGCAATTCCAGCAGTAGCATTTACAGACCCGGAGCTTGCGACAGTTGGATATAATGAAAAGGAAGCTAAAGATGCTGGGTATGATGTTAAAGCTTCTAAGTTCCCATTTGCAGCAAATGGACGTGCACTTTCATTAAATAATAGTGATGGTTTCATGAAACTGATTACACGTAAGGAAGACGGCTTGGTAATTGGTGCCCAAATAGCAGGTCCTAACGCAAGTGATATGATATCAGAACTTGGCCTGGCCATTGAAGCAGGTATGACTGCTGAAGATATAGCACTTACTATACATGCTCACCCAACTTTGGGAGAGATTACAATGGAAGCTGCTGAAGTAGCTTTAGGTACACCTATTCATATGATGAAATAAAAATTAACACAAATAAAGAGAGAGCTGCAGCTCTCTCTTTATTTGTGTATGGTTTTCTCTAGCAATAGTACTATTTCTTTTTTTGTTTTCTGACCGGAAATCTGAGTGACTAATTGTCCATCTTTTGTAATTATTAGTGCGGGGTGATCTGTATCTAGCATTAAATCCAGTTCCTCTATATTTTTTTCTATTTCTTGGGCATTATTAAATTCTCTTGGGTATTTGGCTTTGAACTCTAAAACAGCATCCATATAAGTATCTTCTACTGACTGACTTGCATTATTGGTTAAAAACATAACATTATAATCCGACGGTTGAAATGAAATAACATTTACCATAGCACCTGTGTTTTGACATCCTGATATAAATAGTAGGAATAAAATTATAGGTAAGTATTTTTTACTTTTAATTTTGAACACCTTCCTCTTTTGAACAAGTGGAAACTAATTAACCTCAGTTTAACAAAAACATAGGGGGATGAATTGAATGTTATAGAACTGTTATACAAATGAAACTAGCTTGTAGATAGGAGTAATATACTTATAATATTTCAATAACAAAAGGTTAGACCTGTTATGGTCTAACCTTTTGTCCTGTTATTATTTTTTTTACTAAGTTCAATTTCTTCTGCTTCCTCTCTAAACGATTTTATTAGAGAGAAAATAATTAAAATCATTATTATTGAGAATGGAAAGGCAGCTATGATTGAGGCTGTTTGTAACGCTTCTAATCCACCCTGCCATAATAGGACAGCTGCTGCACTTGATTGAATAATACCCCATATGAACTTGACGCGGTTTGGTGGGTAGAGACTGCCACCGGTTGTTTGCATCCCGAGAACAAATGTTGCTGAGTCAGCTGATGTAATAAAGAACGTGCTAATCAGTAGAATGGCAATAATGGACATTACAATGCCTAGTGGGAAGTTCTCAAAAACAGCGAATAGAGCCGCTTCCGTGCCATGGTCTTTAACAGCACCAATTATATTTGTACCTTCGAAGTATTCCAAATGAATTGCTGTCCCTCCGAAAACAGTAAACCATAGTGCACCAAAAATAGTCGGAACTAGTAAAACGCCCAAAACGAATTCTCTTATCGTTCTGCCACGAGATACGCGTGCAATAAATGTTCCTACAAATGGGGCCCACGCGATCCACCAAGCCCAGTAAAAGATTGTCCAATCTTTAATCCAAGTAGTATTATCTTCATGGAATGGTGTCATTCGTAAGCTCATACTTGGCAGGTTTTGTAAGTAACTACCAAAAGAAGTTGTAAATAAATTCATAATGAAGGTGGTAGGTCCTAGAAATAATAAGAATAGCATTAACATAATTGCTAGAATTACATTCACATTACTTAAATATTTGATGCCCCTGTTTAATCCAGTCATGGCTGAAATCATATACAGAATCGTGACGATGCCGATGATGATGAGCTGCAGCAGGACCGATTGCTCTAAGTTTGTAATAAATGCCAGCCCGCCACTAATCTGAATAGCTCCAAAACCTAAAGAGGTAGCTACGCCGAAGATGGTAGCAAAAACAACGATAAAATCAATAAGTGTACCCCAGGCTCCTTTCATGTGATCGCCAAATAATGGTTCTAAAATAGAACTCACTACCCCGGGAGATTGCCTGCGAAATTTAAAATATGCCAATGCTAACGCAACAGTTGCATATATTGCCCATGGGTGCAGTCCCCAATGGAAGATGCTGTACTGCATTGCTGTTTTTGCTGCATCATTTGTACCAACCT
Organism: Virgibacillus tibetensis; assembly: GCF_036026595.1. NCBI lineage: Bacteria > Bacillati > Bacillota > Bacilli > Caryophanales > Bacillaceae > Virgibacillus > Virgibacillus tibetensis. The sequence goes on along the minus strand of NZ_JARZFX010000001.1, from coordinate 892,958 downwards.
CCCCATAAGGTGGGTTGTGAAAATGAGAAAGTGGTTCAGCTGCTCCCCAGAATACTAAACCGATACCCATTCCAGCACTAAACAGCATTGCAAACCATGTTAAATAATTATATTCCGGTTTATCACCAGGTTTGCCAAGTTTTATATTGCCATACTTAGAAAATATAAGATAGATCGCAAATAATAAGAAACCAGTTGCACTAAGTAAATAAAACCAGCCAAATGTATCCACTAAGTAGGTTTGAATAATGGTAGTAATATTATCCAGGTTTCCATTTGGTAAAACAGATGAAGGTATGACCCCCCAAATAATAAATAGAACTGCTACAGTTGCTGAGATGTAAAATACGCGAGTTACTTTTTTCATAGTGAGTATCCTTTCGTCAATGAATTTTACAAAGTCAATCAGGTTACTATTTAAACATAAGTTACATCCACGTTCAATTTTTTAACGCTTCATTACTATTCCCTGACTAAATTAATATAATGCAGTGTCTATTTTGCCTGTACCCTTGGTCTCTTTTACTTAAACAGTACAGGCGTTTTAACTAACTTGGGAGATAAGTATTGTCACTATCTCTTAGTATCAACTATAATAGAATAATTACTTATAAAACATCAGGAGGAAATATAATGAAGAGAATAATAAGTATTTTACTTTTACTATTCCTGGTTTTTCTTGCTGCATGCACGGATGGGGAAGAAGAGGATAAAGAAATTATATCCTCACCGAAAGATCAGGAAGAAACACATGAAGATGACCAAGCTCAGCAGAGTACAGAAGAAGATGATAAGGAACGGTCTGAAACGGAGTCAGCAGAGCCAGTTGATAAAATACAAGAGGAACCAAAATATGAAATAGCTGAAGACTGGTCAATCACTCCTATTAACGGCCAGGCAAATGAACAGGTTGTGCTGCTGACAATTGACGACGCTCCAGATGATTATGCCGTAGAAATGGCTAATACCTTAAAAGAATTAGATGTAAATGCTATTTTTTTCGTAAATGGACATTTTCTAAATACACCTGAAGATGAAGAGAAGTTAAGAGAGATTCATGAGATGGGGTTTGTAATTGGAAATCATACATATAGCCATCCAAACTTACGGGAAATATCTGAAGAAGAACAAACAGAGGAAATAATTTCTTTAAGTGACCGGGTGGAGGAGATAATAGGAGAGCGGCCATTATTTTTTCGTGCCCCACATGGAGCCAATACAGATCATTCGAATCAAATTGTTAAAAATGAGGGAATGGCAGTAATGAATTGGACCTATGGCTATGATTACTTTGAGCCTTATATGGATGCTGAAAAACTAACAACAGCTATGATTACAGGTGAAGGTCCAGAAGTAGATGTACCGTATTCGTTACTTAAACCAGGAGCTAATTTATTAATGCATGACAGAGAGTGGACTGCAGCAGCTCTAGAAGATATAGTTACTGGGCTGCAGGATAAAGGGTATGAGATCGTTGATCCTAATTTAATACGTACAAACTAGTTTTGTGATAAAAAGCTGATCAACAACTTTTGTTCAGCTTTTTTGATTGCAAAGAATTAAGGTCTGCTTATTGAACAGTTCCTTCCTTTTATTCTCGAGGACACAGAAAAACTTAACTTTTTAACTAGAAAGCGAACGCAAATCAACGGCTTCTATATACACTTTTGTAATATCATCGTGGACTTTTTCAGAGATCAGTTTATTCCCTGCAACGAGGGGATTAATATATAGGCGATGTCTACCAGGTTCACTTTTTGATTACAAATAACATATATTACTAATGTGATATACTATTTAACGCTTGATTTTTCCAATGTGCCATATTATAATATGAATACGTTATCATAACTACTAATCAAAAAGGAGTTGGACCAAATGGGTACAATTGTTTGTCAAGACTGTCAAGAGATAATTGAGCATTTTGATGAAGAGAAAGTAACAACCCTTTATGGAACATGTCCTACGTGTAACGAGAAGTAACTATATTATATTATTGAAATAAGAGCTGCAGCATAATGCAGCTCTTTTGTGTGTTTGGGCTCCAGAACGTAACTGGCAGCTGCCTAACTATGGAGGAGCTGTCTATAGAAAGTAATTCGCTGACTAGTTAAAAAACCGCTAACCAACTGTAGTTTAAGTAGTGATAGCCAAAATTAACTGATCAATGGTAGGATGAAAACATAACTGTTCAAGGGGGATAATTTAATGAAATGGAGAAGTCGGGTTACAGAACTGTTAGAAATTAAATATCCAATTATTCAAGGGGGACTTGCTTATCTAGCGTATGCAGATTTGGCAGCAGCCGTCTCCAATGCAGGTGGCTTGGGGCAAATTACGGCAATGAGTCTGCCGGATGCTAATAAGCTGCGGGAAGAGATACGTAGACTTAAGACAATGACTTCAAAGCCGTTTGGAGTAAATTATGCAATTGGACAACATGGTCGCGCATATGAGCATATGGTAGAAGTGGCTATCGAAGAAAAAGTTCCTGTTATTTCTGTAACTGGTGGTAATCCCAAAGGTGTAATGGATATGGTACAAGGGCACAATATTAAGAAACTAGTGCTTGTTGCTGCAAGAAGGCAAGCTGAGAAGGCAGAAGAACTAGGTGCTGATGCTGTTATGGTAGTAGGCCAGGAAGGTGGGGGGCACTTGGGTCGTGGAGATGTTGGTACATTGGTTTTAACCCCTCAGGTGGTCGATCATGTATCTATCCCTGTTATTGCTTCTGGTGGTATTGTTGATGGCCGTGGTATGATGGCTGCTCTTGCCTTAGGTGCAGAAGGGATTGAAATGGGCACGAGATTTATCGCTACTAAAGAATGTATTGACGCACATGAGAGCTATAAACAGGCAATACTAGATGCTGATGAGAATTCCACTGTAGTAATAAAAAGATCCATCGGAACACCTGCCAGAGCCTTGAAAAACGCTTGGACAGATGAGATTCTGCGTATTGAAAAGTTGGACAAGGGATATGAATCTCTAAAAGATTACATAAGTGGAAAAGCAAATCAGCGTTATATTCATGATGGGGAGGAAGGCAAGGGTTTTGGCTGGGCTGGACAAGGCGCAGCAAGAATTAATGCTATTCCTACAGTTGATGAAATGATCCAAGCAATGATAAAGGATGGAGAAGCTATTAAGAGAAAATGGAGTATTACAACAAGGGGGTGAATATTCAGTGGAATATAATTATCCAATGGATGAAACGTGGACAAAAGATGAAATAATTGACGTGGTGAATTTTTTTGCCTTGATAGAACGAGCATACGAAGAAAAGGTTAAACGGGATGAACTTTTGTCAATGTATCGGCTATTTAAACAAATTGTACCATCAAAAGCTGAGGAAAAAACGATGTTCGCTGATTTTCAAGATAACTCGGGATACTCAGCATATCATGTTATAAAAAAAGCAAAGGAGTCACAGGAAGCTGTGATATCAATGAAGTGAGACAACACCCTTTCTGGGTGTTGTCTCGTTTCTTATTTGCTGCTCAATGCTTTTTGATAAAAAGGCAACAACCTCGTATACGTTTCCTTTGCTGTTTTTAAAAATTCATTGCCACTTACTACGCGCTTATCATTGACAGGTAACTGTTGTCCGATTAGAAACTCAGCCTTTTTCACATCGCGAAAACGTTCGACATCTTTTAATTCTAAATCCGGAAGTGCTATGGAGTCTTTTTTCATATGATCTAGTGAAACTACATAGTTATCAGGTAGTTCTTTAAGTTCATCAAAGCTGTCAATAAAGCTTTCAGCAATAGCCTTCTTATGATCCAATTCATATATGAGTGCTAACCAAATGAAAACATGATCATCAAATAACCCTACCTGAAAATGAGGGTGTTTCTTATAACCACGTTTGTTGTCAGCTATTGCCAGCCATGTATCTTGTGGGGGATTGACTGTTCTGCGAGCATGCTTTGCAATATGTAAATACACTTCGTTTCCTAATTGAGCAGATAAATAATCCACCAGATAACTTCCAATTTCCTGAAATTTAGGTTGAATCCGTGTTTGTATTGCTTCCATTCTTCCTTCTAAACCATCTATAGAAAAAGTATCAAAATCCTTTTGCTCAAATCCGTTAAATGTCATAGAGTTCCTTCCTTCCTTCTTTTCCAGACTACATTATAATAATTATTAATTATATGAGAGTTACAGTCAAGTTATATACTTACATTCCTCACGTATCAGGTTTAAAACTAACCATTTTAGGGGAAAGTTAGTAAATAAATAGTTAGTTTTAAAAAAAATATTGAACCAAAATGCAAAATTAGTCATAAACATATAAAAAGTAATCTGAAGGGATGTGGATAATTTGAAGTATGTAATGGAGGTATTAAGGCGTAAAGAAGCACAAGAGAAATTACCGGTAATTCGAATGGAAATCGATTATGAACTTGTCACACTTTACGATGCGCTGCAGGCAGAAGATACAGTTCAAATAATAAAAACGAAAGAACGTCTGGAACAGTTGAGAATACAACTGCTTGAAATACAAAATGAATAGCGTTTGAACTGGCCTTCAATACTATATCACTAGATATACATATTGGGGTCATCATTTTAATATCGCTTATAGTAACCTATGCAATGACTATACACCTCCAATTTGTTAGTATAACACTATAAGTTAAAGATGGAGGAATAGATATGAAGTCAGAGATTCGTGATAATTTATTTGATCAGGCAATGGAATGGGTAATGAGTGCCGGAGCAAATATAAGAAATAAAATTAATGATCCATTGGAGATTGATACCAAGTCGAATGCCAATGATCTGGTTACAACAATGGATAAAGAGACAGAATACTACTTCGCAACATGTATCAGAAATAAATATCCAGAACACTTCTTATTAGGTGAAGAAGGTTATGGAGATAACATAACTACTATGAAAGGTACAGTCTGGATCATTGATCCAATTGATGGGACGATGAATTTTGTTCATCAAAAAAGAAACTTCGCTATTTCTGTTGGTATCTACCATGAAGGGGTAGGGGAAATTGGATTTATATATGATGTGATGGCAGATGTCCTTTATCATGCGAAACGAAATGAAGGGGCGTACAAAAATAATGTAAAGCTACCTCATTTAAAAGAAGATCTAAACTTAGAAGAATCTATAATAGGCTTAAATCACTTCTGGCTATGCACCAATCGTTTGGTGGATGAGAAAATTATGCAGGACTTGGTGAGGACAGTTCGAGGAACAAGAACTTATGGTTCTGCTGCTCTGGAATTTGCTCATGTAGCAGAAGGTATAATGGATGGATACTTAACGATGCGCCTAGCTCCATGGGATATTGCAGCCGGATTAATTTTAGTTAAAGAAGTCGGTGGGATAACCAGTAATATAGATGGAGATCAAATCAATATTCTCGAAGCAGGCTCTGTAGTAACTTGTAATACGAGCATACAAAGCAAATTGCTTGATTATTTACAGAAAGGAAGAAAGTGACTCAAACTGATGAGTCACTTTCTTTTTCGTTTCAAAGATATGCCGTATCCCATTATAGCAAACCCTAATATAATAAATAATAAAATTAACCAAACATTGCGAAAGGCTATTGCTACCCCTACTGCTATAAACATAAGTATAACTAACATGGCTAAGAGGAGCATGGGAATGTTAATATTTTTCATATGAACACCTCTATTTCTATCTAAATCAGTATATCTTAAAATAAGCAGTTATTCAAAAAAATTTACAATAGTAATGATTTAACTAGCATGTAAGAAGAAGATTTAGTATGATAGTACAAGAGTTTGAAGGTAACTAAACATAGAAATAAACGCTTAAGAGTTAAAGCAAAGTAATGGGGGAGACAGATGGATACAAACTTCAGTCTTATTTTTGATTTCATATTGGATTATTATGGTACCAGCAATATTTTTTGGATATTTTATGTGTTAAATCTAATATTCGGAGCGCTATCGTTTCAATTAGGTTTTGCAAGAAAACTGCCACTGATAAAAACTATATTTGTATATATAATGCTCGCTGTAGGTACTTATATATTGACTATATTCAGCATATTAAAGCTTCCTATAACTGAAAGCCTGCTAGTTGTAGCAATTGTGCTGGCAATTTATCGGTTGAGATTGTATAAACAAAGACAAGCAAAAGAATAGTGACAAATTAAAACGCCCCTAATGAAAAATCAGGGGCGTTTTACAATTCGGCCTTTTATTGAAGAAACTTAAACCGACATGTAATTTTATATAAAATCATCAGGTTGCTTTTTTTCTTCATATAGTTGAAATTTCCCGGTAGCATGGCGCTGCTTTGTTTTATCCCCTATACGGTCATAGCAAGTTTCACATAAATACATATGGATTCTGCGATTTCTTAAACGTTTAGCCTGTAAGGAATAATCTTCTATTGAATGTATGTCATCACATATAACGCATTTTACTTGCATCACTTTCACCTCAAAACTGGAAATGTTTTAATGCACTGACTATTTAACCCTGTAAAAACAGGGGTTATCAATCGGTAACTATGCTTAAATATAATATTTCCTTAAATTGTAACACAATAGGGCCTAGTAATAGAAGTGGGTGCTTTATGTTTTATAAAAGATTATAAGGGAATAGATATAGTACAGATAAATAATGATGAAAGCGGGAGGGTAATTCAATGAAGAAACGCTATATACTTTCAGCTGTCGGTACTGCAGGTGCTATTAGCGCGACAGCTAGTTACTTTCTAAAGAATAAAACGAATCGAGACAAGTTAAAACAAAAAGTAAACCGCGTTACTACTAAATTCAAGATGAATGCGGACAAACCAAATGCGAGTACATTTGATTCGGCAGGAGCCCCTGATCAAACAGAAACTATGGACGAGGCGCAATTGGAAAACGCTAAGATGGTATCGGAAGGCTCACAATTTGGAGTACACTATTACAATAATGTGAAAGAAAAAGAAAATAATTATTAAAAAAGAATAAATGAAAAAGAAAGTGGTGACTAACCAATTGGCTGGTCACCACTTTCTTTTTTATTCATTTTGGTGATGGGATTGCTCACCCTCTATTTCTTCTAACTTTTGTCTATCTTCTTCTGGGAGAATTTCTTTGTTTTGATCCGGTTCTTGTGGTTGGTCATTATTTATTGGAAATTCTGGCATATACCTTCCAACAATTGCAGCTAACTCATCTACCACACCACGTACTGGATGACCTTGACCAATTTTATCACCCATCCCGCGAATTCGCTCCACTACGTCAGCATCAGCTACTACTACTGCTGTCTTACCATATGGGTCATGATAAAGTGCTTCTAGCACAGAGTATTTTATGGTCCCAACACGTGAACGGTCTAAGTCCTTATCGACATTTATACCAACTACTGCATATGGTCCAGCCACGACTGCTGCTGCATCATATACGTTTGGGACATTACTCGCAATATTAGCTAAATGGGAGGCAATTTCTCCATTATTTAAATTTTGTTGCTCTACAGGATCAGAATTCTCAACCTGAACAAATCGGTTATTATTATTTTGTTCTTCTCTTGCTAAGGGTTCTTCCCTATTTTCCTGTTGGCAGCTAACTAACAGAATTATACTTACAATTAAAATTACAGCTACTCGTAACTTCACAATGCATTCCTCCTAAATAGTATCCATACGGTTATTTTGGATGGAATGGCATAAATTATACAAAGAAGCTGCTACAATATAATTTGTAACAGCTTCATTTGCTATTTATTTAATAATTACTTTGGTAATATTTTTTATAGGATTTTCTCTGTTGGAACCATCTTTGTAATATAAATGGACAGGCCCATCCTCTTTTAGGGGCTTTCCATCTCTTGCAAATAAGAAGTAGCTGTTTATGAGTTCATCAAGCGAAATGGTTACCTCTCCACTTGCGGTAACCAGTATAGCAGCCGAAGCAATTGAATCTATTTCAGCATTTGCAAGAAAATCATCTAGTGGCATGACGTAGGAGCTCTTTAGAATTTTTTCGCGTTCAAATCGTTTAATGCTTTTGTTCACTGGTGGGTTTATTTTTTGTTGATAAACTTCTCGATCCCATCGTTTGGAAGCATTTTCTAGTTCATTGTCTTCGTTTTCACTATCAAGCGTGTTCACGTTACTGTTAAATGCTTCTTCCAGTAATATTTTTCTATCATCAAAAATCCAAACAGTTGGATCTAAGGTGATTGCGTATGTAACTTTTCCAGTTATTGGAACTATCATTATATTCACCTCTTCTAAATTATCTTTACTAAGGATAGCAGAGATATAAAAAAAATTCACTTTTTGTGATTTTTTTTAATTTCGTTTGCATTTTTCTGTGGCTAACGATACTATATATAATAGAAAGTCTTTTTAATGGAGGGGATGTATTTGATGCCTGAGGTGACTGTAGATCATCGTGAAAAAGCCTATGCCCTTCTAAAGGCTGATGCTGATAAAATTTTACGGCTAATTGAAGTTCAAATAGAAAATTTGACGATGCCACAATGCCCCTTATATGAAGAGGTATTAGATACACAAATGTTCGGACTCTCAAGAGAGATCGATTTTGCTGCACGTTTGAACTTAATCAGCGAGAATGAAGGTAAAGCACTTCTCGAAAATCTTGAAAGGCAACTCAATATACTGCATGAAGCAGCACAGAAATCTGTGTAATTAGACTACTGTTCTCGTGTTGTTATTTCATGAATTAGCAAAAACTTTGCCTACAACAAAACTGGCGAAGTTTTTTTGTTTTAACATCAAAAATGAGTGCATTACATTTAAATGTGATATACTAATAGCTGAAAATGTTACACTATTAAGCGCATTGCGTTAATTAAGTTTATTCTGGGATGCAAGTTCTTCCAGGGAAGTATTAAATATTTCAAAGGGTGGTGTAATTTTAACGAAAAAATAGACAGAATTGCCCTTCAATATCGTCGAATTAGTGGGGGATGAATGGCTATTTTTATTTTTTGAGAAATAAAAAGCAAAACTTATGACAGTTAAAGAAAATTTTGATAATATAAATAAACGTACATTCGGAGGTGGCAAAGCGAGTTCTTGAATTAAAAATACAAAATTTATCCAAGTGAAATTCGATGTGATACACTTAATAGTTGGCTTTCCATCTGTGTCAGCAATACAACTCTGCACTTTTGGATAAACAAAAGTATTACTAAAAGCACGGCGAGGTTGACGCAAAAGGAATTACAATTAAAAAACAACACAAGATAACAGTCTTGCCTTTATTAAGGACAAGAAGTCTGCCATCGTATCAAAAACTGTGATTTAGTTGTTTCATTGGAAACTAAAAGTACAAAATGAATAGTAAAAATAAAACTACAATTTATAATAACTTAGGAGGCAAAACATGTCAGAATTAAAACAGATAAATAAAGTATTAGTAGCTAATCGTGGGGAAATAGCCATTCGTGTCTTCCGTGCTTGCACTGAACTTAATATACGTACTGTTGCAGTATATTCTAAAGAAGATTCCAGTTCTTACCATCGTTTTAAAGCGGACGAAGCATATTTAATTGGAGAAGGAAAAAAACCGATTGATGCTTATTTGGACATCGAAGGTATTATCGACCTGGCTAAAAGCGTAAAAGTAGATGCTATTCATCCTGGGTATGGTTTTTTATCAGAGAACATTCAATTTGCAAAACGCTGTGAAGAAGAAGGCATTATTTTCATCGGTCCTACGAGTGAGCATTTAAATATGTTCGGTGATAAAGTAAAAGCAAGAACACAAGCTATTAACGCAGGTTTGCCAATAATTCCCGGTACGGACGGACCAGTTGCTTCAATTGAAGAAGTGAAAGATTTTGGTGACCAGCATGGTTATCCAATTATTATTAAAGCGTCACTTGGTGGCGGTGGACGCGGTATGCGCATCGTTCGTAATGAAAAGGGACTGGCTGACTCATATGATCGCGCTAAATCGGAAGCAAAGGCAGCATTTGGGAATGATGAGGTGTATGTCGAGAAATTAATTGAGAATCCGAAACACATAGAAGTACAAATAATGGGTGATAAAAATGGAAATATTGTTCACCTATTTGAAAGAGACTGTTCTGTACAACGAAGGCACCAAAAAGTTGTGGAGGTTGCACCAAGTTTAGCATTATCAGATGAAATCCGTAGTGAGATGTGCGATGCTGCAGTTGATTTAATGAAAAAGGTTAACTACATAAACGCGGGTACAGTTGAATTTTTAGTTACTGGAGAAGAATTCTACTTTATTGAAGTAAATCCACGTGTACAAGTAGAGCATACAATTACGGAAATGGTAACAGGTATTGATATTGTTCAAACACAAATTAAAGTAGCAGAAGGCCGGGACCTTCATGATGAATCAGTTGGTATGCCTTTGCAGAATGATATTAAGGTAAATGGGTATGCAATTCAATCACGTGTAACAACTGAAGACCCATTGAATAATTTCATGCCGGATACAGGTAAGATTATGGCATACCGTTCAGGAGGAGGCTTCGGAGTCCGTTTAGATGCCGGTAATGGTTTTCAAGGTGCCATTATTTCTCCGCATTATGATTCATTATTAGTTAAAGTTTCTACATGGGCACTGTCCTTTGACCAGGCTGCACATAAAATGGTCAGAAACCTAAAGGAATTTAGAATTCGTGGTATTAAAACAAATATCCCTTTCTTAGAGAACGTTATTTTACATGAACAGTTCTTATCTGGTCGCTATAGCACAACGTTTATTGACCAAACACCCGAATTATTTGTATTTCCAAAGCGAAAAGACCGTGGAACAAAAATGCTTTCGTATATTGGCCATACAACGATAAACGGTGGAGAGGGTATGAAAAAAAGTTCGAAACCGGATTTTTCTAAATTAACTATACCGAAAGTGAATAGTTTGGAAGAAGTACCCGCAGGAACGAAACAAATATTAGATGAACGTGGACCAGAAGGGCTTGCCAAGTGGTTAAAGGAACAAAAGGAAGTAATGCTGACAGACACAACATTTCGGGATGCACATCAGTCTTTACTCGCAACTAGGGTTAGAACAAAGGATTTACTGCAAATAGCAGACCCAACTGCCCGCTTGCTGCCTAACTTATTCTCAGTAGAGATGTGGGGAGGAGCAACTTTCGATGTTGCTTATCGTTTCTTAAAGGAAGATCCATGGGAACGGCTGCTGAGTATACGTGAAAAGATGCCTAATGTACTGTTGCAAATGTTGTTGCGTGCGAGCAATGCTGTGGGTTATAAAAACTACCCGGATAATGTAATAAATGAATTTGTAGAAAAGAGTGCATCTGCAGGTATAGATGTCTTCCGTATTTTTGATAGTTTAAATTGGGTCGAGGGCATGAGATTAGCAATAGAGACTGTTCGTGAAAACAACAAAATAGCGGAGGCTTCCATGTGCTATACCGGGGATATATTAGATGTTGGACGCTCGAAATATGACTTGGATTATTACAAAAATCTGGCTAAAGAACTTCAACAAGCCGGAGCTCATATTTTGGGTATTAAAGATATGGCAGGCCTGCTCAAGCCAGAAGCAGCATATCAATTAATTACAAGTCTAAAAGAAACAATTGATTTGCCAATTCATCTCCATACTCATGATACAAGCGGCAATGGTATTCATATGTACGCCCGTGCCATTGAAGCAGGGGTGGATGCGGTAGATGTAGCTGCTGGCCCAATGGCAGGATTAACATCACAGCCGAGTGCACAAACACTATATCATGCCCTCGAAGGTACTGAAAGGCAGCCAAAGATAAATGTTCAGGCTTATGAGAAGTTATCTCACTACTGGGAAGGAATTCGCGAATACTATCAAGAATTTGAAAGTGGTATGAAATCACCACATACAGAAGTGTATCTTCATGAAATGCCTGGTGGACAATACAGTAACTTGAAACAGCAAGCCAAAGCGGTTGGCTTAGAAGATCGTTGGAATGAAGTCAAAACGATGTTCCGTCAGGTGAATGATATGTTTGGTGATGTCGTTAAAGTTACACCATCTTCAAAAGTTATTGGAGATATGACATTATTTATGGTCCAAAATAACTTAACTGAAGATGATGTTTATGAACGTGGTGAGTTCATTGACTTTCCGGATTCAGTAGTAGAACTTGCTCAAGGTTATATAGGGCAGCTATACCAAGGATTTCCACCAGAATTGCAACGAATAATCTTAAAAGGAAAAGAAGCAATCACTGTGCGTCCAGGAGAATTATTGGATCCGGTAGATTTCACGCAATTAAAGAACGTATTATTTAAAGCACTGGATAGACAAGTAACTAGTTTCGACCTGATTTCCCATGCGCTTTATCCAAAAGTATTTATGGATTACCATAAATTCTATGAAACTTATGGTGATTTATCTGTTCTGGATACACCAACATTCTTTTATGGAATGAAGCTGGGTGAGGAGATAGAAGTTGAGATCGAACAGGGGAAAACACTTTTTGTAAGGTTACTTTCCATTTCGGAAGCACAGACAAATGGGACAAGGGTGGTTTATTTTGAACTGAATGGTCAATCACGTGAAATTGTTGTGAAGGATGAAAGCATACAATCCGAACTGACTTCCCGACCTAAAGCAGATAAAGACAACGAAAAACAGATAGGGGCTTCCATGCCTGGTACAGTTTTAGAGGTACTTTGCAAGCAAGGTGACAAGATAAACAAAGGGGATTATTTACTGATTAATGAAGCTATGAAAATGGAAACAACAGTTCAAGCACCATTTACAGGGGTAATTAAATCAATCTACGTTAAACAAGGAGAGACCATAGCTGTTGACGATCTGATGATTGAGTTTGAGTAAGATGATGCCTATTTGGAAGGAAAGTAAAGTACAGAAAAGCTATCGTTAACTTCAGTGTTCAATAATATAAAAAAGGAAGTAGAGATTATTAATTCTACTTCCTTTTTTAGTTAGCTATTCAATTGAGGCAAACGTTCTTTCTTTATTATTTTGCGTTTCTCTTTCAAATTTAGCGCTCCGGGAGGAAAGTAAAATAAAATAACTCAACATCCCGAAATAACAAGAAATAACAAATGCATGCAGTAAAGCGATTCCCAGGTTTAACAGAGTAAAAATAATCATTGCACCAAAGAACACTTGTAAAACGATCAAAGATAAAGTAGCAAACCAGCCCCAATACATAACTCGACTATACCGGTAATTCTTAGCGATTTTAATAAAGAACACTATAGTCCAAATGAAGAGGATGCCTGCTGCTAGCCGGTGCCCCATTTGGATCCATTGTTGTAAGTTATAGTCTGAAAAAGCAAATGGTGAGTTATTAGTACAGAACGGCCAATCAGCACACACAAGATTTGCGTTTGTATGGCGAACTAGAGCTCCGGTATAAACAACTACTAACGTATAGATGGTTAGTAGGTATATTTCTATTCGGTGCTTCTTTTGGATAAGTAAGGATTTTGTATCAAATTTCTTATCAATTTCAAAAATAAGTAACATGAGTAAAAATACTGAAGCAAACGATATTAGGGATATACCAAAATGAGCAGCAAGAACAAAATCAGATTGCCCCCACATTACTGCAGCAGCGCCGATAAGACCCTGTAATACTAAAAAGAAAATGGATAAAAGGGACAAAAACTTAACTTCACGAATATGTCCTGCATATTTCCAGGCAATGATAGCCAGTGCGAGAACTGCAAAGCCAACAACACCTGAAACCAACCTGTGACTTAGCTCTATTATTAATTCAGGGGTTATATCGGATGGTAAAAATTCGCCGTTGCATAATGGCCAACTGCTTCCACAACCAGCCCCCGAATCTGTTTTAGTCACAAGTGCCCCACCAATTAAGATGAATACCATCCCAATTGTAGAAACAACTGATAACCACTTTAAAATTTTCATCATAAGTATAGCCTCGCTTTTTGCATGATAGACTAATAATAATATTGTTTACACTTAGAAAGCAATTAAATTAGAATAAAAAATGACAAATGACACACAATTGTTATACTATCATGACTTATTACTATTTTCATGGTGAAAAATAAAAAAACCCTTGCATTGTTGTTCATTGTTTGCTAGAAATAGTATAAGGGATATTTGATTATGCTTTGTATAACTGTGTCTAAATTGGCAAAATTATTACATAATTACACGAAATAAAGGCTTTTATGCCTTTTATTTTAATTTTAAGCCATACTTTTCACGAATTTGTCACAATTAATACAAAGTAATTACCCCAAGGGAGTTATTAGATTGTAATATCATTCCATGGTACAATTAGAATAATAGTGAGGATATTTTGGGGAATAATAGTAAAAAATATCCATAATTTTATTATGCTTATTGGGTGGGATATTGAAGGGGGGTAAGGAAATGGATAAAGTGGAGGCGCCTACTTCACAGATAATTGGCAATGTTGCCATGTCGCAAAAATCGAATACAACTATTATTTCCGATCTGAAATCTCTTATTAAAATAGGGATTGTAAATTCGAACATGATTACTGTTTTTACAGGATTCTGGTTAGCTCTACATTTTACAGGTTCTTCATTTATAGCTTATTGGGATGTATTTCTTTTAACCATAGCTGGAAGTGCTCTCGTAATTGCTGGAGGATGTATCCTTAATAATTGGTATGATGTCGATATTGATCCAATAATGATAAGAACAAAATCCCGCCCTACGGTAACTGGTAATATATCAATAAATACAGCGTTGGGATTAGGTATAACAACAACACTACTTGGTTTAATCCTCTTGCTGTTCACTACAGTACAAGCAGCTTTATTCGCATTCTTGGGATGGTTCATTTATGTTGTGTTATATACAATGTGGTCAAAACGAAAGTATACGCTTAATACAGCAATCGGAAGTTTCTCAGGTGCAGTCCCCCCGTTGATTGGTTGGGCAGCAATTGATCCGAGTTTTCATATTGTGCCTTTTATCTTGTTTTTAGTAATGTTTATTTGGCAAACACCACATTTTCTTGCATTAGCAATGAGAAAAAATAATGATTATAAAGCTGCTGGTATTCCTATGCTGCCTGCTGTACATGGTTTTGAATTCACTAAAAGGCAGGTTGTAGTTTACATTGCATGTTTACTGCCGTTACCATTTTATTTAACAACTCTCGGTACAACTTTTGTTGTTATTGCCACCTTACTCAACGTAGGCTGGCTGGCAATTGGGATAAGTGGATTTTTTATGAAGAATGATTTGAAATGGGCTAACATGATATTTGTTTATTCAATTAATTACCTGACCATATTTTTCTTGATGATGGTTGTTGTTACATTGAGTTCCCCATTTAATTAAATTTTGTCCTTACTAATATAACTATATATATAAGGAATTTACCAAGAAGAAAGAGAGGTATGATTAAATGAAAGGTTGGATGGGAAGGTTTAAATCTTTATTCCTGTTAGGTACACTTGCACTTATTTTATCTGGGTGTGGTAAAGAAAACTTAACAGCTCTTGTGCCAAAGGGATATGGTGCAGAGGCTTCAATGAATTTAATAATTCTATCAACAATAATTATGTTATTTGTATTTTTTATCGTAATACTTATTTATGTAATTGTCTTAATTCGTTTCCGTAAGAAGAAGGGACAAGAAGATTACATACCAAAACAAGTTGAGGGGAATAAAACCTTGGAAACTGTTTGGACATTAATTCCAATAATTTTGGTATTAATACTAGCAGTGCCAACAGTTGCAGCTACATTTGATCTAGCAGATGAGTCAGGATCAAATGACGGACTGAATATAGATGTTACTGGTAATCAGTATTGGTGGCACTTTAATTATGAGGGAGAAGAAATCCAGACAAGTCAGGATATTTATATCCCAACAGGAGAAAAAGTATATCTGCACATGCTTTCTTCTGATGTAATTCATTCTTTTTGGGTACCGAGTATTTCAGGTAAGATGGATGTTAACCCTGAAAACGTAAATACAATGTATATCGAAGCATATGAAGAGGGTGTCTATTGGGGTAAATGTGCTGAGCTATGTGGCCCGTCCCATTCACTGATGGACTTTAAAGTAATTGCAGTTAGTCCTGAGGAGTTTGACCAATGGGTTGAGGATATGCAAAACGTTGATCCGGACTCTGAGTCATTAGATACGGTTGCACAAGATGGAAGAGATTTATTTGAGGCTAATAATTGTATGGGTTGCCATGCTATTGGTTCTTCCCCAGCTCAAGTTGGTCCCAACCTAACAAACTTCGGAGATCGTTCTGAAGTTGCAGGTATACTCGAATACAATAAAGAAAACATTGTAGACTGGTTGGTAGATCCTGAATCAATTAAGCCAGGAAATAAAATGACTGGTAATTACCCAGCTCTTTCTGAGGAAGAAGCAGGCAGTATAGCAGATTATTTAATGCAGCTTCAACCTTCTGAAATAACACCTGAAAGTGCAGGGAATTAAAGAAAAATAAAACATATTATGAGATGTAGGATGTATAAGGGAGGTTTATAATTTGAGTATAGCAGCTACTCAAAAGAGAGGCTTCGGCGCTGTGTTGTGGGATTATTTAACTACTGTAGACCATAAGAAGATAGCACATTTGTATTTATTTGGTGGTGGTTTTTTCTTCCTGCTTGGCGGATTAGAAGCAATGATTATACGTATTCAATTAATTAAACCTGAAAATGATTTTATCAGTGCAGGTTTGTACAATGAAATGATAACGATGCATGGTACAACGATGATTTTCCTTGCAGCAATGCCGTTATTATTAGGTTTGATGAATGCCGTCATGCCTTTACAGATTGGGGCGCGTGATGTAGCGTTTCCATTTCTGAACGCATTAGGTTTTTGGTTATTCTTGTTTGGTGGAGTTATATTAAATTGCAGTTGGTTCCTGGGAGGAGCGCCTGATGCAGGGTGGACTTCCTACGCTCCATTATCACTACAGTCACCAGGACATGGTGTGGATTTCTATGTATTGGGTCTCCAGATATCGGGTGCCGGTACACTGATAGGTGGTATTAACTTTCTAGTAACGATTGTTACAATGCGTGGTCCAGGCATGACTTATATGAGAATGCCATTATTCTCATGGACTACATTTGTTACAAGTACATTAATATTGTTTGCTTTCCCTGCTTTGACTGTTGGCTTATTCTTATTAATGTTTGACCGTATGTTTGGCTCAGCATTCTTTGATGTAGCTCTTGGCGGGAACACAGTTATCTGGCAGCATTTATTCTGGATATTTGGTCACCCTGAGGTTTACATTTTGATATTGCCAGCATTCGGGCTTTTTAGTGATATAATCTCCACATTTTCTAAAAAGAGACTATTTGGTTACACAGCAATGGTCTTTGCAACGATTTTAATTGCATTTTTAGGATTTATGGTTTGGGCCCACCATATGTTTACAGTTGGTTTAGGACCGGTAGCAAACTCGATTTTCGCAATAGCAACTATGGCTATTGCAGTACCTACCGGCATTAAGATCTTCAACTGGCTGGCAACAATGTGGGGCGGGAGTATTACGATCAACTCTGCTATGCTATGGACTCTAGGGTTTGTACCTACATTTACAATTGGTGGTATGACTGGTGTTATGCTTGCTTCTGCTGTAGCAGATTACCAGTACCATGACACGTATTTTGTAGTAGCACATTTCCACTATGTTATTGTTGGTGGTACATTATTTGGAATACTAGCGGGTCTCCATTATTGGTGGCCGAAAATGTTTGGTAGAATACTCCATGAAGGAATGGGAAAAATGGCATTTTGGATTTTCCTGGTTGGATTCCACTTAACATTCTTTATTCAGCATTTCCTTGGCTTGATGGGTATGCCACGTCGTTACTGGGTATTCCTGGAGAATCAAGGCTTAGATACAGGTAACCTAATTAGTACCATTGGCGCATTTCTGATGGCTATCGCGGTTATTATATTCTTTATTAATATTGTCTATACAGCAACTAAAGGTGAAAAAGCACCTGCTGACCCGTGGGATGGACGTACTCTTGAATGGTCAATTCCTTCACCACCACCGTATTACAACTTTAAACAGTTGCCATTAGTACGTGGTTTAGATCCTTTATGGATTGAAAAAACTGAAGGAAAAGGTAAAATGACGCCAGCAGAACCAGTTGGAGATATTCATATGCCAAACGGTTCAATTATACCGTTTGTAATGTCATTAGGTTTCTTCATTGCAGGATTCGGTTTTATATACCAAACGGACCACCGTGGATGGTTGGTTGTGTTATTTGGTGGAATGGCTATATCTCTTGGTTCTATGTTAGTAAGATCATTAAAAGATGATCATGGTTATCACATTACAAAAGAAGAACTTGAAAGGGAGGCTGACTAATATGAGTCACGATCATTCCTTGAACCCTGCTACAATGCCGGAAGAACCAGAAAAAGCCACCCTTGAAGGTAAAAATAAGTTCTTGGGTCTGTGGTTTTTCCTTGGTGGTGAAACAGTTCTTTTCGCTAGTTTATTTGGAACATATCTCGCACTGAAAAATTCCACTGCAGGTGGACCAAGTACAACGGATTTATTTGGATTAGAACTGGTTTTTCTTATGACCATGTTGTTATTAACTAGTTCTTTGACTAGTGTTTATGCAATGTACCATATGAAGAACAACGACTTTAAAAAAATGCAGTTATGGCTGGGAATTACAGCACTTCTGGGTATTGGGTTCTTAGCATGTGAAATATACGAGTTTGCTCACTATATTAATGATTATGGATTTACGTTCCGTTCATCAGCATTTGGATCGGCTTTCTATACATTGGTTGGCTTCCATGGGGGACACGTTGTATTTGGTCTAAGCTGGTTAATTGCACTAATGGTCCGTAACGCAAAAAGAGGTTTGAATCTGTACAACGCACCAAAGTACTACACATTTAGTTTATACTGGCACTTTATAGATGTTGTATGGGTATTTATCTTTACAGTTGTTTATTTAATGGGAAAGGTGGGTTAATTCATGACAGAAAGCACCGATACCAATAAAGTTGATACTTTCAGGCAACAAAGGAACAAAGAGGAAATGAAAAAGCAACTAATTTCCTTTGCACTAATGATTGGCTTTACTATAATTGCTTTTGTGCTAGTTGGTACAGAAGCTATGGAAAGCATGTTTATTATCCCTTTGCTGATTATATTAGCAATTGTGCAAGTAGCATTTCAGTTTTACTATTTCATGCATATGAAGGATAGAGGACATGAAATGCCTGCAGTGATGATTTATGGAGGTATGGGAGCAGCTGTATTAACATTAGCCGCTCTATTACTTATTGTTTGGTGGTAATGGAAGAGACCGGGTTTGAACCCCGGTCTTTTTTCTATTCAGATCGTTATTAATTTGTCACATTAACAAGTGTGTGAATAAGGTAATTAAGTTATAATAATAGAGACAATCCCTTTTTTGGAGTGAATAATTATGTGGTTAGAACTACAAATATTTGGTTTTCGCGCATTATGGAGTCCATACTTTTTCATGTTTGTACTATTCTTAGCGTTACTATATTTTCTAATAACTGGGCCTTACCGGCGTAAGTTTGGTGAAAATGATAAGCCATCCTTTTCGCAACAAATTTTCTTCTATACAGCTTTGTTATTACTGTATCTTGTGAAGGGTTCACCAGTTGATCTACTGTCACACATCATGTTAAGTGCTCATATGGTTCAAATGGCTATATATTACCTTATATTTCCTATTTTTATCATTAAAGGGCTACCTGTCTGGGTTTGGAGAAAAGTAATTGAAAAGCCAGTAATTAAACCGGTATTGAAGCTTTTAACAAAGCCGATTATATCCTTACTGCTATTTAATACATTGTTTTCTCTTTATCATGTTCCTGCAGTTTTTGACTTTGCAAAGTCATCGCAACTGATTCACACATCGATTTCCCTTACGATTTTGTTTGCTGCATTTATTGTTTGGTGGCCAATTCTTTCACCAATAAAGGAATACGACACGATGAGCCCAGTACTTAAACTAGGTTATATTTTTGCTAATGGCGTCTTAATAACTCCAGCCTGTGTATTGATTATATTCGCTGATCATGCGTTATTTGCAACTTATAGTCAGGATGGGGCTTGGATGCAGGCATTGGCTTTATGTGTCCCAGGAGATGTCCTGCAGGGAATTACTTATTCAATATCTGGTCCAGAAATGTTTTCTCCGTTTAGTACGATGGAAGACCAGCAATTGGGTGGAATAATTATGAAAATCATGCAGGAAATAACATATGGTGTTATTTTAGGGAGGGTTTTCTTTAAATGGTTTAATAAAAAGAGCCTAGAGATTGACCCAATTCCTGTTACTGAAACCCAGACTCAATCTTAACAAGGAAAACACGAATCTCATTTCTAATGGGATTATGTGTTTTTCTACTACATACCAGCTTTTGAAAGGATAGTGTAACAGATGCCTTTTTTACCTACAATCAGCACTTTTTTAATATTACTAAGTGCAATTCTTGTAGCTTTTGGGTGGAGATTGATAATCAAAGGAAAATCCTCTGCTCACAAAAAAACAATGATAGCTGCTGCAGCCAGTGCTCTTTTATTTTTTATTATTTACGTTTCACGTACAGTATTTGTCGGAAATACAGATTTTGGCGGGCCTGACGAATTGAGGATTTATTATACAATATTCTTGATTTTTCATATAATATTAGCTACTACGGGGGCTGTGTTTGGCGTTGTAACTATTACCCTAGCTTTTAAACGAAAAATTGCAGTACACAGAAAGATAGGGCCTGTCACAAGTATCATTTGGTTCTTTACTGCTATTACAGGGCTGATGGTTTACTTGCTTTTATACATTCTCTACGAGGGTGGGGAAACTACTAGTATGATTAAGGCCATATTAGGAACATAATAGGAAAGGGATGAGCATAATCTATGCTCATCCCTTTTTTGAATGTATTAAATTTTAATATTCCATTTTATAATACCGGCCTCTTTAGCTGAGTTAAAAGCAATTACGAGTACCGGCCCTATAATAAATCCTAAGATGCCTAAAAGTTTTAGTCCAATAAACATGGCAATTAAGGTGGCCAGAGGAGAAAGGCCGATATGCTGACCCATTACTTTGGGTTCTACAATTCTCCTTACAGCAAGCAGTATTACTGCTAATATGGCAAGTTGTATCCCCATAGTTGAATCTCCAGCTAATAGGTGGAAAATAGCCCATGGACCCAAAATAATAATTGATCCAATAATAGGAATAAGGTCGACCAGCCAAATAATCAGTGACATAATTATTGCGACTTCTGGTGCTATAAGGAACAACCCTATTAAACTAACTCCTAGAATAATGAGACTGACAAGGAGCTGTGCCTTTAAAAAGCCTAGAAGCACACTGGATAGACGTGTATTCATAAATGATACTTTCTCCGCAGTTTCTTTCGTTAGCATGTGATACAACTTAGATTTAAGGATTGGAAGTTCCAGCATAAATAAAAATAGAGCAATTAAAAAAACAATGAAGCTAATTAGATATTGAGGTACTTTTGTAAAAATTTGAGCAATATTGTCAAGCGTTATTTTCTCTTTAGCGGTTTCACTGAGTTTATGTAAATTTTGTTCGATTGTTTCCGATATCTGATTAACAAATTCTTCGGGAAGGTTACTTGTATAGTTTTGGAAGTCAGATTCCCAATTGTCATAGGCTCGATTAAGTTGGTTGAAATGGGTGGGGACATCTTCTACAAAATTCACCACTTGTGTTACAGCTTTTGTGACGACAAAAGTACCAGCAATACCTACAAATAATAAAAACAATAAAAAAACGATGATGACAGAAGCTTTTCGACTGATTTTTGTTTTGCGCTGTATTAAACGTACGATCGGGTTAAGTAACATTGCGGTTAATAAAGCCACAATTAAGGGTACTGAAATTGGTAATATAAAAAAGAAGATTAATATTATAAAAATTAATAATAAAATAAATGTCCATTGGCGTTTACTGATAGTACGGAGCAAAATAATACGTTATCCCCTTTCTGGTTATGTAATCGGTAGGTGAGTCTATAAGAAATATAGCATTTATTTTCACTTTTGAACAGAAGAATCTACTTATTATCAGGCTTTTAGGAGTTGATTCGAGGGATTTTTAAAAAGCCAGTTACTCTAGTCAATAAGAGTAACTGGCTTTTCCTTATTTCTTATATTGTACCATCTCTTCTTTAATTTTAGATACTAAGTTTACTGCACGTTCTACTAAGTTTTCAGGGAAACTTTCATTTTCTCCATATTCTACACCGTGAGGATAGTAATGCTTTCCCAGTAATGGTGTTGCTAGCTTAATCACAGCATTCCCACTATCAACATCACCCTCTACTGTGTACCCTTGAATGCGAATATAATATGTAATGTTTTTTTCTTTTGAATCAATTCTATAATCGTAAGTCACACGATCATAATCCCATTGCCCAGCACGAATAAAGGCATGTTTTCCGGTTAAATGATCTAGTGGTTTTAAGTCCATAATAACATCTTCAATTCCTGTGTTTTCTAATCTCATTTTATCCACCTCACATATTTGTCCTCACTAAACTATAATAGTACGAAACGATCTAAGTTGCAATCGAAAAGTCATTACCTTTTAGGATATAATGTAAGTATAACAGAAATCTGTTTTATTTTTTATATTTTACGGGTAAATTGTGAAATAATAGAGATAAGAGAATGATAGTTAATTTAAAACATATAATTACGAACAGGAAAACATTATGAGGGAGTATACGATATGCGATTAGTTAAAGTTTTAATTTTATTATCCCTATTTTCCATTGCAGGCTTCTATTTTTTGGAACAAAATGATATATCACCTGAAGAGGCAATGGACAGGGTAACAAATGTAGTACAAGAGAAAAAAAATATGTTGGAAACAAAAATAGCACCAGAGGAAGTTACTGTGGACATTCCATTGGAAGGTGCGCTTTATAACTGGATTGGTAAATCATCTGACGAGCTGGTACAAGTACTTGGTGAACCACACAGAAAGGATTTAAGTGCTTATGGTTACACGTGGTGGGTATATACAGATCAATCAAATCAGTATATTCAGTTTGGCGTTGATGAGGAGGAAATTAAGACCATCTATGCTACCGGGAGTGATTTAGAGATAGAGCCGGTAATCGTTGGGCAATCATATGCGTCAGTAGAGGAATCATTTCCATTTTTGAATGAGATTACGTACAGTAAAGGAGTTTCCTCTTATACATTCCATGTAAATGTCAATGATATACAGATGCGCCCACTAGTTAAATTAACAGATGATATATTTATTCAATTTTATTTTGATACTTTTACAAGTAAATTGTCATCTATCCGTATCTTAACTGCGGAAACATTATTGGAACACCGCCCTTATGAGGTTAAATACCGCGGAAGCTTACCGGGGGAACCGGATTTATCGGACGAAGGATGGGCGGAAGTAGAACAGGGTATGGAACAACAGATTTACGACATAACAAACGTGATAAGAAAACAGCATGAAAAAACAAAGCTTGAGTGGGAAGACTCAGTGAGCGATGTAGCATTCAAGCATAGTAAAGACATGGCTGATAACAACTACTTTTCCCATTATTCTCCAGATGGGAGCGGACTGAAGGAACGGCTGGAAGCGGGTAATGTATCTCATGCTGGAGCTGGTGAAAACATTGCGGCTCAGTACCCAGATGCTGCTGCCGCCGTAGAGGGCTGGTTAAATAGTGAAGGACATCGAGAAGCCCTCTTAAGTGATGACTTTACACATCTCGGTGTAGGTGTTTACCGATTGTATTACACACAGAACTTCTTAGCAAAACCTTTTTAAGTGTGGAAATCTCTTTAGAACCTTGCTATTGAGTCAGATTTCTTTGTAGCACAGTATCTCTCATTAAAGCATAAATTAATTAATAGCAAACGACTATATTAATGAGAGGTGAATATGTTGAGTGATCAAGAGTTGCATCCTTCAGTGGTCCGGTTTAAAAACTTTATAAATAAACATCCGAAGCTTTTAGAAGAAGTCAGAAGAAATGGAAGGTCTTGGCAAGAGTACTATGAGAAATGGACACTATTAGGTGACGATGATCCATTATGGGAGCACTACAAACAGGATGATTCCAAGGAGTTGGACGATGAAGATGTTGAGAGTGAAGAGACAAAAGACAAAAGTGAATTATTCGGGCAGCTAATGAAAATGACTGAAAAAATGGATATGGAAAAAGTTCAAAAGCAGGTGCAACAATTAAGCAGTACAATAACAACCATTCAGGAAGGGTTAACTCAATTTAAGCAAACTAAGAATACACAGCCCGCACCGAAAGAACCATTTAATTGGTTCCGTGATTAAGGAGTGAGACGATGGACGAAGCTAGTTATCGTTATTTAGCTCAGAACCCAAGGTTAGCTATGTTTGTTAGGTATAACCCTGAGTGGTACCGGTATCTATCTCGGGAACCTAACCGAATCCAAGAGTTAGAAAAAGAAGCAAAGAAATTTTATGGTAGGACATTTCCTCAACGGGTAAATAAGATTAATCATCATGTTCAGATGGTAGGAATGCTAATGCAATTTGCTGGTGCTATGAAAGATTAAATATCTTCTTATTTTCAGATAGCGAATTAAATGTTAAGATGGTAATGGAGGTGTAATTAATGATAGCTACACTGGAGTATGCAGATATTCTTGACCGTTCTGAACAATTAGGTCAGATGATATTGGATTCAGATGTGATGGAGGAATACAACAATTCCCAAAGAGCGTTAAATGAAGATAATGAAGCCCAACAGCTTATTAAAGCGTTTATAGATATAAAAGGTCATTATGAGGATGTACAACGATTTGGTAGATATCATCCTGACTATAGTGATATTATGAAGAAAGTACGTTCTGCCAAACGTGAAATGGACATGAATGATAAAGTGGCGACATTTAAAATTGCCGAGCGTAATCTGCAAAGAGTATTGGATGAAATAAGTCAGTATGTTGCATTAAGTGTCAGCGAACAAGTTAAGTCCCCTATTGAGGGCGCAGCACTAAGTGATAGTGGCTGTGGCTGTGGAAGCGGCGGATCCTGTGGTTGCGGCACATAAAAATACTCTAGTTAGTTACTTTAGTGTGTTCAGGTCAATCGAGCTAAGTGTACCATTGTTAATTAGTTGCAAAAATAATGTTAGCGAGGACTTTCTATGAGAACAAAGCGACAAGGAATTATAATTTGGTATCAGCACACAAAAAATTTAAAGCAAATTAAACGGTACGGACACTTATTGTATACATCGAAGAAGTTAAAGTATGCTGTTATTTATGTTGATCAGACCGAGGTCGAAACGATTGAACAAAAATTATTGAAGCTGCCATACGTGTCGAAGGTGGACCGTTCTTATAAACCATTTGTACAAACAAACTTTGAGAATGCTAAACCAGATAAAGCAAAGCAATACGATTATAAAATGGGAATCTAAAACCGCTGAGGACGTAAATTTATGTCCTTAACGGTTTTTTGTTTTCAGTGGGTTATTGGATTTCTCTTGGAACAAAAGAAAAAACCTGCAGAAATATATCTGCAGGTCCCTTTGTTTTCCTCTTGGAAAAACAAAAAGGCAAAGGGAGAGGAGAAACCGGAGGAAGAACTTATGGGGAAGTTTAAGTCTTCTCCGAGTTTTGAAACAACCAAGCTAACGATTAGCTGTTTCATTATGTTATTATGTACGAAGATAAATATTATATACACTTGAGATATTCTTTTTTCATCAATTAGACTGATCTAAATTTTCTTCTATATCTTATTCATGATAGAATAATGTCGAAAGTGACAAATTGAGGTGGTTTCATGCGTGTTATAGCAGGAGTTCTGAAAGGCAGACAGATAAAAGCAGTTCCAGGTAAAATGACAAGGCCGACAGCTGATAAAGTCAAAGAGGCGGTATTTCAAGTTATGGGTCCTTATTTTAAAGGCGGGGCTGTACTTGACTTGTATGCAGGAAGTGGCTCTTTAGGCATCGAGGCACTCAGCAGAGGGATGGAACAAGCAGTCTTCGTTGATAAACAACCAAAAGCAATACATACTATAAATGAGAATTTAAAATCAATGAAAATAGAACAAGAGACTGAAGTCTACCGTGCAGATGCATTTCGTGCTATAAATGCTGCTGCGAAAAGAGGGCTGCAGTTCGACCTGATTTTACTTGATCCTCCCTATAAAAAAGTAGACTATGCAAAGCTTTTAGATGAAATAGTAAAGCTTCAGCTAATTAAAACGGATGGGATCATCTACTGTGAACACGATGTTTCTGAAGAACTACCATTAATACATGAATATTTGTCGCTGCTGAAACAACAGAACTACGGTGGAACCATAGGAATCACCATCTATCAAAAGAACTAGAAGGGAGTGCTAGCTATGAGCAGACTAGCAATTTGTCCAGGGAGCTTTGATCCAATTACTTACGGACACCTAGATATTATACGACGAGGGGCAAGTATTTTTGATAACGTAATAGTGACTGTTTTTAATAATCAATCAAAAGCACCTTTATTTGATGTTGAAGAGAGAATTTGGCTGATAGAAGAATCTACAAAGGATATGCCGAATGTAACAGTTGATTCTTCCGCTGGGTTATTGATGGATTACGCAAAAGAAAAAAACGCACAGGCTATTATACGCGGGCTGCGTGCTGTAAGTGATTTTGAATACGAAATGCAAATCACATCCATGAATAGGAAACTGGATGAAAGTATTGAAACTTTTTTTATGATGACTAACAATCAATATTCCTTCTTAAGTTCCAGTATTGTAAAAGAAGTGGCAAAATATCATGCAAATGTCTCGGACCTTGTACCTAAAGTAGTCGAAGATAGTTTGAAGAGAAAATACAAAAAGTGATGCTCACCTATAATAATGATTTTAATTATGGGTGAAAGTTTTTATACAACGATAAATCAACTTTATCTCTATTTATCTTTAAAGTTGATTGGAAGGATGTTGCTTTTAGGCAACATCCTTTTTACTGTTTTTTTTAATTAGAATAAATGCACCTATACCCAGAAAAGTTATCGTAATTAAGGGACCGGTCTGTTTTAATAGCTCCATAACAGTTACCCAAATGTTTTGCTGCACGTCTTGGGATACTGGAATATCCCCTATGTCTGATACCTGCTTATCCAAATATAATGGCTTATATAAAATAACGGTAAGGATACTTGCAATCAGGCCGTGCAAAAACCGGGCGAAGAAATAAGGCGAAAAGCGAATATCAGTTTTTGCTAAAATGCTAGCCACTTGGGCCTGAATGGAAAAACCGTTAAACCCTAGAATAAAGCTTACGATAATTGCCTTTTGTAACAATGAATCTGTCGTTACTTTTGATATCATGTCTGCACCAATCGTAATTTCAAATAACCCTGAAAAGAAAGGTAACGCTAAATCAACTGGTAATGCTATGACTTTCAAGATTAGTTGAAAGATAGTAGCAATTACTGGTGAAACGCCAATTATAAACAATAATTTAATAAGTACAGAAAACAAAATAATAAACCCGCCAACCATAACCAGTGTTTTTATGGAATTTAACACAGCATCCCCAACTACTTCCCCAACTGGGCGCTCGTCCTTTAAACGAGTTGCATGCATTTCGTTAAATGCCCTAATAAGGGAGATCTTTTTACCTTTTGTTTTCTTCTGTGCTTGTGCCTTTAAAGTTTCTTCTCTTCCATAAAACCGCATTAGTATACCTACAATAGCATTACCTACATAGTGGCAGGTTGCTAATAATATACCTAATTTAGCATCATGAAAAAAACCTATGGAAACAGCACCAAAAATAAATAATGGGCTTGAAGCATTTGTGAATGAGACAAGCCGTTCCGCTTCTATCCGGGATAAATGCTTTTCTTCCCGTAACCTGGCTGCTATTTTTGCCCCAGTTGGATAGCCGCTCGCCATTCCCATTATCCAGCCGAAGCTACCAACCCCTGGGACATTAAATACTGGACGCATAATTGGTTCAAACAATACACCAGTGAACTTAACTACACCAAATGCTAGCAATAGTTCTGCTGTAATAAAAAAAGGCAGTAGGGAGGGGAAAACTACTTCCCACCACATGTTTAATCCACGTATACTGGCTTCAAAAGCTTGGTCAGGGTATTTAATTAAGCAAAAAGTAATAAAAGTAGTAGTACCAGATAATATAATCGTTTTTAATAATTGATTCAATATGATGCCCCCTAATGATGAGCCTAGCTCTGTACATCTTTATTAGTTAGTAGTAGAATATTTCTAGCTTGATTTATAGATTTTTTTTAGATTTTCAGGACCGTTTTTCCCAAAGAATGAGTTCTAAATCAGTATGTGTTCGTTCTAAATTGGAAAAAGTGTTTTTTGTACAAGTCTTTATCTTTATCAATATACGCACATACACATCTGATTTATGCCATACACTTTTTAAAGATGTTAATCCTGCATGTCAAGTTGTTAGTACTGGTACGGAAGGGGGCTCCACAATGAATTTTACTAAAAAACATATTTTATCTTTAATAGTTGTAGTATTACTCGCTTATTTCCTGACTGTTTTTAAGCTGCCTTACTATATTTACAAACCGGGGGGAGCCGATGCATTAAATCCTATTGTAGAAGTTGTTGAGGGATATGAAAGTAAAGGAGATATGCACCTTGTGACAGTTAGCGGTGGGCAAGCGACGCCAATCCAATATGTTTGGGCTAAGATCCTGCCACATCATGAGATTCTCGCTTTAGAAGAGGTACGCCCGGACGGGATTACGGATGACGAGTATATGCATGCACAGTTGCAAATGATGGAAAACTCCCAGGAGGCCTCTACAGTAGTCGCTTATAAAGCAGCCGGGGCTGCCATTACAATTGATTTTAATGGTGTGTATGTTGTCTCAGTTGTGGAGGACATGCCGGCAGATGGAAAATTAGTTATGGGAGATCGAATCATTGGAATAGATGGAAATGAGATAAATGAGGCCGATGATTTGATCAGTTATGTAGAAACTAAGCAAGCACAGGATGTAATTAAGTTGGACATAGTACGAGATGAAGAAACGTTAACGGAAGAAATAACGCTGGAAACGTTTAGTGAACTGGAAGGAAGAGTTGGAATAGGAATTCGGCTAGTAACAGATCGAAGTGTGACTGTTGAGCCAGAGGTGCGTTTTTCGAGTGGCAGAATTGGCGGACCAAGTGCCGGCTTAATGTTCGCGTTGGAAATATATGATCAGCTGACCGAAAAGGATTTAACAGGAGGCTATGATATAGCTGGTACAGGCGAAGTCGACTATAACGGGAATGTCCTTCGAATTGGTGGTATTGATAAAAAGGTAATAGCCTCTGATAAAGAAGGGGTAGATATATTCTTTGCACCAAGTGAGAATGGATCTGAAACTTCTAATTATATATTAGCAAAAGAGACCGCTGAGGAAATTGGAACAGAAATGAAAATAGTACCTGTGGACACTTTTAATGACGCACTGAAATACTTAAAGGAAATAGACCCTAAGAGTTGATTAGAGCGAGCACTCCGTTTATCAAAGCTGCAGGTTACTGACAAAGAACTAAAAGGACCGTTTATGTAAGTCAGTCTTTTTAGCCTGAGGAACCAGAAAGAGATTCACACAGGTAATCTAATTCTGGTCAGATTCTGATGGGTGGCTGGAACTCTTGCTGGCGAAGCTTTTGCTGTTTTACAGGCGAAAGAATACTGTAATAGGCATTGCTGGCTTTCTCTTCTATAGAAAGCATTGGGATTTTATTTCGACTTATTTTGGAGATGATTGGAACACTCATCTCTTTTTTTATAGTATTTAAGTATGCTTGACCGTTTTTTGTTAAGCCTAATAAACGAACGTACGGAACAGTAGAGGTATTTTTTGCGATTTCCATATCCGTTTTCTTCGTATTGGTTAAAATATGAACGAACATTCGTTGTAGCCTTGTCCATGTATATCGTTTTGTTTTAATTGCCTGGATCCATTCATTAAATGATGTGGCTTTAATGGCAGTTTTCTTAATGCGGTACTCCAGTCCCTCGTCAACCCCATTAATGGCTGCAAGTTCGTCTACGCTCATTGTCATCACTCTATAATGAACTAAGCTGAAATAATGTTCCCATGAGTGCCATATAGAAGCTGCATGTTTATACAATAGTAATTGTCTGTATGTTTCTTCAGGTACTGTCCGGGCAATCTGTGGAGAAGCATGGTTTACAGAGATAAGTTCTTTTCGGATGCTTGTTGCACTTGCAATAGAGCTGGTAATCGTATCATCATGATAATTACTGCTGGACCGCTTTATGGTTAGGGGGGTTATAGGTAATTCCTTATCCAATATTGCTTTAACATAACTAAAACCGAGTATATTATTCGGTTGAGTTAAGTCCATAGTACTGGGAGTCAACCCAATTTCCATGTATGCTTGCTTACTGGCCTCTGGAAATGACAAACCTTTATTTAAGAATATCTTGAGAGATTGCTGGTAGATAGTCTCTTTTTCTTTAAACATTTTATAGGTTGTTGTAAAATTGGAAATATCCCCGGACTCACTGCCAAAGCAAATGCTGGATACACCAATTTCAAATAGTGTTTGGACAGAACCCTTGGCAAACAAATTACTACTCTGTACGGCAAAGGGGTATGGTAATTCCAATACGATGTCAATACCTGACTGCAGAGCAGCCTGTGCCCGGTGAAATTTGTCAATTACTGCAGGTTCTCCTCTTTGTAGGAAAGAACCACTCATTACTGCAATCATACAGTCGGCATTTGAGATTTTCTTTGCTTCCTGGATATGATACATATGTCCATTATGAAATGGGTTATATTCAACAATTAAGCCACATGCTTTCATACAAACAACTCCTATGCATCTAATGGTAATAAGTGTATCAAAAAATCAAAGTTGGCGCATCATACTTTGATTGATTTTCATGACTATCGGCACCGCAGCTGAATTTAATCGAAATTAAACTTATATTTAAGCAGCTGTTAACAAGATATAGGTAGATCTTAATTGAATAACTAGGATTGGGTCGATTGCTTTCCTATTTCTCTTCTATAAATAAGACAGGTAAAAATAATCAGGTAATTAAACGTCGCAGAAATAGGGGAAACTCTCTTTGAGAGGCTTCTCCGCTTTTTAATTCTGTAAAGAAAATATGTTGACAAAAGTCTATTTTTCTTTTAAAATAACTCTTGTTGCCTAGAGGTGATCATAATGAAATTTGCATTAGCGCAAATTAGAAAAAAAGCTTATAAAGAACCACTTACATTTGATGAAATGGTAGATGTATCTGAAGTGGTAAGCTTAAATAATGATATACGTGAAATAAAACCTGTCAGGGTGCATGGGAATTGTTACCTGCAGGGCGAGCAAATTATTTTCTCGTTTTCTATAAGTGGAGAAATGATTTTACCGTGTGCACGTACATTGGTGGATGTCCCCTATCCTTTTGAAGTTAAAGCGGATGAGGTGTTCACTACGTCGTCTTACTATAGTGAAGAAGAAGAGGAAAATGAAATTCATCCAGTTGACGGGGAAGTACTTGACTTAACTCCGTATATAAAGGAAAATATTTTATTAGAGGTTCCTTTTCGCGTTTTCTCTGAAGATACAAAAGCTCAAAAAGCAGCTCCTGCTGAGGGACAAGGATGGGCATTTATTTCAGAAAAACAAAAAGAAAAGACGATAGATCCGCGTTTAAAAAAGCTGGAGTCATTATTTGAAGATAACAAGGAAGACGAATAGGAATAATTGTTCTCGTTTTGCTTTCTTTATATGAAGGAGGTGTAAGTCATGGCAGTACCAAAAAGAAGAACTTCTAAAAAAGTGAAAAACCAACGTCGTACTCATAAAAAATTACACGTACCTGGCATGGTAGAATGTTCAAATTGTGGAGAGTTAACTAAACCACACCACGTTTGTAAATCATGCGGTCAATATGATGGTAAAGAAGTAATAAGTAATAGTTAATTATTTATGAAATGAACAGATCACGTAGTTGGTCTGTTTTTTTTATAGTCCCCATTTCTCATCGCTTTTTGCTATTGATGTAGCAACGTAACTTAAGCCTGATTCCCTCCCGTCCTTTAGAGGATGAGTGCATATCCAGTGTTGCGGAAAAACACTCACTTTCCATAGGGAACGCTTCAGCCTGTTCTTTTTTCGACGAACACGACGTTCAAGTGTCGGCGTTGGTCATAGGTGTCTTCGGTGAATTGAGTAATCGCTTGTACAGGTACAGTTATAGTATTTTAGAAAATGGCCTTTTAAATAAATTATTTTCACTTGTCGCAGTAACGGAATTAAATGAAATTTCACATAAGCTTTGTTCAGTTCGAGAATACATAGAAAATGAGATAAAGGGAGAGAGTCAACGTGGTTGAAACAGTTGAATATAAAAAGTATGACGAAGGTTATGGCGAGATATGTTTAAATCGACCAGCGAAGCATAACGCTATTTCGGGAAAAATGATGAGAGAACTCAAGGCTAGTTTAGAAGTTGCAAAAAACGATTCTATTACATTCCTGGTACTTTCAGGAGCTGGAAAGAAGATGTTCTGTGCAGGTGGCGATTTAACAGATTTACATGGAGACTTAACCCCTGATGAGGCGTTTTCTTATTTGTATCCTATGAAAGATGTGTTATATGACATTGTTTCTTTTCCAGTACCAGTGATCTGCCTATTGAATGGAAATGCACTAGGAGGAGGTTGTGAGATAGCAACAGCATGTGATTTACGAATAGCAAAAGACACTGGTAAATTTGGCTTTGTGCAAACGAATCTTGGTATTATACCTGGATGGGGTGGTGGAGTATTGCTATATGAAAAAGTAAACCCATCTTTTGCACTGCAGTGGTTAATGGAGGCAAGTGTGTACGAGGCAACTACTTTAAAAGAGCACGGTTGGCTAAACAGGATTGTATCTGAACAGGAGTGGAAAAATAAGAATGAACTCTTACAACCGTACATTACAAAGTCCTATGAGCAAATGAAAATATTGAAGAATCAATACAAGAAAAAGATATCTAGTCTTGGCTTATCTTCCATGATGAATGAAGAAGTTAGAAACTGTTCCAAACTATGGGACTCGAAAGAGCATAGAATAGCTGTTGAAAAATTTCTAAAGCGCAAGTAATGTCATAATCACTTTTCCTTTAAAAAAGAGTAAAGATTTATTCTATCACTCCTATCTTTTGCATACATTGATAGCAAACGTATAAGGAGGGATGTTATGAATGCGACTCGCCAAGATGCTTGGTCAAAAGATGAAGATATTATTTTAGCTGAAACCGTTCTTCGATATATTCGAGAAGGAAAAACACAGCTCGAGGCTTTTAAAGAAGTAGCTAAGCAGCTATCACGCACTTCTGCTGCTTGTGGATTCAGGTGGAATGCAACTATTCGTAAACGTTATCAGGACGCAATTCAATTAGCAAAAGAAGAAAGAAAAAAAGGAAGTAGAGATGAATTATGGGATTTTGCTGAACCAACTAATAACCAGGAAAGAGATACAATAGAAACTGCAATCTTATTATTAGAAAAAATGAAGACAAAACTCCCTGATGAAACCGAAATAGTGAAACAGGAGCATGAAAACAAGTTGGAACTTCTTGAGAAGAAAAATGAAAAATTGAAAGAACAGCTGCTGCGTTATGAAAACGCCTGGGAAGAGATGGGAAAGCTGTGGGGGTGGGTTAGTTCTAATCAGCAAAAATGAATAGCGAAGTAGCATTTATACTTAAACGAAAAAGAAAGACATGAATGATATATTTACCATTCATGTCTTTGCTTGTAGTCTAGGAAACGTACCATTTTGTCTATGCGTAAACTCGGCTGCATTTTTGCAACAGCGGCCATGATTCAGTACCTCTTAACAGGCGCACTACTTGCTCCTTTAAACGGTTTCCTGCTCTTTAACACCCTCAGGAAGCCATATTAGGGGATTTTCCCCCAGATCTCTTTCCATATCATAATTTGCTTTTTGGAAGTTCATTTTTTCCCAGAATCCATGTGAGTTAATCCGGGGATTTGTTTTAATGGGTAGATCATAAGTCTTGGCAAAGTCAACTAATGCCTTGCCGTACCCATTTCCTCTATAGTTAGGTAAAACTTCCAATTTCCATAACGTTAAATAATCTTGTGGCGGTTCAAAATAGGCATCATATTTCTTCTTAACCTTGTACAAGCTCATTCTCGCAACTAGGTTATCACCAAAGTAGATCCCGTAAAATGGTGAATCATTGTGATTTTCCATAAGATTATTTTCTAAATCCTCTAACATAGATAGTTCCTGATTACCGTATTCCTTGAAAAATTTGAATTTCTCTAATGTTTTATAGTTAATTAATAGTTTTTCGACTTTAATTTGATTCATGTAAATCTCCCCCTATGAATTTCTGTTATAGTTTCAGAAATATTTTGGTATTTCTCTTTCATTTATTATAATATAAATAAATTAATATTGAAATAGAATAAACTGAGTATACATTTCCATCTGAAAATTTTGTGCTTATTAACTCCATAAAGTCTCATGGTTTGGTACAATGAACAATAAGTACAGAAGGAGAGAGGAATTGTGAATATAGGAGTAATAGGTGGTGGATCGATTGGATTACTACTTAGTGGGTTATTGGCATGTGAACATAGTATAACCGTGTATGTTCGAAGAAAACAGCAAAAGGAAAAAATAAACCAACATGGTTTGCTTGTTGTGGGTTCTCCCCACCCTATAAAAATAAATGCATTACTTATTGAAGAGCTGAAAAAAGAAGACTGTTTGATTGTCTGTGTGAAACAAAATCATATTGCTTCAATTGTTCCCAAATTAGTCATGGTGGATAAATCTACTCCTCTGGTTTTTCTGCAAAATGGAATGGGGCATGTAGAATCTCTATCTATACTTAAGCAGCCAATAATATTAGGTGTCACCGAACATGGTGCGCTTCGGCTTGAAGATAACGTAGTTGAACATACTGGAAAAGGGAGTATAAAGCTTGCTTCTCATTCCAGTGATGAAGAGTTCGTATATGAGTTTGCAGAAAAATTAACACAGCCATTATTTCCTGTTTCCAGTTATAAAGACTGGTCGAAATTACTTGCAGAAAAGTTAGTAATTAATTCCGTAATAAATCCATTAACAGCACTACTTGATTTTCCCAATGGTACTATCGTACAAAATTCATTTAGCAGAAAACTAGCTAAAGGACTATGCGCGGAGGCCGCTTTAATTCTTGGCTTAGATCCTAACATTCAATGGGACCGTGTAAAAGAAGTCGCAAAAAACACAGAAGGTAACATTTCATCAATGCTAAAGGACATAAGAGAAAGACGGGAAACAGAAATAGAGGCAATATCGGGGTATTTAATTAAGAAAAACAATCAAAATCACACGATTCCATATACATCTTTTGTTTATAACAGCATTAAGGCATTGGAACTGAAAAGGGGATAAGGGAAATAGCATGATTGATTTTATTATTTACAGTATTTCTTTTTTCGTTACTGTTCCATTGATTGCAACATGGATCATTTATAAAATTACTAAGAAACTATATAATCAGAAGTTAAAGGCAGTACATAAAGCGGCAAACTGGACTACTCTTTTATATATTATAGCTGTTACTATTTTACTTACTATTGTTTTTAATAGACAAATGATCGGTATCGTTTCAGCACTGCTATTGTGTATATTTACTGGAATTGTATTTATACAATGGAAAAGTGAGACTGAAATTATATTTAGAAAAGCTTTTAAAGTCTTTTGGAGACTTTGTTTTCTACTATTTTTATTCCTGTATTGCTTCTTATTACCCATCGGGATTATCCAACGAATATTTTTTCTTTAGAAAAATTAAGGGTAAGGCAAACAGATTACATGATATTTTATATGGAATTATGTAAAATACATGGTGGACATTATGAATAGAAGGAGCATGGGATTTATGCAGGTCGACCCTATACAGCTACATAGCCAAAATACATTAATGAATGATTATCGACAAAATAAAGAAGAAATTATGAAGTTTTTTGAGTATCTCCCTTTTACCGATCTTAACCAAAGAATGAAGGATTTGGGGGGGTACAATTTTGAACGAGAGAAACTTACCCAAGTATTACATACGATGAATGAAAAATGGGATGCTCCTCAATCAACTTTTTACAACATAGAAAGATTAAAGAAAGAAAACAGTGTTGTAATTATAGGTGGACAACAAGCCGGACTATTAACTGGGCCAATGTATACTATAAATAAAGTAATATCTATCGTCCAGCTAGCAAGACAACAAGAAGCAGAATTGGGAGTGCCGGTTATTCCTGTTTTTTGGATTGCTGGAGAAGATCATGATTTTGATGAAATTAACCATATTTTTTTACCGGATAAATCAAAAATGAAAAAGCACAAACTTTTGCAGCGCATCTTCGGAAAAAGCTCAGTCTCCCATATAGAAATTGATTCTACCTACAGTAATCAGTGGCTGAATCAGCTATTTGAACAATTGGAAGAGACCCAGTACACAAAAGATTTATACCATTCTGTGAAAAGCTGTCTTGATAAGTCATCTACTTATGTTGATTTCTTTGCACGTGTTATTTATAACCTTTTTAGCGATGAAGGGTTAGTTTTGATTGATTCTGCACAACCGGGAGTACGCAGGTTGGAGAGTGAACACTTTGTACAACTAATTGAAAGACAACCTGAAATCAGTAAAGATATTGTTGAAGCCTCCCAGCAGTTAGAGCAATCAGGTTACACTCTATCACTCGATGTAAAATCAACTGACGCCCATATCTTTTATCATAAAAATAATGAACGGATTTTGCTTGAAAGGAATGGGGCTGGTGAATGGATAGGGAAACAGAAAGAGGTCTTATTTTCAACAGAAGAATTGCTGGATGTAGCAAGACGGCACCCCGAACTATTAAGTAACAATGTTGTAACGCGGCCGTTAATGCAAGAATTACTATTTCCTACACTGGCATTTATCGGTGGACCAGGTGAAATTAGTTATTGGGCAGTATTAAAGCCAGCTTTTGAATCTCTGAATATTAAGATGCCGCCTGTAATACCAAGGCTTTCGTTAACTTACATTGATCGAAATATAGAAAAAACATTGAAAAAATATGAAATCACCCCCACATTCGCAGTTAACCATGGCATTAATGAAATGAAGGAGAACTGGCTTGCCTCCAAAAGTGACCCGCCAATTCATAAGGTGGCCAGCGAAATTAAACTTGCAGTCGACCAAGCCCATAAACCTTTAAGGGATATTGCGAAGGGGATACGAGCGGACTTGGGGGAATTGGCTGAGAAGAACTTATATTACCTGCAATGTGATATTGAGTATTTAGAAGACCGGATTATAAAAACACTTGAAGATAAGTATGCAAAAGAGTTGCTCGAATTTGATCGGATATCAATCGCCCTTCATCCGCAACAAGGATTACAGGAAAGAATCTGGAATCCGTTGCCTTGGCTCAATGAATATGGTAATGCCTTTATTAAGGACATAACAAATTCTCCATGCTCATTCGAAAATGATCACTATTTAGTATATATCTAGTAGTAACAAAATATCGTCCACATTCCCCCACTTTAATGGGGGATCAAAGAAAAAGCCGTCTATCATTGATATGACGGCTTTTTCTTTTTGTCTTATTTTATTCCAAATACCTCTTTTTAGGATTAATACAAAAAATATTATAAATAAGTGGTGAATGGTGGGGGAATGTGGTAATATGAAAAATAAGAAAGTGGGGCTAGCTATATGTTCATGGGTGAATTTCAACACAACATTGATACTAAAGGTAGAATAATTGTCCCTTCTAAGTTTCGTGATGAACTTGGAGAAACCTTTGTAGTAACCCGTGGACTGGATAAGTGTTTATTTGCTTACCCAATGGATGAGTGGAAATTATTGGAAGAAAAATTAAAAAAGCTCCCATTGACCAAGAAAGATGCTAGGGCATTCACACGTTTTTTCTTTTCGGGTGCGGTGGAATGTGAAGTTGATAAACAGGGAAGAATAAACCTTCCACAACCGTTAAGAAACTACGCTGTATTAGATAAAGAATGTGTTGTGATTGGAGTATCTAATCGAATTGAATTTTGGGCAAGTGAAAGTTGGGAGGATTACTTCAATAATTCTGAAGAATCTTTTGCTGAAATTGCTGAAAACCTAATGGATTTTGATATATAATCTGCAAAGCATAGAAATGGGTGTTATTATGTTTGATCATTATAGTGTATTAAAAAATGAAACGATAAATGGATTAGCAATAAAACCTAACGGTACATATGTAGATTGTACAGTCGGTGGTGGCGGGCACGCAGAACAAATTGCGTCTCAATTAAATGAAAATGGACTGCTGGTAGCTTTTGACCAGGATCTGGATGCCCTAGAGGCAGCTAAGAAACGGTTGAAATCATATGAAGACCGTATTACTTTCATTCATTCAAACTTCAGAGGTATCGAACAGGAACTCGAATCCCGTAATATTAGTCGTGTTGATGGAATACTGTTCGATCTAGGTGTTTCTTCACCTCAATTGGATAGAGGCGAAAGAGGATTCAGTTATCAATATGATGCGCAGCTTGATATGAGAATGAACCAAACCCAACAATTAACGGCTTTTGAAATTGTTAATACATGGTCATATAGTGAACTAGTAGGCATCTTTTTCAAATATGGTGAAGAAAAGTTTTCAAAACAAATAGCCAGAAAGATTGAGGCGTTTAGAAAAACACAAGAAATTAATACTACACATCAACTAGTCGATTTAATCAAAGAAGGGATACCTGCTCCTGCAAGAAGAACAGGTGGGCATCCTGCAAAACGTATTTTTCAAGCACTGAGGATCGCTGTAAATGATGAACTTGCAGCATTTAATGATGCCCTTCATCAAGCAGCCAGATCAATTGATGTGGGCGGAAGAATTGTAGTAATTACCTTTCATTCGTTAGAAGACAGGTTGTGTAAACAAGCATTTAAGACTTGGAGCACTGCTAAGGAAACGCCAAGGAATCTTCCGATAGTGCCGAAAGATCATGAAGCTCCTTTTAAATTGATTACGAGAAAACCAATTGTAGCGAATACTGAGGAATTAGAAGCTAATCGCAGATCTCGTTCAGCAAAATTACGTATTATTGAAAAAGTAAATCAATGGTCAGAAGAATTTACCTATGAAGAAGGGTGGAAGAAATAATGAGTGCAAATCACGCGCGGAATTGGCAGCAAACAAGACCACAACATTCCCCAAATAAAGAACAAAAAGTTACTGTAAAGGTTCAGAAACAGGGGTGGGTTACAAAAGGCGAAAAGGCAATTTATTCACTTATTGGTGCATGCTTAATCATCGCTGGCATCTTCATAGTCTCCTTCTCTTCATCCACAGATACATTAAATAGGGAACTACAGCAATTAGAACAAACTGTTCAAACGCAACAGTTACAAAATGAGGCACTTACTTTCGAAATGAAAGAACTGAGTCTCCCGGAAAGAATAACTAAAATTGCTAAAGATAACGGTTTAAAAATTCAAGATGCTGAAGTTAAACAAGTACACGCATTTAACAATTAACCGAGGGGTACGTGGTTATGAAAAAAAATAAGACAACTCACTTCATGGCTGGTATATTGATTGTATTTTTTGTTGGTATTTTTCTGGTTCTAACAGGTAGATTTTTGTATATCCAGGCGACTGGGGAAATAAATAATATATCACTAGAGGAATGGGCAGAACAAAAAAGAACTGCGTCTTATAAGTTGAACTCTGAGAGAGGAAAAGTATTTGACAATAATGGAATGCCATTAGCATACGACAGGTCAACTTATCGAATGTATGCCATCGTTAAGGAATCTTATTCTACAAATTCAAAGGAGCCGAAGCACGTAGTAGATCCGAGGAGAACTGCGGATTTGCTGGCTCCTATTTTAGATATTGAATCTAGTGAAATAGTAACCAAAATTGAAAACGGCATTAAGAATGAAAGATTTCAAGTAGAATTCGGGAAAGAAGGAAGAGAGCTTTCCCAGCAAGAAAGAGATGAGATTGCAGAATTAAATCTACCAGGCATTAATTTTGAACGAGAAGCGATCCGCTATTACCCAAATGGCATGTTCGCTTCCCACATTATTGGGTTTGCCAGGGAAACAGAGGAAGAACAAGAAGATGGGACTGTAACAAGAGATATCGTAGGTGTCACAGGGATAGAAAATGAAATGGATGATTTATTAAGTGGAGAGGATGGCCGAATTTCTTTTCAACGTGATAAATACAACAAAAAGCTATTAAACCCGCATGAAGTCATTACGCAACCTAAGGACGGCGATGACGTTCATCTTACTATTGATCAAAAAATACAAACGTTGCTTGAAGATACACTATCACAGGTGGATGAAGAATATAGTCCAGATCGCATGACTGCTATCGTGATGAATCCCAAAACGGGAGAAGTTATTGCTATGAGCAACAGACCGAGTTACAATCCGAATAACCCAGCGGATGTTGAAAATTGGTACAATGATGTCATTTCCACACCTTTTGAAGCAGGCTCAACTGTAAAAATGTTTACATGGGCAGCTGCTATTGAAGAAGGAGTTTATAATGGAGATGAAGGTTATAAGTCCGGCAGCTATCGTCCAAATGAAAAAATCACTTCTATTCGTGATCATAATAGAGGTGAGGGATGGGGTACGATATCCTACAATGAAGGATTCGAACGGTCATCGAATGTTGCTGCAGCTAAATTAGCCTGGGAAAAAATAGGAACAGAGAAATACTTAGAATACCTGAAAGCCTTTGATCTCGATGAAGTTACTGGAATAGATTTACCTGGTGAAGTAGCGGGACAGATCCTATATAATTGGCCATTAGAAAAAATAACAACCTCATTTGGTCAAGGAAGCACGGTAACTCCAATTCAACAGATGAAAGCTGCAACTGCAATTGCGAATGAAGGGAAGATGCTGCAGCCATATGTAATTAAGAAAATCATGAATTCGAATTCAGGGGAAGTCATTGAGGAAAAATCACCTCATGTTGTTGGACAACCAATTTCAAAAGAAACATCAGAGCAGACTCTAAAGTTATTGGAATCTGTTGTCAATGGAGAAAAAGGTACTGGGAAAATGTATCAAATTGATGACTATACGGTCGGCGGAAAAACAGGTACAGCTGAAATACCAAATTCTGAGGCTGGTTCAACACCATATTTAGAAGGTAGAGAAAACTATATATTTTCATTTCTCGGAATGGCGCCAATCGATGCCCCTGAATTAATGATGTACGTATCTGTTAAGCAACCGAAGTTAAAAGCTAATGAGGCAGGATCATCACCCGTTTC
Organism: Virgibacillus tibetensis; assembly: GCF_036026595.1. Taxonomy (NCBI): domain Bacteria; kingdom Bacillati; phylum Bacillota; class Bacilli; order Caryophanales; family Bacillaceae; genus Virgibacillus; species Virgibacillus tibetensis. The sequence continues at coordinate 851,636 of NZ_JARZFX010000001.1, read as the reverse complement.
TTTTATTTTTAGAAATGTTATGGAAAATAGCCTGCACTACTTAAATATCAATCCTGATAAAGGTGAAAATAAAGCTGTTGAGAATACCAAGATACCAAAATTGATTGGAACAGATGCAGCTGTGACAGAGGAAGCTTTAACCGAAAAAGGACTTAACGTTACTGTGGTGGGAAAAGGGAATATTGTCTCGTCCAATATGGAAGAGGGAGCAGAAGTTTTACCTACTGACCGCATTATATTGGTGACTGATAAACCTCTCATGCCTAATATTACCGGTTGGTCTATGCGTGATGTGCTTCAATTGGCAGATTTATTGCAATTAAAAACAGAGCTCATTGGCAGAGGTTATGTTGTTAAACAAAATGTTGAAGAGGGTACTCCTGTTAAAAAAGAGGATGAGCTAGGGGTCGAATTATTGCCACCAAATGAAAGCTTGGATTCTGAAAACAATGATGAAATACTAAATGATTTAGAGGAAGAGGATGAAGACGAAGATGAGCCGGAGTGATACGATTACCTAATCTTTGTACGGAAAATTCAACAGCTTTTTTAATGATAAACAGTGTTCTATTCAGTTTTATTAACTCATATAGTGAATACAAGCCTACCTATGAAAAGGGGATGGAATATGAAACGGGTATCCACTGTTACGGTTAAAAAGCGAATAGTTACTGTTTTTCTTTTTGGATTACTAATATTTGCTGTTATGGATATACGACTGGGGTATGTCCAGTTTGTTATTGGTGATCAACTAATGGAGCAAGCGAACGAACTTTGGACAAGAGATATTGTATTCGAACCTGAGAGGGGTCAGATTCTGGATACGAATGGTGAAATATTAGCCGAAAATGTTACAGCCCCATCGATTGTGGCCGTGCCGAGACAAATCCAGGAACCAGAAGAAACTGCAGAAAAGCTCGCAATAATCTTAGATGTCTCTGTCGATAAGATATATGATGAAATTACAAAAAATACGATGAGTGTTTCACTTCGGCCGGAAGGGATGAAGATATCGGAAGAACAAGAAATAGCAATAAGGTCACTTAATATAGCAGGTATTTATTTAGCTAAAGACTCTAAAAGGCACTATCCCTATGGGAATTATCTATCACATGTATTAGGGTTTGCTGGAATTGATAATCAAGGACTAATGGGATTAGAACTTTATTATGATGAAGAGCTTAGTGGCGAGAAGGGTAGTCTTTCCTTTTATTCAGATGGAAAGGGAAGAAGATTGGACAGCCTTGCTGACAACTATACAGCACCAACGGATGGCTATAATTTAAAGACCACGATAAATTCGAAGGTTCAGACCATTCTGGAACGTGAATTGGATTTCGCAGTATCAAAGTATAACCCTGATGGGGCTTTTGCTATTGCAGTAAACCCAAAAACAGGTGGAGTGTTAGGGATGTCCACAAGGCCTAACTTTCACCCGGAAAATTATCAGGAAGTAGAATCTAGTATATTCGACCGAAACTTACCAATTTGGAGTACCTATGAACCAGGTTCCACCTTCAAGATTATTACGCTGGCAGCTGCGCTAGAGGAAGGTTTGGTTGATTTGGAGGAGGATAAGTACCATGACCATGGCCATATTGAAGTTGGTGGATCTCATCTTCATTGTTGGAAAAACGGTGGGCACGGGCATCAAACGTATCTAGAAGTTGTACAAAATTCGTGTAACCCCGGATTTGTAAATCTGGGACAAATCATAGGAACAGAAAAGCTATTTACGTATATTAATAATTTTGGTTTTGGTAAAAAAACGGGAATTGATTTGCAAGGAGAAGGAAATGGAATATTATTTAAGCCTGAAAATGTTGGTCCTGTTGAGTTAGCAACTACTGCTTTTGGCCAAGGTGTTTCTGTAACACCAATTCAACAAGTAATGGCTGTGGCAGCATCTGTAAATGGAGGGTATTTATACGAGCCCCATATAGCGCAGGAATGGATAGATTCGCAAACAGAGCAGTCTGTAAAGGTCTATGAACCTAAAATGAAGAAAAAGGTGATATCAGAAGCAACTTCGGAAGAAATACGAGATGCTTTAGAAAGTGTTGTAGCCGAAGGAACAGGTAGACCAGCATATGTGGATGGATACCGAGTAGGGGGGAAGACAGGTACTGCACAAAAGGTGGGGCCGGATGGTCGATATATGGAAAACAATTATGTTGTATCATTCATTGGCTTCGCTCCAGCAGATGATCCGGAAATAGTGGTATATCTTGCGGTAGATAATCCTAAAGATACCTTGCAGTTCGGTGGGGTAGTGGCAGCTCCGTTGGTAGGAACGATTATTGGCGACAGTTTGCGAGCAATGGAGGTAGAGCCGAGGACTGATGGTATGGAAAAAGATTACTTGTGGCCAGATGAACCCAAAATTGAAGTTCCTGACTTAATTGGGTTGTCAAAGGATGAACTGTCGGAGTACATGACAAATTTATCGATTGAAGCAAACGGGGAAGGTAAATACATTATTGACCAAGCTCCTGAACCAGGAACCAAAGTTGAACAAGGTTCGAAATTAAGAATTTATTTAACAGAAAATAATCGTTAAAAGGGATGAAGTTTGCTATAATGTATAAGCAAATAATCATAACTGTGGATAATAATATACTCGCATAAAGGATCATCAGCAATAAAAATTAAAGAGGGTGAAAACCACCCTCTTAAAAAATGTTCTGAACCAGAATACATATGTGGGATATTACTTAAGATAGGATGTTAAACATGAAATTAAAAGAAGTACTATCAAGCTTACCATTTTATGAGGTAAGCTCATCAATTAATGAAATAGAAATTAATAATATTGAGATGGATTCTCGTAAAGTTGTTCCTGATAACCTTTTTGTTTGTATTAACGGTTTTACCGTTGATGGACATAATTATGTGCACCAGGCAACTGATAGAGGTGCAGTCGCAATCATCGCTGAAAAGCAAGTCGAATCAAATGTACCTGTTATAATCGTACCAGATACCTCCCGCGCACTGGCTATGCTGGCAGTTAAGTTTTATAACTACCCTACCAGTCAACTCCCGTTGATAGGGGTTACTGGAACAAATGGTAAAACAACAGTCACGTATCTATTGGAAACCATTTTCAATCAGAATAAGAAAAAGACAGGTGTAATTGGGACAATTCATATGAAAATAGGCGAAGATGAATACCCAGTAAACAACACTACACCTGATGCATTGCTTTTACAAAAAACGTTTAAATCAATGCTTGATCAAGACGTTGATCAAGTGATTATGGAAGTATCCTCGCATGCACTGGATATGGGCAGGGTTTATGGTTGCGATTATGATATAGCCGTCTTTACCAATTTGTCACAAGATCACTTGGATTATCATAAGAATATAGATGATTATCTGCGTGCGAAAAGTCTGTTGTTTGCCCAATTAGGGAATAACTATAATGGTGAAGCTAAGAAGTTTGCAGTTATTAATGAAGATGATCCTTCGAGTTCACAATTAAAAAGAAGTACAGCACAGCATGTAATTACATATGGTTGTAAAAATACTGCACAAGTCATGGCTGAACATATTAAGCTGGATGCAGCGGGTACATTTTTTAACCTGAAAACACCTATAGGAGATATTGGTATTAACAGTAAATTAATAGGAATGTTTAATATTTATAATATGCTTGCTGCAAGTTCAGCTGCGATTGCTTCCAATATATCTTTAACAGTAATTAAAGAGGCTTTAGAGAGTATCACCGGCGTAAACGGACGGTTTGAGCCGGTAAATGCTGGTCAATCCTATGGGGTTATTGTCGATTATGCACACACACCTGATTCATTAGAGAATGTATTAGATACGATAAGGGAGTTTGCAAAAAATAAAGTATACGTAGTAGTTGGCTGTGGTGGCGACCGTGATAGAACAAAGCGCCCGTTAATGGCACAAATAGCTGTTAAGTATGCTGATCTTGCTATCTTTACCTCTGATAATCCAAGAACAGAAGACCCAAATGTTATTTTAGATGATATGATAAATGGTTTAGATAATATGGAAAACAGGTATAAAGTAATCGTTGATCGTAAAGAAGCAATTAACTATGCAATGCAGCATGCAAAAAAAGATGATATTGTATTAATAGCTGGAAAGGGTCATGAGACTTACCAGCAAGTAGGCCTTGTTAAAAACCATTTTGATGACCGTGAAGTCGCACGAGATGCGATCAAGTCTAAGGGGTAGTGATGATGTTATTTACAACTAAGTGGATCACTGGTTTATTTACTGAATTTAGTGGAAGAGCAGAAGAGGAAGTTGCGATTGACGAAGTTACATCGGATAGTCGAGTTAAAACTGAAAATGGGTTATTTGTACCAATTATAGGAGAAAATTTTGATGGGCATGATTATGTAAAACAGGCCATTGATAATGGTGCGGTAGCAATCATGTGGGGAAAGGGCAAAAGTTTACCAGCTTTTATATCACCTGATCTTCCAGTATTCTATGTAGAAAACACATTAACAGCTTTACAGCATTTAGCAGCAGGCTACAGGGATGAAATAAACCCGATTGTAGTAGGTATTACTGGTTCCAACGGTAAAACGACTACAAAAGATATGGTTGCGGCTTTAGTGAAAACTACGTATCGAACGCATTATACAAAAGGAAATTTTAATAATCACATTGGATTGCCATTAACTATTCTATCCATGAACAGAAACACAGAAATGTTAGTACTGGAAATGGGGATGAGTAATTTTGGAGAAATTGATCTACTGTCGCGATTAGCAAAACCGGATTATGCCATCATTACAAATATTGGTGAGTCGCATATAGAATTTCTGGGTTCCAGACGAGGTATAGCTAACGCAAAATTAGAAATAACAAACGGGTTAAAGGAAAACGGGATTATCATCATAGATGGTGATGAAGACCTTTTAATGGAACTGCACAAACAGGATAATGTTATAACATGTGGTTATAATCCAGCTAATGATATAGCTATCGAACAAGTGGAGATCGAGCTTAAGCAAACACGCTTTAAATTATCCGGGGATAATGTTTATACTATTCCACTATTGGGAAGACATCATGCATTAAATGCAACCTATGCTATTGCACTTGCGGATAAATTGGCAATTATTCCGGACAAAAGAAGGCGCGCATTAGAGTCACTTGAGCATACTTCCATGCGTTTTGAGCTGCAGAAAGGCATTAATGATGTGTCTATCATTAATGATGCTTATAACGCCTCTCCGACATCCATGAAAGCAGCTATTGAAGTTGTTAAGCAAATGGAGGGATTCAAACAAAGAATTCTAATTCTTGGTGACATATTGGAATTAGGCGAACATTCTGAGTCAATGCACCGCTCGGTTGCAGCAAAAATAGAGCATCCAGTTACGGCTGTATTTACTTTCGGGGAAGCAGCAGCGCATATTGCATCTACGGTAAAAAAGAAAAATGCTACTATTAACAGCAAGCACTTTACAACTAGAAAAGAATTAGCACATGAATTGGAAAATCATTTAAATAAAGATACACTATTAATGTTTAAGGCATCAAGAGGTCTGCATTTCGAATCTTTTATCAAAGAAATTATTTCATCATAATTGATAATTTGTGTGGACGGTTTTTATGAGGAGGAATAGTAGTGAATATATCTGTGTTATTAATTACAATAGCTATAGCATTTCTGATTACCGTCCTTTTATCTCCAATATTTATCCCATTTTTAAGACGTTTAAAGTTTGGACAAAGCATTAGAGAAGAAGGACCACAATCTCATTTGAAAAAGACGGGAACCCCAACAATGGGAGGGGTAATGATAGTATTCAGTATTATTATTACGTCAATAATAATGGTAAGTAAAGTGAATCCCGGGAGTATCGGTTATGAACTTTGGTTACTGATTTTTGTTTTAATTGGCTATGGACTATTGGGATTCCTTGATGATTTTATTAAGGTCGCAATGAAAAGAAACCTTGGATTAACCTCTAAACAAAAAATGCTTGGACAAATTTTTATTGCACTAGTATTTTATTTTATTCTACGAAGTCAGGACTTTCCAACATCCATTCAGATTCCGGGAACAGACATACAATGGGAGTTAGGTTGGGGTTATGCAATCTTAATTATATTTATGCTGGTAGGTGCTTCAAATGCAGTTAACTTAACCGATGGTCTTGATGGTCTGTTGGCTGGAACGGCTGCTATAGCATTTGGTGCATTTGCGATTTTGGCCTGGTACGGTTTCCCACAAAATGAAGTTACCATTTTTGCATTAGCCAGTGTTGGCGCACTGCTTGGTTTTTTAGTGTTCAATGCACACCCTGCTAAAGTATTCATGGGTGATACGGGATCTTTAGCCTTAGGAGGCGCGATCGCTGCAGTTGCTATTTTAACAAAACTGGAAATAATCTTAGTAATCATAGGTGGAGTTTTTGTTATTGAAACGTTATCCGTTATTATTCAGGTTATCTCTTTTAAAACAACTGGTAAGAGGGTATTTAGAATGAGTCCACTCCACCACCACTATGAATTGTTAGGCTGGTCTGAATGGCGGGTAGTTACTACATTCTGGTTAATTGGACTTATTTTTGCCGCTCTTGGCATCTATATCGAGGTGGGCTTAAGTTGACAAAATTACTGGATATACCTTATTCACGAATCCTGGTTTTAGGTTTGGCAAGAAGTGGTTCTGCTGCAGCCAGGTTATTATTAGCTAACGGAAAGCAAGTGCGTGTGAATGACGTAAGTGCGAATGAAGATGATGTAATGGTCGAAGATTTAAAAAAGATGGGTGCTGAAATCGTGGTTGGCTCCCATCCTCTTTTTGTTTTAGATAACATGGAGCTTATTGTTAAAAACCCTGGTATTCCATATGATAACCCTCTGTTGGTAGAAGCACAAAAGCGAGATATACCAATTATTACTGAAATTGAGCTAGCTGGTCAATTGGCTGAAGGTTCGATCATTGGAATTACCGGTTCAAATGGCAAGACTACCACAACAACATTGGTAAACGACATGCTCCTAAAAAGTGCTCAGTCAGTAAAAGTAGCAGGTAATATTGGAGTCGTCGCTGCCGAGGTTGCCCAAACCCTGACAGAAGATGAAAATCTTGTATTGGAATTATCTTCCTTTCAATTAGCAGGAATTCAGAAATTCAGACCGAAAATTGCTATTTTGTTAAATATATTCGAAGCGCATTTGGACTATCATAAAACAATGGACAATTACCAAGAGGCAAAATTTAATATTTTCAAAAATCAAAGTAATGATGACTATTTGGTTTATAACGCAGACGACTCAACTATAGTAGAAGCTGTAAAGAAAGCCAGATCTAATAAGGTGCCGTTCTCTGTTACAAATAAACTGGAGAATGGCGTATGGTCGAATGGAGAAAGCATTTATTTTAGAGATGAGAAGATTATTGATCTTGAAGAAATTGTCTTAGTGGGTGAGCATAATTTAGCAAACATTCTAGCTGCAATAGCTGCAGCAAAATTAAGCGGAGCCACAAATGAAGGCATTCGAGAAGTACTAACTTCTTTTACTGGAGTAAAACACAGGTTGCAGTTCGTCACCACAATTAACCGTCGTTTATTTTATAATGACTCTAAAGCTACTAACATCTTAGCAACTCAGAAGGCACTTTCGTCTTTTGAGCAACCAACAATTCTTTTAGCTGGTGGTCTTGACCGAGGTAATGAATTTACAGATTTATTACCATATGTTAAACATGTAAAAGCAATGGTAGTATTTGGAGAAACAGCAGCTAAGTTAAAAACCCTTGGGGAGGCAGCAAAAATAGATAGTATTATATTGGCTGATGATGTACAGCATGCTGTAGAGGAAGCGTATGCTATATCAAATGCAAATGATGTAATTTTACTTTCCCCGGCATGTGCAAGCTGGGATCAATATCGTACATTTGAAGAAAGAGGAGACATGTTTATTCAAGCTGTGCATACACTAGTGTAGGGGGCTTGTTTACACGGTCACTACTTCATTAAAATGGCTATTTCCCAAAAGGCGCCCCTGTCTATACTTAAAGAAAAGGGGTGTTTTTTTGTTTCAAAAAATACAAAAGGACCAAAGTGCGCCTGATTATTTGTTATTAGGTGCCATTTTCACTTTACTGATTATTGGTGTAATCATGGTATACAGTTCGTCTTATGTGTGGGCAGATTACAAGTTTGGGGATACATTGTATTACTTAAAAAGACAGCTGCTCTTTGCAGGTGCAGGTGTTATTGCAATGCTGTTTGTTATGCAAGTTCCTTATAGTGTATGGCAAAAATATGCCAAGCTATTATTGTTTAGTTGCTTTGTTCTGTTATTTCTTGTGTTAATACCAGGTATTGGTATGATACGTGGAGGAGCACAAAGCTGGATCGGAATTGGAGCTTTCAGTATACAGCCCTCAGAATTTATGAAACTTGGTTTAATTATCTATTTAGCGGCATTTTTATCTTCGAATCAAAAATATATTATATCCTTTAAAAAAGGCTTCTTCCCATCTATCATTTTAATTTTTACCGCATTTGGCTTAATTATGTTACAACCGGATTTAGGGACTGGAATGGTGCTGGTACTAACATGTATGCTAATGGTATTTGTAGCGGGCGCACGGCTATTGCATTTTTTTGGACTAGCAGCAATTGGGCTGGCCGGATTTGTGTTTCTTATTTTATCCGCTCCCTACCGTATTAGCCGTATTACTGCATTCTTAAATCCATGGGAGGACCCACTGGGGGATGGTTTTCAAATAATTCAGTCTTTATATGCAATAGGACCAGGAGGTTTAATGGGACTCGGATTAGGGGAAAGTTTGCAGAAGTACTTCTATTTGCCTGAACCCCAAACGGACTTTATTTTCGCTATTTTAGGTGAGGAACTTGGCTTTATAGGTGGTACGGTTGTGATAGGATTATTTTTACTTTTATTGTGGCGTGGGATAAAAATATCATTAGAAGCACCAGATTCTTTTGCAAGGTTCCTGGCTTTTGGAGTCGTTTCAATGCTAGCGATACAGGCAATGATAAATATCAGTGTAGTCATAGGTTTAATCCCGGTGACTGGTATTACGTTACCATTTTTAAGTTATGGTGGGTCTTCTCTGACCTTAACACTTTGTTCAGTGGGTATTCTGTTAAATATTAGTAGATATTCAAGAATTTAGCAAGTCAATAAGAACTTTTTGTTTATTGGGAAATTTTTATATGAAAAAGTTAGTATTCTAGACGTTGTATACTACATCTTTAGGGGTATTATATGATATAATTCAAATAACAACTAATAAGTGTCTAAAATTAGCGCTTCAGTTTGTGAAATTTGTTATAAAGGAAGAAATGGAGATGAGCAAAAAGAAAGTTGTTTCGATAGAGGATCGAATTCCAAAGCTGAAACAAGCCCGAAAAAAGAAGGCAAACCGACGTTTGATATTCTATCTATCTATTTTTTTCTTTTTAATATCAATCATTGTTTACTTGCAATCACCATTAAGTCATATCAAGACTATTAATGTAACCGGAAATTCGTTCTATACAGAAGAAGAAGTTATCAACAAAAGTGAATTAACCACAACTACGAATATTTGGACAATAAACAAAGCTGCTATAATAGCAGCCATAGAGAGTAATCCGATTATAAATTCGGTAGAAATAGAGAGAAAACTTCCTTGGACCATAGAAATACATTTATCAGAAAATGACCTTGTTGGGTATATTAGTGATGAGAATAAGTTTTATCCTGTTCTTGGAAATGGAACAGTACTGAGTAATGTTGGGCAAAACACCTTTAATGGGGAAGCACCTCTAATTTCCGATTTTTCTGATGAAGCGTATTTACATAGGATGACTGACGAACTTCAAAAATTACCCGGTAATATTTTAAACTTAATCTCAGAGATTTATTGGACACCATCGGAGGACAACAAAAATAAGATAGTATTGTATATGAACGATGGATATATGGTAAAAGGAACGATCAGGAATTTTGCCGATCGAATGGAAGTTTATCCTTCAATCGTTTCTCAACTCGAACCAAACAGCAGTGGAATTATCCACATTGGGGTGGGGGCCTACTTTGAATCGTTTGACAGCGAGACTAGTGATCCGGGAATAGATAGGGAAATAGAGGAAGAGGATTCTGATGAATTGCATTAAGTGTCTGGAAGAAAGTCATATATATTGCATTCTAAACGAAACGTATGGTGTCACCAGTAAATGGAACACTAATTATCTGTACACAATCTTAACTTAACTTAAAATGGTGGTCGATTTTTGCGAAATTACCTGTATTAATTTCTTTTTTTGGTAATTTCCTATAATATATTAGATTATTAGTATATAAATAGAAGTAGAAGTAAACATCTGAACAGATCAGATGCTTCTGAAATAGGGGGTGCCTTTCTTTGAACAACAGTGAAGTACTAGTAAGCCTTGATATAGGTACATCAAAAATCAAAGTGATTATTGGAGAAGTATTGAATGACTCACTGAACATTATTGGAGTTGGATCTGCAAAATCCAATGGGATGAAAAAGGGTGCGATTGTCGATATTGATCAGACAGTCCAGTCAATCAGAACTGCAATTGAACAGGCAGAGCGCATGGTAGGCATGCAAATTGATCGTGTAGTTGTTGGTGTCAATGGGAATCATATCCAAATGCAGCCATGTCATGGCGTTGTAGCTGTTCAAAGTGAAAATCGTGAAATCGGTGAAGAAGATATTACTAGAGTGATTGATGGAGCACAAGTAGTCTCCATTCCACCAGAACGCGAAATCATTGATGTAATACCTAAACAATTTATTGTCGATGGACTGGAAGAAATTACTGATCCAAGAGGTATGATTGGTGTTCGTTTGGAAATGGAAGGAACCATTATTACATGCTCTAAAACGGTTCTTCATAATATTTTGAAATGTGTAGAACGGGCCAATCTTCAAGTATCTGATATCTGCTTACAGCCACTTGCTGCAGGCACAATTGCTTTATCACCAGATGAAAAGAATATGGGAGTAGCACTTATTGATGTTGGTGGTGGTTGTTCCACTGTTTCTATATTTGAAAATGATCATCTGATATCTACCAGTGTCGTTAGCCTTGGTGGAGATAATATTACTAAGGATTTATCCATAGGACTCAGAACTTCTACCGAACAAGCAGAAGACATTAAACTTAACTATGGACATGCTTTCTATGATAATGCACAAGAAGATGAAACTTTTGAAGTATCTATGATAGGAAGTAATACGAAGCAAAGCTATAACCAGCTGCAAATCTCTGATATGATTGAAGCAAGAATGGAAGAAATTTTTGCTTTTGCTGATAGGGAAATCAGAAGGATGGGTTACCATGAACTACCTGGTGGTTATGTTTTAACAGGTGGCACAATGACAATGCCGGGTGTTTTAGATCTGGCACAAGATTTATTCCGTTCAAATGTCAGAATTGCTATTCCTGATTACATAGGTGTTCGGGAACCTCAGTTTACAGCAGGAGTAGGAATCTTGCAATTTGCCTACCGTAATGCGAAAATACAAGGAAAAGAATTATTTCCATCTGTAATTATTAATACACACGAACAAAAGCCAAAACGAACAAAAAAACAACCAAAGTCTAATGAAAACAAAGAAAAAAAGAAAAAAGAATCTGGAATGGCTAATTTGTTTAAATATTTTTTTGACTAAACAGACGTTTCCTTTATAATGTGAGTTCAAAAGCTGAATACATACTGCTTTTGGATAATATTTTTTATAAATTAGCTTCTAGAACTCTTGTAATTTTGCATATTAGGAGGAACGAAATATGTTAGAGTTTGATACAAACATGGAGGAACTAGCAACAATCAAAGTTATTGGTGTAGGTGGCGGTGGTAATAATGCTGTCAACCGAATGATTGAACACGGCGTTGAAGGTGTTGAATTTATTGCTGTTAATACAGATGCCCAAGCATTAAATTTATCAAAAGCTGAAGTTAAAATACAGATTGGTGGCAAACTAACCCGAGGTTTAGGAGCCGGAGCCAATCCCGATGTAGGAAAGAAAGCTGCAGAAGAAAGTAGAGAACAGCTGGAAGAAGTTCTGCAAGGTGCAGATATGATTTTTGTAACTGCTGGTATGGGTGGAGGCACTGGTACGGGAGCAGCTCCTGTTATTGCACAGATTGCTAAGGATCTAGGAGCTTTGACTGTTGGAGTAGTAACACGACCATTCTCATTTGAAGGCAGAAGACGAGCGACTCAGGCAATATCAGGAATTGATGCATTGAAAAGCAGTGTTGATACATTAATAGTTATCCCAAATGATAGATTACTTGAAATTGTTGATAAAAATACGCCTATGCTCGAAGCGTTTCGCGAGGCAGATAATGTACTGCGTCAAGGTGTCCAGGGTATTTCAGATTTGATTGCAAAACCAGGTTTGATTAATGTGGATTTTGCTGATGTGAAAACAATTATGTTTGACAAAGGGTCCGCATTAATGGGAATTGGTGTCGCTACTGGAGAAACTCGTGCAACAGAAGCAGCGAAAAAAGCAATCTCGTCTCCATTACTGGAAACATCCATTGATGGTGCCCATGGCATATTAATGAACATTACAGGTGGTACAAACTTAAGTTTGTATGAAGTTCAGGAAGCAGCTGATTTGGTAACCTCCGCAGCTGATAATGAAGTAAACGTTATATTCGGTTCTGTTATAAATGAAAATCTGAAAGATGAGATTATCGTAACAGTAATTGCGACAGGATTTGACGAAACAACCCAAAACATAGAAAATCCTGTAAAGCAGCAACGTCCTGTTATTAATCACAATCAGCATGCAGCAACAAGACCAAATGAAGAATTACAAAGAGAACCTGTTCAGCACCAACGCCCGAAACAAGAGGAAGAGACGCTGGATATACCAACTTTTCTAAGAAACAGAAATCGTAATCGTTAGGTTTACAATAGTGCAACCTTATTCTGTAAAATTTTAATGAAGTTGCATAAGGTGATAAGAGCAGAAAGGAGTGTCTTCATTCCTCTCTGCTCTTTTTTTGTTGTCTAGCGTACTATAAAAGTTGAGACCTGTGGATAACAAACTAATCTATCTAGCCACGTCTAGCTCCAGCGCCCACCACCTAGTGCCCTTCCGGCCTCTTCTTAATCTAACTCAACATAAACCAATTCGTTACACTTGGGCCTACAGGATGTAGGTCAGTTCGACGTTGCCACAGGATAAGGAAAGCATCTGTGAGATGCATCGCCGCAGGAAAAGTGCTTTTCTTTTTCAAGGACGTGGCGATCTTAGTCGAACATCCTTTAATTAAATATCTCATACGACAGAGGAAGATCGACTAACTACGCCGCTCCTGAGCGACTACGTCGACCCACCCGCGCAGCGCGGGCGCAGCGCATACGGTGATAAACGGGCCCTGCGCTTTTGTTCTTAGGATCTTTTTTCTAAAAGTTTGGGAATATACCTGTAGCTGCGATTACTCGGTATAAAATCATAGGTAATTTATATTTGCGACGTAGTGGTTGCTGTTCCCATAGGAGTCTGGCGTATTTCAGTACGGATTCATCTAAGTAATCTAGATGAATACTAACTAAATAGATGCCAACGCAGGAAATGCACGAAAACCCTTCGAAATTGTAAACCGCATTTTCTTCGTGCGTTGTATTGCTTCCATAGCTTTCCTTGTCCTGCTCAGAACAGAGCGAGCAGCTATGTTAGTAGTGAATTACGCAGCTACTTTATATCAACAGCAACAAACTATAATCTACTTCCACCTCCCCAGCTATTCATTATATTGTAGCTTTATTACAATCAATTAAGATCACCGACAAACTTTCCGATAACTAGTTAAAATTAGCCCTTATATGATTACAAGAAGTGACAGACTTTGCCTTCAGGCTTAGATATACTTCATGTAGTACATTCACTCTCCTGCTAAAGATTCGAACTCAATACGACACATCGAAAGGAAGGAAGAAATTTTGTGACTATTTATCTTGATGCTGTGTGGACTTTAAACATCCTCTTGGACATGATGCTTCTGCTGCTTACAAAAGCTCTGGCAAGAGACAGCACAAGAAAAATCAGAATTCTATTTGGAGCGTTTATCGCATCACTGCTTGTACCAATATCTTTGTATTTTCCTGATTCATTTTTCACGAGTGTAGCAGGGAAGTTTTTATACTCTATTCTTATTATTGTAAGTGCGTTCGGATTTATAACGATTTATCGAATGATGAAATTACTTCTAATATTTTATTTTACAACGTTTGCAATAGGAGGTGGATTAATAGCGATACATTTTCTATTTCAAAATCCGGTCGGCATAACTACAAATGGACTACTTACGTTTACAAGTGGGTATGGTGATCCCATCAGTTGGTTGTTTATAGTAATTGGATTTCCATTAGTATGGCTGTTTACAAAGTCCCGTATGGACAAGCACGCTGTAGAGAAAATTAGATATGATCAGTTGTGTCCAGTTACCATCAAATTAAATGATATTAGTTATTCCACTACTGGATATATTGATAGTGGCAATCAATTGGTAGATCCATTAACAAAGAGGCCAGTAATAATTTGTGATGAATTCTTTTTAAAAAAATGGTTTAGTGACAAAGATTGGAAATTGTTAGAAGAGGCCCATGCAGAGATGGATTTTGAGAAGATCCCTCGAGAATGGGAAGGAAGCATACAGATTGTGCCATATCAAGGTGTACAGGGAAATAGTTCATTCCTGTTAACGATTAGACCACAGGAGTTAATTGTTTATTATGGCTATCAAAAGATTGTTACGAAAAAGGTATTGATCGGTATTCAATTTGCTGAGTTAGTAAAAGACAGGAGTTATCATTGTTTACTGCAACCGCAAATTATAAAATTAGCAGCTGTACAATCTGCGTAAAGGAGAGATAATAGTTGGTATCAATAAAATTACGTTTGCGCCTATGGTGGTATAAAGTTCTAATAAAGCTAGGAATTAAATCAGATGAGATTTATTATATTGGAGGAAGTGAAGCACTCCCACCGCCTCTTTCCAAACAAGAGGAAAAAGAGTTATTAATATTGCTGCCTAAAGGGGATAAATCTGCAAGAGCATTATTAATTGAACGTAATTTACGTTTAGTTGTTTATATAGCGCGCAAGTTTGAGAATACTGGTATAAACATTGAAGACTTGATAAGTATAGGCACGATCGGACTTATAAAAGCAGTTAATACATTTAATCCGGAAAAACAAATTAAATTAGCTACTTATGCCTCCAGGTGCATAGAAAATGAAATACTTATGTATCTCCGTCGAAATAATAAATTGAAATCTGAAATATCCTTTGACGAGCCACTAAATATAGACTGGGATGGAAATGAATTACTACTATCCGATGTTCTAGGTACCGAAGTGGATATCATCACGAAAAACCTGGAGTCAAATGTAGATAAGAGCTTACTTAAAAACGCATTATCGCAACTGAATGATCGTGAAAAACAAATTATGGAATTACGCTTTGGACTGATTGGTGAAGAAGAAAAAACACAAAAAGATGTAGCTGATATGCTAGGTATTTCACAATCCTATATTTCGCGTTTAGAAAAGAAAATTATCCGGAGATTAAAAAAAGAATTTAATAAAATGGTCTAGCCCTGTTGTACTAATAAAGTAGTGCGTTTTTACATTTATTTCAACTTAATTTGTTTGCATAAAAGTCCTTCTAGGCGGAGATACTGTCCATGAACAGCATCACCAACTGGGAGGGTTGAACAGAATGACTAGACATAAGGTTGAGATATGTGGTGTTGATACATCAAAGTTACCTGTTTTAAAGAATGAGGAAATGCGGAAATTGTTTATAAAAATGCAATCAGGAGATGGAGATTTGGCAGCTCGTGAGGAGCTTGTGAATGGAAATTTGCGCCTCGTATTAAGTGTTATCCAACGATTTAATAATCGCGGTGAATATGTCGATGATTTATTTCAGGTTGGTTGCATTGGACTAATGAAATCAATTGATAATTTTGATTTATCACATAATGTGAGATTTTCTACGTATGCTGTTCCTATGATTATTGGTGAAATAAGAAGGTACTTAAGGGATAACAATCCAATAAGAGTATCAAGGTCATTACGTGATATTGCGTATAAGGCCTTACAAGTAAGAGAAAGATTAATTAATAAAACTTCTAAAGAACCAACACCAATGGAGATCGCTGAAGAAATGGGTATCCCTCATTCTGATATTGTATTTGCAATGGATGCCATTCAGGATCCAGTATCGTTATTTGAACCTATCTACAATGATGGTGGTGATCCTATTTTTGTAATGGATCAAATAAGTGATGAAAAAGATAAAGATTCTACATGGTTGGATAAACTTTCATTGAAAGAAGGCATGCATCAATTAAATGAAAGAGAAAATATGATATTAAACAAACGCTTTTTTCAAGGCAAGACACAAATGGAGGTAGCAGAAGAAATTGGAATATCACAAGCACAGGTTTCTCGGCTTGAAAAAGCAGCAATCAGTCAAATGAATAAACAGATGTTTGAATAATAAGCCACCACACAGGGGTGTTTAAAAACAAAAGGAACGGTAGATATTACCGACCCTTTTGTTTTTTCTTGTTTTTATGAAAATATCACTCGCCCACGCATATAAATAAGTAAGGGTGAGGTGAGTGTAGTGATAAAATTATCAGAACTACAATTAAAAGAAATTATAGTAATCGATGACGGTAGAAAATTAGGACATATTAGTGATTTGGAAATCGATATAGATAATGGTAAAATTCTTGCTATAATAGTTATTATACGTGAAAAGAAAGGTGGCTTATTTGGAAAACCTGATGAATTGATTATCCATTGGAGACAAATTGTGAGAATTGGTTCGGACGTTATTTTAGTCAAAGAAGTTCGAGATCCATTACTGTATCCAAGTCCCTATAGTGAATAAAAAAGTAAATGCATGAGGAAAATGTGATAAAATGGTACAATGTATACTTTCAGGAGGCTTGTAGATGAGTGAACTATTTAAGCATTGTAACGAACTACATTTACATATAGAAAAATGGCAAAAATTATCCCCAAATTTGACTGTTGGGTTCACTACTAAAAATGGTGGCATAAGCAAAGCACCATATGATACTCTAAATTGCGGTTTGCACGTAGCCGATACATATAATGAGGTCATTGCCAATAGAACAAAACTAGCAGATGTGCTAAAATTCCCCTTGGAAAATTGGGTTTCCGGTGAACAGGTCCATGGGACAGTAGTAAAAAACGTTGACGAAGAAGCCAAAGGTAAAGGCGCTACATCCTATCAAGATTCAATTAAAGGAACAGACGGGTTAATTACGAATAAACCTGGAATACTATGTACAGCTTTTTTTGCTGATTGTGTACCTCTGTTTTTTTTCGATCCCATTACAGGATACATAGGGATTGCTCATGCAGGATGGAAAGGTACTGTGGGTGGGATGGCTAAAGAAATGATTCAGAAGTTTGAGGCAGCAGGTGTAACCAAATCAGATCTCTTAGTTGCAATCGGACCTTGTATATCAGGTGAGGCCTATGAAGTTGATGAACATGTTATAAGCCATATTAGTGATAAATACAAAAAGAAAGCTGTAACTCCAAAGGGAAATAACCGTTACTTGTTAGATTTAAAACAATTAAACGTGGAAATTCTTTTACAATGTGGGGTCTTACGTAATAATATAGATGTAACAAATTATTGCACATTCTATGATAATCAGTTGTTTTTCTCACATCGACGGGATAATGGGAAGACAGGAAGAATGTTAGGTTATATCGGTTATTCAATATGATTATAAGGGGAAGGAGAAATGGTCATAATGGATGTAACAGCTAATCTTGCTGAAATTCAACAAAATATAAGACAAGCATGCGAAAACGGTAATCGAAGCCCGGAAGAAATAACACTAATAGGTGTTACAAAATATGTTACAATAGAACGAACAGAAGAAACGATTAACGCTGGTGTTAAAAATCTTGGCGAAAATCGTCTTGAAGGGTTTCAAGAAAAATACGAACATTTTAAGGACAAGGCAAAATGGCATTTTATTGGTACATTACAATCGAGAAAGGTAAAGGATGTTATTGACAAACTGGAAGCAATACATTCTTTAGATCGTCTTTCACTAGCGAAAGAAATTAATAAACGCGCTAACAAACGAATCGATTGTTTCGTACAAGTAAACGTAAGTGGAGAAGGATCAAAACATGGTCTTGAACCGGGTGGAGTTCTCTCTTTTATTAAGGAGATGGCTGCATATGAAAATATACATGTGGTCGGATTAATGACAATGGCTCCACATAGTGACAATGAGACTTACTTAAGAGACATATTTAAAAAACTTGCATCATTAAGAGATGCTGTCAAGCAGGAAAAGTTGGCCCATGCACCCTGTGAATTTCTATCGATGGGGATGAGCAATGATTATGAAATTGCTATTGAAGAAGGTGCTACACATATTCGAGTGGGTTCTAAATTAGTCGGTGAGGTGAGAGAATGAGCATAAAGAATAAAATTAAAAACTATTTTACTATGGATGATGAGTATGAATACGAATATGTAGAGGAACACGGAGAGACAGACACTAAGTTAAATCAAAATAAAAAAAACGAGAATGTAGTTAATTTAACCAGTATGCAACAGCCGTCTTCAAAGGTTGTACTTTGCGAGCCAAGAAATTATAATGAAGCCCAGGAAATAGCAGATAATATTGTAAACAGGCGGGCAGTTGTAATTAACTTACAGCGTGTAGACAACACGCAGGCAAAAAGAATTGTTGATTTTCTAAGTGGAACTGTTTATGCCATCAATGGTGATATTCAAAAGCTTGGAACAGAGACATTTCTCTGTACACCAGATAATGTAAATGTTTCAGGTACTATATCAGAAGCATTTATTGAAGAAGATGAATTTGAAAAAGGATGGTAGAGTAGATTATGGGTCAAATTTTTTCATTATTAGATACTGCCCTTGTTATGTACAGTTATGCATTAATAGTTTATATATTTATGTCCTGGTTCCCTGGTGCTCGCGAATCTTCTATAGGCACCTTTTTAACTAAAATATGTGAACCTTACCTAGAGCAATTCCGACGGTTTATTCCCCCACTAGGCATGATTGATCTGTCGCCAATCGTCGGTATACTGGTTCTTCATTTAGCAAGATTCGGTTTAGGTGAACTATATAGAATGCTCTTTATGTAGGAGTAGATATAGATGGATATCTACCAGCATTTTCGTAAAGAAGAACAACCATTTATTGATCAGGTATTATCGTGGAAGGAAATTGTTGAACAGACATTTCAATCTAAACTGACTGATTTTCTTGATCCAAGAGAACAACAGATTATGGAGATATTGTTGGGAAATGCTAATGAGGATATAAAAAGCTCCATGAACGGTGGTGGGTTAACTGCTGAACGAAAGCGAGCGGTAATAGCACCTTTTTATGAAGAAGTGAATGAAGATACTTATCAACTCACTCTCCTGGAAGCAACCTATCAAGACAAATTTATTAAACTGTCTCATCCAGATGTAATGGGTGCGTTCTTATCTCTTGGTATTAAACGGAAAAAGCTTGGAGATATAGTCGTTGATGGTGGTTTAATTCAAATTATTATGGCAGAAGAAATTGCAGCTTATGTACAAGCTAATTTAACTTCTATTAAAAAAGCGACAATTCAGCTGGACAAAAAACCATTATCGTCCAAAATAGAAGCAGAAACTAACTGGATAGTTGCAGATCATACTGTTTCCTCCCTGCGATTAGATGCTGTTCTTAAGGAAGTATATAACATCTCCCGGAAGGAGGCAGCTGACTATATAAAGAAACTTCAAGTGAAAGTGAATTATAAAGTAGTTGAAGATAGTAAATTTAATCTCCAGGAAGGAGATTTACTATCGCTGCGTGGTAGAGGAAGAAGTAAACTTGATAAAATTAATGGTCGAACAAAAAAGGATAAACTCAGAATAACAACAGCTATTTTGAAATAAACTTAATTTTTTGCAGGATTTACATGATTTTTGTCGAATAAAATCCTAAAGGACTATATTTAGATTATTTTATAGATGATACTACATTTCAAGGAGGTGGCCCATGTGCCATTAACACCACTAGATATTCATAATAAAGAGTTTAACAGAAGTTTCCGTGGGTATGATGAAGATGAAGTGAATGAATTTCTAGATCAGGTTATTAAGGATTATGAAATGGCAATACGGGATAAAAAAGATTTAAAAGAAAAAGTTGATCAGTTGAATGAAAAATTAGGACATTTTACAAATATTGAAGAAACATTAAACAAATCAATTTACGTTGCTCAAGAAACTGCTGAAGAATTAAAGGGCAACGCAACAAAGGAATCGAAATTAATTATTAAAGAAGCTGAGAAGAATGCAGACCGCATTATCAATGAAGCATTAAGCAAATCACGTCGTATATCGATGGACGTAGAAGAATTAAAAAAACAAGCTAAAGTATTTCGTACAAGGCTTAGAATGCTTGTTGAAGCTCAACTGGATATGATAGGAACAGACGATTGGGAAGAATTGTTTGATGCTGAAATGGGCGAAGAACTCGATCTGGTCGAAAACAAGTAATAATCTTGACGATATCTGGAATATTACATATAATTCATACACATAGGTTTTAAGAAACTAAATACGATGAAAGAGACAGTATAAAAGTTATTGCTGAACAGCGAGTCAGGGTTAGGTGTGAGCCTGATACAGGAATGCTTTTAGAAAATCACTCTTGAGTATCCATTATGAATTCAGTAGTAATGGACGGTTTATTTCCGTTATGAATATCGAGTGAATTTGAAATGAAGTTATTTTGAATTTATAAGGGTGGTACCGCGAGTCTTCTCGTCCCTTTTGGGATGCAGAGGGCTCTTTTTGTTTAAAAAGGGAAAACCCTTTAGTAGTGTACAGAATTGGTTAGGGAAAGTTTAATTCGTTTTAAATATTTTTAACCATATTAGGGAGGAAACAGTAATGGATTATAAAGAAACATTATTAATGCCAAAAACAGAATTTCCAATGAGAGGGAATTTGCCAAATAAAGAGCCTATGCGACAAGAAAAATGGGATGAGTCGAATTTATATGAAAAGGTTCAAGAAAGAACTAAAGGAAGACCTTCGTTTATTTTGCATGATGGTCCACCGTACGCAAATGGAGATTTGCATATTGGGCATGCCCTTAATAAAATTCTAAAAGATTTCATTACCCGTTATAAATCAATGACAGGTTATCATGCACCATATATTCCAGGATGGGATACACATGGATTGCCGATCGAAACAGCATTAACAAAAAACAAAAAAATTAAGCGAAAAGAAATGAGTATTGCAGAATTCAGAAAAAAATGTGCGGAATACGCAATGGGACAAGTGGACAGCCAACGTACACAATTTAAGCAATTAGGTGTCCGTGGAGATTGGGATAACCCATATATTACATTGACCAAGGATTACGAAGCTGCACAAATCCGCGTGTTTGGAGAGATGGCTAAAAAGGGCTACATCTACAAAGGTTTAAAACCTGTATATTGGTCTCCATCATCTGAATCAGCGTTGGCGGAAGCTGAGATTGAATATCATGACAAACGTTCTGCTTCCATTTACGTTTCTTTTGAAGTAACAGATGGTAAAGACCTGCTTGACGGTGGGGAGAAAATAATTATTTGGACGACAACTCCTTGGACAATACCTTCAAACTTAGGAATTAGTTTACATCCTGAATTGGTTTATGCTGTGATACAAGTAAATGGTGAAAAATACATGATTGCGCATGCATTGCTGGAGTCTGTTTCGACTGAATTAGAGTGGGAAAATCCACAGGTTGTAAAAACTTTTAAAGGTAAGGAAGCCGACAAAATCGTAGCAAAGCATCCTTTTTATGATCGCGACTCACTGGTTATGCTAGGTGACCATGTGACAATTGAAGCAGGTACTGGTTGTGTCCATACTGCACCGGGTCACGGGGAAGATGACTTCTTCGTGTCCAGAGAATACGGCATCGATGCACTGTCACCTGTTGACAATCGAGGTTATTTTACGAATGAAGCACCTGGTTTTGAAGGCTTATTCTATGATGAAGCAAATAAGCCAATTACTGAAAAACTGGATGAGGTTGGCGCCCTATTGAAACTATCCTTTATAAAACACTCGTACCCACATGACTGGAGAACGAAGAAACCGACGATATTCCGTGCAACTTCCCAGTGGTTTGCGTCAATAAAGGATTTTCGTCAGGATATTTTGAATGAAATCAAGCGCATTAACTGGTACCCATCATGGGGAGAAACACGACTTCATAACATGGTTCGTGATCGGGAGGATTGGTGTATTTCACGCCAACGTACATGGGGTGTTCCAATTCCTGTGTTTTACGGCGAAGATAGCACACCGATCATTACTGATGAAACGATAGAGCATGTCTCTAATTTATTTAACGAACATGGTTCAAATATCTGGTTTGAAAGAGAAGCAAAAGATTTGTTGCCTGAAGGATTTACATCTGAACACAGTCCTAATGGAGAATTTACTAAGGAAACGGACATTATGGATGTCTGGTTTGATTCTGGATCGTCACACGAAGCAGTTCTGGTTAATCGGGAGGATCATAGACGGCCAGCAGATATATATTTAGAAGGCAGTGATCAATACCGCGGATGGTTCAACTCATCGTTGTCTACTTCTGTAGCGGTTACTGGTAAAGCGCCATATGAGAATATCATCAGCCATGGGTTTGTATTAGATGGTAATGGCAGAAAAATGAGTAAATCATTAGGGAACGTTATGGTCCCTTCTAAAGTACAGAAACAATTGGGTTCAGATATATTACGTTTATGGGTTTCTTCGGTTGATTATCAAGCAGATGTACGTATCTCAAATGAGATATTAAAGCAAACCTCCGAAGCATATCGCAAAATTCGTAATACTTTTCGTTTCATGCTAGCGAACTTGGCAGATTTTGACCCCAAAACAGACCGTGTTCCAGAACCGGAGCTCGAAGAAGTGGATAAGTACCTGCTTCACCGGTTACAAAATCTGGTGAAAACTGTTCGCGAAAACTATGACAACTATGAGTTTTCACCAATATTCCACCATGTCCATAATTTCTGTGCGATTGATTTAAGCTCCTTCTATTTGGATTTTGCGAAAGATGTTTTATATATCGAAGGAAAAGACAATAAGCGTCGTCGCAGCATTCAAACAGGTTACTATGAAATTTTAACAACATTAGTGAAGTTGTTGACACCGATAATTCCACACACTACAGATGAGGTATGGGAATATATCCCGGGTGTCGAGGAAGAAAGTGTTCAGTTAACCGATATTCCTGAACCGAGGGAAATTGCCGGGTTTGGCAACTCACAAGAACAATGGGATCATTTTATGAAAGTTCGTGATGATGTATTAAAAGCCCTGGAAGAAGCTCGGAATGAAAAAATAATTGGTAAATCACTGGAAGCAAAAATTACGATTATTCCAAAGGACAAACAAACGAAAGAAGTATTACATTCCATGGAACAGCTGCATCAATATTTAATTGTATCTGAAGCTATTGTGTCAGAAAGTGCACCAAATGCTAAGGAATACAGCTATATTGATGTCTTAGTGGAAAAGCATCCAGGTGATAAGTGTGAACGTTGCTGGGTAGCTTCACCTACTGTTGGGGAAAATGAAGATCATCCTAATCTGTGTACACGTTGTGCAAATGTAGTAACAGAGCACTATTCAGCTTAAAGTTATTAGAATATCCCTCTAACGCAGAGGGATATTCTTTATGTCTTATATATTGAAATAATAGGATTTAAAGTATAATATAAAGTGATACTTCGTTTAGTGCATCTCTTTCTTCCTTGACTAAAAAAGGTATATGGTCAATATGGTGGCCACCAGTAACGTGAAATTGAAATTATTGTATTATTGTTATTTGCTATGATTAGAAATGAATGAAATTATATCGGGGGAAACGTCATGTATTTGTACTATTTACTGGCACTTGCAGTTATTGTAATCGATCAGATTACGAAATGGGCAGTGGTAAAAACAATGGCCCTTGGGGAAAAAATAACAATTATTGAGAACTTTTTTTATCTCTCTTCACACCGAAATAAAGGAGCGGCATGGGGGATACTACAGGGGCAGATGTTGTTTTTCTATATTGTAACAGTCATTGTTGTTATCGGAGTCATCGTTTACATGCAAAAATATGCCAAAGAAAGTAAAACTTTAGGCATTGCCTTAAGTTTAATATTAGGTGGAGCAATTGGAAACTTTATTGATCGTGTATTTCGAAAGGAAGTTGTAGATTTTTTCGATTTTATTATATTTAATTATAACTTTCCAATCTTTAATATAGCTGATTCTGCGTTGGTAGTCGGAGTAACTCTAATTATTATTGCTACAATTATTGATGAAACAAAGAAAGGGAAATCTAAAAAATGACTTCATTTCAACATACAGTAACAGAAGAACAAGAAAAAATGCGCCTTGATAAATTACTGACACAGATTAACCCAGACTGCTCACGTTCTCAAGTGCAATCTTGGATAACAAAAGAACTTGTTACCGTTAATAATGACGTAGTAAAAGCAAATTATACATGCCATTTAGGGGATGTTGTAAGCTGGGCATTACCAGAAGTACAGCCATTGAATGTCGTTGCTGAGAATATTCCTCTGGAAATCATTTACGAAGATAGTGACTTACTCGTTATTAATAAAACGAAGGGGATGGTTGTTCATCCTTCAGCTGGACATCAGGGGGGCACGCTAGTAAACGCTTTGCTTTACCACTGTAAGGACTTATCGGGAATAAATGGTGTGGAACGCCCAGGTATCGTTCATCGAATTGATAAAGATACAAGCGGATTACTAGTTGTCGCAAAAAATGATTATGCACACGTCCACCTATCACAGCAATTATCATCTAAAGAGATTAAACGTAAATACGAAGCGCTAGTTCATGGAGAAATACCTCATGAAACTGGCATGATTGATGCTCCTATTGGTAGGGACCCTAAAGATCGTCAAAAGATGGGAGTAGTTGATGGCGGCAAACCTGCAATAACTCATTTCAGTGTAATAAAAAGCTACCCAGATTATACGCATGTGGAATGTCAGTTGGAAACAGGAAGAACGCACCAAATCCGAGTGCATATGAGATATATTGAGTATCCAATAGTAGGAGATCCAAAATATGGACCAAGAAAAACGCTGGAAGCTAATGGTCAAGCTTTGCATGCAAAAGCACTTGGTTTTACACATCCTGTAAAGAAGGAATGGATGGAATTTGAGGTTAGTCCACCAGCATCCTTCCAGGAGCTGTTAGCATATATCGAAAAATTATATTGACAAAAGAGGTATTATTTGAAATAATAGATGAAATGAATAAGACCCTTTAAGATAGTCCCGTGAGGCTAACAAGGTACCGGTTGGATTTATATGTAGCTATACGTATATCCAAGTCCCTTTTTTCCTTACGGAGAAAAGGGATTTTTTTATAGCATGAGGTGAAATGATGAAGAAAAAAACAGAAGTTCTCGATCAACCTGCGATGAATAGGGCATTAACGCGAATTGCTCATGAGATATTAGAAAAAAATAAGGGGGGAGAAAACTTAGTTTTAGTTGGTATTAAAACAAGAGGAATCCCGCTTTCAAAAAGACTTCAGGAAAAAATAAAACAAATTGAAGACATAACAGTTCCAATCGGTGAATTGGACATAACCTTATATCGTGATGATTTAAAGAAGGTATCACACGATGAGGAGCCGCAATTAAAATCTACAAAGATTGATGTCGTTCTTGCCGGTAAAAAAGTAATCCTTTTGGATGATGTACTCTATACAGGAAGAACAGTAAGAGCTGCTATGGATGCGTTGATGGATAGTGGTAGGCCTTCACAAATTCAGCTTGGGGTACTGGTGGACAGAGGACACCGTGAATTACCTATACGTGCTGACTATGTTGGGAAAAACATCCCAACATCCGATAGAGAAATTGTTGTTGTACAATTAACAGAGACAGACGATTTGGACCAAGTCTCGATTTATGAGAAATAAACATATTTAACCTTTAACTAAATCCAGAGAGATTTACAAGGTTGCTTAAGAAAACGTGTGTGAAATTCACTGCACGTGTACCTCTTTGCGACCTTTCGCAAAGAGGTTTTTTTATACTCTTAACTAGAGGAAATTGGAGGAATGGAAATGACAAAAGTGAAAATGGCAATGGACGTTAACGAAATACCTAAAACTCAACAATGGATTTTTCTCAGTATAC
This sequence comes from Virgibacillus tibetensis, assembly GCF_036026595.1. Taxonomy (NCBI): domain Bacteria; kingdom Bacillati; phylum Bacillota; class Bacilli; order Caryophanales; family Bacillaceae; genus Virgibacillus; species Virgibacillus tibetensis. The sequence continues at coordinate 825,338 of NZ_JARZFX010000001.1, read as the reverse complement.
AGCATTTATTTGCAATGTTCGGGGCAACTATTTTAGTTCCATTCCTTACAGGCTTATCTCCATCAGTAGCATTAGTCTCGAGTGGTGCGGGGACATTAGCGTATTTATTAATTACAAAAGGGAATGTCCCAGCTTATCTTGGATCTAGCTTTGCGTTCATAGCACCGATAATTGGCGCAAGCATGTCGGCCGGTCCCGCTGGCGCAATGGTAGGTGCATTTTTAGCTGGTATTGTATATGGGCTTGTAGCAGTTTTCATTAAAATATTAGGCTTAGGCTGGCTAATGAGGATTCTGCCTCCAATTGTAGTAGGTCCTGTTATTATCGTAATCGGTTTGGGTCTGGCTTCTACAGCAATTGACATGGCTATGTATATCCCAGGGGTAGACGAGCAGGTTTATAGCAGCATGCATTTTATGGTAGCTTTAGTAACATTGTCGATAACGATAATAGCTTCTATTTTCTTTAGAGGATTTTTCAGCCTAATACCAATATTGATTGGAATTGTTTCTGGGTATACATTCGCCTTACTTCAAGGAATTGTTGATACAACAGAGATTATTACAGAATGGAATGAAATCATTTCAGCTGACTCAATTGGTGGATTTTTCATGGCAGTTTTTCAAATGCCGGATTTCATAGTTCCATTTGTTCATTATGCCCCTATGGAAATAATTAATCTGCAAATTATTGCTATCATGGTTCCGGTTGCTTTAGTAACAATCGCAGAGCATATCGGAGATCAAATGGTTTTATCAAAAGTTGTAGGGCGTAACTTCCTGAAGAAACCAGGCTTGCACCGTTCCATTTTAGGTGATGGTGTAGCAACGATGATTGCATCATTCATAGGTGGTCCACCAAACACAACATACGGAGAAAATATTGGGGTCCTTTCCATTACGAGGGTTTTCAGTGTTTTCGTTATCGGCGGAGCGGCAGTTCTAGCAATACTGTTTGGATTTGTGGGGATAATAACAGCAGTAATTGGCTCAATTCCTACGGCAGTAATGGGTGGTGTCTCCATTCTGTTATTCGGGATCATCGCATCGAACGGTTTACGAATGCTGATTGATAATCAAATAGACTTAAGTGATAAACGTAATTTAATTATTTCATCCGTTATCCTGGTCGTGGGAATTGGAGGAGCGTTTATTCAACTGTCAGATGATATGCAAATTGCAGGAATGGCCCTGTCAGCAATCATAGGTGTGCTTTTAAATCTAATTCTTCCAGGCAAGGAAAGTGGTTATGGGAACGGTGCTTTTTTCGAGGATAAAGATCTTTCAGAAGAAACTAACATGTAACCGGAGGTGGAGCTATGAGACATTTTATATCTGTAAAGCAACTGACTGAGCAAGAGATCCTCTCTGTTTTGGAAATTGCAGAAGAGTACCGGGAGAATAAATTTCATATTAAGCAAGAATTGTTCGTAGCAAATCTATTTTATGAGCCGAGTACACGAACAAAAATGAGTTTTATTGTTGCTCAACGAAAGCTTGGAATGGAAGTATTGGATTTTCATACTGAAACTTCAAGTGTTCAAAAAGGGGAGTCACTGTATGACACTGCTAAGACGTTTGAAGCAATCGGCACAAATATGTTAGTGGTGCGCCATCCGGATGATACTTGGTTTGAGGAGCTTCATCAAAATGCCGCTGTACCCATTATTAATGCAGGTGCAGGAAAGGAAGAACATCCTACACAATGTATGTTGGATTTATTGACGATTTATCAGGAATTCGGAACATTTAAAAATTTGAAGGTAGCTATTGTAGGAGATATTAAACACAGCAGAGTTGCACATTCAAATGCTATTGCCTTGGATAGACTTGGTGCTAATGTATATCTGAGTTCAGCCCCGGGATTTGAGGATGAGGATTTTGATTTTCCTTATGTGACGATTGATGATGCTGTAGAAACATGCGATGTTGTCATGCTGCTACGTATACAACATGAACGACATCAACAAGACAGTAATTCAGCAAAAGAGGATTACCTTGAGCATTATGGCTTAACTAAGGAACGCGAGAAGGTAATGAAAGACCATGCAATTATTCTACACCCGGCACCGGTAAACAGAGGAATTGAAATAGATACGGATTTAGTTGAATGTAGTAGATCAAGAATTTTTAAGCAGATGAACAATGGTGTTTATGTAAGAATGGCTATTATTGCGAAACTATTATTGGAGTGGGGGATTATAGATGAAAATGTTATTGAAGAATGCCAAGAAGCTGGTTTCACCAAACGAATTAATAGCATGTGAAATACTGATTGAAAACAATAGGATTAAACAAGTAAGTTCCAAAATTACAGAAGAAGTAGATCAAGTGATCGACTGTGAAGGAAATTTAGTTTTACCAGGATTTATTGATGTTCATATTCATTTGCGAGAGCCAGGCGGGGAACATAAAGAGACGATAGCATCTGGTACAAAAGCTGCGGCACGAGGGGGATTTACTACTGTTTGCTCTATGCCTAATACGAATCCAGTTCCTGATAATACGGGAACAGTAAAGGATCTTTTCGATAAAATTGATCAAGATGCTGTCGTTCGTGTTTTGCCATATGCTGCTATTACAAAAGGTTTGAAAGGCGAAGAACTGAACAACATAGAAAAACTGGCAGAAACAGGAGTTTTTGCTTTTACTGATGATGGGGTTGGTATTCAGACAGCTGACTTCATGTTACAAGCCATGAAAAGGGCAGCGGCTTGCGGGATGCCAATTGTAGCACATTGTGAGGATAACTCAATTGTTTACGGTGGAGTAGTTCATGATGGTGAAGTAAGTAAAGCATTAAATTTGCCGGGAATTCCCTCATTAAGTGAATCTGTTCAAATAGCACGTGATGTTTTATTAGCAGAAGAAGCAGATTGTCATTACCATGTCTGCCATGTAAGCTCGAAGGAATCAGTACGTGTTATCCGGGATGCTAAGAAAGCTGGAATAAAGGTTACTGCAGAAGTAACCCCGCATCATTTACTTTTAAACGAACATGATATTAAAGCTGATGACGCTAACTATAAGATGAATCCTCCATTGCGTGCAAGGAAAGATCAGGAAGCCTTGATGGAAGGTCTATTAGATGGGACGATTGATTTTATAGCAACAGACCATGCACCGCATGCAGAAGAAGAAAAGGAAAAAGGTTTCATGGGAGCTCCATTTGGAATAGTTGGATTAGAAACAGCTTTTTCTTTACTCTACACAAATCTTGTAAAAACGGAAAAGATCACACTCTACCAACTGGTTGAATGGTTAACATATAAACCAGCAACTGTCTTCGGTCTGCCGTTTGGAACATTGGAAGAAAACAGATCAGCAGATATTACAGTTGTTAATTTAGAAAAAGAAGTCATTATCGATAAGAAAGGATTTTCTTCTAAAGGTAAGAACACCCCGTTTCATAATTGGAAAGTAAAGGGTCTACCAGTCCTAACGATTTCCGAGGGGAAGGTTGTATACAAGGAGGGTTACAATGAGTAAACGACAATTGGTGCTCGAAGATGGTACAGTATTTATCGGAGAAGGCTTCGGAAGTGAACGTACAACAGTCGGAGAAGTTGTTTTCAATACAGGTATGACAGGCTACCAGGAGATCATATCTGATCCGTCTTACTGTGGACAAATTGTTATGATGACTTATCCATTGGTAGGTAATTATGGTATAAATCGAGATGATTTTGAAACAGTTACTCCTTTTATTCATGGCTTTATCGTGAAAGAAGTTTGTGATTTTCCGTCTAACTTTCGTAAAGATGAAACCCTTGACAGTTATTTAAAAGTTAATAACATTCCTGGAATATCAGGAATTGATACTCGTAAACTAACGAAAATTATTCGTAAGCATGGAACAATGAAAGGAATGATTACGTCTGCAGATGAGTCTTCAGAATCAGTTATAGAACGAATGAACAGTTTGCCAGCAAAAACGGATCAAGTAAAACAAACATCAACCATTAAGCCATACGTTGTGCCAGGACGAAGCAAGCGAGTAGTATTAGTTGATTTCGGCATGAAGCACGGTATACTTCGTGAGCTGACAAAACGCGAATGTCATGTAACAGTCGTACCATATAATTACGGAGCAGATAATATATTCCGACTGAAGCCAGATGGTATTATGCTAACGAATGGTCCAGGAGACCCGAAAGATGTTCCGGAAGCGATTGAAATGATTCAACAAGTACTTGGTAAAATACCGGTTTTCGGAATTTGCTTAGGGCATCAGCTGCTTGCATTAGCATGTGGAGCTGATACGGAAAAAATGAAGTTTGGTCACAGAGGTTCAAATCATCCGGTGAAAGATATTATGCGATCGAAAACCTATATTACTTCCCAAAATCATAGTTATGCTGTACGAGAATCTTCTTTACCGAATACAGGTTTAGAACTGACACAGGTGGCGTTGAATGATAACACGGTAGAGGGTGTGAAGCATACGGTACATCCCGCGTTTTCGGTACAATATCACCCGGAAAGTTCACCAGGTCCTGAGGATACGAATCACCTATTTGATGAATTTATTCAAATGATCAATCTTAATCAGATTAAAACAGAGGAGGAGTATCATGCCTAAGAACACAGCAATTAAGAAGATTCTTGTAATTGGCTCCGGGCCAATTGTAATTGGCCAGGCAGCTGAGTTTGATTACTCTGGTACACAGGCCTGTCAGGCATTAAGAGAAGAAGGGTATACAGTAATCCTGGCTAATTCTAATCCGGCAACTATTATGACGGACAATACAGTAGCTGATAAGGTGTATATGGAACCATTAACAGTCGAATTTCTATCGAAAATTATCCGCAAGGAACAACCTGATGCACTTCTACCTACTCTTGGTGGTCAAACAGGGCTTAATTTAGCGGTAGCATTAGAGGAGACTGGAATTTTTCAAGAGTATAACATCAATCTGTTAGGAACGTCGCTGGAAGCTATTCAAAATGCGGAAGATCGTGAAAAGTTTAGAAATTTAATGAAAGAATTAAACGAACCAGTTCCTGATAGTCAAATTGTAAATTCTGTCGAACAAGCTTGTGATTTTGCCAATGAGATTGGCTATCCTGTAATTGTCAGACCTGCCTACACACTTGGTGGTACAGGTGGGGGAATGTGTTACAGTGAACCTGAATTAGTTGAGATTGCCCGGAATGGTCTATCTTTATCTCCAGTAAATCAATGCTTGATAGAGAAAAATATTGCTGGCTTAAAAGAAATTGAATATGAAGTTATGCGTGACAAGAATGACCAGGCTATTGTTGTATGTAATATGGAAAATGTCGATCCAGTTGGAATTCATACAGGGGATTCCATTGTTGTTGCACCATCACAAACATTGAGTGATCGCGAATATCAGCTTCTTAGAAATGCTTCTTTAAAAATTATAAGAGCATTAAAAATAGAAGGCGGATGTAATGTTCAACTGGCGCTGGATCCAAACAGTTTTGACTATTATATTATAGAGGTAAACCCAAGAGTCAGCAGGTCTTCAGCACTTGCTTCTAAAGCAACAGGTTATCCTATCGCGAAGATGGCAGCTAAGATAGCTGTTGGACTAACACTTGATGAAATTCTAAACCCAATAACGGGGAAAACATATGCTTGCTTTGAGCCGACACTTGACTATGTAGTCACAAAAATACCACGTTTTCCGTTTGATAAATTTGTTACTGGCGACCGCAGCCTTGGTACGCAAATGAAAGCAACCGGAGAGATTATGGCTATTGGAAGAAACTTTGAAGAGTCTTTGCTTAAAGGAATTCGTTCCCTTGATATAGGCACAGAAGAGCTTTGGTTAAGTAGTCTGGTCGAGGTAGCGGACGAAGATCTTGAGAAACGGCTTAAAAATGCTGACGATGAGCGGATTTTTGTACTGGCAGAAGTGTTGCGCCGAGGGATGTCAGTTGATGAGATTTTTCAGTTAACAAAAATAGACCGATTCTTCTTGGTGAAACTGGAAAAACTCATTCATTTAGAGAAGGAATTAGCTACTGCCAAGTTTTCTTCTGAACTACTGTTAAAAGCGAAAAAAGTTGGATTTTCAGATGCACATATAGCGCGCTTATGGAATCTTACGGTTGACGAGATCTATCAACAAAGGAATTCACAAGGGATCGTTCCTGTCTATAAAATGGTAGACACTTGTGCAGCCGAATTCGAATCGGAAACACCTTATTTTTACAGTACCTATGAAGAAGAGAATGAATCAGTTGCTTCAAGCCGGAAAAAAATTCTCGTGCTCGGTTCTGGCCCAATACGTATAGGACAAGGAATCGAATTTGATTATGCAACGGTGCATTCCGTTCTGGCAATTAAAGAAATGGGTTATGAATCAATTATTATGAATAATAATCCGGAGACAGTTTCTACTGATTTCAGTATATCTGATAAGCTCTATTTTGAACCACTCACATTAGAAGATGTCATGCATGTTATTGAATTAGAAAAGCCTGAGGGTGTCATTGTTCAATTCGGAGGTCAGACTGCTATAAATTTAGCGGCGGGACTTGAACGTAGAGGGGTTAAAATCTTAGGAACAAATTTAGAAGCAATTGACCGAGCAGAAGATCGCGATAAATTTGAGATATTGCTTGATGAACTGGTGCTGTTACGTCCAAAAGGAAAAGCAGTTCCTAATTTTGACAGTGCAATTGAAGTTGCTAATTCTATAGGTTATCCCGTGTTGGTTCGTCCGTCGTATGTGATTGGTGGAAGCAGAATGGAAATCGTTTATGACGATGAGGAGCTTCATGCTTATTTGGCAAAATCAAGTAAATTAAACAATGAACATCCAATCCTGATTGATAAGTATCTTACAGGAATAGAAGTGGAAGTTGATGCAATTTGTGATGGAGAAACGACTATTGTTCCAGGGATTATGGAACATATTGAGCGTGCAGGTGTCCATTCTGGCGACTCTATAGCTGTATACCCACCACAGCGTATCAGTGAGGGAGTAAAACAAAAGTGTATGAATGCAGCTGATCAGATTGCGACTGCATTACATGTTAAGGGATTAATTAACATTCAGTTTATCATTCGTGATGAAGATGTTTATGTCCTTGAAGTAAATCCAAGAGCAAGCAGAACAATTCCATTTTTAAGTAAAGTAACAGGGGTAACGATGGCAAATATTGCTACGAAGTGCATTTTAGGAACGAAATTGGCAGACCTGGGCTATGAATCAGGAATTTTACCGGAATCTGACCAAATATCTGTTAAAGTACCCGTATTTTCATTTGAGAAATTGCGAAGCGTCGATACAATCCTAGGACCAGAGATGAAATCTACAGGTGAAGCAATCGGCTATGATAAGACTCTGGAAAAGGCATTATACAAAGGCCTGGTGGCATCTGGTGTATCGGTTCCGCAAGAGGGCTCAGTTCTATTGACAGTTGCTGACAAAGATAAAGAGGAAATGCTGGAAATAGCCGAACGTTTTCATCAGCTGGGCTTTCAATTATACGCAACGAAAGGAACAGCCGAATTTGTAAGACAGTCAGACATTCCTATTACAGAAGTGGCGAAAATTGGATCAACTGAACCTAATGTGTTATCCATTATTGAAAATGGCCATGTACAATTTGTTGTCAATACTCTTACTTCAGGTAAAAAACCACGTTCAGACGGCTTTATGATTCGCAGGGAATCTGTTGAGCATGGGATTGCTTGTTTAACTAATTTAGATACAGCTAATGCTATTTTGAATGTCATTGAATCAACTACTTTCAGCGCAAATCCAATGACAGGCAAAGGTGCTGTATTATTATGATGAAAAAAGAGAAGATGCTAATTATAAAATCAACTGTTATTGCTCTGGATACGATTGAAATGGTGCTCGAAAATAGCTACATTAGTCAGTATGCAGTTCCAGGGCAATTTCTCCACATGAATGCAGAGGGACATACGTTAAGAAGACCAATTTCAATAGCCGATGTAGATAGAGCGTCTGAAACAATTACCATCTTATTTAAAATAATTGGTTCTGGTACAAAGCAGCTGGCAGCCTATCAGCCTGGTATGTCAATTGACGTTTTGGGTCCAAGTGGAAATGGGTTTTACCTTGAAATAGAAGAGAATCCGACAATTTTATTAATAGGAGGCGGCATTGGAGTGCCGCCACTCTATTATCTTGGTAAAACATTAGCAAGAGAAGATGTAAATATTATATCTGTATTAGGTTTCCAATCAGCTGATTATGTATTTTATGAACAGAAATTTAAAGAGCTTGGAAAGACATTTATTGTAACCAATGATGGATCATATGGAGAACGGGGATTTGTAACAGATGTGCTGAATAAGGTCGGACAATTTGATTGTTATTACTCATGCGGCCCGTTACCGATGCTTCAAGCGATAACTGGTAAACTCAAAGGAAAGAAAGGCTATATTTCTTTGGAAGAGCGAATGGGCTGTGGAGTAGGCGCCTGTTTTGCTTGTGTAATTCCTACAGATAATCAAGGTGGATATAAAAAAATATGTAAAGATGGTCCGGTTTTTAATGCGCAGGAGGTGAGCCTGTGATGAATTTGGCTGTAGATTTACCTGGTTTAAAACTTAAAAATCCAATTATGCCAGCGTCAGGTTGTTTTGGTTTTGGGCGAGAATACAGTGATTTTTATGACTTGAATATATTGGGCGCAGTAATTATGAAGGCAGCAACTGGGAGTGAACGTTTTGGAAACCAGACCCCACGTGTAGCAGAAACGGCGTCTGGAATGCTTAATGCAATCGGTCTGCAAAATCCGGGTGTAGAGAAAATAATAGAGACAGAAGTCCCTTTTCTGGCAAATTACAATGTGCCGATTATTGCAAACGTAGCAGGAAGTACAATAGAGGAATATGAAATGGTAGCAAAAGCGTTTAACCAAACGGATCAGGTCAGTGCAATTGAATTGAATATATCCTGTCCTAACGTAAAAGAGGGAGGTATTCAGTTTGGAACAGATCCATCCATGGCCGCTAATGTAACAGAAGTTGTGAAGAAAGCCAGTAATCTGCCAGTGTATGTTAAACTATCGCCCAACGTATCCGACATTGTAGCAATGGCCAAAGCGGTTGAAGCTGCCGGTGCAGATGGTTTATCGATGATAAACACATTATCAGGTATGCAGATCCACTTGCCCAGTAAGCGGGCATTGCTTGGCAATAAAACAGGCGGACTTTCAGGAGCGGCGATAAAGCCTGTTGCGATACGAATGATCTATGAAGTAAAACAGCAGGTATCGATACCAATTATTGGAATGGGTGGTATTACAAATGCGGAAGATGTATTGGAATTTCTATTGGCCGGTGCAAGTGCTGTCGCAGTTGGAACAGCCAACTTCCAAAACCCTTTTATTTGTTCGGAATTAATCAATGAGTTACCTGACGTATTAAAGAAATACGGGTTTAATTCTGTTCAAGAAGCAATCGGAAAGGGGATATAAGCATATGCCAACAACGTATTTATCACTTGATTTTCCTGATTGGAAGGAAACGAAGCAATTCTTAGATAGGAATGAATTACACGGTGTTCCAGTAAAAGTGGGGATGGAATTGTTCTACAAAGAAGGCCCTCGTGTCATTGAACTATTAAAAGAAAACAACCATGCTATATTCCTTGATTTAAAACTGCATGACATTCCAACAACCGTAATGCGAGCAATGAAAAATATTGCCAAACTTGAAGTGGATATGATTAATATACATGCACTTGGAGGCAGTGAGATGATCCAGCGTGCTAAGGAAGGATTACTGGCAGGATCCAGTTCTCGTCACCAAACAAAGCTCATTGCCGTTACGATATTAACGTCGATGGACAGTGAAACAATGAATAGTGAACTTTTATTACCAGGTGAGCTTGGTAATAATGTTGTTCATTTTGCCGATTTTGCGAAAGAAAATGGGGCAGATGGGGTTGTCTGTTCGGTACATGAAGCAAATCAGATTAAAACTATATGTGGTTCATCCTTTTTAACAGTTACACCAGGAATACGGTTGCAGCAGTCCAATAGTAATGACCAAAAGCGAATTGCAACACCTGCTTACGCTCGTGAAAATGGAGCAGATATACTTGTTATTGGAAGGACTGTAACAAAAGCCGAAAATCCGAGAATGGCATACGAGCAAATCATGAAGGAGTGGGGACATGGCAGTAAAACATGAGTTAGCAAGAGATCTATTGGCGATAAAGGCTGTACAAATTAATCCCATAGAGTACTTTACATGGACATCCGGAATTAAATCACCTATTTATTGTGATAATCGGTTAACAATGTCGCATCCTGTGGTCCGCAGAAAAATTACAGACGCATTTGTTCAAATAATAGAAGAAATGGATGAAAAACCAGAGGTAATTGCTGGCTGTGCTACAGCAGGGATTCCCCACGCAGCATGGTTGGCTGACAGTTTGAACCTGCCAATGGTCTATGTTCGATCGAAACCAAAAGGTCATGGTAAGGGTAATCAGATTGAAGGGCAATTAGAAAAAAATAAGAAAGTCCTTGTTATTGAAGATCTGATTTCAACAGGAGGTTCATCTATTGAGGCAGCCAAAGCTTTGCAGCAAGAAGGAGCTGAAGTAACAGGGGTATTGGCTATTTTTACGTATGGATTACCTAAATCCAAGCAAGCATTTTCAGATGTAAGCCTGCCACTTCACACAATCACAAACTTTGATGAATTAGTAGAAGCTTTGATGGAAGATGGTGAAATTAAGGAAGAGGATAGAATTAAATTAATAGAATGGCGGGACGAATTGTAGAAAAGAAATGACCACGTCAGTGTGGTCATTTCTTTTCTAATAAGATCATCCATTCATCAATAGTAAACGATTTAATGTTATCGTTTTTAAATTTAATATCGTAATAATCGTGTATATCACTTGTAGCGTTTTTTATAAAATTAGTTACACTTTCTTTATCTTCTCTCATATCCAAGGTGCGATTTATCCAATCATCATAAGGCAACGTTTTCTTCCGTTCCTGCTGTTTCAGGAAGGTTAGTTTATTATCATTGAAAATCTCCTTCCATTCAGAAATCCTAAGTGATCGTACATGACTGTAGTCCCGCATTTTTTCTAATGTGTTAATAAAGTTTCCATAGTCTGATTGTTCAGCTGCTATGTTATCAATAAATAGAAATTTACCATTGGGTTTTAAAACACGATTTACTTCTGATACGAATTTTTTTGGATTTGGGAAGTGATGGGCCGCGATTCGGCATGTTATTATTTCAAACGTGTTGTCGAGAAAAGGTAAGCTTTCTGCATCTGCTATTACATAGTCTATATTCGAATATGCAGCCAGGTGAGCAGCAGTGTTTTCCAACATTGCTTTTGTTATATCAGTTGCAACTACTCTTTTTACAAAGGGTGCAAGTCTTTTTGCTACATGACCTCCCCCTGTGGCAATATCAAGTACTTCCATAGTGGATTTTGGGTTTAGCCACACTGGCAGTAAGGATAAATCGCTTCCTGATGCATGTGTACTACTCTTTACGTAGTCCTCTTTATTCTTTGAAAAAGCACGTTTTACATCATCTTTCTCTTTCATAAATTCTCCTCCTTGTTTATTGGAACCCTGTGTTTTCCCAAGTGATAAATCTAACGTAGTTGATATAAAAGACGAAGTAATGAAAATTCTCTTAGTGATACCTTTCACTTTTTAAAGATGGTTGAATGCTTGGATTCGCTTCGGAAGAATACTTCGCTTTCCATGGGCACGGCCTCAGCCTCCTCAGAAGCAAAGAACGCTTCTTCCGGGGTCTTCGGACACGTGCTGTTCCCATAGGAGTCTACGTATTCTGCCTACGCTGATAAAGATTTCCTGATTTTCCAGCCGCAGAAAATGTAAGACTCCTCGAAAAACATCCACATTTTCTTCGTGAGATTTAATATTGCCGAAGCTTTACTGCGGGTTCTTTAGCAGGGACTTGGACTGCGATTACTCGCCCCATCGAAAACCACTTGTAATTACTCGTCCCTCCAAAAGGCTTTGGTGCCCGCAGGAGTGGACTGACCGTAGCAAAAGTCAAAAAAATTATAAGCATTAGGTGAATTTTAATAACATTCCACAATGGCCAGCGCAGGAAATATACGAAGACTCCAGCGGGAAAAGCGAAGACGATGAGACCCCACAGTGAGCGTTCTTTGCGAGCGAGGAGGCTTAGCGCGAGCCCGCGGAAAGCGAAGTGTATTTCCGTAGCGGGGTTACGTTAATAACAAGTTACTTCGTCTTTTATAGATAAAGTACCTTAACTTTGTTAAATAAGCTTTATTTTTTCTTATTCTTATAGTTATCATATATTTCCTAATGCAATAAGTACAATACTAGTTTATAATCAAAAGTAATAACAAAAACTTATTGACTAAAAGGAAGGTCATTATGAAAATTGAAGATTATATTTTATTGTTAAAGCTCAAAGAGGTTGGTACGATCCGAGGTACTGCTAAGCAAATCTTGATATCTCAGCCGGCGGTAACGCAACGTCTTAAATATATCGAAGGATATTTTGGTGCAGACATTTTTATTCGAACACCAAAACGATTAATGTTGACACCGAGTGGTGAAATGATCCTGAAACATGCTGCATTGGTAGTTGAACAAGAACAATCAATTAAAAATAGGCTTGCCCAATCAAGTAAGGAGGTTCAAGGTACCTTATCCATTGCCTGCTCGTCTCTTATAAGTCAGCGATTTTTACCAGAAATATTGGGAGAATTCACTTCGCATTATCCAAAAGTAGCGATTGATCTCGTAACTGGAATTAGTGAAGACATTAAACGGGATCATAAAAATTATCATGTTTGTATAATCCGGGGCGAAAAATTAAAAGAGAGTACATGTGTTCATCTGTTTGAAGATCCATTATACATATTTGATACGGAAGAATTTCCAAGGGATAAACTAAAAGAACGCCCGTTAATCTCATTCAGCAGTGATGACAGTATGCATGAGCTTGTTGACAATTGGTTATACCACCATCAGAACGATATTAAGCCATTGAAAACAATTACGGTGGACCAGATTGAAACTTGTAAACAATTTATGCAACAGGGGTTAGGGATGGCCGTCCTGCCTGAAAGTGTTTCGAAATGGATGAAGGAGGAATATCCTCATATCCCTTTGAAATTGAATGGAAAGGCTGTAACGAGAGATACTTGGGTATGTTACCAGGAGGGGGTTCGTGATCTCCCCCAAGCTAATCAGTTTATTGAGGCTTTAATAAATCGAACGTTCTTGTAAATGTTTAACTTCTTCTGTATAAAGGAACAATATAAAGAGTAGCTAAATAAAGGAGTGTTCGTTTACAATGAGTAAAGTAATTTTCACGTCAAGTGCAACTGCAAAAAATGGCAGAGATGGTCATGTTAAATCAGAAGATGGGTTAATAGATCTGAAGTTAGTAAATCCTGCAAAAAATAAAACAGATAAAGGATCAAACCCAGAACAGTTATTTGCTGCAGGTTATGCAGCCTGTTATGATGGAGCATTAAATCATGTTGCATCAGAGCAAAAAAAGAAAATCAATTCTGAAACTACAGCCGAAGTAAGTTTTATGAAAGATCCTGACGATAATGGCTTTAAGATAGGAGTTACATTAAATATTACTATTGAAGGAGTCGGGCCCGAAGAAGCAGAAGAATTAGCTGAAGATGCCCACCAATTTTGTCCTTATTCAAAAGCAACAAGAGGTAATATTGAAGTGATTTTAAATCCAAAGGCTGTATAGAATAAAAATGGATGATTCTTTTCTGAATCATCCATTTTTATATAGCATAAGTAAAAACCTGTTTTTTTGAGTTGGAAATAGGTCGCGTTCAGCCCCGACGGGATAGGAGGTGGCGTGGGCCAGTATCTACATTGCCTAGTGTTAATTCCGTTCCTCTTTAACAGGCTCACCGTGCTTTAAGTTTTTTTATTAGCTTCCCTTTAATTCATCAATTATTTTCTTGTTTGGTGTTACAAAAAGCGTTTTTTGATTGTCATACGTTACATAGCCAGGTTTCGCTCCACTAGGCTTCTTCACATGACGTATTTTCGTATAATCCACAGGAACAGAAGATGACTGCTGTGACTTACTGAAATATGCAGCGATTTGAGCAGCTTCCAATAATGTTCCTTCACTAGGTTCTTTAGATCGGATAATGACGTGCGATCCGGGAATATCTTTGGTGTGGAGCCAGATGTCATCTCGGTGGGCCACTTTCGTTGTTACATATTCATTTTGTTTATTGTTTTTACCAACAAGAATTTGTGTACCGTCAGTTGATGTATATTCTTCAGGCACTGGTTTGGTTTGTTTATTTTTTTGTTTCTTCCGTTTTGCTTGTTTCTTTAAATAGCCCTCTTCACGCAGTTCTTCACGGATTTCTTCAATGTCTTCTTCACTTGCAACATCTATTTGCTGCAATAATTGTTCCAAATAAGTAATTTCCTCCTTCGTCTTAATGATTTCTTTTTCAATTATTTTCTTGGACGTTTTCAGTTTCTGATAGGTCTTATAATAGCTTTGGGCATTTTCACTAGGTGTTTTAGTTGGATTTAATTCAATTGTTAATTCACTTTGTTCCGGATCATAGTAATCAACTACTGTTACACTTTTATCACCATGCGATACGACATGCATATGCGCGGTAAGCAATTCACCCATTTTTTGATAGTGTTCAGCACCTTCTGCTTTCTTAATGGTTTGCTGGTGCTTTTTCATTTTACGGACATTTTTATCCTTTTCATTCTTGATAAATCGATATAAATCTTTCGCTTGTTGCTTGACTCGATCACGTTCTGCTTTTCCTGTATAAAAATAATCCAGCATTTTGTTTGTTGTTGCAAAAGATTCCTTCTCGCCTTGAAAAGAAGTAATTGGAAGTACATGAAAGTCTTCTTTTTTATTTCGGTAAATAGTTGGTATATACTCATTATTTTTGATTAACTGTTGAACTTCCACAAACTTCTGCTTATAAACAGCTGCAGATCCAAGTTTAGCGCGGTTTGCTACTTCCTTTGCTATAAAGGGAGAAAATCCAACTAACATGCCGACCATTTGGACTTCCAGTTTACCTGCATTAAAATCCAGCTTCTTTATGAAATATTCTCCATCAATATCTAAAGGGCTCAGCTTATCCTGCATTGGCGGGAGTTTATATTCATGGCCTGGCAATATCGTTCGATATCGATTCTGAGCCATGGAAATATGTTTTAAACTATCGATAATATGACCTTTTTCCTGATCAATTAACATCACATTACTATGTTTACCCATTAATTCTACCACAAGTGTTTTGTAGCCAATATCACCAACTTCATTTCTTGATTTAATGGAAAAGTTTATTATTCTCTCCATACCATATTGTTCAACTTTTTCGATAACAGCGCCTGATAAATGCTTGCGCAATACCATACAGAACATCGGGGCTTCTTTTGGATTTCTATATGTATCATCTGTTATATGAAATCGTGCATATGTTGGATGAATGGATAGCAGTAGGTTATGGTTCTTCCCCTGGCTCCTTATGGTCAAAACTAATTCAGTAAGTGTTGGTTGATAAATTTTTGTGATTTTACCTGGGAGTATTACATTTTTTAATTCCTCTGTTACTGCTCGAGTAACAATACCGTCAAATGGCATGCGATCACCTCATGCGCAATTATAGCATTTTTTTGGACAAGTCTGCATAGATATTAATAAACAAAAGCGTAAGCGACTGTATAAAGGTGTATGGACTACGCTTGTAAATAGCAGTGTAAGCGAAATTTTATAAGGGAAACTTTCACTTACACTGCGAACAGGCTTATTGGGGAAAATAAGGAGGGGGTCCATTCGTCACTGGTCGTTGAATCTGGACGTGGCTGAAGTCTGGACAAATGTGGAGGTATACGGTATGAGATGGTATCAATTAGATGTAGATCGAGTAGAGCAAAAGTTGCACGTAACAGCTAATAGTGGACTGAGCACCAAGCAAGTAGAGCAACGGCGTAAAAAATATGGTTTCAATATTCTGGAGGCCCAAAAGAATACATCCAAATGGCTTATCTTTCTAAAACAATTTCAGGACTTTATGGTACTTGTCTTACTTGCTGCTACTCTAATCGCTGGACTGCTTGGCGAGTATATTGACGCTATTGCGATCATGGTTATCGTACTGGTTAATGGATTTATTGGTTTTTTTCAGGAGCAGAAGGCTGAAAAGTCATTAGAAAAACTAAAAGAACTGTCAGCCCCAATGGCAAATGTTCTGCGTGATGAAAACTGGGGGAAAATCCCTTCCAGAGAAGTTGTAGTTGGAGATGTTATAAGAGTAAACAGTGGCGACCGTATTCCAGCAGATATTCGAATAGTACAATCGAATAGCTTGGAAACAGAAGAATCTACGCTTACTGGAGAATCCCTACCGGTTATGAAGCATGCTACTGCCATCGCAAATGACAGTCTGGATGCACAGGATCAAGTCAATATGGCGTTTATGGGAACATTAGTCACCAGGGGATCCGGGATAGGAATCGTAGTAGGTACTGGAATGAATACCATAATGGGACAAATTGCATCACTTATGGTTAATACAAAGAAAGCCATTACTCCCTTAGAAAGAAAGCTTGCTGAATTGGGGAAAATTTTAATTGTAGTTGCTTTACTCCTTACTGCAATGGTTGTATTTCTAGGGGTTTATCAGGGGCATCCAGTTTATAATATGTTTTTGGCCGGGGTCTCTCTAGCTGTTGCAGCTATACCTGAAGGGTTACCAGCAATTGTTACAGTTGCACTATCCCTGGGAGTTCAGCGGATGATTAAGAAGAAAGCAATTGTGCGAAAGTTATCAGCAGTTGAAACATTAGGTTGTGCATCTGTAATCTGTTCTGATAAAACTGGCACGATGACAGAAAATCAAATGACTGTAAAAGAAATTTATTTAAATGGACAGCATATGTACGTAACTGGAGATGGGTATGACATCCGAGGAGATTATTTTTTAAACAAAAATAAAGTGGATAATAGTTTTCCAAATCTGGAAAAAATGCTTCTATATGGAATGCTGTGTAACAACGCCACGTTAAATATAAAAAAAGGTAAATATTTCGTAGATGGTGATCCAACTGATGGGGCACTTTTAGTAGCTGCAAGAAAAATCGGTTTAACTGCTATGATAGAAGAAGACTATCGTATTATTAAGGAATTACCCTTTGATTCAGACCGAAAACGAATGAGTGTAGTCGTAGAAGATGAAAACTCCATGCGTTATTTGATAACGAAAGGTGCACCTGATGTTCTCCTCCCCAGATGTACATTTCATTTAGGGGAAAGTGGAAGAAGTCTGTTGAAAGCCGAGGATAAAAACAGGATTAGTCAGTCAGTTAATACGATGGCAGATAAAGCATTACGAACAATTGCGATTTCAATGAAATCATTATCTAAAAATGAAGACCTTGAAACAGCGTTTCTGGAAAATGACCTTACGTTTATCGGTTTATATGGAATGATAGACCCACCAAGAAAAGAAGTGAAGTCAGCTATTGAAGAATGCAGACAAGCTGGGATAAAGACAGTTATGATAACTGGAGATCATGTTAAAACTGCCCGTGCGATTGCCAAAAATTTAAATCTACTTCCAGAAGATGGATTGGTTTTGGAAGGGTATCAATTAAATCAGATGTCGGTAAGTGATCTGGAAGAGAAGATTGAAGACACGTACGTATTTGCCAGAGTCACACCAGAACACAAGCTGAAAATTGTAAAAGCATTTCAGAAAAAAGGTCATATTGTTGCAATGACAGGAGATGGAGTAAATGATGCTCCGGCAATTAAAGCAAGTGATATTGGCATCAGCATGGGAATAAGCGGAACGGATGTAACGAAGGAAGCATCATCACTTGTATTAATGGATGATAACTTTGCAACTATTAAATCGGCTATTCAAGAAGGTAGAAATATATACGAAAATATCCGTAAATTTATCCGGTATCTATTAGCATCAAATGTAGGTGAAATACTCGTTATGCTGTTTGCAATGCTGCTTGGCATGCCGTTGCCACTCGTACCTGTACAAATACTATGGGTTAATTTAGTGACAGATGGTCTTCCGGCAATGGCGCTTGGTCTTGATCAGTCTGAGGGAGATGTGATGAAGCAAAGCCCGCGAAACCAACGAGAAGGAATATTTTCCAGGGGACTGGGCTACAAAATTATTAGTCGGGGAGTTCTGATTGGTATTGTCACATTGATAGCTTTCATGCTAGCCTATCAAGACAATCCAGAAAATTTAGTTTACGGACAAACAATCGCATTTACTACATTGGTAATGGCACAATTGATTCATGTATTTGATTGTCGAAGTGAGAAGTCTGTATTCTCAAGAAATCCTTTTGAAAATATGTATCTCGTGTTAGCAGTTTTATCTTCGTTGCTACTCTTACTAGTAGTTATCTATTGGGAACCACTGCAGCCTATTTTTCACACAACAGCCTTGAGTTTAAGAGATTGGATGTTAATTGGCGTATTAAGTGCTTTGCCAACTGTGCTATTTGGATTCACTAAGAAATAAAAACAACTAGTCATGATAGCCATAGGACGGTTTGATAGATTTGAAATACAATCCCTGAATCAGGTTAAAACCGGTTCAGGGATTGTTTTCTTTAGACTAATATAATAAAAATTTTCCTTTTCCCATAATCAAAGGTATAATTGGGAGTATTGGATGTGATAGATATGGTTAGGAGTATGACAGGCTACGGCAGAAGTGTCCTTCGTTTAGAAAAAACAACAGTAACTGTGGAAATTAGAAGTGTTAATCATCGGTACTTGGATTTTACTGCTAAAATTCCCCGGTCTTTTTTATTTTTGGAAGATAAATTGAAGCGGATAGTACAATCCAAGTTTCAACGAGGTAGTATAGATGTGTTCATTAGTATTGAAGGGGAAGGATTTTTGGAAAAGAGTTTAAAAGCAGATTGGGAGTTAATGGATTATTATATGGAAACATTAAAAAAAGCGAAGGATCGTTATAACCTATCTGGAGAGATTCCAGCAGCAGTTATTACTACTTTACCTGAACTTATAACTGTACAAGAAATAGATAATCAGCCGGATGATTTAAAGGCTTCTATCTTATCAAGTGTAGATAAGGCATGTGAACAGGTAGCTGCTATGCGTAGGGAAGAAGGTACATTCCTAATGGAGGATGTGAAAGAAAGAATTGCAGCCATACAGAAAACAGTCATGCATCTGCAGTTGCGCAGGCAGAATGTGATTGAGGAGTATCGTGAACGAATTCAAAGTAGAGTGAATGATTATTTAAAGCATGTGGTAAACATCGATGAATCCCGTATTCATCAGGAAATTGCTCTTTTGGCAGAAAAGGGAGATATAACGGAGGAAATAACACGTCTTTTCAGTCATATTGATCATTTCAGTGCCACGATTTCAACGGATGGCGCAGTTGGTCGGAAATTGGATTTCATAACACAGGAAATGCACCGCGAAGCTAATACCATAGGAGCTAAATCGATGGATGCAGCGATAAGTGAAAGTACTGTTTCCTTAAAGAGTGAAATTGAGAAAATCAAAGAGCAGTTGCAAAATATCGAATAAACATTTGAATTTCATATTCATTTTAACTTATAATAAGGTACTGTAGATAGAAACATAGTGAGATTGTTACATAAGATAGAGAAAACAAGGGGGATAAATTTTTGAGTTTACGATTAATTAATATAGGTTTTGGCAATGTAGTTTCAGCAAATAGAGTTATTTCAATTGTTTCACCCGAGTCAGCACCAATTAAAAGAATTATTACAGTGGCCCGTGACAATAATAAACTAGTGGATGCAACCTATGGAAGACGCACAAGAGCAGTAATTATTACAGATAGCGATCATGTTGTTCTTTCTGCTGTACAGCCCGAAACAGTTGGACAACGTGTGCTGAGTCATGAAGAAGTTTTAGATGACAACTAAGCAGCGTATTAGGAGGAAATATTTTGATTGATGAGAAAGGGATTTTATTTATCCTGTCTGGTCCATCTGGTGTAGGAAAAGGAACAGTCAGAAAAGAACTTTTTGACCAGGCAACCCATTTGAAGTATTCCATTTCCATGACTACAAGAAATAGAAGGACAGGAGAAACAGATGGTATTGATTACTTTTATAAATCAAAAGAGGAATTTGAAAAGCTGATTGAACAAGAACAGCTTTTAGAATATGCTAAATATGTTAATAACTACTATGGTACACCTAGAACATATGTAGAAGAGATGCTTGCAGCCGGGCACGATGTTTTTTTGGAAATAGAGGTACAGGGTGCTTTGCAGGTTAAAGAGAATTTTCCAGAGGGAGTTTTTATTTTTCTATTCCCACCTAGTCTAGAAGAGCTGAAAAACCGAATTGTTAATCGTGGAACGGAGTCAACGGAACTTGTGTTAAACCGCTTGAAAGAAGCTAGAAAAGAAATTGAGATGATGGATGCATATGATTACGTGGTAGTAAACGATCGAGTTGAACTTGCAGTAAGAAAAATCCAATCGATTATTCAGTGTGAACACTTGAAACGTGAACGGGTCGCTAAACAGTATAAAAAGTTATTAGAGGAGGAAATGTGATGTTAGAGCCATCAATTGATGCATTACAAGAGAAAATTAATTCGAAGTATATACTAGTAACTTTGGCAGCAAGACGTGCAAGACAAATGAGTGAAACAAATAAGGTGTTAATCGAAAATCCGAAGTCTTATAAGTATGTTGGAATGGCTCTTGAAGAAGTGCAAGCAGATAAGTTGTTTGTAAATAAAGGAAAAAAATAACCTACGAAGTGTGTCCCTCGCTCATTATTATTTGCGAGGGACTTCTTTTTTAAATAGGAAAGATGGAGAATTCTAAAGGCTACTTACTCCATCGTGACATTCTGTAAGAAAATGCTCATACAGGATATGGCATTTTTATACTTTATTCTGCTGCTGTGGATTCTGAGTATCCTTTACTTCTTTTAAATTTACTTATACAACCTAATATAAGATTTATATCGGCATTGTATGATATAAATAGACTAGAATATTAACTGTGGGAGGGATATCATAATGGTTCATAATAAGAACGTCGTTTTAGGAGTGTCTGGGGGAATAGCAGCATATAAAGCTTGTGCGCTGGCAAGTAGATTAACACAAAAAGGGGCGAACGTGAAGGTAGTAATGACAGTAAGTGCTACTAAGTTTGTCTCACCATTAACATTCCAGGCTTTATCCAGAAATCCGGTTTACATAGATACATTCGATGAAAAAGATCCAGCTAAAATTGCTCATATAGATATCGCAGATTGGGCTGATATTGTAATAATTGCTCCTGCAACAGCAAATGTTATTGGTAAAATTGCCAACGGGATTGCAGATGATATGCTTTCTACAACCTTATTAGCGACACAGGCTACTGTATATATTGCACCTGCAATGAATGTTCATATGTATGCGCACCCTGCTGTTATTAATAATATGAAACGTTTGGATGATTGGGGTTATAATTTTATTGAGCCAGGAGACGGCTATTTAGCTTGTGGATATGTAGGAAAAGGGCGTTTAGAGGAACCGGAAAGCATTATTCAAGCAGTGGTAAACCATCAAGCTGATAAAGGAGTGCTTGCAGGTAAGAAAGTGCTGATTTCAGCAGGGCCAACACAGGAAACAATTGATCCAGTTCGTTTTTTTACGAATAGATCAACCGGGAAAATGGGTTTTTCTTTAGCGGAGGCTGCGGCAGAAGCGGGGGCTGAAGTTACCCTTGTTGCGGGACCTAGTGGAGAAAAGCTATCCAATAGGTTAATTAATCGTATTGACGTTTTAACTGCCGAAGAAATGTATGAGAAAATGCATCAGCACTTTCCTTCCCATGACATCGTTATAAAAGCAGCAGCCGTTGCGGATTACCGACCGAAACATGTATATAGCGAAAAAATGAAAAAGCAGGAAGGAATGTGGAGTATTGAAATGGAGAGGACCAAGGACATTCTCAAGTCCCTTGGGGAGATCAAAAAACACCAATTTCTGGTAGGGTTTGCAGCTGAAACAACTAATCCGCAAGAGTATGGGGTACAGAAATTAAAGAAAAAGAATTTAGATGCGATTGTTATTAATAATGTAGCAGCTGTTGGAGCTGGGTTTGGAGGAGATACAAACATCGCAACCTATATAAATAAAAATCTCAAACCCGATGAGATAACACTAGCAACTAAAATAGAAGTTGCCAGAAAGATAATAAGGTTTATAGATCGTGATATGAAGGATGAAGGTCAGTGAATATAGCTAACGTTATTGTCGATGTACCTGCGAGTAGTATTAACCAAACATTCGACTACCTTATACCAGATAGGTTTCAGGATATACTTACAAATGGGATGCGTGTAATTGTTCCGTTCGGCCCCCGGAAAGTAATGGGATTCGTTGTTGGTAAAACGTCTGAGTCCAATTTCAGCAAATTAAAGGAAATACATGATGTTCTGGATTTAACTCCGGTGCTTACAGAGGAATTATTAGATCTGGGAAAATGGGTAGCAAATGATACAATCAGTTTTTATATAACGGCCTTGCAGGCCATGTTACCTCAAGTACTGAAGGCACAATATAAAAAAGAAATCGTTCGGATGACCGCTGGTGACTTATCAAACGAACTGGAAAGTCTTTTTGCTGGAAGAGATGTCATTACATTTGAAGAATTTGAAGCTTCTGCTCTTACCTATTATCAGTTACAGAAGGCGATACAAGATGGTGATATTTCTATTGAATATCTTGTGAAATCAAAAATCACCAAAAAGCATCTAACCATGATTAAGCCAGTCAGTGAATTGCATTTACTGGAGGAATCACTTCAGGACTTATCAAAGAGTGCGAAAAAACAAGAGCAACTCTTAAAGTATTTCCTTGAAAATCCAGAACCGGTTGAAAAACAAAGTTTACTTAAAAAACTGCAAACAACTTCAAGTACTTTAAAAACGTTAATTGACAAATCACTACTTGTATCGGATAAAGTTGAGGTTTATCGAAACCCCTATGATGATGATTCTATTTCAAGGACAACAGCATTAGAACTTACAGAACAACAAAAAACTGCGCTAACGCCAATTAAAGAAAAGGTGAATTCAGAAGAGCACGATGTATTTCTTTTGCATGGTGTAACTGGAAGCGGAAAAACAGAAGTATATTTACAGGCAATTCAGGATGTTATACGTAAAGAAAAAGAAGCTATTGTCCTTGTGCCGGAAATTTCACTCACACCTCAGATGGTTAAGCGTTTTAAAGAAAGGTTTGGTTCGAAGGTTGCTGTCATGCATAGCGCCTTGTCGGCAGGGGAAAAATATGATGAGTGGCGTCGTATTCAACGAAAAGAAGTACAAGTAGTCGTAGGGGCAAGGTCAGCAATTTTTGCCCCATTTGAAAATATCGGCATCATTATTATTGATGAAGAACATGAAACAACATATAAACAAGATGATCAGCCACGCTATCATGCGCGTGATATTGCTATTTACCGGGGGAAAACACATAAATGCCCTGTAGTTTTAGGCAGCGCTACACCTACACTGGAGTCCTATGCAAGAGCACAAAAGGGTGTTTATCAATTAGCAACATTAAGTAAACGTACAAATGATAAAGCAATGCCAAAAGTTGAAGTTGTAGACATGAGGGAAGAACTTCATGCTGGAAATAGAACCATGTTTTCACGTAGTTTAAAAGAAAGAATCGAACAATGCATTGAAAAAGAGGAGCAAATAGTATTATTACTAAATAGAAGAGGTTATTCAACGTTTGTTATGTGCCGTGACTGTGGCCATGTGAAGGAATGCCCACATTGTGATATTGCGCTTACCTACCATAAAAACAGTAATCAATTAAAATGTCATTATTGTTCTTATGAAGAGTTAATGCCTAAAGTGTGTCCTGAATGTGAGAGCGATTTAATTCGTTACTTCGGGACAGGTACCCAAAAGGTGGAAGAAGCGTTAACGCAATTAATTCCTCAGGCTGAGGTTATTCGTATGGATGTTGATACAACTCGCCGGAAGGGCTCTCATGAAAAATTACTGAATCAGTTTGCAAATAAAGAAGCAGATATATTACTTGGCACGCAGATGATTGCAAAAGGTCTGGATTTTGACAATGTAACATTAGTAGGTGTATTGACAGCAGACTCAATGCTTCATTTACCTGATTTCCGCTCATCTGAAAAAACATTTCAATTACTGACACAGGTGAGCGGGAGAGCAGGCAGGCATAAACTTACTGGTGAAGTAATTGTCCAGACCTATACACCAGATCACTATAGTATAGAATTAGCCAGTGTTTATAATTTTGAAGATTTTTATGCGAAGGAAATGAATATGAGAAGGACCTTTCAATATCCTCCTTACGTCTTCCTGGTATTGATAACCGTATCACATCCCAACAAAATTAAGGTTGCTCAGACGACTCAGCAGATCGTCCAGTTGCTGATGAGTAATATTCAAAAAGATACAGTGGTCTTAGGTCCAACACCTTCACCAATGCCGCGTATGAAAGATAGATATCGGTATCAATGCATGATAAAATACAGAAATGAGCCTCAATTACGTGTATATATAAATAAAATTCTTGACCAATTTGCTGACGATGTTCGCAAAAATGATTTGTTAATTACGGTGGACATGCAACCATACCACCTTATGTAAGGAAGTACAGTAATAGAAAGAGGGTATATGATGAAACGAATAGTTTTTATGGGTACTCCAGATTTTTCGGTACCAATTCTCGAAATGCTTGTCCAGTCGGAATATGAAGTTGTACTCGTAGTTTCACAACCGGACCGCCCTAAGGGTAGGAAGCGAGTAATCACTCCACCTCCAGTAAAAGTAGAAGCGGAAAGACATAATATTCCGGTGTTTCAGCCTGAACGATTAAAGGATGAGTTTGAAGAAATACTTGCCTGCAAACCAGATCTTATAGTCACTGCAGCCTATGGTCAGCTTTTACCGAATGCATTGTTGGATGCGCCGGAATTTGGTTGTATAAATGTACATGCCTCCTTACTACCCGAGTTGCGGGGAGGGGCTCCAATTCACTATGCAATTCTGCAAGGGAAAAAAGAAACTGGAATAACAATTATGTATATGGTAGAAAAACTGGATGCTGGAGATATTTTAAAACAGCGATCTGTTCCAATTGATGAAAAAGACCATGTTGGTTCGCTACATGATAAGCTGTCCAAGCTAGGTAGAGATTTACTATCTGATACATTACCATCTCTTTTTGCAAATGATATTACACCTATTAAACAAGATAATGAAACAGCAACATTTGCAACTAATATTAAACGTGAACAGGAAAAGATCGATTGGACAAGAACGAATGTTGAAGTATATAACCACATTAGAGGGTTGCATCCATGGCCTGTTGCTTTTTCTTTATACAAAGGGAAAGTGATGAAGCTTTGGTGGGGTGAGACGGATAATAACGAATACGAAGGAATTCCCGGAGAGATTGTTCGCAAAGAGGATAATGGATTTGTAGTTGTTTGCGGCAACAAAAAGGGTATTCAAATTACAGAAATTCAGCCAGCAGGTAAGAAGCGGATGACTGTGGAAGAATATCTAAAAGGCTCTTCAGATCGAATAAAAACTGGAATAGTGATGGGTGATTAATATGAGTGACTATCAATTGCGTAACACTGTATTGAATTTGTTATTACGCATAGATAAAGATAATGGATTTAGTAATTTAGTTATCGATTCTGAACTCAAGTCAGGAAGGGTAAACCCAAAAGACGAGGGTTTATTAACGGAAGTTGTTTATGGGACCATTCAACGCAAGCTGACATTGGATTATTATATAGACAGCTTTGTTGATTCAAAGAAGAAGTTGGACGACTGGGTTAAAATGCTTCTTAGAATGTCTATTTACCAAATGGTATTTCTGGATAAAGTACCTGATCACGCAATTATTAATGAGGCAGTTGAAATAGCAAAGAAACGCGGGCATAAAGGTACAGCTTCGTTTGTTAACGGTGTACTTAGAAACATCCAGCGTAAAGGAGTGCCTGATACAGCAGAGATAAAGAATGCTGCCAAACGGATTGCAATTGAAACGAGTCATCCAGAGTGGTTAGTTGAGCGTTGGACAGCTGCATATGGTTTGGAGACAACTAAAGAAATGTGTTTAACAAATTTAAACAGAAAATCTGTGTCCATTCGTGTACAGCCGTTAAAGATTACACGTAACGAAGCAATGAAAGCCCTAAGTGAGCAAGGTTTTGAAATTAGAGAATCCGTGTTCTCTGACCAAGGGATTATTATTGATAAGGGAAACATTCTTAAAAGTGACTTATTTAACGATGGATTTGTAACAATACAGGATCAAAGCTCTATGCTCGTAGCTGAGATGCTGAATGTAGAAAAAGAGATGCATGTACTGGATGCTTGTAGTGCCCCAGGTGGAAAAGTTACACATATCGCTGAAAAAATGAAGAATACTGGAAAGATACATGCGTATGATCTGCATCAGAAAAAAGTAAAGCTAATAGATAAAAAAGCGGCTGATCTTCAACTATCTATTATTGATGCTAAAGCGGTTGATGCCAGACTATTGCAGGAGGAGCATGAAGAGGAAAGTTTTGACCGTATAGTTGTTGATGCCCCGTGCTCAGGGCTTGGGGTGCTTAAAGGCAAACCTGAAATAAAATATCATAAAAAGGAATCTGATATTAATCGGCTAGCGACGATTCAATTAGATATCCTCGAGAGTGTTGCACCTTTACTGAAGAAAGAGGGCTTATTAATATATAGTACCTGTACCGTAGATCCTCAAGAAAACGAGGGAGTAGTTAACAAGTTTTTAGATAGAAATAGTAATTTTAGTATAGATGGACGTTTTTTTGAGGAATTGCCGAGTGAAATTAAATCATCACCGGGGATAACAGCTGCTGGATTACAGTTATTCCCTCAAACCCATGAAACTGATGGCTTTTTTCTCACTAGATTTATCAAAAATTGAGAATAATGTTTTTTTATTAGTTTAATTGTGTAATACTTTAAATACAATAATAGAATTACAAGCATTAGTCATGTATTCTAAGGGGTGATTCAATGAAGGGACAATTTTTGACTGATAAGGGTCTTATCCGGAGCCATAATGAGGATTCAGGTGGTATCTATACCAATTCTTCCGGTCAAATTCTTGCTGTTATCGCTGACGGGATGGGTGGCCATCAAGCAGGTGATGTTGCAAGTCAGATGGCAACAGCTTTAATTCAAGAAAAATGGTTAAGATGTACTGAACTACATACGCCAGACGAAACCGAAAACTGGCTTACGAATACTATCGGGGAGATCAATGAAGCTATCTATAACCATGCTATGCAAAATGAAGCATGTCATGGAATGGGCACAACGATAGTAGCAGCAATTTGTATCAGAGACTTTATTACTGTCGGCCATATTGGTGACAGTCGCTGTTATATTTTAAATGAAAACGGATTTAAGCAAATAACGGAAGATCACTCGCTCGTAAATGCACTCGTTCAATCTGGACAAATTACTAAAGAGGATGCATTAAATCATCCAAGAAAAAATGTCGTCCTAAAAGCATTAGGAACTGAAAAAGAAATGATTGCTGATGTGCAGACACTAATAATGGAGCAATCCAATAAAATTTTACTATGCACAGATGGTCTTACTGATAAGGTTTTGGATGAAGAATTATGTAAACTAATGCAAACTTCAAGTGATATAATGCAAACTGGCGTAAAAATGATAGAACTTGCTAATGAACGAGGTGGAGAGGATAATATTACGCTTATAATTATGCAGTATGATGCTTCTCAGGAAGTTGGTGGATCCCCATGTTAAACGGCCACCTCTTAAATGACCGTTACCAAATAAATGCAACCATAGGCGGGGGCGGTATGGCTAATGTTTATTTAGCTAGAGACATTATATTAAACCGTGATGTTGCCATTAAGGTATTACGTCCAGAGTATGCTGACGATGAAGAGTTTATTGCAAGATTTGATCGAGAAGCCCATTCGGCAACAAGTCTTTCACACCCGAATGTGGTTAATATTTATGATGTTGGTGAAGATGACACTATTTTGTATATTGTCATGGAATACGTAGATGGAATGACTCTGAAAGAATACATACAACGTTATAGTCCACTTGATGTTCAGGAATCATTAGACATTATGAAGCAAATCACTGCAGCTATAGCACACGCACATGCAAATGATATTGTTCACCGTGATATTAAACCACAAAATATTTTAATCGATACATATGGACAAGTTAAAGTTACTGATTTCGGTATTGCAATAGCCTTAAGCGCAACTTCATTGACCCAGACAAATTCAATTTTAGGTTCTGTTCATTATTTATCTCCTGAACAGGCAAGGGGAGGGATGGCTACAAAGAAATCTGATATTTACTCAATTGGTATTGTGTTGTTTGAGCTGTTGACTGGAAGACTTCCCTTTTCAGGACAATCACCGATTTCAATAGCTTTAAAACATTTGCAGAATGATACACCATCCGTACGAAGGTTTAATCAGAATGTCCCGCAAAGCGTTGAAAATATTGTGCTCAAAGCAACTGCTAAGGATCCATTTCACCGGTATGAAACTGTTTACGAAATGGATGAATCATTGGATACTGCTTTACATCCTGATAATTTAAACGAAGAAATATATACTCCACCGGTAGAAGCTGGTGAGGAAACAAAAGCCATTCCTATTATCACGGATAATCAATTACACCATGATGCAGATCAGGACACAGTGATCCATCAAACAAATGGAGTTACAAAAAACTTCAGCGCTGAAGAAAGTGCTGTATCGGACCCTGATTTACCAAAAAATAAAAAAGCTTTAAAAAAAGAGAAAAAGGAAAAGAAAAAGAAAAAAAAGGGTAGAAAAAAATGGGTTGTTATTTTTATCATAGCACTTATTCTGTTAACTTCCGGAATTGCAGCATTGTTTATCATACCTGGTATACTACAGCCTAAAGATGTTATCGTACCGGATGTAATAAATATGGAATATGAAGAAGCAGTTGAAGAATTAGGCAATCGTAATCTTTTATTCGAACAAGAGTTAATTTATTCAGAAGAAGTGGAAGAAGGCCTCGTTGTCAAAACCGATCCAAATCCGGGCAGGACAGTAAAAGAAGACTCTACGGTCGTTGTTTATGTTAGTCAGGGAAAAGAAAGAGTTGTATTTTCTGATTATGTAGGTAGGGAATATAGTCAGGTTGAACGCTTGCTCGAAGATGATTATGAAGAAGTGATTGCATATGAGAAACATTCAGATAGACCAGTAGGAGAAATCATTACACAAATTCAGCCTGAACCAGGTAGCGAGGTGGTACCAGGTGACACACGCGTTATCTTTGAAATTAGCAGTGGACCCGAGTTAATCAGCTTAAACAATCTCAGAGGGATGACTAAACAAGAGGCATCAGACTATTTAACTAACAATAACTTAACAATGAACACCATAGATGAAAATTCCGAAAATGTCCCTGAAGGAGAGGTCGTTCGCCAGGACCCTGGAGCTAATACTGAATTAAAAGAGGGCGATACTGTAAACGTGTATATATCGATTGGTCCTGAAGAAAAACCTCCAGTATCCCATTCGATTACCTATACGGTCCCATATAACCCCGAGAGCTCCGAGGGAGAAGAAGACGAAGAAAACGAAGAAGAACAGGTGGAGCAAATTGTAAGAATCTATATAGCGGATATGAATAACAACCTAGCTGAAGTGTATAAAGAAGAGGCGATCACAGAGGATACAGAGTTTACATTCACACTAACAATCGCTCCTAATGCGGAAGCAGAATATTTAATTATGCGTGATGATGATATAATTACAAATAAGTCGGTCTCGTACGAAGAAGGTGAATAAATGGCAGAAGGAAGAATTATAAAAGCACTAAGTGGATTTTATTATGTTAAATCAGGAGAAACAATATATCAATGCAGGGGCAGGGGGGTATTTCGTAAAAAAAATATAACCCCTCTAGTAGGTGACTTTGTTTCTTTTGATATAAATGATCCCAACGAGGGATACATAATGGAAATCAAACCAAGGTCTAACGAATTAGTTCGTCCTCCAATAGCTAACTTAAATCAAGCAATTATTGTAAGTTCAGCCAAGGATCCTGATTTTAGTGCTACCTTGCTAGATCGTTTTCTCGTATTAATAGAAGCAAAAAATATAAAACCAGTAATTTTTATAACCAAGATGGACATTGTATCCAGTTCAGTAAAGCAAGAAATCGAGACCTATCAGAAAGAGTATCAGCAAATTGGTTATGATGTAGAGCTTCTGTCCTCAAAATTACCAGCTCAATTACCGAAATTAGATCATTATTTCACTGACAATGTGACTGTGATAGCGGGACAGTCAGGTGTTGGAAAAACGTCCTTGCTAAATGCACTAGATCCAACATTACTCCTTAAGACAGCAGAGATATCGAAGAGCCTTGGTAGGGGAAAACATACTACAAGGCATGTAGAGCTGATAGATGTACAAGGTGGTTTGGTAGCGGATACGCCGGGATTTAGCGCTTTAGAATTCAGTGAACTGGAATTAGAACAACTTGCTGGTTGTTTTCCAGAAATAAGAGAACAGAAGCAGTATTGTAAATTTCGAGGATGTATGCATGTCAAAGAACCTAAATGTGCTGTTAAGCAAGCAGTAGACCAAGGCGCCATACCCGCTTACAGATACAAACACTACTTAAATTTTTATGAAGAAATACAATTAA
This sequence comes from Virgibacillus tibetensis, assembly GCF_036026595.1. Taxonomy (NCBI): domain Bacteria; kingdom Bacillati; phylum Bacillota; class Bacilli; order Caryophanales; family Bacillaceae; genus Virgibacillus; species Virgibacillus tibetensis. The sequence goes on along the minus strand of NZ_JARZFX010000001.1, from coordinate 794,589 downwards.
GAAAGCCGAGGTATTAATAATGACGAAAATAGCTCCATCTATATTATCAGCAGATTTTTCTAAACTGGGACAAGAAATTAAAGACGTGGAAAAGGGAGGAGCCGATTATATCCATATCGATGTAATGGATGGTCATTTTGTACCCAATATTACAATAGGGCCATTAATAGTAGAAGCGGTAAAGCCGATAACAAACCTTCCACTGGATGTTCATTTGATGATTGAAAATCCGGATAATTATATACCTATGTTTGCTAAGGCAGGTGCAGATATAATCACTGTTCATCAAGAGGCGGCAAAACATTTACATCGAACGATTCAATTAATTAAAGATAATGGTGCAAAAGCAGGTGTGGTACTTAACCCGGCAACGTCAGCGGATGCTATTTTACCGATTCTTCCTGACGTGGATATGGTGTTGGTCATGACAGTGAATCCAGGTTTTGGAGGACAATCGTTTATTCGCAGTATGATTCAGAAAATCGAACAAATTGCAACCTGGCGTAAAGAAATGAACTTATCATTTGAAATAGAGGTAGATGGCGGTGTCAATGTACACACAGCAAAGGAATGTGCAGATGCAGGTGCAGATGTTTTAGTAGCAGGAAGTGCAGTATTTGGCCGCTCTAATAGAAAAGAAGCTATAAGAGATATAAAGAATGCTGTAAAGGGGAAATAACATACATGGTATCTGTAGCGATAGTGGGTAATGGACCTGAACATCTTCATCCTGATTTGGAATTGTATAGAGATGTTATTGATATCTGGATAGGTGCAGACCGTGGTACTTTACATTTAATTAAAAATAATTTACCGGTCAATTATGCAGTCGGTGACTTCGACTCAATTAACGAGGATGAAAAACAGGCTATTCAACAGAGTGCAGCGTACTATAAAGAGTACCCATCAGAAAAAGATGAAGCGGATTTGGAAATAGCTTTATCTAAAGCCTTTGACCTATCTCCCAAAACAATTTACTTATTTGGTGTTACAGGCGGAAGACTAGATCATGAATTAATTACTATTCAACTTTTGTATTCCATCATAAACAAGGGCATTAAGGGTATTATTTTGGATCAATCTAATTATCTGGAGTTAACGTTGCCGGGAAGCTATTTATTAGAGCATGATGATGACTATCCAGCTATATCGTTTATCCCGTACACCCAATACGTTAAAGGCATAACGTTAGCTGGATTTTATTATCCATTAGTTAATCAAACTATCACATGGGGCTCAACTCTTAGTATATCAAACAAGCTTCTTTTAAATAATGGTACTTTTTCGTTTGAAGAAGGCATATTATTACTAGTAAAGAGCCGGGATACGATTCCCGTGTAAGCGTGTTTGTAAAAGAGGAGGGCGGACTTATGAAATTTTATACTATTAAGCTCCCAAGATTTATTGGTGGATTTGTCAGAATTATTATTAGTACATTTAAAAAAGAAAAATAAATGTGACTGGCTTTTGTCAACGGATTGGCAAAAGCTATTTTTTTATTCGCAGAAAAAAATCACCCAATTGTATAGATTCATACAATTGGGTGATTTTCGTTTCAAAACTAATGCTAAGTGGTATTTTCGGTATATTATACGCGTTCTACTTTACCCGATTTAAGGGCACGTGCAGAAACGTAAACTTTTTTTGGTTTGCCATCTACCATAATACGTACTTTTTGTACATTAGCCTTCCAATTACGCTTGTTGGAATTCATAGCGTGAGAACGTTGGTTTCCACTGCGAGTTTGACGTCCAGTAATAACACATTTTCTAGCCATGCTATCCCTCCTACTCTAACATGTGTCATTTAATACTTATATAATTTACCACATGTATTACAAGAATGCAATTAAATCTTTTTTGTATAATAAAGAATCACCAATAATAGTTTTCTTATTTACCACCTGTTACCCATTTTAAAGACAACTTCTATAAAGAATAAATTCTTGACAGAATACCCATCATCATTCATTGTAATAGATGGTATTTTATACATAAAATTATAACACTGCTTTTAAAATTCATCTGAATGTAGTAGAATATGCTTATATAATGAGCAGGTATTTAAGGAGGATTATTATGTCCATTGAACTTAATACAAATGATGGTCAAGTAACTATTACAAATGAAGTTATATCCACGATTGCCGGCGGGGCCGCAGTAGAGTGTTATGGTATAGTAGGAATGGCATCTAAAAGCCAGATCAGAGATGGTATTGCAGAAATTCTGCGGAAAGAAAACTTCTCTAAAGGAGTGGTAGTACGTCAGGAAGACGACTACTTGCACATTGACATGTATATTATTGTCAGTTACGGAACAAAGATCTCTGAAGTAGCGCATAATGTCCAATCTCAGGTTAAATACACCTTAAGCCAATCATTAGGTTTATCAATTGACTCGGTTAATATATACATACAAGGTGTCCGCGTAGCTAAAGATTAACCTTGTTAAAATTTTATAACTTAACTAACTGTAGATAAGTTAACAATTGCGCATGGTCACCACCAGATCCAGTGCCCGGCTAGTAGACTTCTATGTTTTCTGGTTTGATTCGTCGCTTACACACGGACGCAATCTCCTAACCGATGCATGTACGGACATAGTATTATTACTGCTGAAGGAGCGCTTGCGCTATTGTTTATGGAGGAGGAAGTATAGTGACGGTACAAAAGTTGGATGGCATTACTTTTGCACAAATGGTGCTCTCTGGAACACATCATTTATCGAACAATGCCAATAGGATTGATGCATTAAATGTTTTTCCAGTTCCTGATGGAGATACAGGTACAAATATGAATTTATCGATGACTTCTGGAGCTGCTGAAGTTAAGAAGTTGAACTCAGAAGATATCTCTGAAGTAGCAAATGCCTTTGCCAAAGGGTTATTAATGGGAGCTAGAGGTAACTCTGGCGTTATTTTGTCCCAAATTTTCCGGGGATTTGCCAGAGGCCTGGAAAAAAAACAAAATGCGACAACAAAGGATTTAGCCATTGCATTCGAAAATGGAGTAGCTACAGCATATAAAGCTGTGATGAAACCTGTAGAAGGTACTATTTTAACAGTGGCTAAAGATGTAGCGAAAATTGCTGCAAAGGAAGCCAAAAGGGAAAAAGATGTTATCGTATTAATGGAAATGGTTATTAAGGAAGCGAAAGCGTCTCTGAAGCGTACACCTGATCTACTTCCAATACTTAAGGAAGTAGGAGTCGTTGATTCTGGTGGACAAGGCCTATTAACAATTTATGAAGGTTTTTTAGCAGCATTAAAGGGTGAAGAACTTCCTGAGAATGCTTCTGAAATAGACATGGAAGAAATGGTAAACGCCGAGCACCATAAAGTTACACAGGATTTCATGAACGCTGCTGATATTGAATTTGGGTATTGTACAGAATTTATGATTAAGTTCGAAGAGGATAAAATTGCTGAAAATCCATACAATGAGGAAGACTTCAGAAATGAATTAAGTAAGCATGGCGATTCCTTATTAGTTGTTTCGGATGATGAAATTATAAAAGTACATGTACATGCAGAGTATCCGGGAAATTGTATGACACTTGGCCAGCGCTATGGCAGTCTTATTAATATGAAAATAGAAAATATGCGTGAACAGCATTCTGCTCTTGTAGGGAAGAATCAGGCTGAAGCACCTAAAGAAAAAGTTGCGTATGCTATTATAACTGTTGCAATGGGAAATGGTTTAAAAACACTGCTTGAAAGTCTGGGAGCTTCTGTTGTTATTGAAGGTGGTCAAACAATGAACCCAAGTACTCAGGATATTACAGACGCAATTAAGAAGGCTAATGCTAAAAATGTGCTGATTTTACCTAATAATAAAAACATAATTATGGCAGCAGATCAGGCGGCAGAAATTGCAGAAGAAAACGTCAGGGTCGTACCTACACAGACAATTCCACAGGGGATCAGTGCTATGCTTGCATTTCATCCGGAAGCCGATATAGATGGCAATAAGGAAGTAATGGATGAAGCGAGGAAACAAGTGAAAACAGGACAGGTTACATACGCAGTTCGAGATACTCAGATTAATGGGATTACGATTGAAAAGGGTAACTTTATGGGAATTGCCGATGGTAAAATAAAGGCAACGCATCATGATAAAAAAGAGGCAGTAAAATTATTGTTAAATGAAATGCTTACAGAAGAAGATGAGATCTTAACTATTTTACAGGGTGAAGATGCATCTGACAGTGAAGTGAAAGAACTTATAAAGTATATTGAAGAAACATATGAAGATCTTGAGATCGAAGTCCATAACGGAAACCAACCGATCTATTCGTATATTTTTTCAGTCGAGTAATAAAAAAGAAATCGTCTCCAGGAGAGGCGATTTCTTTTTATTACTGGCTGTACATGAAGCAAAGCTGATTATCCAACACACCTTATATTCCTATAATTTTAATTAAAAATTCGAATAAGAATAGTGCGGATATAATTAGTAGGGCTACAGATAAATCCTTTTGTTTACCCATTGCAAGCTTTACAATGGGATAAGCAATAAACCCAAAAGCCATCCCATCAGCGATGCTGTAAGTAAATGGAATCATTGCTATAATTAAATAGGCAGGTACAGATTCTGATAAATCATCTAAAGGTATCTGTCGAATATTTTGAGCCATTAGAAATCCAACGATGATAAGAATCGGGCTGATTGCAGTATTTGGTATCATAGTAACCCAGGGTATGATAAAAATGGTTATTAAGAATAACAACGCTGTTATTATCGCTGTTGCACCGGTTCTACCTTTAGATGCTATGACCGCAGTGTTCTCAGCAGCTGAAACGGTTGGCGATGTTCCCAAAAAGGCACAGGTAACAGTTGAAAATGCAGTCACTTTATAAGCCCTGCCGTATTTTTCATTTTGATTCAGCATATAAAGCTGACCATGCAATAATCCCATATTTTCAAAAATAAGAATCAGTGCCAGTGGGAATACAGCTAACCAAAATGATAGTTGACCAACTGCTGTAAACGATGGGAGAAAGAGTATCTCTTCTGCCTTAATATTTACAGGTTCCGTTGATGGAATAACTATACCGAAAATGGATGCAAGTATGGTTCCGATGATCATCGTAATTAAAAAATTTGCAGGAACATTCTTAACAAATAAAAATAGTGCTAAGAATAATGTTATTATCCCTACGATGACAGTTGGAGAAGTGAAATCACCAATCTCAATAATCGTATTTTCCCCACTGACAGCAAGACCGCTTTTCTCCAAACCAATCAAGATTAAAAAGAATCCCAGCCCTACTGTTACAGCATGTTTTAACGAATCTGGTACAGCTTCTTTCAATATAATCCCAAGTTTGCTGAATGCTGTAATTAAAAAAATTATGGCAGCAACTAGCACGACAGCCAATCCTTCATGAAAACTGAGATCGGTTCCTTGTACTATCGTATAAGCAAATAGAGCGTTTATCCCCATTCCAGGTATTAAAATTAATGGCAGCCTGCCAACTAATCCCATTAAAAGCGTTCCGAGGAAACTTACAAGAATGGTTGCGATCATGCCTGTTTCGAGGGAAACTCCAGCTTCACTAAGTATAGACCCATTAACTACTACAATGTATACTGTAGTAAAGTATCCGATTAATCCTGCAACAATCTCGTTTCGAAAGTTTCCTTTCTGATTCAATTTTGATCCTTGGCTGTTATAAGGCATATATATTCCTCGTAGTTATTGATTGTCCCTCTCCCACCCGATTACTGCTTTCATAATCCACAAATGATTATTATGGACTTTTTTGTTATACTTAGCAATGGATGCGTAAACTATACTAATATTTAGGCGGTGACTATAAATATGAAGTTTAATTCAGTATTTGATATTATTGGTCCGGTAATGATTGGTCCCTCCAGCTCACATACAGCAGGTGCTGCACGAATAGGAAAAGCAGCACGTAATTTATTTGGAGAAGAACCAACGTGGGCAAAAATCTACTTGTATGAATCATTTGCAAAAACGTACAAAGGCCATGGAACCGATTTTGCTCTGGCTGGTGGTCTTCTTGGATTTGAAACGGATGATATACGAATGAGTAAAGCACTCGATATAGCTAAAGAAAAGAATCTTAAGATAGAATTTGTAGAAGATAGTGCAGCAGTTGATCATCCAAATACGGCCCGTCTTGTCATTGGAAATGATGAGGATCAAATTGAACTGGTCGGAATATCAATTGGTGGAGGTAAGGTGGAGATTACAGAACTAAATGGCTTCGAACTACGATTATCAGGAAATCATCCAGCAATATTAATTATGCATAATGATAGATTCGGAGCTATTGCGTCTGTTACAAGAATCTTAGCAAAATATGAAATTAATATTGGTCATATGGAAGTTAATCGTAAGGATGTAGGGAAAGAGGCATTGATGGTAATTGAAGTCGATCAGAATGTCGACGATACTGTTTTAAGAGAATTAGAGAATGCTGATCATATCATTCAAATTGCCAAGCTTGTCAGCTAGAAAAGCAAGGAGAGGAGTTTTACTATGTTTAGAACAGTAGCTGAATTAGTAGAAATTGCTGAAAAAGAGAATATTCTTATATCAGAAGTAATGATACGACAGGAAATGGATATCAAAAATAAATCCCGTGAAGATGTATATGCAGAGATGGAAAAGAATTTAAATGTAATGGAACAGGCTATTGAAGATGGCTTAAAAGGGGTGCAGTCTGTAACAGGCTTAACTGGCGGGGACGCTGTATTAATTCAAAAATATATGAAAGAAAATACACCGCTTTCAGGCAACATATTAATGGATGCAGTTAGTAAGGCGATGGGTACCAACGAAGTAAATGCTGCAATGGGTACAATATGTGCTACACCTACAGCGGGAAGCGCCGGCTGTGTACCAGGGACATTATTCGCAGTGAAAAATCAGCTGAATCCAACGCGTGATCAAATGATCCGCTATCTATTTACTTCAGGAGCGTTTGGATTTGTAGTTGCAAATAATGCTTTTATTTCAGGAGCTGCTGGTGGCTGTCAGGCCGAAGTAGGTTCAGCAGGTGCTATGGCTGCTGCTGCGATTGTTGAAATGGCTGGTGGAACACCGCAGCAGTCCTCAGAGGCATTCGCCATGACATTAAAAAATATGCTTGGCTTAGTTTGCGACCCAGTAGCAGGTTTGGTAGAGGTCCCTTGTGTGAAACGTAACGCAGGCGGTTCTTCCCTAGCAATAGTGTCAGCTGATATGGCATTAGCAGGTGTTACAAGCAGAATACCGTGTGATGAGGTCATCGGTGCAATGTACCGAATAGGAAAACAAATGCCCTCCAGTTTACGTGAAACTGGGGAAGGTGGGTTAGCGGACACACCTACAGGTCGTTTGCTAAAAGAGAAAATATTTGGAATGTAAGTATAGAGAGAGTGATTAACATGCTAAGTGAGTCTGTTACACAGATAAAAGGCGTCGGTGAAAAATTTGCTGAGGATTTAGCAGTAATAAATATTCATACTGTTGAAGATTTACTGAACAATTACCCATATAAATACAACGTATTCGAAATAAAGCCTCTTAGCGAATTGATACATGATGATAAAGTAACGATTGAGGGAAGGGTTATCCATGAACCTTCCCTCACATATTATGGAAAAAACAAATCCAGATTGTCATTTACTTTAGAGGTAGAGGGAGTTGCCATAAAAGCTGTCATGTTTAACCGGGCTTTTGCAAAAAAACAAATACATGCCGGAGATATGATTACATTAACCGGTAAGTGGGATACACATAGACTACAAATTACAGTTAGTAGTTATAAAACCGGACCAGCAGAAAACCATGCAGAAATTCAATCTATATATTCTGTTAAAGGCGATGTGACTAATTATAAATTAAAAAAAATTATAAAAAATGCATTAAGTGCTTACAGCAATGATATTGATGAAATGGTACCACAAAGGTATTTGAATGCTTACAAACTGCCGAATCGCAAAGATGCGTTATTAACCATACATTTCCCCCCTAATAGACTCGCGTTAAAACATGCACGACGCAGATTTATTTATGAAGAGTTTTTGCTGTTTCAGTTAAAAATGCAACTTCTTCGCAAACTAAAGCGTGAAGCAACCCAAGGTAATGCACAGCATTATGATTCAGAAAAAGTTAAGGAGTTTGTGAATATTTTTCCATTTACTTTAACGGAAGCTCAAAATAAATCTTTAAATCAGTTATTAACAGATATGAAGTCCCCTTACCGGATGAACAGGCTGCTGCAGGGAGATGTAGGTTCTGGGAAAACAGCTGTGGCTGCTGTATGCCTATACGCGTCAATTACTGCAGGAAAACAAGGTGCTTTAATGGTCCCAACTGAGATATTGGCAGAGCAACATTATCAGTCATTAACTAAACTGTTTGGTGAGAGAGCTCAGATTGTTTTATTAACAGGCTCTGTAAAAGGAAAAAGAAGAAGAGAAATGGTGGAAGCCATTAAAAGTCATAACGTGCAAATAGTTGTAGGTACTCATGCTCTAATTCAAGATGATGTTTATTTTAATGATCTGGGGCTTGTGATAGTCGATGAACAGCATCGGTTTGGGGTGAACCAGCGTCGAACTTTGCGGGATAAAGGTCTAAATCCAGATGTGCTATTTATGACTGCGACACCAATCCCTCGTACGTTAGCTATTACCGCTTTTGGTGATATGGATGTGTCGGTAATTGATGAGATGCCAGTGGGCAGAAAAGAAATTGAGACATACTGGATAAAGGAGAATGCGTTGGATCGAGTATTAGGATTCATAGAAAAAAGAATTATGCTTAAAGAGCAAGCATATGTTATTTGTCCTCTTATTGAGGAATCAGATAAATTGGACATCCAAAATGCGGTCGATTTATACCATCAACTCCAGGAATATTATCCTGATAATATAAAAATAGGATTAATGCACGGTCGGCTTTCCACAGATGAAAAGGATAGTATTATGAAGGATTTTGCTGCAAACAGAATACAGATACTAGTATCTACAACCGTTGTAGAAGTTGGGGTTAATGTGCCAAATGCAACAATTATGGTTATTTACGACGCTGAACGATTCGGTTTATCTCAACTCCATCAGTTGAGAGGGAGAGTTGGCAGAGGAGAACAGCAAAGTTATTGTATTTTGATCGCTGACCCTAAAGGAGAGGTTGGCAAAGAAAGAATGCGGATTATGACCGAAACTACGAACGGATTTGAATTATCGGAGCAAGATCTGAAACTAAGAGGACCGGGAGATTTCTTTGGCAAGAAGCAAAGTGGACTCCCCGATTTTAAAGTTGCTGATATGGTTCATGATTATAAGGCCCTTGAAACAGCACGTAATGATGCGCAAGAAATAATAGAAATGAACATGCTGGAACAGGATGAAGAGTTTTACAAGTTAAAGCAGTACTTGGAAAACGATTCCTTTTTAAAGGAGAAACTGGATTAAAGGATGCTTGCATAATTAAAGCTGGTAATATATATTACTATTAGTACCAAGTCTTAAATCTATATTTTTATCATTACATGTGGACGGTGTCATTTATGAGAAGATCTAAAGTTGAACGTCAACGTTTATTGAGGGAAACAATCCAGCACACACCTTTCATAACAGATGAAGCACTAGCAAAGGAGTTTTCCGTAAGTATTCAAACTATCCGGTTGGATCGGATGGAGCTTTCTATACCAGAACTCCGTGAACGGATTAAGTCTGTAGCAAATGTTCAATGGAATGAAACAGTAAAGGCATTGCCACTGGATGAAGTAATCGGAGAAGTTATTGATTTAGAACTGGACGAGCGAGCTATTTCCATTCTGGATATTAAACCTGAACATGTTTTTTCAAGAAATAAGATTGCCCGCGGGCATCATATATTTGCACAAGCTAATTCGCTTGCTGTAGCGGTAATAAATGACGAATTGGCATTGACTGCTAAATCAGAGCTTAAGTTCACCAGACAAGTTAAAGAAGGTGAACGTGTTATTGCAAAGGCAACCGTTGAGGGAAAAAACGAAAAAGGGCTAACAATTGTGCAGGTGAGCAGCTATGTAGAGAAAGAAATTGTCTTTACAGGATTCTTTCACATGTACCAGTCAAATGAACAAAAAGGGGAATTGTGATATGAGATTAGCAATTGATGCTATGGGTGGAGATCATGCACCGAAAGAAATAGTTTTGGGTGCCATGGATGCCGTTTCCCAGATAGACAATTTACATATAACCTTAATAGGAGACGAAAATAAGATTAGAGCATACGTAACTGACGAGAAGAATATTGACATAATACATACAGAAGAAGTAATTACAAGTGAAGATGAACCTGTTAGAGCGGTAAAACGTAAGAAAAATGCTTCCCTTGTTTTAATGGCTCAGGAAGTTAAAGAGAACAGAGCAGACGCTTGTATTTCAGCAGGGAACACAGGTGCATTAATGAGCGCTGGTTTATTTGTAGTCGGCAGGATACCGGGTATCGATCGACCGGCTTTAAGCCCGACTTTGCCTACAATTGACGGTAAAGGATTTTTGCTATTAGATGTTGGAGCGAATGTTGATGCGAAAGCCGATCATTTAGTACAGTATGCAATAATGGGATCCATTTATACAGAGAAGGTACGAGCTGTATCAAATCCAACAGTCGGACTATTGAATGTAGGCACAGAGGATGGTAAAGGGAACGATCTGACTAAAAAGGCTTTTGCTCAAATGAAAAATGCACCAATAAATTTTATAGGAAATGTAGAAGCACGTGACTTACTAAATGGAGCGGCAGACGTTGTTGTAACAGACGGATTCAGTGGTAACATTGCTTTAAAAACCATAGAAGGAACTGCAATGACTATGTTTTCGATGTTAAAAGATACGTTTATGTCCTCCATGAAAACTAAAATTGCAGCAGGTATGGTTAAAAAGGATTTGAAAGAACTAAAGAACAAGCTGGATTACTCTGAATATGGTGGAGCAGGATTGTTTGGATTAGCGGCCCCAGTTATAAAAGCCCATGGATCTTCAAACCGCAGGGCAGTATACAGCGCTATAAAGCAAGCATGCCATATGGTTGAATATAATGTGACAGAAACAATAAAAAATACAATTGAATTGAACAAGGAGGAGAAAGAATGAAGCGTGTTGCCTTCATGTTTCCAGGTCAAGGATCTCAGGCGGTAGGTATGGGAATGGAATTTTACGATAATTACCCTGAAGTTAAAGAGCTTTTCCAGGAAGCCAATCAAGTTTTAAATAAAGATATTACCCAAATTATGTTCGAAGGACCTAAAGAAAAACTAACTGAAACAGAGAATGCCCAACCTGCACTATTATTGTCCAGTATAGCAATACACTCCTTACTTCTGAAAGAAGAAATTCAACCCATTATGACAATTGGACACAGTTTAGGTGAATACAGTGCCTTAGTTGCAGCTGGATCCATTTCTTTGGATAAAGCATTACCATTAGTTGAAACTAGAGGTAAATTGATGGAAGAAGCGTTTCCTAAAGGTCAAGGAACAATGGCCGCAGTACTGGGATTAGATGAGAAATCTGTACAAAACGCATTGAAAGAGGTAAGTGGAGAGATTGTTGATATTGCTAATTTAAATTGTCCAGGACAAATTGTGGTTTCTGGCTCAAAAGAAGGTATTGAGGAAGCAATTACTACTCTAAAAGCCCACGGCGCCAAACGTGTTCTTCCACTGAATGTCAGTGGACCATTTCACTCCAGGTTAATGAAATCTGCCAATGTGGAATTCGCTAAGCATCTGGACAAAGTTGAGGTCAGAGATGCCAGTATACCAGTCTATGCCAACGTATCTGCTTCACCTGTTACAGATAATAAAGAAATAGAAGACCTGCTGCTTAAGCAGTTATATTCTCCTGTTCGGTTTGAAGAATCTATACGTCGTATGATTGAACAGGGTGTTGATGCTTTTGTTGAGGTGGGTAATGGAAAAGTGTTGAGTGGCCTGGTGAAAAAGATTGATCGTAGTATACCAGCCTTTGCAGTCCAGGACATAAAATCAATGAAAGACTTTATTTCATGGTATAAGGAGGAGTCATAAATGTTAAAAGGAAAAAATGCATTAGTTACTGGTGCATCACGCGGCATAGGCCGGGCAATCGCATTAGAGCTTGCCAAGCAGGGAGCCAATGTTGCAGTTAACTACGCAGGCAGCGAAGTTAAAGCACAATCTGTTGTTGAAGAAATTGAGCAACTGGGAACTAAAGCCTTCAAGGTACAAGCAGATGTTGCAAATGAATCAAGCGCAAAAGAGATGGTCAAAGAAGTAATTAGTCAATTTGGGACATTGGATATTCTAGTCAACAATGCTGGTATTACAAGAGATAATTTATTGATGCGAATGAAAGAAGAAGAATTTGACCAGGTTATTAATACAAATCTTAAAGGTACATTTATATGTACAAAAGCAGTTACAAGACAAATGATGAAACAAAAAGCTGGAAGAATTATAAATATAGCCTCTATTGTAGGTGTTAGCGGCAATCCAGGACAAGCTAATTATGTAGCAGCTAAAGCAGGGGTTATCGGCTTAACCAAATCTTCTGCAAAAGAATTAGCATCACGTAATATCCTTGTAAATGCTGTTGCACCAGGGTTTATATCAACCGATATGACAGATGCTCTAACGGATGAGCAACGTGCGGGAATGTTAACTATGATTCCTCTGGCGAAGCTTGGTGAACCTGAAGATGTGGCAAAAGTAGTACGTTTTCTGGCATCGGATGATGCTAATTACATAACCGGGCAAACCCTGCATATTGACGGTGGAATGGTGATGTAAATCCAAGATATGCAGGGTGTCGGATGAATTATTAGTGTATGGATGGGACTAGCTAGATTACTAAAGCTACCTCTTTAAAACGGTAGAAATCTAAACCTGAATCCTATATACTACTTGAAGGGAGGTGAAGTATTATGGCAGATGTGTTGGATCGTGTAAAAGCTATTATCGTTGACCGTCTTGATGTTGAAGAGTCAAAAGTTACAATGGAAGCTTCTTTTAAAGATGATTTAGAAGCTGATTCTCTAGATGTAGTAGAGCTTGTAATGGAACTGGAAGATGAATTTGATATGGAGATCGCTGACGAAGAGGCTGAAAAGATAAATACTGTTGGTGATGCTGTAAACTACATAAACAGTTTACAATAAATTAAGCAGAACAGACTGAGCTATTATAGAAGAGGATTTTTATAGTGGATTATTTAAGCTGTTTCTTTAATGTTCAGTAAATCTTTATTGAACACGACTAAGCTTTAAACAATAAAGTCTCGCATTAGCGGGACTTTCCGTATATATAAAGAAAACAGGGGTGACATGGATGAATGTTGCACAACTAGAAAAGCAGCTGGATATTACTTTTAAGAACCATAAATTATTGAAACAGGCTTTTACACATTCATCCTATGTGAATGAGCATCGTGAAGAAGTATTTTCGGATAACGAGCGATTGGAGTTTCTAGGTGATGCTGTTTTGGAACTGGGTGTTTCCCAATACTTATATAAAAAAAACACAGCAATGCCAGAAGGAGAAATGACAAAATTACGTGCATCCATTGTTTGTGAACCATCCTTGGTTAATTTCGCCAGAGATCTTAATTTTGGTGATCATATTCTTCTTGGAAAAGGTGAGGAGCAAACAGGAGGAAGGGAACGTCCTGCACTGTTAGCTGATGTATTTGAAGCGTTTCTGGGAGCCCTATACTTGGATCTGGGGTTTGAGCAGGTTTTGAAATTTTTAGAAGAGCATGTATTTCCGAAAATTACTACAGGTGCTTTTTCGCATGCGATGGATTATAAAAGTCAACTGCAAGAATTAATTCAACAATATAGAAACCAAGTAGTGGCATATAAGATAGTGGAAGAGAAAGGCCCTTCACACAATAAAGAGTTTGTCGCACAAGTGATTATTAAAGACAATATATCAGGAGTGGGGATAGGCCGTACAAAAAAAGAGGCGGAGCAAAGGGCTGCTAAAGCAGCTTTAGATAAATTCACCGAATGAGCATAATAAATAAAGGCTGTGACTTTGAACCACAGCCTTTTTCCTGCTTATTTCTTTCTAACCGTACGTAATTCTTCAATAAAAGCCTGGGATTCAGACGCACTTAACTGATCTTTATACAACACCATATCATACATAAGTTTTAAGTCATGGTATTTATCTATATCATAATCCTCTGCATCCATGATTGAACGATTAACTATATTTAAACGCTTAGTCAATTCGTCTAAGATAAACTTTAAATTTTCTTGTGATGGATAGTCCAAGTTCATTTTAACACCCTCTTCATTTTATGATTAGTACAGGAAACAAATATATACAACTCGTTCTATTCTTCTATTGCTTCTGTGTTTATGATAAAATAAATGCGGTGAAATGCCAAGTCATTTTTTAATATTTAGCTATTATTCTTACTAGTCTTCATTTTTTTGGGAAAGATCCACAGATGAATTTATATAGAGATTGTGCATTAATTTAAACTATTTTATAACTTTTTTTCAAGGGAGTAGAATTTGAACAAAAATGTGACTGGTATCAATTTAGCCAGGTCCGTAAGAAGAAGTCAACACGCAACTTTTCGTGATGCACGAAAAACTGCCCCTGTAACGTGCTAAAAGGCCACTTACGCTTTTGTTCTTTAGGAGAATGTATATGTATTTAAAAAGGTTGGAAAGTGTGGGTTTTAAATCATTTGCTGAACGGATAAAGGTAGAGTTTGTACCAGGAGTCACTGCCGTAGTAGGTCCAAATGGTAGTGGTAAAAGTAATATAACCGATGCAATCCGATGGGTACTTGGAGAGCAATCGGCAAAATCAATACGCGGATCTAAAATGGAAGATATCATATTTCAGGGAAGTGATTCAAGAAAAGCTCTCAATGTAGCAGAAGTTACACTTGTCCTCGATAATCAGGACCAAACATTGCCGCTGGATTTTAAAGAAGTGAGTGTAACAAGGAGGGTTTACCGTTCTGGAGACAGTGAATTTTATATTAACAAACAACCTTGCCGCTTGAAGGATATTGTTGACTTGTTTATGGACTCTGGTCTCGGACGTGAAGCGTTCTCTATTATTAGTCAAGGGAAAGTTGAAGAAATACTAAGTTCTAAGGCAGAGGAAAGACGTACAATTTTTGAAGAAGCTGCTGGTGTTTTAAAGTATAAACAACGGAAGAAAAAGGCTGAATATAAACTGGCAGAAACGCAGGAAAATTTAAATCGGGTTGAAGATATTATTTATGAGATAGAGCAGCAAATTAACCCGCTGGAGCAACAGGCGGATACAGCAAAAAAATATATTGAGTTAAAAGAACAGCTGAAGCAGCAGGAAATAGCTTTCTTAATAGCAGAAATTGATCAGCTTCATGGTGAATGGAAAGCATTATTAAGTAAATTAGATCAAGAAAAAATGGGTGAAATTAACCTTAAGACACGCATCCAACAAAAAGAAGCAGGATTAGAAAACGAACGACAGGATTTACAGAAGCTTGATGAGGCAATCGATGATTTACAAACAAGACTACTTACAACAACACAGCAACTTGAGCAATATGAAGGAAAAAAACAACTTCTAAATGAACGTACCAAGCATTTTGCGGAAAACAGAGAAAAGCTGGAGTCACAAAAACGAGAGAGCTCCGTTCGTATTGGTAAGTTACATGACGAGCTAATTGAAGAAAAAGAAAAATTATCTGAGTTGCAGGTAATAAAAGATAAGACTCAGCACGATGTAAAACAATTGCAGGGTAAATTAGCAGTCGATAATCAAACAATAGCCAACAAGATTGAGGATTTAAAATCGGACTATATTGAATACCTTAATAACCAGGCTGCAAAACGAAATGAAAAGCAGTCTGTCCAGCAGCAACTACAACAATTATTTAGTAAGAAAGACATACAAACAGTAAAGTTTGAGGACTTGAATAAACGTAGAGAAGAAATAACAAAGAATGTATCACAAACCGCAGAGAATTTAGAGACACAAAAGACGATCTGCATCAAAAAAGAAACGGCTATAAGAAAGTTAAAAAGTGAAATTGAAGAGGAACGTGGCCTGTACGAAGAGTCGCAGTCAAAGCTGTATCAAGGTTATCAATATATTGAAAAGCTAAAATCAAAGAAGGAAATGCTGGAAGAAATGAAAGAAGATTTCCAAGGTTTTTTTCACGGTGTTAAGTCCGTTCTTAAAGCAAGAGACGAAAAAAAACTGGTAGACCTGCATGGTGCTTTAATCGAGTTAATAGAGGTTCCCAAGAAATATATTACTGCTATCGAGACCGTTTTAGGTGGTCAAGCTCAGCATATAGTAGTTGACGATGATCAAGCAGCACGTAACGCAATTACATGGCTTAAACAAACGAATAATGGCCGCGCGACATTTTTGCCATTGTCTTCTATACAAGAGCGGTTTATTACAAAGGATATGCTCACCAAAATCAACAATCATCCTGGGTTTATAGGCATTGCCGCAGATCTGGTGAAATCCAGTGTGCGCCATGAAAAAGCTGTAAATCATTTAATGGGGCATGTAGTCATTGCAAAATCCTTAAAGGATGCTAATGATTTAGCAAAGGTTATTATGCGAAGATATCGTGTTGTAACACTTGAAGGAGACGTAGTCAACCCGGGTGGATCCATGTCGGGTGGGGCACAAAAGAAAACAAACCAATCCTTATTTACAAGAGAGAAAGATTTACAGGAAATCACAGAAAAGTTAAATGAATTTCAGGTAAGGGCTAGTGCTTTTGAAAAGAAGGTTAATGAACAAAAACTGTTACTCGGTCAAAAGGAAAAGCAATTAGAGGCAGAGGAAGAATCCATTATTTCTGAACAGCAATCCCAACAAGAACTAACGACAGTGCTAAGAGAATTAGAGACGAAGAAAAATGCATTAAATGATAACCTTGCCATCTATGATCAGGATAAGCAACAATTTCAACAGGACAGAGATCAACTGGAATTAAGAGATGAACAGCTGTCAAACGAACTCAGTAACATCAAAGATCAGCTTATAAAAATACAAGAAGAAATAGACACATTAACCAATAAAGAGGCAGCAGTTAAAGAGAACCAGGAACAATTACAAACAGATTTACATCATTACCAAGTTGCATTGGCAGAACAAGAAGAGCGGGTAAAAAACCAACGGGAAAAAACGAATGTTATTCAGGTACAGCTGACAGAACTGCAAGAACAATATGATGAATACAAATTAGATTTGGATGAATTGCTGGCATTCAATAAAAGCGAAGAAACAGAAGAGGGTATTGATCATATTATACATTCTAATAAAAATGAAAAATCTGCATTAAACCAAACGATTCAACAAACTCGTTCTCAACGATTAGAGAAAACCCAATTGATGCAAGATAAAGAAAGAGAGTTAAAAGAAGAAAACAAAAATCACCAAAAAGTGATGCAGACAATTCAACAAACAGAAGTTCAAGCTAATCGCTTAGATGTTGAGTTGGAAAACCGCCTTTCTCATTTACAAACGGAATATACAATTACATTCGAAAAAGCCAAAAAAACTTATGAAAAAGCGGAACAGATGGAAGAGGCAGAGTCTATTGTTAAGCAATTAAAGCTGAGCATAGAACGATTAGGCACAGTAAATTTAGGTGCTATCGATGAGTTTGAGCGTATTTCGGAACGATATACATTTTTATCAGAACAAAAGAATGATCTAGTTGAAGCAAAAGAAACAATGTATGCTGTGATTGCAGAGATGGACGAAGAAATGCAAAAAAGATTCGACGTGACGTTCTCCCAGATAAAAGAAGAGTTTACGCAAGTCTTTAAGCAGTTGTTTGGCGGGGGACATGCTGAGTTGAAATTAACTGATCCTGCTAATTTATTAGACACTGGAGTGGATATTATCGCACAGCCACCTGGTAAAAAACTCCAGCATCTGGGCTTGCTTTCAGGTGGAGAACGTGCCCTAACGGCAATTGCTTTGTTGTTTGCAATCTTACGTGTCCGACCAGTACCTTTTTGTGTGCTGGATGAGGTTGAAGCTGCATTGGATGAAGCCAACGTAACCAGGTTTGCAAAATATGTAAAGCTGTATAGTAAGGATACGCAATTTATTGTTATTACGCACCGGAAAGGTACAATGGAGGAAGCGAACGTACTCTATGGCGTTACCATGCAAGAATCAGGAGTATCACGGTTAGTATCCGTAAGGCTGGAAGATACAAAGGAATTGGTTGAATTACAATAGGATTAGGAGGCTTCTACGAATGAGTTTTATGCAGAAATTGAAAAATAAATTCACACAAAATGAAGAAACAGAAGAGGTTTCTTTAAAATATAAAGAGGGGATGAAGAAAAGCCGCACTTCATTCTCAGGCAGAATTAATGATCTAATTGCCCGTTACCGCAGCGTTGATGAAGACTTCTTTGAAGACTTGGAAGAAGTACTTATATCAGCGGATGTTGGTGTAATGACTGTAATGGATTTAATAGACGAGTTAAAAATGGAAGTAAAGCGTCAAAACATTAAGGATACAAAGGATATAAAAGATGTTATATCTGAAAAACTGGTAGAAATTTATTATGGA
This sequence comes from Virgibacillus tibetensis, assembly GCF_036026595.1. Taxonomy (NCBI): domain Bacteria; kingdom Bacillati; phylum Bacillota; class Bacilli; order Caryophanales; family Bacillaceae; genus Virgibacillus; species Virgibacillus tibetensis. The sequence goes on along the minus strand of NZ_JARZFX010000001.1, from coordinate 776,027 downwards.
GATGACAATGAACAAATTGAGGGTTTAGCAATTAAAGAAAATGAGCTATCCGTAATACTTGTAGTTGGCGTAAACGGTGTAGGGAAAACAACCTCTATTGGTAAGCTGGCAAATCAATTGAAACAACAAGGAAAAAAAGTCGTACTAGCTGCTGGGGATACGTTCCGTGCTGGGGCGATAGAGCAATTGGAAGTCTGGGGAGAGAGAGCTGGCGTAGATGTTATCAAACAGAGCGCAGGGAGCGACCCGGCGGCAGTAATCTTTGATGGTATAAAGGCAGCTAAATCGCGTAAAGCCGATGTGCTGCTATGTGACACTGCTGGAAGGCTCCAAAATAAAGTCAACCTTATGAATGAACTTGCAAAAGTAAAGCGTATTATTGAAAGAGAAGTTCCAGGCGCTCCACATGAGGTTTTACTTGTTTTGGATGCAACAACTGGACAAAACGCTCTAAACCAAGCGAAAACATTTTCTGAAGCTACGTCTGTTTCTGGGATTATACTGACAAAACTGGACGGAACTGCAAAAGGTGGAATAGTACTGGCAATACGCAATGAATTAAATATACCAGTAAAATTTGTTGGGCTGGGTGAACAAGTGAACGATTTGCAGCAGTTTAATGCACATGCTTTTGTATATGGACTTTTTGCTGATATGCTGGATGAATAACAGACGGAACCTACTTGACAATGAAACGGAACTTTCGTTATTATATATTGTAAAGGGATTTCACTTAACAAGGGGTGTACAATATGCTTGAAAAAACAACACGTATTAATTATTTATTTGATTTCTATCATGCATTGCTAACACCCAAGCAACGGAATTATATGGAAATGTATTACTTGGAGGATTATTCTTTAGGTGAAATTTCGGAGTTGATTAAGGTTTCGCGGCAAGCTGTGTATGATAATATTAAACGAACAGAAGCAATGCTTGAATCTTATGAAGAGAAATTATATTTATATAAGAAATTTCAGCAACGTGCTGAACTTATTAAACAAATGGAAGAATCACTAGTTGAGGATACTAGTGATTTATTAAACATGATTAACCAATTAAAAGAATTAGATTAGGGGGACACCTTCTATGGCATTTGAAGGCTTGGCCGACCGTTTACAAAGTACAATCAAGAAGATTACTGGTAAAGGTAAAGTATCAGAACAAGACGTTAAGGAAATGACCCGTGAAGTACGCCTGGCTTTACTTGAAGCTGACGTTAACTTTAAAGTGGTCAAAGATCTGATCAAGCGGATTAAAGAACGCTCCATAGGGCAAGAAGTAATGGAAAGTTTAACGCCAGGTCAACAGGTTATTAAGGTTGTTAAAGAAGAGTTGACAGAACTTATGGGCGGGGAACACAGTAAAATTGCAGTTGCTGAACGATCACCAACTGTTATTATGATGGTAGGTTTGCAGGGAGCAGGTAAAACGACTACTTCAGGTAAATTGGCTAATCTGCTGCGTAAGAAACATAATCGATCACCGTTACTTGTTGCCTGTGATATCTATCGTCCAGCAGCAATTAATCAATTAGAAACATTGGGACAACAACTCGAGTTACCTGTCTTCTCTATGGGCACGGATACAAAACCAGTTGATATAGCAACAAAAGCAATAGAGAAAGCTAAGGAAAACCACAATGATTATGTAATAATTGATACAGCAGGAAGATTGCACGTAGATACAGAACTGATGGATGAATTGCAACAAATTAAAGGCAATGTTAAACCAGATGAAATTTTTCTGGTAGTTGATGCCATGACAGGGCAGGACGCAGTAAATGTTGCTGAAAGTTTTAATGATCAACTTGATATTACAGGGGTGGTCCTGACTAAATTAGATGGAGATACAAGGGGCGGTGCTGCATTATCTATTAAAGAAGTAACTGATAAACCAATTAAGTTTGCTGGTATGGGTGAGAAATTAGATCAACTGGAGGCATTTCACCCGGAGCGAATGGCTTCTCGCATACTCGGAATGGGCGATGTTCTGTCATTAATTGAAAAAGCACAAACTGATGTAGATGAAAAACAAGTAAAAGAACTGGAAGAAAAAATGCGTACGATGTCGTTTACCTTTGATGACTTTTTAGAGCAAATGGGTCAAGTTAAGAATATGGGGCCATTAGATGATTTAATGGCGATGATCCCTGGCGCCAATAAAATGAAAGGGCTAAAAAATGCGCAACTGGATGAGAAACAACTTGTTCACGTGGAGGCTATTATTCAGTCGATGACAAAGAAAGAAAGACAAGACCCTGGTCTTATGAATGCCAGCCGAAAAAAACGTATTGCAAAAGGGTCTGGTACATCAGTTTCTCAAGTAAATCGTCTATTAAAGCAGTTTGACGAAATGAAGAAAATGATGAAGCAAATGACCAATATGCAAAAAGGGAAAAAAGGAAAAGGAATGAAGTTTCCATTTATGTAATGTAAAAGGCGAACCAACCTGATAAAGATATCACTAGTGCAGGTATGCACGGGGGATAGATGATTACTGATCTGAAGACAACAAAACATTAACCGAAATATGCCTTGTAGTCTTAGAGATTTAATGAAATAAATTCATTGGTTTTTCCGTTGTAATGTAAAAACACTTTACAGACTTTGCGATTTCTGATAGAATCTACAATTGTGTAAAACATTTATATTTGGAGGTGCAAGATAATGGCTGTTAAAATTCGTTTAAAACGTATGGGATCGAAAAGAAATCCATTTTATCGTATCGTCGTAGCTGATTCACGTTCTCCTCGAGACGGACGTCAAATAGAACAAATCGGAACATATAACCCGGTTGTGAATCCAGTTGAAGTTAAAATAGATGAAGATAAAGCTCTTGATTGGATGACTAAAGGCGCGAAGCCAAGTGATACAGTACGCAATCTTTTCTCAAAAGAAGGCATCATGAAGAAATTCCACGACCAGAAAAATCAAAAGTAAAGTAGTGTGATATCATGAAAGCCCTAATAGAATCTATTGTTACGTCATTAGTTGATCATCCGGAAGACATTGTTGTGACAGAAACAGAGGAAGAAACAAAGATTGTTTATCATCTTTCTGTTAATCAAGAGGATGTTGGAAAGGTAATTGGCAAAAATGGACGTATCGCTAAAGCAATCCGTACAGTTGTTTATGCAGCGAAGACGGATTCTAAAAAGAGAATTTATTTGGATATTATGTAAAGGGAGAGGGAGATACCTTTCCCTTTTTACACATCTCAGGAAAACAGAATATAAGACGTTTTGTGAGGGTGAGGAATAGAAAGTGAAAATAATGAAGAAAGTCCTAATCAAACAAATTGTCACAGAAAAGAGCAAAGAAAAACTAAGGGAAAACTTTCATAATCATAAAATGCGGCTTGAACAAGAGTGTCAACAACTTCTGTTTGAACAACGGAAGCTACAAAATAAACCAGGTATATCGAAGCAGGAAGTAACGAATCGTTTTCAACAAGAAATCAATAATCGGAAAGAAAAAATTAAGCTTGCCGATTTTAAGAACGAACAATTGGATATGCTTGAACTGGGCAGTGAAATTACCGAAAAAGAAGTTGAAGCTCTTGTTGAAGTGTCAGAGGGTTCGCATTGGAATGATATTATGGGGGAAAGAGCGATTGTCATTAAAGATGATATCGTAATCCGAATAGATTGATAGCAGGTGATGAAATGAATAAAAAGATGTTTAACGTAGGAAAGATTGTAAACACACATGGAATACGCGGAGAGCTTAAAGTACTACGTATAAGTGACTTTGAAGAGCGTTTTGCTGCAGGAGAAACTCTATTTATAGTTTCTGAAGGAAGCGAGCCGATGGAAGTGGTGGTCAAGAGTCGTCGTCTCAATAAAGGTTTTGAACTTATTCTATTTGAGGGCTACGATAATATTAATGATGTAGAGAAATTTAAAGGGTCCGAATTAAAAATTACAGAGGATCAGTTAACAGAATTGGAAACAAACGAATATTATTATCACGAAATAATTGGCTGTGACGTTTTTACGAACAATAAAGAAAAACTTGGTACTGTTACTGAGATTTTATCTCCAGGAGCAAACGATGTCTGGGTGGTTAAGCAACCAATAGGGAAAGATATACTAATTCCCTATATTGCAGAGGTTGTAACTGAAATAGACATTGCTGGAAAAAAAGTAGTCATTAAACCTATGGAAGGACTGCTTGACTGATGCATATTGATGTACTCACCCTATTTCCGGAAATGATCACAGGTGTTTTTAACTCATCAATATTAAAAAAAGCACATGAAAAGGAAAGATACAGTTATAACCTGGTTAACATTCGAGATTATACAGAGAACAAGCACAAGAAAGTGGATGATTATCCCTACGGTGGGGGAGCAGGAATGGTTTTAACCCCGCAGCCTGTTTTTGATGCGGTTGATGCTATTACCCAAAAAAATGCAACGGTTCCCCGAGTAATCCTGATGTGTCCCCAAGGTGAAACTTTTACACAGAAAAAAGCAGAAGAATTGGCAAAAGAAGAACACCTGATATTCATCTGCGGTCACTACGAAGGCTTTGACGAGCGAATCAGAGATCACCTGATTACAGATGAAATATCTATTGGTGACTATGTATTAACTGGTGGAGAACTAGGTGCTATGGTTGTTGTGGATAGTGTTGTCCGTTTAATTCCCGATGTGTTGGGAAATGAAGAATCCGCACCGAAAGATTCCTTTTCAACAGGATTCCTGGAACATCCACATTATACAAGACCTGCTGAGTTTAGAGGATTTAAAGTGCCTGATGTTCTATTATCCGGGGATCATGCGAGAATTGAGGCATGGCGTAAAAAGGAATCACTCAGAAGGACGTATGAACGGCGTAAAGATTTATTAGAGATGCAAACATTGTCAGATGAAGAGTTAAAACTATTAAATGAAATCAAGGAATAAATTATAGAATACGGTTGTGCTCATAATCCTATTATGGTATATTTATTCTTGTGTTTAAGTTTATAACTTAAGCCACATAGACGATGTTCCGCTGTCACCTAGTGAGATAAGAACATTGGTTGGAAGGAGTGAAGCAAGATGCAAAAACTTATTGAAGACATAACAAAAGATCAACTTCGTGCAGATCATCCTGAATTCAGATCAGGTGACACTGTTAAAGTTCACGTTAAAGTTGTAGAAGGAACTCGTGAGCGTATTCAGGTATTCGAAGGTATTGTAATCAAGCGCCAAAATGGTGGAATCAGCGAGACATTTACAGTAAGAAAACTATCTTACGGCGTTGGTGTTGAACGTACTTTTCCAGTACATTCCCCTCGTGTCGCAAAAATAGAAGTTACTCGCCGTGGTATTGTGCGTCGTGCGAAGTTATACTATCTTCGTAACCTGCGTGGTAAAGCAGCACGTATCAAAGAACGTCGATAGAAAAACATTATTCAAAAAAGGAGCTTGGCAATGTGCACAAGCTCCTTTTTGTTTTAATTACAAGTCAAAGTTGTATGTTATTGATCTGTTAGCTTAAACTATAGAGTAGATATATAGTACTTTGTTCGGAGGGGAATACATGGCTAAAGAGAAAAGTGAATGGTTTGACTGGGTTAAGGCACTGTTAATTGCTTTTGGCTTAGCTTTTATTGTTCGCATGTTTTTGTTTGCTCCTATTGTTGTAGATGGTCCATCTATGCTGCCGACATTGCATGATAGAGATCAGATGATTGTTAATAAATTTATTTATACTATTAAAGAACCTGAACGATATGATATTGTTGTTTTCCATGCCTCTGCTCAAAAAGATTTTATTAAACGAGTCATAGGACTACCAGGAGAGCATGTTGAAGTAATTGATAATGTGTTGTACATTGATGGAGAAGAAGTACAGGAGCCATTTTTAACAATGCAAAAGGATCAAATGAAATCATACCAAACACTGACAACAGACTTTACACTGGAGAACCTTCCAGGAGAACATGAAGTTGTCCCTGAAGGCCACCTGTTAGTTTTAGGAGATAACAGAAGTAACTCGACGGATAGTAGAATGCTGGGTGTTATTTCAATAGAAGAAATTGTCGGTAGAACAAATTTAGTTTATTGGCCGTTTGATCGAATACAGATTGTAGAATAGTAGGTGGAATAGCATATGTCAATACAATGGTTTCCAGGTCACATGGCAAAAGCGAGGCGGGAAGTAGAAGAAAAGTTAAAGCTAGTAGATTTTATTATGGAACTAGTGGATGCCCGTGCACCGTTGTCATCCCAAAATCCGATGCTGCAGCAAGTATTGCAGAGTAAATCGAAAATGATCGTTCTAATGAAAAAAGATTTAGCTGATAATCGACAAACAGATAAATGGATTGAACACTTTAAAGAAAAAGAAATCCCGGCAATCGCAGTTAATGTGAATGACAAGGCTGATATTAAGCGAGTTATTCAACTAGCTAAGGAGCTTGGGCAGGAAAAAATGGACAAACTTGTTAAAAAGGGTATCAATCCAAGACCTGCCAGAGCTATGATTGTTGGTATTCCTAATGTGGGCAAATCTACACTAATCAATCGGTTAGCAAATAAAAAAATAGCAAAAACAGGTGATCGACCAGGTATCACGAAACAGCAATTATGGATCAAAGTGAAAAAGGACTTCGAATTGCTTGATACGCCAGGGATATTATGGCCGAAATTTGAAGATGAATTAGTAGGATACCGTTTAGCAGCAATAGGTACTATTAAAGATCAGTTATTGTCACTCCAGGATATAGTTGCATTTGTGGTTAGATATATGCAAGAGCATTATCCAAATGCATTTCAAGAACGATACAATGTCAATCCAGGTGAAGAAGATATGTTGAAAATATTTGTTGAAATTGGAAAACAGCGCGGCGCATTGGAAAGTGGCGGTAATATCAATTTTGAAAAAGTATCCGATATTGTTATTCGTGACCTCCGTACAGGTAGACTTGGAAACATTACATTAGAGACACCAGAATAAGAAAGGCAGGACATGCATCTTAGGATGGGTGTCTTATTTTTTGACTGTTTTCTAAAAGTTTATGACTGGTTACTCGTCCCGCCAAAAACATCTATGAGCAAACGACGACACTTGAACGCCGTGTTCGTCGGAGCAACAGTGTCCGAAGACTCCGGTAGAACCGTTCTTTGCTTCTCTAGGAGGCTTTAGGCTGTGATCATGGAAAGCGTTATATTGTGCCGGAGCGAATCCGGGCACTCAACGCACTTTATATCAACTGTGAGAATTAAAACGCAACAAAGTTCGCGACAAGAGCCTATTTTTTGTGTTAACTAACAATTTTAATCGTAACTGCCGATAAAAGATAGAGAGAAAGGTGTTTATATGAATAAAAAATCAATTGCTACCTTAAAATATTTATTTGAGGCTGGTAAGCTTAATGAGGAATTAATTGCAGAATTAAAAATGGACGAACGAAAAGGGGTTCATCAGCTGATTAATAGTTATGAGAAAAAGAAGGAAAAAGTGGAAGAACTGGAATCTAAATATAAATATATGAGCAGTTATGAGCGGCATGCATATGCATCTGGTTATAAATGTATAGCAGGCATTGATGAAGCCGGCAGAGGCCCCCTTGCAGGTCCTGTGGTAGCTGCTGCAGTTATTTTACCTGCTGATTTTAAATTACTTGGCTTAAATGATTCAAAACAGTTAAATGAGAAGACACGTAATGCTTTCTTTTCTATTATAAAAGAGCAGGCTGTAAGCTATGGTATTTCCTTAGTCAATAGTCAAAAAATTGATCAAGTGAATATATATGAAGCAACTAAAATAGCGATGTATGATGCAGTAAAACAGTTGGATCCACAACCTGATTATATATTGGTAGATGCTGTTCCTTTAGGTAATCTACCATGCAATTCAGAAGCAATTACAAAGGGAGATGCCAAAAGCATAACCATTGCAGCTGCAAGTATCTTAGCAAAGGTTACACGAGATAATTATATGAAAAAAATACATAATGAATACCCGGTATACGATTTCAAATCAAACATGGGCTATGGTACGGCAAATCATATAAATAAACTTGATGAACATGGCGCTTCTCCCTACCACAGAAGATCTTTCTCTCCAGTACGTAATATCGTTCAATGAATTTGGGGGTGACTTTATTTGAGTATATATCGAGTATCTGGAACACAGAAAGCTCAGACTGAAATCGCTGTTCAAGGATTTAGAACAGGACAAATAATCCAAGGCAAAATACTGAAACTTTATCCTGAGAACAAAGCACAAATTCAACTGGGATCGCAAAAAATGATTGCTCAATTGGAAGCATCATTATCTGTTGGTGGAAAATACCACTTTCAAGTTCAGGCTACAGGTGACGTTATTCATTTAAGAGTCCTGGGAGAGCCATTAGTTAATCAAGAGCACAGTAATGCAACCAATCTTATGCAGCAATTAGGACTGAAAACAAGTAAGACAAATACAGACTTTCTGCAAACGTTAATCGGGGAAAAAATACCGTTTGATAAAGTGCAGTTGAGTCGGGCATTTCAAGTGCTGGATGGTGTTAAGAATAAAGTTCAGGCAGGGACTATACTCAAAGAGATGATTACAGCAAAATTTCCAATAACAGAATCCGTTTATCACGCACTGGTTGTAAAACATTCGTCGTCTAGTACAGTTCAAATGAAATCAGTCTTACAGCAACTTAGGCAGGATTCAATAAAGCCTCAATTAACAGACCGATTAAGCAGGATGGTTGAACCACCTTCAAATGCCAGTACTGCATTAATAAAGCAAATCCTTAACGAAATTATGACAAATAATCGCCAGCTTTTTACTATACTAAAAGCAGCCGGTGCTGTTGACCAATCAGTGGAATTTTCTGCCTGGAAGTCTCAATGGGAAGCGGTGGCTAAACAAAATAATTTAAACCTTCAGCACATTACAAACCAACAGACTTCAACATTGAAATTACCACATCAAATAAATGCTAATGGGGTAATTCAAGCCTTCGAACAAATGGTTACGAATAAGGAAGCGTTGCTGAGCGGAACGAGAGAAATAACACAATTATGGGGAGACAAAATCAGCCGGTCAGTAGCTGTTAATAGTACTCTATCCTTACAGGAATTCAGCCAAATGAAGCAGCAAGTTACGCAGTTAATAGCACCATTGCTATCTGACGGACAGCTGCAGATAACAAAGATAGTTCAAAATAACCCTGTACAACTTCGTCAGCTTTTAGCAGTGATCCAAACATTAAATCATATGCAAACCTATACGACTATCGAACATACTTTACATACAGTAAATACGAATAAAGGATTTATACAGGCTACACCAAGGGACCAATTTATGATGCAAGTAAATCAGACACTTTTATTTACTGGATTATCTTATGAGAATCAGCTGGCTAAGGATCCTGAACAGCAGCAGGCGACTGTAAAAGGAATGCTTTTGCAACTGCTTCAGCACAGTGATGGAGCCGTTAACGAACGTGGACAACAGCTGCTTCATTTCATTAACGGGATGCAGCTCAGTACAGTTAATGAAACAACTAACTTTCTGCAGGCAAGCTTACAAGTACCAGGTGAAAGGCTTGGTTTAGCTAGTGATCTGAACTTGGAGATTGAAGGAAGAAAAACAGCTGAAGGGGAAATTAATCCGGATTATTGTCGAATTTTATTTTATTTGGATCTTGCCAATTTGAAAGAAACCATAATTGATATGAATATACAAAAACGTGCCGTAGCGGTAACAATATTTAACGACACTGATCAGTTGAAGGACCTTTCTATTTCCATACAGCCGGTTTTAAAAGAAGGACTGCAAGACCTAAATTATCAACTATCTACAGTTGCGTTTAAGCCGATTAAAAAATCAGACGATCCGATAAAAGCTAAAACAGCATACCAACCTTCTTACAAAGGAGTTGATTTCCGCATATGAAAGAATCACGAAGAAAGGCCGCGGCGCTAAGATATGATCAAAAACGCGAAAATGCGCCTGTTATTGCTGCATCGGGTAAGGGGCTGCTAGCTGATCGTATTATTGAAAAGGCAAATGAAAATAATATTCCTATATTGGAAGATTCTTCACTAGTAGAGCTTTTAGCTGAGTTGAATATTAATGAAACCATCCCAGAAGAGCTGTATCTAGCGGTAGCAGAGGTCTTCGCTTTTGTGTACCGAACGGATCAGCGTCTGGAGGGCAGTGATTAATTAATATATGTACCGACATATTTCTGTAATTGTTGTGAAATTTGTTGTTTTTTAATACAATAGAAATGCAGTGAATTTTGATGGGAGGATAAAAGATGAACATTCATGAATATCAAGGCAAAGATATTTTGCGAAATTATGGCGTAAATGTTCCTAATGGCCATGTTGCATATACGGTAGAAGAAGCTGTTGAAGCTGCAGAGAAGTTAGGAAGCGCTGTTACAGTTGTAAAAGCGCAAATTCATGCTGGTGGCCGTGGTAATGCTGGTGGTGTGAAAATCGCAAAGAACCTGGACGAGGTGCGTACATACGCAAATGAAATTCTTGGAAAAACATTAGTGACACATCAAACCGGACCAGAAGGTAAAGAGGTAAAACGACTCCTTATTGAAGAAGGTTGCGATATTCAAAAAGAATATTATGTAGGTGTAGTGCTTGATCGCGCAACATCCCGTGTAGTTATGATGGCCTCTGAAGAAGGCGGTACGGAAATCGAAGAAGTTGCTGAAGCAACTCCAGAGAAGATTTTCAAGGAAGTAATTGACCCGGTTGTTGGTCTTTCTGGTTACCAAGCTAGAAGACTAGCATTTAATATCAATATTCCTGATGAACTAATTGGAAAAGCAGTTAAATTTATGGGAAGCCTTTATAATGCGTTTGTTGAAAAGGATTGTTCCATAGCAGAAATCAACCCATTGGTTACGACTGGGGATGGCCAAGTACTAGCATTAGATGCCAAAATGAACTTTGATGATAATGCTTTATTCCGTCAAAAGGGTGTTCTGGAGTTACGTGATTTAAATGAAGAAGATGAAAAAGAAATTGAAGCATCCAAATTTGATCTAAGTTATATATCTTTAGATGGCAATATTGGCTGTATGGTAAATGGAGCCGGGCTTGCAATGTCTACAATGGATATCATTAAACATTATGGCGGCGACCCCGCTAACTTCCTTGACGTTGGGGGCGGCGCAACTGCTGAAAAAGTTACAGAAGCATTTAAAATCATTTTGTCCGATTCCAATGTTAAAGGTATTTTTGTAAACATTTTTGGTGGAATTATGAAGTGTGATGTTATTGCCGAAGGTGTTGTAGCAGCAACGAAACAAGTAGGGTTAGAAATTCCGCTTGTAGTACGTCTAGAAGGAACTAATGTTGATTTAGGAAAGAAAATTCTAGATGAGTCTGGCTTAAATATTACGTCTGCTGGTTCTATGGCTGACGGCGCGGAAAAAATCGTTTCCATGGTTAAATAATTTATCATAATGAACGTATAGATCATGCAGAAAGGACGGACGAAAATGAGTGTATATGTTAATAAAGATACAAAAGTAATTGTCCAGGGAATAACTGGTGGTACAGCCAAATTCCATACTAAACAAATGCTAGAATACGGAACGAAAATCGTTGGTGGCGTTACACCTAAAAAAGGCGGTACAGAAGTTGAGGGTGTACCTGTATTTAATACAGTAAAAGAAGCTGTTGAAAAAACAGGTGCTAATGCATCCGTAATCTATGTTCCTGCTCCATTTGCAGCAGATGCAATTATTGAAGCAGTAGATGCAGAACTTGATCTGGCTATCTGTATTACTGAACACATTCCAGTATTGGATATGGTTAAAGTAAAACGATATATGGAAGGTAAAAAAACACGCTTAGTAGGTCCTAACTGTCCTGGAGTAATTACCCCAGACGAATGTAAAATAGGTATTATGCCTGGTTATATTCATAAAAAGGGACATATCGGAGTTGTTTCGCGTTCTGGTACCTTAACATATGAAGCTGTTCATCAGTTATCAGAAGCTGGTTATGGTCAGTCAACTGCTGTTGGTATTGGCGGAGATCCAGTCAATGGAACCGATTTTATTGATGCACTAAAGGCGTTTAACGAAGACTCAGAAACTGAAGCAGTAATTATGATTGGTGAAATTGGTGGTACTGCAGAAGAAGAAGCTGCTGAGTGGGTAAAAGCTAATATGACTAAACCAGTTGTTGGATTTATTGGAGGAGCAACTGCACCTCCAGGAAAACGAATGGGTCATGCTGGCGCAATCATCTCAGGTGGTAAAGGTACTGCTGAAGAGAAAATCCGTGTTATGAATGAATGTGGTATCCAAGTTGCTGAAACACCTGCAGTAATGGGAGAAACAATGATTAAAGTTTTAGAAGAAAACGACTTGGTAAAAAAATGTAAAACACACTAAAAGAACAAAAGCACTGGACGTGGCTGTTTAAGTGTATGAATTAATGGCAGCCAAAAATTTATACTTTCTTACCTTATCAAAAAGGAACCTAAAGGTATCATAAGCTTTTAGGTTCCTACTATATTAAAGGACGTGATTAACCTGTATTCAATGCGCGAGCGACTCATCCATTTACAACGCTGTCGTGGAATCACACGACGTACTATTCGTAAAATCCTTCATGCTGACCCGGCATTACAGCAAATTTTTCATTTATCATCCACTCAACTTAGTCACCTCTATTTATTATCTGCAAAGCAAGCCACACGATTATATTCAGACCTTCATAATCAAACAATTAAAAAGCAAATCGCCCATGATATAAGCAAATTTACTGTCATCACAATCATTGATGATGACTACCCCCCTGTGTTACAAACAATAAAAGATGCTCCGATTGTGTTATATGCGCTAGGGAACATCTCATTATTATCTCATAAACCGGCCATTAGCGTGATTGGAACACGAAATCCCTCATATGAAGCAAAAGCTAAAATAGAATATATAGTTAAACCACTTATTAAAAAGGATTGGTTAATAGTGAGTGGTATGGCTAAAGGTATAGACAGCTTCGCACATACACTTACTTTAGGAAATAATGGAAAAACAATTGCCGTATTGGGGGGTGGTTTTCATCATATCTACCCTAGGCAAAATACAGCTTTATTTAAACAAATCACAGAAAATGGGTTAGTATTATCTGAGTACCCACCGCATACACCACCAACTCGATTTCACTTTCCAGAAAGAAATCGGATAATAAGTGGTTTAAGTTTTGGTACATTAGTAATTGAGGCAACAGAAAAAAGTGGTACGCTGATTACTGTAGATCAGGCACTTGATCAGGGCAGGGAAGTATATGCGGTTCCAGGCTCACCATTAATTGAACAAACGAAGGGTTGTCTTAAAATGATTCAGGATGGAGCTAAGCTGGTACACTGCCCACAGGATATAATAGAGGATTGGGAGACGATTGGACAAAACATGGTGTATAGTAAGTAACGGAGGAGAAATAGACTGGGAACCTGCGATTTATTACAGTAAGTTTGACAAATATGTAGTATATATTTAATATTAGTGAAGATTTCCAATTTAATTAACGTAACCTCACTATAGGAGGAAATACAATGTCAGATTATCTAGTAATCGTAGAATCGCCGGCAAAAGCGAAAACGATTGAACGTTATTTAGGCAAAAAATATACAGTTAAAGCATCTATGGGACATGTGCGCGATTTACCTAAAAGTCAAATGGGCGTGGATGTTGAAGATGAATTTAAACCGAAATACATTACAATTCGTGGAAAGGGCGATGTGTTAAAAGACTTACGAAAAGCGGCAAAAAAAGCGAAAAAAATATATCTAGCAGCCGATCCGGACAGGGAAGGTGAAGCGATCGCTTGGCATTTGGCACATATTTTAAATGTTGATGAGAATTCACAGTGCCGTGTTGTCTTTAATGAGATTACGAAAGACGCGATAAAGGAGTCCTTTAAACATCCACGATCGATAGATACAGATTTAGTTGATGCACAACAGGCAAGACGAATTTTAGATCGTCTTGTTGGATACAACATCAGTCCTTTACTTTGGAAAAAAGTAAAGAAAGGGTTGAGTGCAGGAAGAGTACAATCGGTAGCTGTAAAGATGATAATAGATCGTGAAAAAGAAATTGAGAATTTTAACCCTGAAGAGTATTGGTCTATTGAAGGAGAATTTCAAAAGGACAACGAAACGTTTGAAGGAGCTTTTTATGGTTTAAAGGGAAAAAAACAGCATTTAAAAACAGAAGATGACGTTAAGAATATAATTAAACAAATTGAAGGTCCCGATTTCTCTATCGATAAAGTTAATAAACGGGAACGAAAGCGAAACCCTGCTCAACCATTCATAACATCCTCTTTACAGCAAGAAGCAGCAAGAAAGTTGAACTTCCGTGCCAGAAAAACGATGATGGTGGCCCAACAATTATACGAAGGAATTGATTTAGGGAAGAAAGCTGGAGGTATAACGGGTTTAATTACGTATATGCGAACGGATTCAACACGTATCTCTGATACAGCAAAAGAAGAAGCGAGAGGTTATATAGAAGAGAAATATGGAAAAGACTATCTTGGGAACCATAAACCCGGCAAGAAAAAAGAGGGTGCTCAGGATGCCCATGAAGCAATAAGACCGACTTCGGCTATGCGAGATCCCAAATCATTAAAAACAATCCTATCCAGAGATCAACTACGTTTATATAAACTAATCTGGGAACGGTTTCTTGCCAGTCAAATGGCTTCAGCAGTTCTGGATACAATGACCGTGCATCTAATTAATAATGATATTGAGTTCCGTGCAACTGGTTCGAAGGTAAAGTTTAAAGGTTTTATGAAAGTATATATTGAGGGTACAGATGATAACAAGAAAGAAGAAGATAAGTTTTTGCCCGACTTAAAAGAAGGAATGACTGTCCAGTCAAAGGAAATTATTCCAAATCAGCATTTCACACAACCGCCACCAAGATATACAGAAGCCAGACTGGTTAGAACTATGGAAGAATTGGGGATTGGCAGACCATCCACATTTGCCCCTACGTTAGATACAATTCAACGTAGAGGTTATGTAAGCATTGATAATAAACGATTTATACCAACAGAACTTGGTGTAATTGTTATCGATCTCGTACAAGAATTCTTTCCGGAGATTATTGATGTTGCGTTTACAGCAAGAATGGAAGGTGATTTGGATTCCGTTGAAGAAGGCACCACTCAATGGATAAGGGTTATCGACGAATTTTATCAGGATTTTAATAAACGTTTAGAAAAAGCCGAACTGGAAATGGAAAAAGTAGAGATCAGGGACGAACCTGCTGGAATTGATTGTGAAGAATGTGGCCATGAAATGGTATATAAAATGGGCCGTTACGGTAAGTTTCTAGCATGCTCAAACTTTCCGGATTGCAGAAATACTAAGCCTATTTTAAAAGAAATTGGCGTAAAGTGTCCGAAATGTAAAGAAGGAAATGTAGTAGAAAGAAAGTCTAAGAAACAGAGAAAGTTCTTTGGTTGTGATCAATTTCCCGATTGTGATTTCATCTCATGGGATAAACCAATTTCCAGACCCTGCCCAAAATGTGAATCGTTACTTGTTGAGAAGAAAAGTAAAAAAGATACACAAATTCTATGTACAAGTTGTGAATATAAAGAGATAGCACAAGAATAAAATTCAACTGCTCGGCTTTTGCGAGCAGTTTTAATATTGATTTTTTGACTACGTTTGATCTAACGAAAAAAGGGAAAGCAGAATAGTAAGGAGGCTATTCATATGACAAACAAAAAGCATTATTATGTAACAGTCGATAAACAGGAGATCCGTGACATATCTATTCCCGACAATGGGGTTGAATATAAAATAATTGCTAATCAAAAAGAGAAAGAAGAAATAGAGGAATTATTCAGAGCGAAAGATAAAAACGAAAAGGATGCCGTAAAGTTCCTGGCAAAACCATTTGATGAATGGGGTGCTGATGATAAAAGAGAAGATTATGATAATAAAATGATAGAACTTTATCGCAAGGTTTACGAACTTGGTACCTCTGAAACAAAGCGTGAAATTAATAACCTAGGGTTATTTAATTAAAAAGATGTCAATAACAGTAATACCCTTTATTCACAAAGTTTTCACACTGTATCAGTTTTCTGGACGTTTACGTTGTAGTTTGTTGACTATTTACTTTCAAGGATATATAATTACGCATTGGTAAGGTTATATACTTGACAGGTAAATCAAACTTAGTTTTAACATTCAACTTAAACAGTTTAAAATTAGTTTTTGGTTGTGTTATAATTAGAATTGAACTCAATTCAGAATTTTGTTGCAATTTAGTTAAATCTGTTGCATTAAAATGTATAGTGTGTTATGATTTATTCGCTATTTGAATGGGGTGAAAATTTGCACAATTTCACAGCAAGTTCTAAAGAATTTGTAGAGTATTTACAAATCGAAAAAAATGCATCACGATACACCGTGAAGTATTATCAGAATGATCTGGAAATTTTTTTTGGTTTTTTGGATCAAGAAGGCATCACTAGTCTTTATGAAGTTGATCAAAGAGTTGTTCGATTATTTCTAACCAGCTTATATGAACAGCAACTCAGCAGAAGATCAGTATCCCGCAAAGTTTCTTGTTTAAGAAGTTTTTACAGATTTTTAGAACGGGAAAACCAGCGTATAACGAATCCATTTACACATGTATCTTTACCAAAGGCAACTCGACCGATTCCAGGTTTTTTATATATGGAGGAGTTAGAAAAGCTTTTTGAAGTCAGCGATATGACAGATGCTTTGGGTCAACGTGATCAAGCCATTTTAGAAACGCTTTACGGAACAGGAATGAGGGTGAGTGAGTGTCAAGGCTTACTAATTGGGGATATAGATTTTTCAATTGGAACGATGCTTATCAACGGAAAGGGTAGAAAAGAACGTTATGTACCCTTTGGAAGATTTGCAGAAATTGCCTTGGAAACTTACATAAATGAAGGTCGGAAAACGTTATTGAGTAAAGCAAAACTAACTTCAAACGCGGTCTTCTTAAATTCCCGTGGGGCTCCATTAACTGCAAGAGGTATGCGTCTTATACTTAATAAGCTAGTAGATAAAGCAGCATTAACCGTTCATGTCCATCCTCATAAATTACGACATACGTTTGCTACTCATTTATTAAATGAGGGCGCTGATTTACGTAGTGTGCAAGAGTTATTGGGCCATGAAAGTTTAACTTCAACGCAAATTTATACACATGTTACTAAAGATCATTTGCGTAAGGTGTATATGAACAGTCATCCCAGAGCTAATGAACAATAATGTTAAAGAGGTGATATTTAGTGGCGAATGAATTTCATGCTACAACCATTTTTGCCGTTAAGCACAATGAACAATGTGCAATGAGCGGGGATGGGCAGGTCACATTAGGTAATGCTGTTGTAATGAAACATAAAGCTAAGAAGGTACGTACTTTATATAAGGGGCAGGTCTTAGCAGGATTTGCTGGGTCTGTGGCAGACGCTTTTACATTGTTTGAAAAATTTGAGGCAAAGCTTGAAGCTTTTAACGGTAACCTGGCAAGAGCCTCTGTAGAGCTGGCAAAAGAATGGCGCAGTGACAAAGTTCTACGTAAATTGGAAGCAATGCTTATTGTTATGAATAAAGACGATATGTTTTTAGTGTCAGGTACTGGAGAAGTCATCGAACCAGATGATGGGATGCTCGCTATTGGCTCTGGCGGAAATTATGCTTTAAGTGCTGGTCGAGCACTTGCAAGATACTCAAATCAGTTAACAGCTAAGGAAATAGCACAAGCAGCGTTAACAATTGCTGGAGAAATTTGTGTTTACACGAATGATCATATTACATTAGAGGTGCTTGATTAAAAGGAGGCCTTTCGAAAGTATGGGAATAGATTACACTCCAAAGCAAATTGTTGGTCAATTGGATAAATATATCATAGGTCAGCACAATGCAAAAAAGTCAGTTGCTATAGCTTTACGGAACCGTTATCGGAGAATGCAGCTGGATGATGCAATCAAAGAAGAAATTGTACCTAAAAATATTTTGATGATTGGACCGACAGGGGTAGGTAAGACAGAAATTGCAAGACGGTTAGCCAAACTTGTCGGTGCACCATTCGTAAAAGTCGAGGCGACTAAGTTTACTGAAGTTGGTTATGTTGGTCGGGATGTGGAGTCAATGGTTCGTGATTTGGTCGAAATGTCCATGCGGATGGTCAGAGAAGAGAAAATGGCTGAGGTTATGGGAATTGCTGAAATGGAGGCTAATAAGAAATTAGTAAGTCTTCTGGTTCCCCAGGCTAAAAAAGATTCGACGATGAAAAACCCATTTGAGATGTTTTTTTCAGGTCAAGCGGATAATGATGATACAAACAAGGATCAAGCTAAAGATGAAGAAATAAGGAATAAACGAAAGCGTGTAGAGTCCCAATTGGCTTTAGGTGAGTTAGAAGATCATATGGTAACCGTGGAGATAGAAGAACTGCCCCCTTCCATGTTTGATATGCTGCAGGGTTCAGGGATGGAACAAATGGGGATGAATATGCAAGATGCTCTCGGGCAGTTTATGCCCAAAAAGAAAAAAACACGAAAGTTACCTGTTACAGAGGCGAGGAAGGTCCTGACCCAACAAGAGGCTGGGAAGCTGGTTGATATGGAAGAAGCAGCGCAGGAAGCAATTGAGCGTGCTGAGCAGTCCGGAATTCTATTTGTAGATGAAATTGATAAAGTTGCAGGTAAACAGGATAATTCAGCCAACGTGTCACGAGAAGGTGTTCAACGTGATATTTTACCAATAGTTGAAGGCTCAACCGTTATAACAAAACACGGTCCTGTTAAAACAGATCACATGCTGTTTATAGCTGCTGGTGCATTTCACATGGCAAAGCCTTCTGACTTAATTCCAGAATTACAAGGCAGATTTCCAATTCGAGTAGAATTAGAGAAACTCTCAGTAGAAGATTTTAAACGAATATTAAGTGAACCATCAAATGCGTTATTGAAGCAATACCAAGCCTTACTGAAAACAGAAGGTATAAATGTAGTTTTTACAACCGATGCTATAACAAGGCTTGCTGAAATAGCATACCAAGTTAATCAGGAGACTGATAATATCGGCGCAAGAAGACTTCATACTATTCTGGAAAAACTATTAGAAGACTTATCTTTTGAAGCACCGGATATTCGTATGGAGGAAATAGAAATAACACCTAAATATGTGGATGAAAAACTTAGTTCTATTGTCAAAAACAAAGACTTAAGTCAATTTATACTATAATTAAAA
Organism: Virgibacillus tibetensis; assembly: GCF_036026595.1. Taxonomy (NCBI): domain Bacteria; kingdom Bacillati; phylum Bacillota; class Bacilli; order Caryophanales; family Bacillaceae; genus Virgibacillus; species Virgibacillus tibetensis. The sequence goes on along the minus strand of NZ_JARZFX010000001.1, from coordinate 756,787 downwards.
TTAAACAAAAAGGAGAATCATTATGGAACTATTAACACGCGCAAGAAAAATTAATGCTATGTTACAAAAAGCAACAGGAAAATCGGTGAATTTCAATGATATGTCAGCTTCATTACGAGATGTAATTACTGGTAATGTATACATTCTGAGCAGAAGAGGTAAGTTATTAGGTTTTGCGATCAACCAGGAGATAGAAAATGAGCGTATGAAATCGATGCTTGAAGAAAGACAATTTCCGGAAGAATATATAGAGGGACTATCCAACATTCGTGAGACGACTGCAAATCTGGGTATCGACAGCCCACAGACTGTATTCCCTGTTGAGAACCGTGAGCTTTTCCAAAATGGTTTAACAACAATCGTACCAATAATTGGTGGGGGAGAGCGTCTTGGCACGCTAGTATTAGGTAGATTAACAGAAACTTTTAATGATGATGACTTGTTATTGGCTGAATATGGAGCTACTGTTGTAGGAATGGAAATACTACATGAAAAAACAGAAGAGATTGAAATGGAAGCCAGAAGCAAAGCAGTTGTTCAAATGGCGATCAGTTCTTTATCATACAGTGAACTAGAAGCTATTGATCACATCTTTGAAGAGTTGAATGGAAATGAAGGCTTACTTGTAGCAAGTAAAATTGCGGACAGAGTAGGTATTACAAGGTCGGTTATCGTAAATGCGTTAAGAAAACTTGAAAGTGCCGGTGTTATTGAGTCTCGCTCATTAGGTATGAAAGGAACGTACATTAAAGTACTTAATAACAAATTCCTTGTTGAACTCGAAAAATTACGTTCAAGATAAAAAACAAGTAAAAAAAGCTAGGTGACTCTAGCTTTTTTTTATGCAAAATTTTATTGAGTAATGAAAATTAAACTAATTAACCTGATATAGCGATAAAAGTAAATTATAATTTTGAAGTAATTATAATTTACTTTTATCGCTATTTTTTGACATAAAATAGGGAAGTGCAGCTGGTTTTAATAAATTAGAGCGCTTATTTGACATAAAAAGGTATTTTGTCATTAGAAATGACCTAGTTATATTTAACTATATTATTATCTAAATGGGGAAAATGTCGAAAAGAGATAGACTTTATAGGATATATAAATTACAATATTCGTAGGCGTTTTATATTTTATGTCCGGCGTTTAAAAAGAAATATTTAGGAGGAATGGTTTTGACTTTATTTGGAAGCACTATTCATACTTTAGAGAAGTCGCTTGACTATGCATCAACGAAGAACCAGACAATATCCAATAATATATCAAATATTGATACACCAAATTACAAGGCAAAAGATGTAGTGTTTAAAAATGAACTAAATGAGGCTATGTCAAATAGGGTCGAGGCAAAGCGTACACATTCTAAACACATACCATTTGACCAATCAGCTTATACTTCCTATCAAATCACAACAAATAAAAACACTAACTTTAACCACAATGGGAACAATGTGGATGTAGATAAGGAAATGGCAGAATTGGCTAAAAATCAAATCTATTATCAAGCATTAGTTGATCGTATAAATGGCAAGTTTGGTAGTTTGCAAACAGTAATTAGGGGGGGAAGCTAAGGATGTCGATATTTAATGCAATTAATTCGAGTGCAAGTGCGTTGACCGCCCAACGTCTCCGTATGGATGTTATTTCTTCTAATGTTGCTAACGCACAAACAACTCGTGCAACTATGAACGAAAATGGAGAATATGAAGCCTATCGGAGAAAAATGGTTGTGGTTGAACCGCAGGACAAGAGTTTCCAGTCATTTTTGCATAAAGCAGCCTCTGCAGGTACAGGTTCTGGAGTAAAAGTATCAGCTATCAGAGAAGATGATGAGCCGTTTAAATTGGTATTTAATCCGTCACATCCCGATGCAAACGAAGCTGGATATGTAGAAATGCCCAATGTTGATCCACTTAAAGAGATGGTCGACCTAATGAGTGCTACCAGATCCTATGAAGCAAACGTTACATCATTAAATGCCAGCAAGGGTATGTTGATGAAAGCACTGGAAATTGGAAAATAAAGATAAGGGAGACTTTTAAATGAGTTTACTAATACATAACACCCCTCAAACTACTATACCCGGTTCTATTAATTCTAGAACAATGAATTCGCCTGGAGAAGCACAAGCTAATTTTTCCAACATGTTAAAGGGTGCTATTGAGAATGTTAATAACGCGCAATTAGCTTCAGATCAAAAGACGGATGCATTGGCACAAGGAAAAATTGATGACCTGCATGATGTTATGATAACTGCACAAAAAGCCAGTATCACATTAGAAACGACTGTGCAGGTACAACGGAAAGCTATAGATGCCTATAATGAAATTATGCGCATGCAAGTATAATTTTTAGTTTTTTATAAGCCATGTAATTACTTTTAGTCGGGGATTATCTTCCTTCTAAATGAATTTTTACTTTATCTTTTGGCACTATGGTGGGGGAAAATATGAAAGAAACTATAATGAATTGGAAAGAAACTACATCAGCTTTTTGGTCAAAACGATCAACCAGCCAAAAAAGCATCTTTATCGGCTCCATCCTAATTGTTATTTTGTTAATCGCTGGAATAACATTCATGACAACAAATTCTAAACTTGTCCCACTTTATAACAACTTATCATTGCAAGAAGTAGGTCAAATAAAAACAGAGTTGGATTCAAGAAGAATTCAGTATGAGTTAGAAGATGGGGGTACTACCATTACTGTTCCTGAACAACAAGTGGATTCGCTTCTTGTTGACCTTGCAGGACAAGGTATTCCGAATAGTGGTAACATCGACTATTCATTCTTTAGTGAAAATGCCTCATGGGGAATTACCGATAATGAATTCAGTATTATGAAACTCGATGCGATGCAGACGGAATTAGGAAATTTAATGCAGGGAATTGAAGGTATTGAAAACGCAAAAGTAATGATAAATATGCCGAAAGATCCTGTCTTTGTAAGTGAATCAACCCAAGAGGCCAGTGCTTCCATTGTATTAAGCACACAGCCGGGATATCAATTTCAGGGGAATCAGATTGAATCTCTTTATCACCTGGTCTCAAAAGCAGTCCCTAACCTGCCGCCTGATAACATTGTAATAATGAATCAGTTTTTTGAGTATTTTGATCGAAATGCACATACAGCACAGGGAACACAGGATGCACATTCTTACCAGCAATCAGTAAAAAAAGACGTAGAACGTGATATTCAGCGAAGACTTCAACAAATGCTTGGGGCAATGGTTGGAATGGAAAATGTAATTGTTTCGGTTACATCTGATGTTGATTTTACACAGGAGAATCGTATAGAAGAACTCGTTGAACCGGTTGATTTAGAGAATATGGAAGGTCTTCCTGTAAGTATCGAAACAATCCATGAGACGTACTCTGGAAATCCAGTAATTGGCGGCATCGAAGGTACTGGAGAAGGAGATATAGCTAATTATCCTGGAGCTGTGGAAGGCGAAGGTGGCGAATATGAATTAGTAAAAGAAACAATTAATAATGAATTTAACCGCATTCGTAAAGAAATCGTTGAAAGCCCCTATAAAGTAAGAGATTTAGGGATTCAAGTAGCCGTTAACAATGTTATAGATTCAACAGAAGACGGGATTCAATATTTGACTCAGCAGGATGAAAATGCAGTAGAAGCAGGAATAGCTTCTATTTTAAATTCCATTGTCGGTACGTCAATTGACAAAGAGTATGGGGAAGTAATTCCAGAGGAGAAAATATCTATAGTATTTCAGGAATTTGCAGGAGATACTGCAATACCTGAACAGCCAGCACCAGTTATCCCATTATGGATGTATATAGCAGGAGCGGTTTTACTTATAATCATAATAACTTTAGTTGTACTTTTAATACGTAATAGAAACGAAGAAGAGGAAATTGTTGAAGAAACAATTACTGCACAAACAACAACGGAAGTACCAGATATGCCAGATAATGAGCAATCTGAGTCTGTTATCCGCAGAAAGCAATTAGAAAAAATAGCAAAAGATAAACCAGAGGATTTCGCTAAACTATTAAGAAGCTGGATCGGGGAAGATTAGGAGGGATAGAAGTGGCTAGACAAAAAAGTGCTTTAACTGGTAAGCAAAAGGCAGCAATTCTGTTAATCTCCCTGGGCCCGGATGTATCCGCACAAGTATACAAACATTTGACAGAAGAAGAAATTGAGAAACTGAGCTTAGAGATATCATCCGTGAAAAAGGTAGAGTCCAGTTTGAAGGAAGATGTACTAGAGCAGTTTCATCAAATCGCTCTTGCTCAGGATTATATTTCACAAGGTGGAATCGGATACGCGAAAACAGTGTTGGAAAAAGCATTTGGCAAGGGTGAAGCATCAAATATTATTAATCGGCTAACATCTTCTTTACAGGTTAGGCCATTTGATTTTGCTAGAAAGGCTGACCCGCAACAGGTTTTGAATTTCATTCAAAGCGAGCATCCGCAAACAATCGCACTTGTATTGTCCTACCTAGACCCTGAACAAGCCGGACAGATTTTATCTGAACTACCACAGGAACTCCAGGCGGATATTGCAAAGCGGATTGCGACAATGGATTCAACATCTCCAGAAATTATCAGCCAGGTAGAGCAAGTGCTGGAAAGAAATATTTCCGCTTCTCTAACAGAAGATTATACACAAACCGGAGGTATTCAAGCTGTAGTTGAAGTATTGAATGGGGTTGACCGAAGTACAGAAAGAACAATTCTGGATGCCTTGGAAATACAGGATCCTGAACTGGCTGATGAGATCAAAAAGCGCATGTTTATATTTGAAGATATTGTTATCTTAGATAACCGCGCTATCCAGCGTATTATTAGAGAAGTAGAAAATGAAGACCTTCGCCTATCGTTAAAAGTAGCTAGTGATGAAGTGAAGGACATCGTATTTAAAAACATGTCCCAACGGATGGCTGAAACATTTAAAGATGAAATGGAGTATATGGGACCAGTTCGCCTAAAAGATGTTGAAGAAGCGCAAACGAGGATTGTTGCAATCATACGTAGGTTGGAAGACATTGGTGAAATTGTTATCGCACGTGGTGGAGGTGACGATATTATTGTCTAAACTCCATACCGAAAAGATAATAAAAATAAAACCAATTGAATTTTTAAGGAAACGTGATGATCATACTGCCAGTTTGAGTGAAGATTCCATACAGGAGGAGTTAAAGCAGGCCCATGATGAACTGCAAAACCTGTTAAAGGAGAAAGAATTGCTTGTTAAGGAAACGACTGCTGAGATAGAGGCAGCTAAAGAAAACTGGAAAACCGAGAAGCAGAATTACATTAAGGAAGCTGAACATATCGGTTATGAGGCAGGGTATAAGAACGGTAAGGAAGAGAGCCTGGAAAAATATAGGCACTTATTGGACAAAGCTGACTCAATAACTAAGTCAGCTTTGTCAGACTATCATACAACCATCGATAAAAATGAGGAAACAATTATAGAGTTAGCCATCCATACGGCAGAAAAAATTATGAACCAAAAAATAGCAGAAGACCCTGACGCCTTTTTATCTATTGTGAAAACTGCAATCGGCGAGTTGAAAGATCAGTCGGTCATAACAATCTATTTACATCCTGTTAATTATCAATTTGTTTTACAGCAGAAGGAAGAACTAAATCAAATCCTAGAAAATGAAGCTAAGTTATCAATCCAGGTAAATGAAGAAGTAGCTGAAAATGGCTGTTTAATCCAGCATCCGTTCGGGCAATTAGATGCCAGTATCGATACACAACTGCAACAGATACGAGATGCGCTTCATGAACTGGCAATGGAGAATAAGCAATGAATATAAGTAATTATCATGCTGTTATTGCCCAAACGGATACTCACAAACGGTATGGAAAAGTCTTGCGAGTGGTAGGTCTTATGATTGAATCACAAGGACCTGCAGCAAATGTGGGGGAAGTTTGCTACATACATACTTCTACTGCGAATAAAGCGCCCATACTTTCAGAGGTTGTAGGATTTAATAATGAGAAGATCATACTTATGCCATACGCAGAAGTAACAGAAATAGGGCCTGGCTGTTTGGTTGAATCTACTGGGAAACCATTAAGTATCAAAATAGGAAGAGGACTTATTGGTAAAGTGGTAGATTCACTAGGGAAAAGTCTGGATGAAACTATGTTACCTAAAGGATTATCCAATTACCTGACTGAGCAATCACCTCCTAACCCAATGTTACGTCCACCTATAGAGGAACCGATTCAGGTAGGGGTAAAAGCAATTGATTCATTGTTAACGGTAGGGAAAGGTCAGCGGATAGGAATCTTTGCAGGTAGTGGTGTAGGAAAAAGTACATTGCTCGGGATGATCGCAAGGAATAGTAGTGCAGATATTAATGTTATAGCACTGATTGGTGAGCGGGGTCGGGAAGTTAGAGAATTCATTGAGAAGGACCTAGGAGAAGAAGGCTTAAAAAAGACAATTGTGGTAGTAGCAACTTCTGATCAGCCAGCTTTAATGCGGATAAAAGGAGCATATACAGCTACAGCAATCAGTGAGTACTTCCGTGATTTGGGGTACCAGGTAAATTTAATGATGGACTCAGTGACCAGGGTTGCTATGGCACAACGGGAAATAGGTCTCGCAACAGGAGAACCACCGACAACAAAAGGATATACACCTTCTGTATTTGCTACATTGCCCAAGTTACTAGAGCGAACAGGGACAAATTTACATGGCACTATTACTGCTTTTTATACTGTCCTGGTAGATGGAGATGACATGAATGAACCGATAGCAGATACAGTTCGGGGGATACTGGACGGACACTTTGTAATGGATCGAAAATTAGCAGAACGTGGACAGTTTCCAGCTATCAATATATTGAAGTCAATTAGTAGAGTAATGACTCAAATAACCGCTGAGGAACATCAGGAAACAGCCCTTCAGATACGTTCTCTTCTTGCTACGTATGAAGAAAATAATGAATTGATCCAAATCGGTGCCTATAAAAGAGGAACTAATCAGGAGATTGACCGGGCTATTTCTTTTTATCCCAAGATACAAGCATTTTTAAAACAAGAAATTCTCGAGTACAAAACACTTGATGAAACAATTGATTTAATGAAGGCTCTTCTTAACGGAGGTGGAAAATAATGACTCAAACAATAGCTCTGTCTAAAATCCTCCATGTGCGCGAGAGGGAAAAAAACGATGCACAAAAAGCTTATTATCAGTCCACTGCGTATTTTGAGGAGATGGCAACACAGCTATATAATTTGTTAAGAAGAAAAGAAGAAGCTGAAGAAACATATGAAGATCATTTACAAACAATAATTTCCCTGGATAAAATCCGAGAACAGCTAACATTTATAGAGAAATTGAATTCACAAATTTTAAAACGTCAGCGGGAAGTACAACTTGCTAGATCGGATATGGAATCTAAACAGCTAAAGCTAACAGATGCTCATGTCGAGGTGAAGAAGTTTGAAAAAATTATCGAAGTACGAAAAAAATCCGAAGACGATAAGTTGCAAAAGATAGAAAAAGCATCGATGGATGAAATATCAATCCAACAATACTTAAGCCATAAAAATAGGTGAAGCAAATGGTCAATAAAATCAAAAATGAAAAGAAAAAAACAAATCCATTTTTATGGTTTTTGTTTGCTATAGTTATACCTGGCGTTATCGCAATTACTTTAGCGGTAATTATATTCACCTTAGCAGGTGTCGATATTGGTGACTGGGTAAAGAAAAAGGGGAGTGATATTCCTGTTATCTCCTCCATCATCTCAGCACCTGAAGAAGAATCTGTACAACGTGATGATGAAAGAGTGCAAAATACGATCGACAATAAAGATGAAGAGATTCAAGAATTAAATCAGGAAGTATCTGATATGAAAGCTACAATAGAGGCATTAGAATTAGAAATAGTTAAACTGGAACGAAATGCCACCGAAATAGATGATAATCAGGATGAAAATCTACAAGGAAGCGATAAAGTAAAGTCTATTTCAAGCTCTTTCAAAGATATGGACAATGAGCAGGCAGCATTAATAATACAAAATCTTGATAATGATACAGCTCTAGCTATTTTAAGTGAATTGTCCAATAAGGTTCGCGGTGAAATTCTGGAAGCTATGAACACAGAAGCGGCTGCAGAACTAACTAGGTTATTTATTAACAGCGACAATTAAATAAACTTACTTGAAAGGGGGTGAAATAGTGAACGCGATCGGAATGTTATTTCAACAAATTCAACTACCTAAAACATCAGCAGGAGTTACTAGACAGCCTGGTTCAGGAGAAGATGTCCTATCATTCAATTCTTTATTAAACACCGAGCAGTCAGAAGTGGAATCAGAATTGGATGAAGCCTTATCTTTTAGTCAGCAAACAGGGGCAAACAAAGGGATGAAAAGTAATGACCCACTTACTGGTGAGCAAGAGCTCTATTCATTACTCATTAATTCTGGGCACCTTGAGCTTGCTGCTGTTGATGAACAAACAAAGGATACGATTAATTCTTTGATAAATAATTTAATCATGGAAAAAGCGACGGCTTCTGACCAACACACTACAGTTGTCAATCAGACAGAGCTTACTGATGAGGATATCGTATTGATCCACAAAGAATTTGCAGCTATTTTTTCAAAGATTGAAAAAATAGTAATGGAATCTAATAAGAATGACTTTATTAAGTCAGCTCCAAAAGTACTTGATCTCTTACAGCAATGGTCTGCATTAGAAAGACAAATTGGCAATGAAAAGTGGGTTAGCGATCCGGTATCTTCGTTAAAAAATGAAGGAACAAAAGAGCATGCTATTTGGAAAGAATTAGTACAGGCATTTGAAAAAAGAAATCAATTGTCTGAAAGACGTCAGTATATGGAGTCGAAAGTTACTAGTACAGATGTAGCAAAGTGGATGGGGAAGGCAATGGACAATCAGACACAGGTAGATAGAGTTATCGGACAACAAACCATTACTCCTTCAGGATCAGCTGTGCCAATAACAAGACTAGAACAGTATGTAATTCACGTTAATTCGAGTCAGAACTCAGAATCCACAGACAAACAGATGGTTGAACAGTTTCAAAAAGTGATAAATTCAAGTAAGTTTTTATCGAAACCAAATGGAACGAATCAACTATCCATTACTTTACGACCGGATAACTTAGGCGAGATGATGGTTCGTTTAACGCAAGTGAATGGAGAAATGACTGTTAAGATATTGGTTTCTTCTCTAGCAGCAAAAGAAATGCTTGAAACGAATATGAGTCAGCTGAGAAATATGTTTTCGCCACATCAAGTAGTTATTGAGAAACAAGAGCTAAATCTAAATACACAGCAAGAACAGGATGTTCAAAAAGAAGCAAAAGAAGAGCAGCTGAAGGATCAAGAGAATCAGTCACATTCGGATCAGAATAAGGAACAGCAAACGGAAGATGATTTTGCTGCGCAGTTCCATGAATTATTGATGAATGAGAAAGTGTAGGTGGATAGAATGAATAAGATTGATCCAACGTTATATTTACAAAGTCAACAGACTTCACGAGCGCCAAGTAATGATCTTGGTAAGGATGAGTTTTTAAAAATATTAATGACACAGTTACAAAATCAAGACCCGACTAATCCGATGGATGACCGTGACTTTATTGCACAAATGTCACAATTTTCTACATTAGAGCAAACGATGAATATGGCAAAATCTATTGATGATTTAGTACAAAGCCAGCTGATTTCTCCTGTTATACAATATAGCCATATGATTGGAAAAGAAATTTCATACCAGGCAATTGATAAAGAAACAGGTCAAAAATTGGATGTTGAAAAAGGCAATGTTATTGCGGTTAGCCAAAAAGAAGGCTGGGCTATATTAGAGCTGGATAATGGAGAAAAAGTATATGCAGACGCCGTATTACAGGTCAGTGACCCGAAGTCCAATTCTAATAAATCGTAACAGGGTTATAAAACAAAGGAAGTGAGTAAGATGGATCACCGTATACACCAAATGCAGCAAAACCATGCTCTGCAGTTTCCTCGTGTGAATAAGCCTAAAAGCAATCAAAATACGGTTAATTTTAAAGATGTATTAATAGCTGAGAATCAAGGGCTTAAAATAAGCAAGCATGCTACACAGCGTTTAAATGAAAGAAACATTACTATTAATGAAACACAGTGGCAAACAATTGAAACAAAAATGAATGAAGCCAAACAAAAAGGAATTACGGATTCATTGGTTGTTATGAATGATGCAGCGTTATTAATAAGTGCAAAAAATAACACAGTGGTAACTGCAATGAATAGAGAAGAAGCTACAAGTCGAATTTTTACTAATATCAATGGAACAATTTTAATTAACGAATAGGCTGGACCCTATTGGGAGGCCAAATAAGCTGTTGAATGAATGATACAGCTATTAATTATAAACCATTAAAGGGGATTAAATTATGTTACGTTCAATGTATGCAGGTATTTCAGGTATGAAGAATTCACAAACAAAATTAGATGTGATTGGAAATAATATCGCCAATGTGAATACATCTGGTTTTAAAAAGGGACGTGTAACCTTTCAGGATATGATGAGTCAGACAACTTCAGGTGCACAAGGCCCAACAGATGCACGTGGTGGTGTTAACGCAGCGCAAGTAGGTTTAGGGTCTCAACTAGGAACTATTGACAATATCCATACACAAGGTTTTCGTCAGGTTTCAAATAACCCGTTGGATTTAGCGTTAGAAGGAGATGGGATGTTTGTATTACAGGATGAAAATGACGCAACTTTCTATACACGGGCAGGTAACTTTTATTTGGATGATAGTGGCGATATTGTTAATCCTGATGGATATTATCTAATGGGTATGAATGAAGCGCGTATTAATTTACCAGAAACTGCTCAAAGCTTTAGTATCCAAACAGATGGAACGGTAAATTATATAGACGGCGCAGGTGTAACTGTAGTAGCTGGACAGATTGCATTAGCAAGTTTTTCTAATCCTGCTGGGCTTCAAAAGGCGGGAAGTAACTTATTCTTAGACTCACCAAACGCTGGCTTGGCTGATGCCTGGGTCACTCCTGAAACACAAGGATCTGCTTCTATTATCAGTGGTTCGCTTGAGATGTCCAATGTTGACTTATCTGAAGAATTCACTGAAATGATTACAGCACAACGTAGTTTCCAGGCTAATACTAGAATAATTACAACTTCTGATGAAATATTACAAGAGCTTGTAAACTTAAAACGATAGTAAGGAGGTAGGGAGTGCCTAATAATTAGAGCACTCCCGCCCACATTATGATTGAATTAACTCGTTTAAATGGAGATAAATTTTCATTAAATGCATTAATGATTGAACAAATACAGTCTTTACCTGATACAACAATATCTCTAATTAACGGCAAGAAAATTATTGTAAAGGATCCACACACTGAAGTTACAGCGCTGATAAAAGCATATTATCAGGAAATCGGGATCCAAGAATCATTAATAGAGGTAGGTGAAGCAAATGAGTAAATTGGTGAAGACGATGGTTACTTCATTAGTTATTCTGTTGTTGGGTTCTGTTACTGCTCTAGTTATTGTACTGAATGTCTCAGGAGATGACAAAGAAGGTGCTGCACAATCAATTGATGATATTATTGAACACGCCTATGAATCACCTGAAATCACAACAGATTTAAATGATGGGAGCTTCGTACGGATTCAGTTTCAAATTTTAACAGATGGAAAAGGTGCACAAACAGAAATAAGTAAACGGGATTTCCAATTAAGAAATATCTTAATTAAAGAATTGGCAACCATGAATGAAGATGATTTTAAATCGGGGCTTACTGATTTAGAAAAGATCGTTCAAACGAAGTTAAATGAAGTTATGACTGACGGAAAAATCACTGATGTTTACACAATAAGTAAAATACTTCAATAAATAAACGAATATAGTACTCCAATACGGAGGTGAGTGTTTTTGGCAGATGAAGTTCTTTCTCAAAATGAAATTGATGCTCTATTGTCTGCGATTACTTCGGGCGAAATGGATGCAGAGGAATTAAAAAGAGAAGAAAAGGAAAAAAGGGTTCGCGTTTATGATTTCAAGCGGGCACTGCGTTTTTCCAAAGATCAAATAAGAAGTATATCAAGAATTCATGAAAATTATGCGCGATTATTAACGACTTTTTTCTCGGCACAACTTAGAACCTATATAAATATATCAGTTGCTTCTGTTGATCAGATACCTTATGAAGAATTTATAAGATCTGTTCCTAAAATGACCGTGCTAAATATATATAGCGTCGCTCCACTCGATGGAAGAATCGTAATGGAAATAAACCCCAATATTGCTTATGCAATGCTGGATCGAGTGCTTGGTGGAAAAGGAAACAGTGTAAATAAAGTTGATAATTTAACGGAAATTGAAACAATACTTTTGTCACAGCTCTTTGAAAAGGCGATGACTAATCTTCAAGAGGCATGGTCATCTATCGTCGAAATAGATCCTGTTTTAGAGGAATTTGAGGTAAATCCTCAATTTTTACAAATGGTATCACCAAATGAAACGGTAGTTGTCGTATCGCTGAATACTGCTATTGGTGAATCCAGTGGGATGATTAATATATGTATCCCTCATATTGTGTTAGAACCAATCATAGCAAAATTGTCAGTACATTATTGGATGCAAACAACTACAAAAAATAGAGATGCCGATGCATATGAAAAGCTCTCTAAAAATATAAAGAACGCCGAAGTAGATGCGAAAGCAATTCTTGGTGAAACAACTATTGATATCCAACAATTTTTGAACTTACGTGAACAAGATGTTATTGCGCTAAACCAACCAATTGATCATCCACTTACATTGGCAATTAATGACGAAGCTAAGTTTTATGTGCAGCCCGGTAAGTTTAAAAATAAAATGTCAGTGCAAGTATTGGAAGAAATAAAAGGGGTGAATGAACATGATGAATGATGGGATGTTATCTCAAGATGAGATTGATGCACTTCTAAAAGTTAATCCTGATGACGAAGAAAAAAAGAATGCTAATCAAGATACAAATGCCAGTCACTATTTATCGGGAATTGAAGAAGACACACTAGGGGAGATAGGTAATATCTCTTTCGGCAGTTCTGCAACTACACTCTCTACTATACTAAAACAAAAGGTAGAGATTACAACACCAAAAGTAAGCGTGGTGAAAAAAGAAGACCTAGAAGCATTCACATTTGAACCTGTAAGTGTAGAAGTTAATTATGTAGAGGGATTTACAGGTAAAAACGTGTTTGTTATAAAGTCAGATGATGCTGCTATTATCTCTGATATTATGTTGGGCGGAGACGGCACTAATCCAGATAAAGAACTTACAGAAATACATTTAAGCGCAGTACAAGAAGCGATGAATCAGATGATGGGTGCAGCAGCAACAAGCATGTCGACTGTATTTAATAAAAAAATAGACATATCACCTCCGATCATACGGCTCGAGGACCCAGAGAACGAGACGGGAACCACTTTTGCTGAAGAAGCTTTTGTAAAAGTATCATTTCAATTAAAGGTCGGTAATCTAATAGACTCTAATATTATGCAACTCATCCCATTACAGTTTGCAAAACAGATGGTAGATCAACTACTTAATGAACCGGCAAGTAATGAGGCGGCTGCAACTATAGAAGCACTTGAAGTCCCACTTGAAAAGTCTTTGGATTCTACTTCTGAGCTTGGAAGTCAGTTAGAAGTAGAGAATAATAGTACAGCAGCACAGCATAAGTCACAGTACTTAGGGAATGCAGTTGACGAAGATACTACCGTTCAACAAGCATCTTTTTCTAATTTTGAACACGTCGAATTAAACAATGTAGAACAGCGGAACTTAGATATGCTCCTTGATATTCCATTAAAGGTAACGGTGGAGCTTGGTCGGACAAAGCGAACAATCAGAGATATTTTAGATTTATCATCTGGTTCTATAATTGAACTTGACAAGCTGGCTGGAGAACCTGTTGATATATTGGTAAATGAAAAACTGATTGCCAAAGGTGAGGTTGTCGTAATAGATGAAAACTTTGGCGTACGAGTAACAGATATTATTAGTCAATCAGATCGATTAAAGAAATTGAAGTAAACTATTACGGGGGGTTTTAGAAATGGGAAAGCGTATTTTAATTGTTGATGATGCAGCTTTTATGAGAATGATGATTAAAGATATTTTAAATAAAAATGGTTTTGAAGTAGTTGGGGAAGCTCAGGATGGAGTCCAAGCTGTGGAAAAGTATAATGAACTGCAACCAGACCTCGTAACAATGGACATTACAATGCCTGAAATGGATGGAATAACAGCATTAAAACAAATTAAGGATTCACATTCAGAAGCAAAGGTTATTATGTGTTCAGCAATGGGGCAGCAAGCTATGGTAATTGATGCAATCCAAGCCGGAGCCAAAGACTTTATCGTCAAGCCATTCCAGGCAGAACGTGTAGTAGAAGCTATATCCAAGGCTTTAAATTAAGAAACGAGTGAGTATGTTGACACAAAAAATCAGTCTTACTATCTGTTTAATGATAGTACTTACCTCCATTGTATTTACAGGTGGTGTTGCTGCAAAACCAATGAATGTTGTTGATTGTTTAGAGGAAGATGTTGATTGCTTGGATGGAAGTTTTTCAACTGACGGGGAAGGCAGTCAAACGGAGCAACTTATCGAAAGTGAAAGCACTGGTTCCTTATTGTTTAGTCTGGTAAAGATGTTTTTTGCATTACTTTTAATCCTTGCACTTATTTATCTTTTATTGAAGTTCCTAAGTAAGCGAAGCAAACTGTTTCATCAAGTTAAAGCATTGGAGAATCTGGGCGGGGTTTCTGTAGGACAGAATAAATCTATACAAATTGTTCGTATTGGAACACAGGTATTCTTAATTGGTGTAGGTGAAAATGTAGAGATGCTGCATGAAATTACTGATAATGAAGTTATAGAAGATTTATTACATAGTGAGAAAGCTGTTCAGAATGAAGTTTCTGCCGGCACACTATTTTCATCGATTTTAAGAAAAAAGTCTACAGAAGATATGGGGTCGACCATACAAGATAAAGGTGACTTCAAGAAACTTTTTTCGGGTGAGTTAGAAAAGGTTAGGAAAAACAGGGAAAAGTTAATTAAACAGAACGGGCAGAAGGAAGATAAACATGAATGAATTTATAGATATGTTTGCTGATTCAGACCCTTCATCGGTTGCTACGTCAGTAAAGTTACTACTATTACTTACTGTTTTATCATTAGCGCCAAGTATATTAATCTTAATGACTAGCTTTACCAGAATTATAATCGTTTTATCTTTTGTACGGACATCATTGGCTACTCAGCAAATGCCGCCCAACCAAGTGTTAATAGGTCTTGCTTTATTTCTAACATTTTTTATCATGGCACCCATATTCGGTGATGTATATGACGAAGCTCTGCAACCACTTTTTAATGAAGAGATAACATTGGATGAAGCATATGAAAGAGCTAGCGTTCCAATGAAAGAATTTATGGCTAAGCACACTAGACAGAAAGATTTAGCACTGTTTATGAATTACGCACAGTTGGATCAACCGGAAACGATACAGGATATACCAATAACAACGTTAGTACCCGCATTTGCTATCAGTGAATTAAAAACCGCCTTTCAAATGGGTTTTATGATATTTGTGCCATTTTTAATTATTGATATGGCAGTAGCAAGTGTTCTGATGTCAATGGGTATGATGATGCTGCCACCAGTTATGATTTCACTTCCATTTAAAATTCTCTTATTTGTACTAGTTGATGGGTGGTATTTAATAACACATTCGTTGTTAAGTGGTTTTTGATGATTAATATAATTTATAAAGAAGCAGGTGTGTCGCTTGAGCAGTGAATTCGTACTATCGTTAGCTGAAAGAGGAATATATACGGTGTTATTAGTTGCAGGGCCTTTGCTTATTTTAGCATTAGCAGTAGGTCTATTGGTAAGTATCTTCCAAGCAACAACACAAATTCAAGAACAGACTTTGGCTTTCATCCCAAAAATAGTTGCAGTTCTTCTTGGTCTCGTTTTTTTTGGTCCTTGGATGTTAACAAAAATGGTTGAGTTTACAGCCGAAATATTTCAAAATTTAAATCAGTTTGTAGGGTAAAGCATGTTAGACATTATTAGTATCAATAGTATTCCTGTTTTTCTGCTCATGTTTGTGCGGGTGGCAGCCTTTTTCGTTACGTTGCCACTATTTTCATACCGAACGATTCCAACACCATTTAAAATTGGTTTCAGCTTCTTTTTAACCTTTATTATGTTTTATACCGTTGATTCTTCAGCTGTTGCTATTGATGAGTTTTATTTATTTTTACTGGTAAAGGAAGCGCTTGTCGGTCTATTAATAGGTTTAATTGCTTACATTATTCTTTCTGCAGTTCAAATTGCAGGTGGATTTATTGATTTCCAGATGGGTTTTGCAATTGCAAATGTGATGGACCCGCAAACTGGTGCACAAAGTCCTTTAACAGGCCAATATTTTTATATTATTGCTTTGTTATTTCTATTATCGGTTAACGGACATCATTTATTAATAGATGGAATCTTTTATAGTTATAACTTAATTCCAATTGAGACCTTTATACCCTTTCATGATGGTTCCATAGTTGAATTTGTAATCGATGCATTTAATAAAATGTTTCTTATTGCATTTCAAATGGCAATACCAATAGTCGGCTGTTTATTCTTAGTGGATGTGGCATTAGGTATTATTGCAAGAGCAGTACCGCAATTAAACGTTTTCGTTGTGGGACTACCTTTAAAAATATTTGTAAGCTTTGTAGCAATACTGGTCTTTCTTGCTTTGTACATAGCTCTAGTAAAAAGTTTATTTGAGATTATGTTTGAAACAATGCAAGGTCTGATGCAATTATTCGGAGGTGTTTAATTTGCACTTAAGGATGCACTTACAATTCTTTGCAGGTGAAAAGACAGAAAGAGCAACTCCTAAGAAGAAACTGGATCAACGTAAGAAAGGAAAGGTTGCAAAAAGTCAGGACGTTAACACTGCTTTTCTATTGTTATTTGTTTTTACTATATTAGTCGTATTTGGTAATTCGATAAAAAATACAATGACATCACTGTTCGAACATACTTTTACTGAGTTTATACACTGGGAAGTTACAGAAAATACAGTACACCAAGTATTTTCGGGAGCAACTGTTGAAGCAGCCAAAATGCTTGCCCCTGTTATGGTTATCGCAATCATAGCTGGACTTGCATCTAATTTTCTGCAAATCGGCTTCCTATTTACAACTGAACCGTTAAAATTTGACTTGAAAAAGATCGACCCAATTCAAGGTGCAAAGCGTATTTTTTCAATCCGGGCATTAGTTGAGTTGTTAAAGTCTTTTTTCAAGATATTATTTATCGGTGTTGTTACCTTTACGGTAATTTGGATTTATAAAGATGAGATGATGATGCTTTCCTTTAAAGATACCGAAAGCGCTTTGGCATTCTTTAGCAGAATCACTACTATAATGGGGATTTCCGCGACATTTACACTATTATTTCTTTCTGTGTTCGATTATGTTTATCAACGCTACGACTATGAAAAAAATCTGAAGATGTCAAAACAGGACGTTAAAGATGAATACAAAAATATTGAGGGAGATCCCTTAATTAAATCTAAAATTAAAGAAAAACAGAGACAGATGGCTGCACGCCGTATGATGAGCGAAGTACCAAATGCTGATGTTGTTATTACAAATCCCACACATTTTGCCATCGCTATCAGATATGATGAAGAAAAAGCAACTGCACCATATGTTGTTGCTAAGGGATTAGATCAAACGGCTCTAAGAATAAAAAAAATAGCAAAGGCGCATCGTGTTATAACTGTTGAAAATAAACCGCTTGCACGAGCCTTATACGGATCCATCGAGATTGGTGATGTTATACCGGAAGAATTTTATAAAGCAGTTGCAGAAATCTTGGCATATGTATACCGGTTAGAGAAAAAAGTTTAAGCAATGAGGAGAGACATCAATGAAAGCACGTGATTTATCCGTACTTTTAGGCGTAATCTTAATAATAATCATGTTAGTTATCCCTTTACCGGGATGGCTCTTAAGTATACTTATTTTATGTAACATCACCCTAGCACTTATAGTAATTCTAGTATCTATGAACACACAGGAAGCATTGCAATTTTCTGTCTTTCCTACTCTCTTATTGCTTTTAACTTTATTTCGTCTGGGTCTTAACGTATCAACAACAAGGTCAATTTTGTCAGAAGCAGACGCAGGTGGAGTCGTCGAGACTTTTGGTACATTTGTAATTGGAGACAATCCACTGGTAGGTTTTGTTGTATTTATTATTTTAGTAATCATTCAATTTTTAGTAATTACTAAGGGAGCTGAGCGGGTATCGGAAGTAGCTGCTCGTTTTACTTTAGATGCAATGCCAGGTAAACAAATGAGCATTGATGCAGATTTAAATGCTGGCTTAATATCGGAGCAGCAAGCAAAAGAAAGACGTGGAAAAGTTGAAAATGAAGCAGATTTTCACGGTTCCATGGATGGTGCCAGTAAATTCGTTAAAGGCGATGCTATAGCAGGGATTATTATTGTCTTAATTAACATCATTTTTGGTCTTATTATCGGAATGGTACAAATGGATATGTCATTTCAGGAAGCGATTAATGTTTATATGCGCTTAACTGTAGGGGATGGCTTAGTTAGCCAAATACCTGCATTACTAATCGCAACTGCAACCGGGATTGTTGTAACAAGAACAGCAACAACTACTGGGAATTTAGGAACGGAAGTAACTGGACAACTTCTGCAATATCCGAAACTTTTATTTATTGCAGCGGGTACTCTGTTTTTACTTGGGCTAACGCCTATTAATTTTCTCCTTACAACATCACTTGCAGGAATACTTGCTCTCAGCGGTTTTCTCCTGCTTAGAGAAGATAAAGTGCCAGAAGCACCTGATATCGAAGAAGAAGATCAGGCAGAAAGCTCCTCCATGAAATCAACTGAGAATGTGGTTAGTCTGTTGAATATGGATCCCATTGAATTTGAATTCGGCTACGCGCTAATTCCATTGGCAGATGCAAATCAGGGTGGTGATTTACTTGATCGTATCATTATGATTCGCAGACAATTGGCTATTGAGCTTGGTATTGTTATACCAGTAGTTAGAATTCGTGACAACATTCAACTGAATCCGAATGAATACCGTTTAAAAGTAAAAGGAAATGAAGTTGCTTTTGGGGAATTATTATTAGATCATTATTTGGCTATGGCACCTGATCTGGAGGATGATTCCATTGAGGGCATAGAAACTAAAGAACCTGCTTTTGGATTACCGGCAAAGTGGATTAATGAAGACAGTAAAGACGAGGCAGAGTTATCGGGTTACACAGTGGTAGACCCTCCTTCAGTTGTTTCGACACACATTACTGAAGTAATTAAGAAACACGCTTACACGTTACTTGGCAGAGAGGAAACAAAGCAGTTAATTGATCACTTAAAAGAAAGCTACCCAATTTTGGTGGAAGAAGTCACTCCTGAACCATTGGCTATAGGGGATATCCAAAAAGTGCTCGGAAAATTACTAAAAGAAAATATTTCAATCCGTAATCTGCCGATAATCTTTGAAACGTTGGCTGACTTTGCAAAAATGACGAGTGATACAGAGTTACTGGCAGAATATGTGAGGCAAGCGTTATCTTCTCAGATAACGAAACAATTTGCACAGGAGGATATGTCTTTGAAAGTCATAACAGTATCCGGCAAAGTAGAGAAATTAATTGCTGAAAACATTCAACAGACTGAACACGGGAATTATTTGGCGCTGGATCCAGATGCACAGCAATCTATTATCAAAACAATCCATGAAGAAGTTGAAAAATTAACATTACAGGAAGAAACAGCAGTGGTTTTATGTTCACCTGCAATCCGGATGTATTTAAAACAACTATTGGATCGTTTTCTGCCACAGGTTGTTGTGTTGTCCTATAATGAATTAGAACCTAGTGTACAGGTTCAAAGTGTTGGGGTGGTGAATATAGCATGAAGGTAAAAAAATACGTGGCAGCCACAATGCCGGAAGTAATGCTGCAAATACGAAAAGATTTAGGCTCTGATGCTGTTCTTTTAAATTCTAAAGAAATAAAACATGGCGGATTTTTAGGTTTTTTCAAAAAGACAAAAGTTGAAGTAGTTGCGGCATTAGATCCTGCACCTGGGCCAGCTAAGACATACAAGCAGATTGATGGAATCCGTAATGGAGAGCGGCTAAGTGAAATCTCTGTTCATAAAAAGGAATCAGGAAATGAAGTATTAAAAGAAATTAAGCAATTAAAAAAAATGATAGAGCTTCAAACTTCAAAAGAAAAATACAATTACCCACCTAATTACCAAGTGGTGTTTCAGTATTTGCTGGATCAAGAGGTCGACTTGGATATTGCTGGGCAGATTATAACTGCAGTAATGAGAAAACACGAAGAAATGGAGCTGGAACTTCCTATAGATACCTTGGTAAATGAGGTGCGAATGGAATTAATAGAGAGATTAAGCCAATTAACTTATCATGGCATTACAGATGAAATGAAGGTGGTTCACTTCGTTGGTCCTACAGGAGTAGGGAAAACTACTACCCTGGCAAAAATTGCTGCTGATTGTAAGTTGAATAATAAAAAGAAAGTTGCCTTTATAACTGCAGATACATACCGGATAGCTGCAATAGATCAGTTAAAAACCTACGCTCAAATCTTGGAAATACCAATAGAAGTAGCGTACAACAGTGAAGATTATAAAAATGCTGTTACTAAATTTGCAGCGTATGACCTGATACTTGTTGATACAGCCGGACGTAATTTCCGTGATGAGAAGTATGTTAATGAATTAATGAGCAGTCTCAGTGCTTCTGTGGAAATTACTACATTCTTAGTTTTATCACTAACGGCCAAGCCCAATGATTTATCTGAAATAGTTGACCAGTTTCAGCATTTAAAACTAAAAGAGCTAATATTTACAAAAATAGATGAAACAAGACAGTATGGAAGTGTACTAAACATCGCTGCACAAAAACAGCTGGGCGTTGCATATATTACTAATGGACAAGATGTTCCAGATGATTTAGAACGTGTCAGTCCTGAAGCAATTGCTAACTATATAATGAGTGAGCACACCCATGATTGATCAAGCTGCTGGTTTGCGTCGTCAATTACTAGAGTCACTTGATCCGAAGCAAGCAAAGACCATATCTGTTATAAGTGGAAAAGGAGGCGTCGGAAAATCAAATATTGCCTTAAATTTTTCTTTGGAATTAATAAACAATCAAAAGAAAGTGCTATTATTTGATTTGGATATTGGCATGGGAAATATTGATATTTTACTAGGAATGCATGCCAAGAAAACAATTGTCGATATGTTTAACGACCACTTATCTATTCATGATATCATTGAGACAGGACCTAATAATCTTGCTTATATAGCAGGTGGATCAGGCTTAAATGATTTTTTTACAATGGATGAGGAGAAGAGAAATTTCTTTCTTGACCAATACAGGGAATTAGTGAAAATGTATGATTATATTTTATTTGATATGGGGGCTGGAGCTACAAAGGAGAGTATCTTTTTTATCCTTGCTTCAGATGAATGCTTGGTAGTTACAACACCTGAGCCGACATCAATTACGGATGCATACGGTATGGTTAAGTATATTTTAAGTTTTGAATACGCCATGCCAATTAATGTCATTATGAATCGTTCGTATTCTCAAAAAGAGGGTGGCCAATCGCTAGATAGATTTACTCAAGTAGTTGAGCGATTCTTGCATACTACTATTAAGAAAATGGGAATCCTTCCGGAAGATAAGATTGTATCCAAAGCTGTTATCAGACAAACTCCATATGTGTTGTTGGACGAAAAATCAGCGGTTGCAAAGGCGATGAAGCAACTGACAAAGAACTATCTATCAAACTCCACAGAATTAAACAATATAGGCTCTGTTTCTTTTGTAAAGAAATTAAAACAACTTATGACTGAGAGGTAAACGGATTATGCAGCCTATCCGAGTAATCGTAATTGATGATTCAGCATTTATGAGAAAAGTCATTTCCGATATTCTTGAAAGCGACAATCGAATAGAAGTAATTGCGACAGCCAGAAATGGTGAAGATGGGTTGAAAAAAATCAAGAACCTTCATCCGGATGTGGTAACTTTAGATGTGCATATGCCAATTAAGGATGGGCTCACTGCTCTTAGGGAAATAATGAGAGACAATCCAGTTCCAGTTATTATGCTATCCAGCGTTACGGAAGAAGGTGCTGCCAAAACTGTTGAGGCGATTTCTAATGGAGCCGTTGATTTTATTATGAAGCCTTCCGGATCCATTTCTTTAAATATTGCTACAATTAAAGATGAAATTATCGATAAGGTAATTATCGCTTCCAAGGTTATACTGACCGAAACTGCAGAAATTGTATCTATCCATAAGACTGCATTAAAGCAAACAGCAAGCAATTTATATAATAAAACGATTATAGTAGTTGGAACTTCAACAGGTGGCCCTAGAGCGTTACAAAGGCTTTTAACAGATCTACCCAGTAATCTACTTGCCCCAATACTTATTGTTCAACACATGCCGCCAGGTTTTACGAAATCACTTGCAGACAGATTGAATTCATTAAGCAACGTTTATGTGAAAGAAGCTGTTCAAGGAGAAATTATAAAAGATAATACAGCGTACATAGCACCAGGTAATTATCACATGAAAGCCAAAAGAGTTGGGACTGGTTTAGCTATTGAATTAACAAAAGAAGATTTGTTAAATGGGCATAGACCTGCGGTGGATATGTTGTTTGAATCAGCAGCGACTATCCAAAAGGTAAATAAAATAGCAGTTATCCTAACAGGAATGGGTAGTGATGGAGCAAAGGGAATAAAGCGCATGAAAGAACTCGATCCAGGCACAGTTGTAATCGCCGAAGCGGAAGAGTCAGCTATAGTCTATGGTATGCCAAAGGCAGCTGTAAATACAAATTGTGTAAATCACGTAGTTCCTATAAATAATGTTGGTAAAATGGTTATTAATTTAATGAATAGAACAGAGGGCAATTAAATGGAAAGTGAATCGACGACAGCCCAATCGTTAACTGAATGGAAGTATTCAATCAGAGCCAAATCATCAGAAGGCTATTAATTAGTTGAAACTATATAAAACTTTACTGGGAGGAAATAGAATGGAAAATGTAACAACAAATAACAGGAAAGTAATTGTATTCCAATTAAAAGATGAGGAATACGCTGTATCCGTTCAGGAAGTCGGATCCATTGAGCGAATACAATCTATTACGAGAGTCCCACAAACGGATGATTTTGTAAAAGGCGTTATCAATTTGCGTGGAGTGGTAACCCCAATTATTGATCTGCGGGTTCGTTTTAATATAGAAGAAACAGAGTTTACGGAGTCCACCAGGATCATTATTGTTTATCTTGAGGAAATGGAAGTAGGGTTAATTGTTGATTCAGCCAATGATGTTATTGATATACCTGAAAATGCAATTGAACCTGCACCAGAAGTAATCGGAACAGTACATGTGGATTATATTGAGGGTGTAGCTAAATTAGATAATCGTCTACTTATACTACTTAACTTACAAAAGGTTTTAACTCGCCAGGAAATAGCTGAGTTAAAACAAGTAGAGGGCTAAAAGATGGAATTCACTGATCTTACATCGATGCAAAGAGATGTGCTTAGAGAAATCGGGAACATAGGTGCAGGGAATGCCGCTACTTCTATGTCAAAATTATTAAATAAAAAAGTAGATATGCAGGTACCTTCTGTTAATGTTGTTAGTTATGATGAGATGATGGATATGATTGGCGGACCAGAGGAACTTATTGTAGCAGTTCTATTCCGTATTCAAGGAGAAACACCGGGTACTGTGTACTTTATTCTAACAATAGAAGAAGCAGAATACCTTGTCAGCCACATGACAGGTGAGTCCGGTTTCACTCTATCCCAACAAGGAGGACCAAGTGAATATTCTACATCCGTTCTACAGGAGGTAGCAAATATATTGACAGGTTCCTATTTATCGGCTTTATCTGATTTTACCAATATAAATATGCAGCCATCTGTCCCGTATCTGAGTATAGATATGGCAGGAGCTATCTTAACGGCAGGTATACTCGAGTTATCTCAAGTTACTGATCATGCTATCATAATTGATACAAAGATAAATGGCGAGGATTCCCAGAATGGTGTACATGGTAATTTTCTTTTATTACCAGACCCTGAATCTTTTACAAAAATATACAGCGCCTTGGGAATTAACGATCATGAATGATACTCATACTCAAACAGTTGTTAAAGTTGGGATCGCCGACTTGAATATAGTTACAACTCCTACTATAATTCGTACCTCCGGATTGGGATCGTGTGTAGGAATAGTTTTGTATGATTCAAGAAAAAAAGTTGCTGGTCTATCTCATATATTGCTCCCAAGTTCTAGCTTGGCCAAGCAAACAATTATAAATGAATATAAGTATGCAGATACAGCCATTCCAATTCTAATTAATAAATTAATTGAAATAGGAGCAAGAAGACATGCCCTTCAAGCCAAGCTTGCGGGAGGTGCTCAAATGTTTCAATTTACCTCCAATTCAGATATCATGCGAATTGGTCCTAGAAACATAGAGGCTGTAAAAGAGAAGTTATGTGAGTGCAACATACCTGTTGTTTCCTCAGATTTGGGTGGAAATGCAGGAAGAACAATAGAATTCAATCCAAGTACAAGTTTGTTAAAGATCCGTAAAGTAAATACAGAGGAAATATTTATTTGAGTATTATTCTAAAAATGGTGGTAAGGAGGAGTGCTAAATGACAACTAATAAATCTCCTCATGAGCAAAAGCTGTGGAATAATTGGTTAGAAAAGAAGGATAATGAAGCAGCGAATGAGTTGATTCAAAACTACATGTATTTAGTTAGTTTTCATGCAGAACGAATTTCCAGTCACTTACCTAATAATGTGAATAAGGATGACATAAGAAGCTTTGGCTTATTGGGTTTATATGATGCCTTACAAAAATTTGAGCCCAGTCGAGATCTGAAATTTGATACGTATGCTTCTTTTCGTATCCGTGGTGCAATTATTGATGGACTGAGACGAGAGGATTGGCTCTCTAGATCCATGCGGGAAAAAGTAAAGAAAATTGAACAGGTTTCCCAGGAATTGGAGCAAAGTTTTCACAGAAGTCCCAGTCCAGAAGAAATTGCTGATAAATGTGGGTTAACTGCAAAAGAAGTAGAAATTATTATAAGAGATTCTTTGTTTGCAAATGTACTCTCAATAGAGGAAAAATCAAAAGAAGGAAATGGCGAACTGAAAGAAGGAATCGGCTACACAATACCTGACGAGGCTTCTGTTTTACCTGAACAGCATGTTCTCTCAAGTGAAATTAAACTAGAGCTGACAGAAGGCATAAAAATGTTGAATGATAATGAACAAATGGTAATTAGTTTATTTTACCATGATGAACTGACTTTGACAGAAATAGGACAGGTGTTAGGATTAACAACCTCACGTATTTCACAAATTCATAAGAGGTCAATTTTCAAACTGAGAAGCTCACTAAAAAAAATACAGAATCAGTTATAAACAGTGTAAAAGGAGAATGGCTATGGGGTTTCTAAATGAGTTCTTCTATGTAACCGTGTCAGCCGATAGAATGACTGCTCAAATCCATTCAAAAGAAACTTACAACAAGATGGACGCGGAAATTACGGAAGAATCCCTTGATCAACTGTTGTCTGATAATAAAATAGTTTATGGAATTCATCAAGACAACTTTGTTGCTATCTTAACTGATTTACCAGTAGAATCCTACCCCTTAATTATAGCTAAGGGGAATGCGGCAATAAACGGAAAAGACGGTAAAGTCTTGTATGAAATGGATTTCACAGCAGAAATAGATCGAGCTAAAGACTGGAATTTCCGTGAAGTAATGCGTATCCCATCCGTAAATATAGGGCAGAAATTAGCAAAAAAAGAAGAACCGACAAAAGGGTTGGAGGGCACAGACGTATTTGGCATGAGTCTACCCGCACTGCCAGGAAAGCCAGCAATCGATAAAGCAGGTAAAAATGTAGTGTATCGTGAAGAAGATAGTACATTTTATGCTACTTCTGAAGGACAATTAAGCGTTTCAGGTGGTAAAATTCAAGTTCAGCCGATTTTCACAGTGAACGAAACACTTTCAATGAAAAATGGAAATCTGGATTTTGTTGGTACCATCATAATACATGGCGATGTACCAACCGGGTATACTGTGAAAGCTGATGGGGATGTAAAAATTTTTGGAATGGTAGAAGCAGCAACCGTTATTGCAGGGGGATCAATCTATATATCAGAGGGATTAGCAGGGCTTAAACAAGGTACCATTAAAGCAAGTGAAAATATAACTATAAGCTACATTAATCAAGGAAGTGCATTTGCAGGAAATGATTTGTATGTTGAGAATTCTATTTTACATAGTGAGTGTACAGCTAGGAATCATGTATACTGTCAAAATGGAAATATAATCGGGGGTTCACTTTCAGCAGGGAAATCAATTGAAGCAAAAGATATAGGTAACAGAATGAGCACTCATACCGAAATAGTGTTTGGGATCAATAAAATGATAGGTGAACAAGAAATAAGTTTAATGGAAAAGAAGAAGGAATTGCAGGATACAATAACGAAATTAACTATATTAGGCAAAAAAATGGAAGCCCAGAATCCTTCTCAGGATCCTAAGTTACGCGTTACCTTGCTTAAGCAAAAAAACTCTCTGAATAAAGCACTAGAACAATTAAAAGAAGTAAGTCAGAAATTGGAACAAACCGATTCACATATTGGCAGCGAACGAGAAGCACGTTTGGTTGTTAGAAACCATTTATACTCAAACGTTATGGTTACTTTTGGGAAATACAAGCGACTAGTAGATCAAAACCACCATTATGTTCAAATGGAGATAGTTAATAATGAAATCACGTTACAACCTTTATTCATTTAAATTTTAATAAGAAAGGGAAGTGATTCTATTGAGCTGGAAATCAATAGAAATGCAAGTGGCACTTCCGAGGACACAGGACGCAGGAAAACTTCAAGAACAAATGTTGAAACAAAGTCAACATTTTCAAGAGTCCCTTGCTGGTAGCCAATTAAAACAAGAAGAATTAAGGCGGAAACGAGTTAATGAGTTTGAGAATATTAATGAAGCTAAAAACAACAAGGAAGAACTAAATCAGCATGAAATGCATGGGCATGAGAGTGATCAAAAGAAAGATACAGCGAACCACCCATATTTAGGAAAGAAAATAGATTTCAACGGATAGAAGGGATTAAATGGTATCATTTATACTTATTATAAGCTTCTTATTACACATCATTGCTCTTACAGCAATCTTTCAGCTGAAGAAACAAGTGGAGCAATTTCAAAAGCCTGAAGACACTAACGATATTTTAGAGGTTTTTGAAACATATCTTCAAGAAA
Source organism: Virgibacillus tibetensis (assembly GCF_036026595.1). Lineage (NCBI taxonomy): Bacteria > Bacillati > Bacillota > Bacilli > Caryophanales > Bacillaceae > Virgibacillus > Virgibacillus tibetensis. Next base: position 729,290 of record NZ_JARZFX010000001.1, on the reverse strand, counting down.
TAAAAGAGGAGAATAAGCGCTTGCAAGAAGATTTATTAAAGAAGACCCCAAAAGAGTATTCTGATATGAATGATGTGTCACACTTATCAGTTGCAAATGACACAACAACAGCAAACCATCCATCAAGTACTGAAAAACCGTATGAAACTATTCTTCCGGAAGATGACAAGGATGATACTGTCGAATCCTCGCTACAAGCGCATATTTTACAGCTCCATAATAAGGGGCTACCAACTTCAGAAATAGCTCAAAGACTAAACTGTGGAAAAACAGAAGCAGAGTTAACAATAAAATTATATAAAAAAGCATAAAAGCTTGATTACATAGCTTCTATGTGATATATTAATTTTTGGTGTAAATGCTAAGTTCAAGTTTATTTGAACAAGTAAAGAAAACACACGTTCAGTAATTCTTATGGATGGTGCCATCATCAAAGGTGGTCGTTATAAGGAAATGATCTGAACGGAGGAAAAAACCATTAGGAGGAATTTTTTATGTCAGCAATATCAATGAAACAATTACTCGAAGCTGGTGTGCATTTTGGTCATCAGACTCGCCGTTGGAATCCGAAGATGAAAAAATACATCTTTACGGAGCGTAACGGAATTTATATCATCGACCTTCAAAAAACAGTTAAGAAAGTTGATGAAGCGTACAAATATGTTAAAGAAATCGCATCAAACGGTGGTACGATTCTTTTTGTAGGTACGAAAAAACAAGCACAGGATTCTGTGCGTGATGAGGCAACTCGTTCTGGAATGTACTATGTTAACCAACGTTGGTTGGGTGGAACACTTACGAACTTCCAAACGATTCGCAAACGTATCAAGCGTCTTAAAGACATTGAACGTATGGAAGAAGATGGCACATTTGAAGTACTTCCAAAAAAAGAAGTTGTAGACTTAATGAAAGAAAGAGATCGTTTAGTTAAGTTTCTAGGCGGTATTAAAGAAATGACAAAACTGCCAGATGCTTTATTTGTTATTGATCCTCGTAAAGAGCGTATTGCTATTGCAGAAGCACATAAATTAAACATTCCGATTATCGGAATTGTCGACACAAACTGTGATCCGGACGAAATTGATTTTGTTATTCCTGCAAATGATGATGCTATTCGCGCAGTAAAACTTTTGACTTCAAAAATGGCAGATGCTATTTTAGAAGTAAAACAAGAGGAAGAAATAGAAGAAGTAAAAGCTGAGGAAACTGAAGCCGAAGCTGCTGAAACAGAATCAAAAGAAGCTTAATTATTAAAAAAGGTGGAGGTGATAAGAGGATAAGAGCCTTTTATCACCTTTTTTAAGAGAAAACTAAGCGAGTGACAGAATTAAAACACATAGGTGAATTATCTAAAGGAGGATCTATAATGGCAATTGCAATTACTGCTAAGATGGTTAAAGAATTACGCGAAAAAACAGGTGCTGGCATGATGGATTGTAAAAGAGCATTACAGGAAACTGATGGTGATTTAGAAAAAGCGATCGATTATTTACGTGAAAAAGGTATTTCAAAAGCAGCAAAGAAAGCGGACCGTATCGCAGCAGAGGGATCTACGTATATGGAAGTAGATAATAATACTGCTGTTCTTTTGGAAGTAAATTGTGAAACTGATTTTGTTACAAAAAATGATCAGTTCAAACAATTATTATCAGAATTGGGCAGCCACATTATTAAAGAACAGCCGAAAACGGTAGAAGAGGTTATGCAACAGCCTCTTCATGGTACTGGCGATAAAGTAGAAACGTTTATTAATTCTGTTGTTGCCAAAATAGGTGAAAAAATCTCATTGCGCCGCTTTACCATTTTGAATAAAACAGACAATGATGCTTTTGGTGCGTACCTTCATATGGGTGGTCGTATTGGTGTTTTAGCATTACTTGAAGGTACTACGGAGGAACAGGTTGCTAAGGATGTTGCGATGCACGTAGCAGCGGTTAATCCACGCTATGTTTCACGTGATGCAGTCTCTGAAGATGAGGTAAATCGTGAGCGTGAAGTACTAAAAACACAAGCGTTAAATGAAGGAAAGCCTGAGAAAATTGTTGAAAAAATGGTTGAAGGCCGATTAGGCAAGTACTTTGAAGAAATATGTCTATTGGAGCAAAGCTTCATTAAAGATCCAGATCAAAAAGTTAAAAAATACGTTTCTGATAAAGGTGCTTCTGTTAAATCATTTGTACGTTATGAAGTAGGCGAAGGTATGGAAAAACGTGAAGAGAATTTCGCAGACGAAGTAATGAGCCAAATCAAAAAATAACCAAATCTTATGTGAAGGGGGACATTCGTGTTCCCTTTTTCAAAATTCTAAGACCTGTATGCACAAAAATTCAAACTAATATTAATGTTCTGGAGGTTATTATGACAACAGCTCGTTACCGTAGAATCGTACTTAAATTAAGTGGAGAAGCACTAAGTGGTGAACAAGGTTACGGAATTGAACCCAAAATAATTCGATCGATAGCAAACCAAGTAAAAGAAGTGGCAGAATTAAACGTTGAAATAGCTATTGTTGTTGGTGGCGGAAATATCTGGCGTGGAAAAGTAGGAAGCGAAATGGGAATGGATCGTGCAACTGCAGATTACATGGGTATGCTAGCCACTATTATGAATTCACTAGCTCTTCAGGATGGTTTAGAAACGGTTGGTATACCAACCCGTGTACAAACATCAATAGAAATGCGACAAGTTGCCGAGCCTTACATAAGGAGAAAAGCAATTCGCCATTTAGAAAAAAAACGGGTAGTGATTTTTGCTGCAGGTACTGGAAACCCTTATTTCTCTACCGATACTACAGCAGCCTTACGCGCTGCGGAAATTGAAGCAGATGTTATCTTAATGGCTAAAAATAATGTGGACGGCGTTTATTCCGCAGATCCGAAACTTGACGAAGATGCCGTGAAATTTGAAGAATTATCCTATATGGATATACTTAATAAAGGGCTTGCAGTAATGGACTCAACCGCTTCGACATTATGTATGGATAATGATATTCCATTGGTTGTATTTTCAATAACTGAAGAAGGTAATATTAAAAGGGTCGTTAATGGTGAAACGATCGGAACTACGATAAGGGGGAAATAAACATGTCAGATACTATTATGAATCAAATGCGTGAAAAAATGGCACAGGCTGTTCAGGCTTTTTCTAAAAGTCTTGCAACAGTAAGAGCAGGTAGAGCTAACCCAAACCTTTTAAATAATATTTATGTTGATTATTATGGTGCATCTACCCCATTAAATCAAATTGCAACTGTATCAGCACCTGAAGCAAGAATGCTTCTTATCACACTATATGATAAAACAGCTCTTACTAATGTAGAAAAAGCAATTCAAAAAGCAGATTTAGGATTATCTCCATCAAATGATGGCAATGTAATCCGTATAAATATTCCTGCTTTAACAGAGGAAAGACGTAGAGATTTAGTGAAAGTTGTTGGCAAATATGCTGAAGAAGCACGTGTACAAGTAAGAAATATTCGCCGTGAAGCAAATGACCAGTTGAAAAAGGACAGCGACCTTACTGAGGATGAGCTTCGCAGTATGCAAGATGTTGTGCAAAAAGAGACGGATAATCGTATAGCAGACATTGATCAACTTGCAAAAGATAAGGAAGCAGAAATTACTGAAGTATAGTACACTACAATGGTTGAAAAGTAACGTACTTATCATGTAGCTGTATGAATATTCAAAAGAGATTTCCTTATACTTTCTTCTTTAAAATCTTTATTTTTTATTTAATAAAGTGTAAAATAAGTCTGTAAAGCCCTCTTATTTAAGGGGGCTTTTGTATTCTTATTCTATAATCGATATATTCGTCATGAGTTTAATGATATAATAGGGATCATCCAAACTGGATCTTATAGTTATATAATTCTTTTTCCTTCATAGTGATTATAGTTGAGAGGATTGTAAATGGATAATCAACAGCATTCGGAGGACAGAACATGTCAATGAAACTTCCTTTTTTCAAAAGTAAACAAACGGATACCGAAATCAATGATACTACAATAGAAAATATTCCTAACCACGTCGCTATCATAATGGACGGAAATGGAAGATGGGCCAAGAAGCGGGGATTACCGCGAATTGCTGGTCATAAAGAAGGTATGGAAGTAGTTAGAAATATTGTAAAAGCATCTACAAAATTCAATGTCCAGATCCTAACGTTATATGCTTTTTCAACGGAAAACTGGAAAAGACCTAAATCAGAAATCGAATTCTTAATGAAGCTGCCAAAAGAATTTTTGCATATTTATCTGCCGGATTTGATAGAAAATAATGTAAGAATTGATACAATTGGAGATTTTGATGCTTTACCTGAACATACGAAACAAGCAATACAGTACGCAAAAGATAAAACAAAAGATAATAATGGATTATTATTAAACTTTGCTTTAAACTATGGAAGTAGATTTGAAATAATAAGAGCAATAAAAAAAATTATGATTGATATTGATGGGTCGAAAATATCTGTTGATACATTAGATGAAAAAACATTTTCACAATACTTATATACACAAGGGTTGTGTGATCCTGATTTGTTGATTCGTACGAGTGGAGAACAACGGTTAAGTAACTTTTTATTATGGCAGCTGGCTTATACTGAGTTTTGGTTTACGGATGTATTGTGGCCGGATTTCAATGAAGCTATTTATCAACAAGCTCTCCTAGATTATCAGCAGCGAAAAAGACGCTATGGAGGTATTTAAGGTGATGGGAAGTTTATGAAACAACGAATTATAACAGCCATTATAGCACTCATTTTCTTTTTGCCTTTTGTAATTATTGGTGATTGGCCCTTCACTGTGCTGGTGTATGTAATGGCCACAGTCGGATTAATTGAATTAATGAGAATGCGTAATATAGGAAAATACTCTGTATCATCTGTTTTAGCCATAGGATTACTATGGCTGGTTATGCTGCCGGTTGAAGCTGATATTATACCAACAGGCTGGATTTCAAAATCTGAAATAATTATGATTGTAGTTATGTTGCTATTATCCTATACAGTATTAGTTAAGAATAAATTCACGTTTGATCACGCTGGTTTTATTCTTTTAGCTACCCTATATGTGGGCATGGGATTTTTCTTCTTAATTGAAACAAGAGATGCACAACAGGGGCTTGGCAATATAATTTACGTGTTCTTTATTGTTTGGGCAACTGATACAGGTGCTTACTTTTTTGGACGTGCTATCGGTAAAAACAAGTTATGGCCTGAGATCAGTCCAAACAAGACAATAGAAGGTGCAGTAGGTGGTATCGTACTGGCATGTGTAACTGGTGTTGCCTACCATCTGATTAACCCATTTCCATATTCGATGTTTATTATAATTGCTGTGACTATTTTAGCATCGATTGCGGGACAAATTGGTGATTTAGTGGAGTCGGCGTTTAAACGTCATTATGGTGTGAAGGATTCAGGTGATATTTTGCCAGGGCATGGTGGGATACTAGATCGATTTGATAGCGTATTATTTGTTTTTCCCTTGTTGCATTTTATCCAGTTTATTTAATTATTCTGCTCCGGCTTGAATATACTTATAAAGCCTGTACTAAAATAGGATACAAGAAAAAACAGAGTACTCCTAAACTAATAGAAGGAAGGTGCTACTTTTGAACACAGTTATAGCATTTATATTTATGTTTGGATTACTCGTATTCATCCACGAATGGGGTCACTTAATATTTGCAAAGCGTGCTGGAATGCTTGTCCGGGAGTTTGCAATAGGATTTGGTCCAAAGGTTTTTGCATTTACAAAAAATGAAACTGTCTATACGATTCGTTTGCTTCCGATTGGTGGATATGTTCGAGTTGCCGGTGAAGATCCCGAAATTATTGAATTGAAGCCAGGGCACCATATAGGGCTTGAGTTTAACGATCAAGGAAAAGTTAATAAAATAATTGTAAACAATAAATCAAAATATCCAAATGCACGTGTTATTGAGGTTGAACATGCTGATTTAGATCATCAACTGGTAATTGAAGGTTATGAAATTGATGAGCATGATCATAAATTGATATTCGAAGTAGACTCGAAAGCTTTCTTTGTAATGGATGAGAGGCAAACGCAAATCGCTCCCTATGACCGTCAGTTTGCTTCTAAAAGTGTGGGAAAAAGAGGGATGCAGTTATTTGCTGGTCCGATGATGAATTTTATTTTGGCGATTTTTATATTCTTCATTTTAGGTATTATTCAAGGTGTACCAGCTGAAAATGCTTTAATAGATGAAGTACAGCCAGGAAGTCCAGCTGAGCAAGCAGGATTTCAGGGTGGAGATGAAATTGTTCAAATAGAAGGGTCTTCCATTTCTACATGGGAGGAATTTACTGTTATTGTCCGGGATAATCCGAATGTTGAATTAAACATGACGCTTCAACGTAATGGAACAACAGAAGCAGTTACTGTTATTCCAAATGAGATTGATGCACAAGGAATGTCAATTGGACAAATTGGTGTTCAGCGAGCTTTTCAAAAATCACTGACAGGAACATTCCAATATGGCTTTACTCAAACCTATGACACAACAAAATTAATATTAACAAATCTCTTTATGTTGGTTACGGGACAGTATTCTATTGACATGTTGTCTGGCCCTGTAGGTATCTATGATGCAACCGATCAAGTTGTTCAAACAGGATTTATGAATTTCTTAATGTGGACTGCTATTCTTAGTATCAATCTGGGAATTGTTAATTTAGTTCCTCTTCCTGCTCTAGATGGAGGCCGGTTACTTTTTGTAGGTCTTGAGGCTGTCCGTGGAAAACCGATTGACCCACAAAAAGAAGGTATCGTTCATTTTGTCGGGTTCGCTTTATTAATGTTATTGATGATCGTTGTAACCTGGAACGATATACAGCGTCTTTTCTTATAAGACGCAAACCAAGGGTAAATACAATGGATCTTTTATAATAAAGAATATGAAAACCCTTGTCTTCTAACAGTGGCAAGGGTTTTCCATAATTAACAAGAGGTAATATGGTACTGATCTATATATATTTAGCTGCTGAGTTTTCTGCTTTAGAGGAGGAGAGTCTATGGATATCTCAAAAAAGGAAAAGATGAATTTGTTATTAAAACAATTACAAATTCCAGAAGAAATGATAAATAATTATTTTATAGATAGTTACTTAGATAAGTTAGAGGTATATAAAGGAACGAAGACATGGCATTTTTATGTCCATGTTAAACGAGTCCTACCTCTAAAAGTACATCAACTACTTAATGAAAAGTTACGGGAAAGTTTTCAACAGATCGCAGTAATTGACTTGACAGTAGATACGGAAGACAAAGTATGTGATGATGCTACCGTCTGCGATTATTGGAAATCTTTTTTGAGAACTTTAACTGATTTATCGCCTGCTTATAGTGATTTGTTAAACAATCAGAATCCCGTTGTTAATAATAATAAACTTATGCTTTCTGCAAGAAATGAAGCCGAGGCACGCTCTTTGAAAAAACGATTAGAAGAAAATTTCAAGCAGTATTGTAAGAAGGTAGGTATCTCTAGTTACTCACTTGATCTGGAGATCAGAAACGAAGAAGCAGCCATACAAAAGTTTAGAGAACAAACTGCTAAGGAAGATCAACAACTAATTTTAAAAACGGTACAGGATAAGGAAAAGCGTGATCAAGGTAAATTACAAAGTGATAATCAACCAATTATGCTAGGCTATAAAATTAAAGATGAAGCACTGCAGATGGAAGAAATACAGGACGAGGAGCGCCGAGTAACTGTCCAAGGTTATATCTTTTCAGCCGAGGTACGTAAATTGCGGTCAGGAAGAAGTCTGTTAATTATTAAAGCAACGGACTATACAGACTCACTTCAAATTAAAATGTTTTCTAAAGGGGACGAAGATGAACAGAAATTTGATAGAGTGAGTAAAGGAATGTGGATCAAAGCCAGAGGAAGTATTCAAACAGATATGTATACAAATGAACTTGCCATGATGGCTAATGATATTCATGAAGTAAAAATACAATCTAGACAGGACACGGCTCCGGACGATGCCAAACGAGTCGAGTTGCATGCCCACTCTACGATGAGCCAAATGGATGCTGTTGTATCGCCTGAAAATTTAGTCACCCAGGCTGCAAAGTGGGGCCATAAAGCAGTTGCTATAACGGATCATGCCGGTGTTCAAGGATACCCTGATGCACATGCTGCAGGTCAGAAAAATGGTATTAAAGTATTGTACGGACTTGAAGCAAATCTGGTCGATGACGGTGTTCCTATTGCTTATAATGAAAAAGACATTGACTTGGAATCAGGGACATATGTAGTGTTTGATGTGGAAACAACAGGTTTATCTGCTGTTTATGACACAATTATTGAATTGGCAGGGGTTAAGATCCATGAAGGTGAAATTATTGACCGCTTTGAATCATTTGCCAATCCTCATCATCCATTAGCACAAATAACTACAGATCTGACTGGTATTACAGATGATATGGTTAAAGATGCCCCAGAAATTGCTGATGTGCTAAAAGATTTTCATCAGTGGATTGGAGATAGTATTCTTGTGGCGCACAATGCCAGCTTCGACATGGGGTTTATTAATCAGGGATTCAAAAAAATAGATTATGAAAAAGCAACTAATCCAGTAATTGATACGCTGGAACTTGCACGATTCCTCTATCCGGAATTAAAAAACCACCGTCTGAACACTTTGTGTAAACACTTGGACATTGAGCTTACACAGCATCACCGTGCAATTTATGATGCTGAGGCGACTGGATATTTATTTTGGAAGTTAGCTAAGGGGTTATTGAATAAAGAAATCACTAACCATAATCAGCTAAACAACCACATGGGTGAAGGTAATGCTTATCAGCGATCACGCCCGTTTCATTGTATATTGCTTGCCAAAACTCAGGAGGGGTTAAAGAATATTTACAAACTTGTATCCCATGCGCATATAGATTATTTTTACCGAGTTCCACGAATACCACGCTCTCTTTTACAAAAACTTCGCGGGGGTATTTTAGTTGGTTCTGCATGTGATCGGGGAGAGGTATTTGAAACGATGATGCAAAAATCAGTAGATGAGGCAGAAAAGGCTGCAGCTTTCTATGATTATATTGAAGTACAGCCTGCTGCCAATTACGCTCATCTAATCGAGAAGGAGCTCGTGCAGAATGAAGCACAACTCCTTGATATAATAACAAAGCTTGTGGATATGGGAAATCGCTTGAATAAGCGTGTAGTAGCAACAGGGAATGTACATTACCTTGATGCCCATGATAAGCTTTACCGTCAAATACTAATAGCTGCCCAGGCTGGTAATCCATTAAACCGCCAAACATTACCTGACACACCTTTCCGAACCACCAATGAAATGTTAGACTGTTTCCGCTTTTTAGGTGAAGAAAAAGCAAAAGAAATAGTTATAACGAATACAAATGCGCTAGCTGATGAAATAGAAGAGCTATCCCCGGTGAAGGATGGTTTATATACACCAACAATTGAAGGTGCAGATGAGGAAATGCGTGAGCTCTGTTATAGCCGTGTTAAAAAAATATATGGGAACGAAATTCCACAGTTGGTTACTGATCGTTTGGAGAAAGAACTGAAAAGTATAATAGGACATGGATTTGCTGTCATTTACTTAATTTCTCACAAACTAGTAAAAAAATCATTGGATGATGGGTATCTAGTTGGTTCGCGTGGGTCAGTAGGATCCTCTTTTGTTGCTACAATGACTGAGATTACTGAAGTAAATCCTCTACCACCTCATTATGTGTGTCTTGAATGCCATTACAATGAATTTATTACGGACGGATCTGTCGGAAGTGGTTTCGATTTACCAGATAAAGACTGCCCAAATTGTAATAAACCTCTGACAAAAGATGGACAGGATATTCCTTTCGAAACTTTTTTGGGCTTCAAAGGGGATAAGGTACCTGATATAGATTTAAATTTCTCGGGAGCATACCAGCCGAAAGCACATAATTATACAAAAGAACTGTTTGGAGTAGATAATGTTTATCGTGCTGGTACGATTGGTACAATAGCTGATAAAACAGCTTATGGATATGTAAAAGGGTATGCGTCTGATAAAGATTTGGTCTATAAAAATGCAGAAGTTGATCGGTTAGTCCAGGGGTGTACAGGTGTAAAGCGAACTACCGGCCAGCACCCAGGTGGGATAATAGTAGTCCCTGAAGATAAAGAAATATTCGATTTCACACCAATTCAGTTTCCGGCAGATGACCGAAAAAGTGAATGGCGGACAACGCATTTTGATTTCCACTCGATTCATGATAACTTATTAAAACTGGATATACTTGGTCATGATGACCCTACTGTTATACGTATGCTTCAAGATTTAAGTGGAATTGATCCAATGACAATTCCAACTGACGATGCAGAGGTAATGAAAATTTTCTCCGGAACAGAGTCGCTTGGTGTAACGACTGAGCAAATAAATTGTAAAACAGGCACATTAGGAGTTCCTGAATTTGGAACGAAATTCGTCAGGCAAATGCTTGAAGATACAAAACCCAGCACTTTTGCTGAGTTAGTAATCATTTCTGGTTTATCACATGGCACTGACGTTTGGTTAGGAAATGCCCAGGAGTTAATAAACGATGGAATTTGTGAACTTCCCGATGTTATAGGTTGCCGTGATGATATTATGGTTTATTTGATGCACAAAGGGTTGGAGGCATCACTTGCCTTTAAAATTATGGAATTTGTCCGTAAAGGAAAAGGACTCCAGGATGAATGGATTCATGAGATGAAAAAACACGGTGTCCCAGACTGGTACATCGAATCCTGTAAAAAAATAAAATATATGTTCCCTAAAGCGCACGCTGCAGCTTATGTTCTGATGGCAGTAAGAATTGCTTACTTCAAGGTGCATCATCCAATACTATTCTATGCTGCATACTTTACTGTACGGGCGGATGACTTCGAATTAGATATAATGGTTAAGGGATCAAACGCTATAAGACAACGTATAGAAAGCATTACAGCAAAAGGAAATGATGCAGCACCTAAGGAAAAGAATTTGTTAACTGTATTGGAAATCTCGCTTGAAATGTGCGAGCGTGGATTTTCGTTTAGCAGAGTAGACTTATATAAATCGACTGCTACTGAATTTATTGTTGAAGGAAATACGCTAATACCACCATTCAATGCTGTAGATGGACTAGGTACAAATGCTGCTTTAAATATTGTTAAAACCCGTGCAGAAGGAGAATTTCTTTCCAAAGAAGATTTACGTGAACGAAGCAAAATATCTAAGACAGTTATTGAATACCTGGACAATCATGGCTGCTTGGAAGGAATGGCTGAAAAAAACCAACTATCCTTATTTTAGGAACAAATAGTATAATTCGGCAAATTCCAGTTTATTTTTATCTGCATTTCCTTTGTATGGTAAAGTAGTATGCTATAATTAAAGAAAATTTTTAAATTTTATCCTATGTTATAAATTTATTGGAAAAAAATCATATGGGGTGCGAAGGGTGGGAAACGGATGGATCTGATTTTTAGTGAAACACAAGATATTAAGGAATTTTTGAGTGAAAACAGAAGTGAATTTGAAGATAAACTTTTAGCTGAAGCTTCTACCGTGCGAGATAAAATTGATGAGATAAAGTCAATTGGCAATATTCAATTACTGGACAACGCCTATAGGTTAACTCTGCTGGTAGTTGAAGAAGAAACTGAGAAAGTAATTGAATTTGCCGGGTATGAAGGAAAAGCTTGGGCGAAATCTTCTATACCCCTCTCATTTAAACTGGAATGGGTACAGGCAATACGCAAGACCTTATGGATTTTTTTGTATGAGTTTGACCGGAATAAAGAAAATAATAACTGGGAAGACATTTATATTGATGGAAGTAGAATAAATGAGCTGATTGATGAATTCTTCAAAGGATTTTTCATAAGTTATTCAAATTACAAGGATGAATTAATTGAACAGCAAACCAAATTGGTTGAAAATTTATCTGTACCAATTATTCCTATATCTGCGAATATCAGCATCTTACCACTTATAGGGAAAATTGATACATACAGAGCAAATATTATAGAAGAAAAAGTTTTAATGGAAATTGGAAAAATAAGGGTTCAGACATTAATAATGGACATGTCCGGTATCGCTGAAATGGAGACCGATGCTATACATTATTTGATGAAGTTATTAGACGGTGTTGCAATGATGGGATGCAGCACAATCATAACAGGCTTGCGTCCTGAAATTGTTAAAAACATTGTAGATTTAGACATATCATTTGGTCATAGGGTTGAAACACAAGGTACATTGCAGCAGGTCTTACAGAATTATATAAATCCACATTCAAAGCTAGAGGTTAATGATGTAATAACTGGTTTTAATGTATCAGATAACGGGTAAACTATTAACAAATCCCGATAATCTTGCAACATTTGCTTGCTTATGCTATACTTTTTTTGGTAAGTAATGATATGTACGGGTTAAAAGAGTGGGCTAATACCCACTCTTTCTTCATACTACTATTCCTTTGAGTAAATCTTCCCCTTGCCACATCTTCCGGCAGGGGGTTTATATTGACTCAAATGAAAAACGGTATGTTTGTTCATAATAAGAAGTAAATACAACTGAATAAAGGAGGATGAAAGTTGAGTTCCCAAGTGATTAAAACAACCGAGGAATTACTGCAGCCAATTTTAGATGAAAAAGACCTCGAATTAATTGATATTGAATATGTAAAAGAAGGACCGAATTGGTTTTTACGTATCTATATTGATAAATCAGGTGGGGTTGATATCACAGAATGTGGTGATGTATCAGAAGAGTTAAGTGAAAAACTGGATGAAACTGACCCAATAAAAGAAGCTTACTTTTTAGAGGTTTCCTCACCAGGTGTTGAACGTCCATTAAAAACGAAGGAAGACTTTAACCAAAACTTAAATAAGAATGTATTTGTTAAATTATATGAGCCCATAAATGGTGAAAAGGAATACGAGGGAATTTTAAAGGACTTTACGAATAACATGCTTACTATAGAGTTCAAAGAAAAGACACGAAAAAAACAAGTGGAAATTCCATATGACAAAATAGCAAAAGCAAGACTTGCTGTAATGTTTTAAAGGGGGAAAATAAAAGTGAGCAGTCAGTTGTTTGACGCGATTGATTATTTAGCAAAAGAAAAAGGAATTGATAAGGATGTTTTATTGGAAGCATTGGAAGCAGCCTTAATTTCCGCCTATAAAAAAAACTTTAAGTCTGCGACAAATGTACGGGTAGAACTTAATGAAGAAACTGGCAAAATGGGTGTTTTTTCAAGAAAACTGGTTGTAGAAGAAGCAGAGAATACACAAGAAGAACTTTCATTAGAAGAAGCAAAGAAGATAGATCCCAATTACGAAATAGAAGATGTTATTGAAGTTGAAGTAACACCCAAAGACTTTGGCCGAATTGCAGCTCAAGCTGCAAAGCAAGTGGTGACACAACGGGTTAGAGAAGCAGAACGTGGTGTCATATTTTCTGAATATGCTGATCGGGAAGAAGACGTCATGACAGGTATTATTCAGCGAAAAGATCCGAGATTTGTTTATGTTAATCTTGGTAAAATTGAAGCAAAACTGGCTGAAGCAGAGCAAATGGCTAATGAAGAATACCATGTGCATGACCGCTTGAAAGTATTTGTGACTAAAGTGGAAAACACAAGTAAAGGTCCACAGATTTTTATTTCGAGATCACACCCTGGTCTTTTAAAACGCTTATTTGAAATGGAAGTGCCAGAGATCTATGATGGCATTGTAGAAATTAAGTCTGTTGCCAGAGAAGCAGGGGACCGATCAAAAATATCTGTGTATGCACCAGATCCAGATATCGATCCGGTTGGTTCGTGTGTTGGGCAAAAAGGACAACGTGTTCAAGCAATCGTTAATGAATTAAAAGGGGAAAAAATTGACGTCGTAGAGTGGTCTGATGACCCAGTTGTTTATGTTTCCAATGCATTAAGTCCGTCAAAAGTTGTTGAAGTACTGGTGAATGATGAGGCAAAAGCAACTACTGTAGTAGTACCCGATTATCAATTGTCCCTGGCCATTGGAAAACGAGGCCAGAACGCAAGATTAGCTGCCAAGTTAACAGGCTGGAAAATTGATATTAAGAGTGAAACAGAAGCACGAGAAGAAGGGCTCTTATCGGACATTGAAGCAGAGGAATCTGATAATAACAATGATAACGACCTGTTTATGTAAGGGAGGATCAATAAGATGAGCCAGAACAGAAAAGTACCTCAAAGGAAATGTGTCGTAACGAATGAGATGAAACCCAAAAAAAGTCTCATACGTATTGTCCGGAACAAAGAAGGGGAAGTTTTTGTTGATCCTACAGGAAAGAAAAACGGCCGAGGTGCTTATTTATCACGGGATATTGAAATTATAGCTAAGGCTGAAAAAATGAATGTCCTGAGCCGCCAGCTTAATACGGAAGTAGATTCAGCGGTTTATGATGAATTAAGAGAATTGGTTACAGGCAAACAACATGAAAAATAACTATTTAAATATGATTGGGCTTGCTTATCGTGCAAGAAGATGTTCCTTGGGAGAAGAGACAATCGTAAAAGATATTCAACAGAGAAAAGCTAAGCTAGTGTTGATTGCTAATGATATCGGACCACAGACAAGAAAGAAGCTAACTGATAAATGTAACTCATTTGGTGTGCCATTTATAATTGTAGACGATAGGGAAACCTTATCGCATGCTATAGGAAAATCCCAAAGGGTAGCTATTGCTATTTTAGATGCAGGATTTGCTACTAAGATTAAATCGTTACTCGGGTAATTAAATTCGGGGGTGAACGTATGAGTAAAATACGTGTATATGAATATGCAAAAAAGAATAATACGTCAAGTAAGGATGTAATTAATTATTTAAAGGATTTAAATGTGGAAGTATCTAACCATATGTCAACAATCTCAACTGACATCATTTCCAAGTTGGATGCTAAATTTAAACCTGCAGAAAAAACTAACCAGACCAAAAGTGAAGGCTCAACAAAACAGACAACTCAATCAGTGAATAAAAATAGTAATAAACAAGAGAATAAAAGCAAGCCTAATAATACGGCGAACCAACAAAAGAAACCACATAATAAACAAGATAAAAATCAGAACAGGAATCAAAAGAATAAAAAGGGAAAAAGTACTAACCCTGCTCCTGTTAAACAGCCGGTAGTGAAGGAAACTCCTAAAGAAATCGTTTATAGCGGAACATTAACAGTAAGTGAACTAGCAGGTAAACTTAACAAAGATGTTTCTGAAATAATTAAAAAGCTATTGTTTCTAGGTGTGATGGCTACTAAAAATCAGGACTTGGATGATGATGCAATTGAGCTTATTTGTTCAGAATTTAGTGTAGAGGTCGAAAAGGAAATAATTCTGGAAGATACGGATCTCGAGAAGTACAAGATCGAAGAAGATGATGCTGACCTGATTGAAAGACCAGCTGTTGTAACAATAATGGGACATGTCGACCACGGGAAAACTACTTTGCTGGACTCTATTCGCCAAACCAAAGTGACTGCAGGTGAAGCTGGAGGAATTACACAGCACATCGGTGCATATCAAGTAGAAAACGATGGTAAAAAAATAACATTCCTTGATACTCCGGGGCATGCTGCGTTTACAAGTATGCGGTCACGAGGAGCACAGGTTACAGATATCGCAATCCTGGTTGTGGCAGCAGATGACGGTGTTATGCCTCAAACAGTGGAAGCAATTAATCATGCAAAAGCTGCTGAAGTACCGATTATTGTAGCTGTTAATAAAATGGATAAAGAAGGAGCAAATCCAGACCGCGTTATGCAGGAATTGACTGAATACGAATTAATTCCAGAAGATTGGGGCGGTAACACAATCTTTGTTAATATAGCAGCGATTAAAAATGAAGGTATCGATGATCTGCTGGAAATGATTGTACTTGTTTCTGAAGTTGAAGAGTTAAAAGCGAACCCGAGTGCAAATGCCTTTGGTACTGTAATCGATGCACAATTGGATAAAGGACGCGGATCTGTAGCAACACTATTAGTCCAAAATGGCACATTACATGTGGGAGATTCTATTGTAGTGGGTAATGCATATGGCCGAGTACGTGCCATGGTAGGAGACTTGGGACAACGAGTTAAAGAGGCAGGTCCATCAACTCCTGTTGAAATTACTGGTTTAAATGATGTGCCGCAAGCCGGTGACCAATTCCTTGTCTTTACAGACGAGAAAAAGGCCCGTCAAATTGGTGAGGCGCGAAACCAGAAGTATATTCAGGAGAACCGCAGTGAGCAAACAAAAGTTAGCTTAGATGACCTGTTTGAACAAATCAGAGAAGGCCAAATGAAGGAAATAAATATTATCATTAAAGCAGATGTACAAGGTTCTGCTGGAGCACTGGCTTCGTCTTTAGAGAAAATTGAAGTTGAGGGTGTTAAGATAAAAATTATTCACGCTGGAGTAGGTGCAATTACAGAGTCCGACATTATTTTGGCTTCTGCTTCGAATGCAATTGTAATTGGATTCAACGTACGTCCAGATGTTAACGCCAAAAAAGCAGCAGAATCGGAGAAGGTAGACGTACGACTACATCGTGTTATATATAAAGCGATTGAAGAAATTGAAGCGGCGATGAAGGGAATGCTTGACCCAGAATACGAAGAGAAGATTACTGGTCAGGCGGAAGTACGTGAAACATTTAAAGTATCAAAAATTGGAACGATTGCAGGCAGCTACGTAACAGAAGGTAAAATCACCCGAAACGCTGGTATTCGATTAATTCGTGATGGAGTCGTTTATTATGAAGGGGAAATCGATGCATTGAAACGTTTCAAGGACGATGTCAAAGAAGTGGCGCAGAATTACGAATGCGGTATTACAATTAAAAATTTCAACGATATCAAAGAAGGCGACATAATCGAAGCGTTTGTAATGGAGGAAATTGAACGAAAATGATACTCTATGCAGAGGTTGAGTGTATGATGTATGATGGGCATTCACTGAAGCAAAAGCGTTCAATAATTAAACGTATTATGGCTAAATTGCAAAATAATTTTAATGTAGCAGTTACTGAATTGGACTATCATGATCTCTGGCAACGTACAAAAATAGGTGTGGTTACCATTTCTACAGATTTGACTCATGCTGAACAAGTAATCCAGGAAGTACTGAGAGTAATTGATACGTACCCGGAGCTTGAGCGCACTATTACTGATGTAGAGCGTTTATAAGCTCAGGTGCTACAACTATTGAGGTGAGGAAAAATGGCTGAATTACGTGCGAACCGTGTAGCAGAACAAATGAAGAAAGAGTTAGGAGAAATTCTGACAAGAAAATTAAAAGATCCGAGAATAGGCTTTGTTACAATTACAGACGTAGAAGTAACAGGTGATTTACAGCAGGCAAAAGTATTCATATCGGTATTAGGTGAAGAACAACAAAAACAGGATACACTTTTAGGGCTAGCTAAAGCGAAAGGGTTTATTCGCTCTGAAATTGGTCAGCGAATTCGACTTCGGAAAACACCAGAACTCACTTTTGAATTTGATGAAGCTTATGAATATGGTAATCATATAGAAGCAATTCTTCGCGATCTTAATAAATAAATGTTATATAAATCTGACTCGTCGTCGTAACGAGTCAGTTTTTTTCCATGGGTATAATTATAATTATTTTTTAGGGGGGTTGATTGTATGAATGGCATTTTACCATTATGGAAGCCTAAAGGCATGACATCTCATGATTGTGTAATCAGAGTGCGGAAATTGTATAAAACGAAAAAAGTGGGCCATACAGGGACGCTGGATCCGGAAGTGGAAGGTGTCTTGCCAATCTGTATTGGAGAAGCTACAAAAATTGTTCCTTTCTTAACCGACACACAGAAAACATATAGTGCAGAAGTGAGACTGGGAACAGCAACAGATACCGAGGATTCACATGGGCAAGTCATTGAAGAAGCGCCTGTCCTTGCACCTCCAACTGATGAGGATATAAAAAATGTGTTACAATCGTTTAAGGGAATAATTACTCAGATTCCTCCCATGTATTCTGCAGTAAAGGTTAATGGGAAGAAGCTTTATGAATATGCCAGAGCAAACGAAACTGTAGAAAGACCCAAAAGAGAAGTTACTATTTATAATATAGAGAGACAAGCAAATTCTGGGGAGAATGATGATACTAATTCCTTCTGGTTTAAAGTTGTTTGCTCAAAGGGAACTTATGTACGAACGTTATGTCAGGATATCGGAAAAGAATTAGGATACCCTGCGCACATGGGTGATTTGGTGCGTTTAGAAACAGCCTCATTTGTAAAAGAAACAACAGTTACTTTTCCTGCTATAGAAGAAGCTGTTAAAGTAAATCGGCAAGACCAGCTCTTAATGCCAATAGTTAGTGGGTTAAGCCATTTTGAACGGTACTATGTGGATGAAGATACGAAAGAAAGGGTTCTAAACGGGCAAAAGCTTTTGAAACCTGAAAATATAGACTCAGACCCATTTGTTATCATGCACCATGATCAATTATTAGCAATCTATCAAACACATCCCGAAAAACCAGAACAGATTAAACCTGTTCGCGTCTTTAGAGGATAAGAAAAAGTGTAGGTGAATAAATATGAAAACGATTGAACTAACATACCCTCATTCTTATGATTTAGCAGAACTACCTGATACAGTATGCGCTATAGGATTTTTTGACGGGATACATAAAGGACATCAAAGCGTGATTAAAAAGGCAGTAGTAGAAGCGAAGAAAAAAAAGATGGAAAGCGCAGTTATTACCTTTTATCCGCATCCGTCTGTAATATTAAAAAAAGATACAGAGCGCGTACGTTATATTACACCGATTAAAGAGAAAAAGAAGGTTCTACAAGACTTACACATAGATCGACTTTATATAATAAAATTTAATAAAGATTTAGCATCTTTATCCCCTCAGGACTTTATAGACCATTTTATAGTGGGATTAAATATAAAACATCTCGTGGCAGGATTTGACTTCTCCTATGGACATAAAGGAAAAGGGAATATGGAAACAATGGATTCACTGGCAAATGGTTCATTTACACATACTACAATTAGTAAAGTAGAGCTGGATAAAGAGAAAATCAGTTCAACAAGGATACGTGAGCTTCTAAAAGATGGTAATGTAACAGGTGCCAATCGATTACTTGGACGTCCACTTACCATTGAAGGGATAGTTGTTAAAGGAGATCAACGAGGAAGAACAATCGGCTACCCTACCGCAAACCTTGAAGTAAATCCTGATGCCTTATTGCCTAAAGCAGGTGTATATGCCGTGAAAATTCGTTATAATGGGGATGTATTTGAAGGTATGGCTAACTTGGGAATAAAGCCCACTTTTAATACCGGGAATACCGAACCATCTGTAGAAGTTAATATTTTTGATTATAATAATAACTTGTATGGTGAAGCATTAGTAATTGAATGGCACTGCTACATTCGTGATGAAAAAAAGTTTAACGGGGTTGAATCATTGATTAGACAATTAGCATCAGATGAAAAGAGCGTACGCAATTATTTTACAGCTAGTGATAAGTAAAGAGTCACTATAAACGCACTTGTTTACTGACAGATTAAATGATTGGCGATATTTCACTTGCTTTTTAGGTCGAAAAGATGTACGATTGAGAGCGTAAAACCATCGCTTGGCAAATCGTAACTCCGACGTTTGCTAGGGGACTGGGGATAACTTATATCAAATGGAGGTGCGCCAAATATGGCTATCACACAGGAACGTAAGAATGAACTAATTAATGAATACAAAGTTCATGAAAATGACACTGGTTCTCCAGAAGTACAAATTGCTGTACTGACTGAAGAAATCACTACTTTAAATGAACATTTGCGTTTTCATAAGAAAGATCATCATTCACGTCGTGGACTTTTACAAATGGTTGGTAAACGTCGTAATTTACTGAATTACCTACGTAATAAAGATGTTACTCGCTACCGTGAATTAATTAAAAAACTTGGCCTACGCCGATAATTCAAAAAGCAGGAGTAATCCTGCTTTTTTTATACTTATAATTTTTTTACTACATAAAATTTACATTCGGGCTTATAAACTATAAGATAAAGGTAGAATGTTTTATTGAAAGGAGTACTGCTAATGTCAGAAGAAAAACAAGTATTCTCCACAGAAATTGCCGGTAGAAAGTTTACCGTTGAAGTAGGAGAATTAGCTAAGCAAGCCAATGGAGCGTGCATGATTCATTATGGAGATACATCTGTATTGTCTGTTGCCACAGCATCAAAAGAACCAAAGGACTTACCATTTTTTCCATTAACCGTAAATTACGAAGAGCGTTTATATGCGGTAGGTAAAATTCCTGGAGGGTTTATTAAACGGGAAGGCAGGCCAAGTGAAAAAGCAGTGTTAACATCACGCTTAATTGACCGCCCAATCCGCCCATTATTTCCAGATGGTTTTAGAAATGAAGTACAAGTAATCAGTACGGTAATGAGTGTTGATCAGGATTGTCCCTCTTCAATCGCTGCTATGATTGGATCATCAATTGCACTGAGCGTTTCGGATATCCCATTTGCCGAATCTATTGCAGGGGTTAACGTAGGACGAATAAATGGTGAATTCATTATTAACCCAACAATTGAACAAGAAGAGAAAAGTGACATCGAATTAACTGTCGCTGGAACAAAAGACGCTATTAATATGGTGGAAGCTGCTGCTGACGAAGTACCGGAAGAAGTTATGCTTGAAGCCATCATGTTTGGTCATAAGGAAATTGTTCGTTTAGTGGAATTTCAAGAAAAAATTGTACAGGCAGTTGGTCGTGAAAAATCAGAAGTTAAATTAATTGAAATGAACGATGAATTGTACACTAAGATTGAAGCAGAAGTAAAAGACACACTAATCCCAGCTATTCAAGTAACCGAAAAGCATGCAAGAGAAGAAGCGATTAATAATGCAAAAAATGAAGTTCTTGAAGCATATACTGATGAAGAAGCAGATGTTATTAAACAAGTGAAGTCTATTTTGGATAAATTGGTTAAAAAAGAAGTTCGCCGTTTAATTACGAAAGAAAAAATTCGTCCAGATGGTCGTAAAAACGATGAAATACGTGCATTATCTTCTCGTATTGGCGTATTGCCAAGAACCCATGGATCAGGTTTATTCACTCGTGGACAAACTCAAGCACTCAGTATCTGTACACTAGGAGCTTTAGGTGATGTGCAAATTTTAGATGGCTTAGATTTAGAAGAGTCCAAAAAATTCATGCATCATTATAACTTCCCTCAGTACAGTGTTGGAGAAACAGGACCGATCAGAGGACCTGGCCGTCGTGAAATTGGTCATGGAGCTTTAGGAGAAAGAGCACTTGAAAAAGTAATCCCAACCGATAAGGAGTTTCCATACACTATCCGTTTAGTCTCAGAGGTGCTGGAGTCAAATGGATCTACATCACAAGCAAGTATTTGTGCTAGTACGTTAGCGATGATGGATGCAGGGGTACCTATTAAAGCGCCGGTTGCTGGAATTGCAATGGGTCTTGTAAAGTCTGGAGAGGATTATTCTATTTTAACGGACATTCAAGGAATGGAAGATGCTCTGGGAGATATGGACTTTAAAGTTGCAGGAACGGCTAAAGGAGTTACTGCATTGCAAATGGATATTAAAATTGATGGACTATCACGCAATATACTAGAAGAGGCCTTAGACCAAGCTAAAATTGGGCGAATGCAAATTCTGGAATCCATGCTTGCTACCATTAATGAACCTAAATCCGAGCTTTCTGAATATGCACCAAAAATTCTAACAATGAAAATTAACCCAGATAAAATTCGCGCTGTGATAGGCCCAAGCGGGAAACAAATTAATCAAATTATCGAAGAAACTGGTGTTAAAATTGATATTGAGCAAGATGGTGGTGTGTTTATATCATCCACAGACTCATCCATGAACGAAAAAGCGAAAAAGATAATTGAAGACCTTGTTAGAGAAGTAGAGGTTGGTCAAATGTACCTTGGTACAGTAAAACGTATTGAGAAATTTGGGGCTTTTGTAGAACTGTTTAAAGGAAAAGACGGGCTGGTTCATATTTCCGAATTAGCTGAAGAACGTACGAATAAAGTGGAAGACGCTGTTTCCATAGGCGATGAAATAATGGTAAAAGTAAAAGAAGTTGATCACCAGGGCCGTGTGAACTTGTCTCGTAAAGCGGTTTTGATAGAAGAAAAAGAAAGAAAAGAAAAGGCAAAATCCTAATAGTAATTGCAAGCAAAACAAGAAGCTGGAATACCAGTTTCTTTTTTTATTGTTTTGAAACGATAAGTTAGTACATATTTTACCAACTGCAGTAAGATTAACTGCGGTAAGTGTGGTATTACGCAGCATAGTGCTATGTGTCTTGTAACGAATAATCAAGTAGTGACAATAAATATTCTCATACCCTGTCCAGTTTATTCATATGAATAAACAAGGAGGGATTTGCATGTCGCGCTATCAAAATTTTGTTCACATTTGTGTTTTTTTAATAATAATTGGATTAGCGTTTAATACGGATTACAATCCATTTGTTACACCCAGCATAAATACATTGTCTGAAGTAGTAAAGAATGAGAATGCGCTATATAAGGAAGTTTTAGAAAGAAGTAATGATTACACAGAAGCTCCTCAAGATGCATATATTGATAGTGTATGGAAAAAAACTCCAGGGAGAAACGGATTGAAGGTTAATATAGAAAAGTCATATAAGAAAATGGAAAGCACAGGGATTTTTGATGAATCATTACTTGTTTACGAACAAACATCTCCAGAAATAACGCTAAAGGATTTGCCTGCCTCTCCTATCTACCGAGGTCACCCGGAGAAAGAAATGGTAGCATTGTTAATTAATGTTTCATGGGGGAGCGAACATATTCCCGCTATATTAAACATATTGAAAGAAAAACAGGTAAAAGCAACGTTTTTTATCGAAGGTAAGTGGGCAAGAGATAACGCTGATTACGTTAAAATGATCGATGAACAAGGACATGTGATAGGAAATCATGCCTATAATCATCCTGATATGGCAAGATTGTCGAATCAAAAAAACATAGAGCAAATCAGTCAAACCAATGAAATTATCAAGGCAATAACAGGGAAGACGCCTCTATGGTTTGCTCCTCCCAGTGGAAGCTATAATGATCATGTCGTACTTTCGGCACATAATTTAAATATGGAAACAATTCTTTGGACCGTTGATACGATTGATTGGAAGAATCCAACTGTTAATGTTATGATAAACCGAGTAAATAGTAAAATTCATCCAGGAGCTACTATCTTAATGCATCCTACGCCGTCTATTGTGGAAGGACTTTCACCATTAATAGATACAATACAGGATAACGGCTATAAAATTGGAACAATCGAAAACCTTTTAAATGAGGAGAGATAAATGGTATTTTAGTTTGAGGGAATAACTATACACGTTAATTAAAATAATAACACATTCTGCATACACATATAGGAGGAAATACCTTGATTGAGAAGCATACAAGTAATAATGGGCTACGTATTGTGCTGGAAAGCATTCCAGCAGTACGTTCAGTTACAATTGGTATCTGGGTGTTAACAGGTTCAAGAAATGAAACCGAACTGAATAACGGGATTTCACATTTTTTGGAACACATGTTCTTTAAAGGGACAAATACAAGGTCAGCTCAGGATATTGCGGAAGCATTTGACTCTATTGGCGGGCAAGTAAATGCTTTTACTTCCAAAGAATATACGTGTTTTTACGCAAAGGTTCTCGATACGCATAAAGAGTATGCACTGGAAATTCTAGCTGACATGTTTTTTAATTCATCTTTTGATGAAGAGGAAATGGAGCGCGAGAAAAAGGTAGTTTATGAAGAAATAAAAATGTATGAAGATACACCGGACGATATAGTACATGATTTACTGGCAAGAGCATCCTACGGTAACCATCCTTTAGGATATCCTATTTTAGGAACGGAAAACCAGCTGAAACTATTTAAACCGGAGACACTAAGAAATTATATTAAGCAACGTTACACACCGGAAAATGTAGTAGTATCTATAGCAGGAAATGTGGATGATTCCTTTATAGGTACGGTTGAAAATTATTTTGGCACCTACGAGTCCAGTTTTGAATCGCCTACAACCATTTCAAAGCCAGTTTTTCTAGCTGATCATATTGAAAGAAATAAAGATACAGAGCAAGCGCATCTTTGCTTAGGTTATGACGGGCTATCTATTGGTCATGAAGACATTTACAGTCTTATCATTATGAATAATGTGCTTGGAGGAACTATGAGCTCCCGATTGTTTCAGGAGGTACGAGAAAAACAAGGATTGGCTTACTCTGTGTTCTCATACCACTCCTCTTTTCTAGACAACGGATTACTTACAATATACGCAGGGACCGGTAAAGAGCAATTACCAAAATTGAGGGATACAATTAGTAAAACTGTTGAAACCTTAGTCAGAGATGGTTTAACAGAGAAGGAACTTAGAAATAGTAAAGAGCAATTAAAAGGTAACCTAATGCTAAGCCTTGAGAGCACTAGTAGTCGCATGAGCCGTAATGGAAAAAATGAATTATTGCTGCATCGTCACAGAACAATGGATGAAATGATCAAGGAAATTGACGCTGTCGACGATCAATCAATTAAAAATGTTATTGGATTATTATTTGACCAATCCTCTGCTACTGCATTAATTGCACCACAAATATCCGTGTAACCTATGTTATCAAACATAGGTTATTTTTTTTTACATATATATAGCAGTAAGACAATGAGGACGGAGGGATGGCTGTGCGCTACAAGGATATAAGTGGGAAAGAGATTGTAAACGTAACTCATGGTTCCAGGTTAGGAATACTTGGTCAGACGGATATGGAAATAAATGAAGATACTGGACAAATAGAATCTTTTATTATCCCAAATTATAAATGGTTCGGCCTGAAAAAAGAAGGAGAAGAAACGAAAATCCGATGGAGTTCTATAAGAAAAATAGGCGAAGATATGATTATGATTGACACAGATAAATTGTAAAATATGCATTACTGAAGAAAATTATATTAACTGATAATGACTTTTTAAAACGCATGGCTAGCATTGCTTTTGGGATACTAGCCTTTTTCTCTGTTTTTAACAACTACTTATCACTAACAGCCTACAGCCACATAAGCTATAAAGAAATGAATTAAGAAAATGTCTGGAGGGTGTTCACTATAATGAGTCGATTAATAGCAGTAATAGGCGGCGATGCGCGCTATCTTGAGTTAATAAGACAGTTGCAATCGCTGTCCAATACAACCATCCTTCTTGTTGGATTCGATAAACTGGAACAGGGATTCACAGGATTAAAGCAGATGGATTTCAAAGAGTTGGATCCTTCTGAACTGGATGTGGTTGTATTACCAATCACTGGAACCGACATCGAAGGACGAGTTGAGACTGTTTTCTCAGACCAGCCTATTCAAATTACAAGACAGTGGTTTAAAGAATTGAAGAAAAATGCACTTATATTTACTGGTATTACGAATGATTATCTTACTTCTGCTATACATGAAGCTAATAGTTTATTGATACCATTATTAGATCGGGATGATGTGGCTATCTACAACTCCATACCTACCGCCGAAGGGACAATCATGATGGCCATCGAACAGACAGATTATACAATTCACTCTTCACGTGTTTTTGTAGTAGGATTTGGGAGAGTAGGCAATACGGTAGCAAACAAATTCTCTGCATTGGGGGCAAAAGTATCTGTTAGTGCCAGGAGTATAAAAGACTTGGCTAGAATAACAGAAATGGGATTAAATGCTATTCCCTTAGAAGAATTGGACAGCTATACAGAAGCGTGTGACTTACTAATAAATACAATTCCTGCACCAGTAATAGATAGAAAGACTATTCAGCAGTTACCGCCCCATGCTTTGATTATAGATCTTGCATCAAAGCCTGGTGGAACCGATTTTGACTTTGCAGATCAGCGTGGGATAAAAGCAATACTGGCAAGAAGCCTACCTGGTATTGTAGCACCGAAAACTGCTGGAAAAATATTAGCAGATGTAATTAAGCAGTTGTTGAATGCTAAGTAGCTAAAAAGCGCAGGACGGGTGGGTCGGCGTTGCCGCGCAGGAGCGGCGTAGTTAGTCGATCTTCCACTGCTGCAGGAGATTCACTTAGTGTCCTTAATTTTTAAGAAGGCATGATAATAAAATTGTAGTTAGAAAGGGGATTTAAATGAGTTTACAGGGAAAGCGAATTGGTTTTGGATTGACGGGTTCCCATTGTACGTATGACCAAGTTTACCCACAATTAGAAAGGTTAATGAAAGAAGAGGCAGAAGTAGTTCCTATTGTTTCTTATACAGTTAGAAATACTAATACGAAGTTTGGGAAGGCAGAAGAACATATAGAGAAGATCGAGTCAATTACTGGTAAACGTGTCATATCAACCATGCCAGAAGCAGAGCCTCTAGGACCTGCTTCTCCACTAGACTGTATGGTAATAGCACCGTTAACGGGTAATTCGTTAAGTAAGCTGGCTAATGCGCTAACAGATTCACCAGTCTTAATGGCCGCAAAAGCAACGATGCGTAATCAAAATCCTATAGTATTAGGTATTTCCACTAACGATGCACTCGGTTTAAATGGGGTAAATTTAATGCGCTTGATGGCTAGTAAATTTATCTATTTTATTCCTTATGGTCAGGATAATCCACACGAGAAGCCAAATTCGTTGGTAGCTAATATGGATTTATTGAGTGAAACTGTACAGTCTGCACTTCAATTTAAACAACTTCAACCAATTATTATTCCGCATATCGATGAGAATATGGTAAAATGATAAATTAAGAGTATAATTACAATTATTACTGATTTTTCGAAGGGAGTCACAACAATGGCAGAAGTAAAAACATACAATGTAGCTATAGTGGGAGCAACAGGTGCTGTAGGTCAAAAGATTTTACAAATACTAGAAGATAAGGACTTTCCGATAAGAGAGTTGAAACTTTTATCATCTAAAAGATCTGCAGGAATAACGATCCCATTCAAAGACAAAACAATTACTGTGGAAGAAGCCGTTCCAGATAGTTTCGCTGGAGTGGATATTGCCTTATTTTCAGCAGGTGGCTCTGTTTCGGAGAAACTGGCACCTGAAGCTGTAAAACATGGTGCTGTGGTTATAGACAATACGAGTGCTTACCGTATGGATGAAAATGTACCGCTTGTAGTGCCAGAGGTAAACAAATCGGATATATCAAGACATCAGGGGATTATTGCGAATCCAAATTGTTCTACGATTCAAATGGTTGCAGCACTAAAGCCAATCAAAGATAAGTATGGGTTAAATCGAGTGATCGTATCGACTTATCAGGCAGTGTCAGGGGCAGGTAATGAGGCAAACAATGAACTGGCTGAGCAATCCCAACAACATTTAAATAAGGAAGTAATGACCGCTTCGTTATTACCGGTTAAGGGAGATAAAAAGCATTATCCAATCGCTTTTAATGCACTGCCTCAAATCGATATGTTTCAAGATAATGGGTATACATTTGAAGAAATGAAAATGATAAATGAAACGAAAAAAATTATGCATACACCAGATTTATCTGTTGCAGCAACTTGTGTACGACTCCCATTCTTTACCTCTCATGCAGAAAGTATTTACCTCGAGGTAGAAGATGAAGGTTTAACTGTTGCTGACTTATGGAATGTATTAGGTGATGCTGAGGGTATCATTTTAGAAGATGACCCACAAACGCAAACCTACCCAACTCCTTTAAGTGCAGCAAATAAGGAAGCAGTTTTTGTTGGACGTGTGAGGAAAGACTTGGATAATGATAAAGGATTCCATATGTGGGTAGTTTCTGATAATCTGATGAAAGGCGCAGCATTGAATACAGTGCAAATAGCGCAAGCATTAATTGAAAATGAAAAGCTATAAATTAGAGGTGATATAATGCAGATATTAGTTCAAAAATTTGGCGGAACTTCAGTCCAATCAGAGGAAAACAGAGAACATGTTATTAAGCATGTAAAAAACGCATTAATGAAAAAGTATAAACTTGTTGTCGTTGTATCTGCATTGGGAAGAAAACCAGACCCTTATGCTACTGATACCTTGCTGGGGCTGGTTGACTTTCCAGCTAATCAAAACTCTAATCGCGAACTGGATATGCTTTTGTCTTGCGGAGAAATTATTTCGGCAGTCGTTTTATCCAATGAGCTACAGAAGAAACATATAAATGCAACGACTTTAACAGGTGCACAAGCAGGTTTTGTTACAACCGAAGAATTTAACAAAGCTAAAATCAAAGAAGTAAACCCGGAACGAATTTTAAAGGAATTCGAAAAAAACGATGTAGTTGTTGTTGCAGGGTTTCAAGGGCAAACTACTACTGGTGAAATAACTACTATTGGGCGTGGAGGCAGTGATACAACCGCTGCGGCTCTAGGGGCTGCACTTCAAGCGGAACGAATTGAAATATTTACTGACGTCAATGGTATTATGACCGCTGACCCACGTGTGGTTGATTCAGCTAGACCTTTGGAGATTGTCACGTACACCGAAATTTGCAACTTAGCATACCAGGGGGCAAAAGTAATTCATCCCCGTGCTGTGGAGATTGCAATGCAGGCCAAAATACCTATGCGGATAAGATCAACTTACACAAAGGATTTGGGGACATTAATAACTACCTCAAGAGCTCAGGAATTGGGGATGGACATTAAGGAGCGCATGATTACTGGAATAGCCCATATATCATCCGTTACCCAAATCAGAGTGCAGACGAAGGAAGAAGCGCATCGATTACAGTCAGAAGTATTTAAAGCGATGGCAGAAGCCGGAATATCTGTGGATTTTATTAACATTTCGCCTACAGGAGTTGTGTACACAGTACCGGATGCTTTTTCCAAAAAAGCAGTCCGCATTTTGGAGACCCTTGGTTTTCACCCGGAAATAACAGAAAACTGTGCAAAGGTTTCGGCAGTAGGTGCAGGTATGACAGGTGTACCTGGAGTTGCTTCAAGAATAGTGCAGGCACTCACTGATGCAGATGTTCAAATATTACAATCTGCAGACAGTCATACAACCATTTGGGTACTTGTACACGATAAAGATTTAAGGTCTGCGGTAAATGCATTACATGATGTTTTCGAATTAAGTGTTATAGATACCAAAAGGTTAATAAAAACATAACCAGATTGAAAGGTGATACGCAATGAATTTTGGGCAACTACTTACAGCAATGGTAACACCATTTGATAAGAATGGTGAAATTGATTATGATCAAACTACACGATTAGTTGACCATCTGATAAATAACGGTACGGAAGGTTTAGTGGTTGCTGGTACAACCGGTGAATCACCAACATTGTCAAAAGATGAGAAAGTAAAACTATTTGAACATGTAGTTAAAGTAGTAAATAAACGTGTACCGGTTATAGCAGGTACCGGCAGTAATAATACAGCTGCCTCAATTGCTTTGACAAAAGAAGCGGAAGCGTGCGGTGTCGATGCTTTAATGTTAGTAACACCCTATTATAATAAACCGGATCAGCGTGGAATGTATGAGCATTTTTCTGCAATTGCCAAGGTAACAAGATTACCTATCATGCTATATAATATTCCTGGTCGGTCTATCGTACGGTTAAATATAGAAACTATTTTAAGATTAAGTGAGATTGAAAATATTGTTTCTGTGAAAGAAGCAACAGGTGATCTGGAGCTAGCTGCTGAAATCATCGAGAATACGAGTGATGACTTTAGTGTCTACAGTGGGGATGATAGTTTGACATTACCTCTGTTATCAATAGGAGCGGCTGGAGTTGTCTCGGTTGCTTCCCATGTAGTTGGAAATGAAATGAAAAACATGATTGAGGCATTTTACGCCGGTAATAATAGAGAGGCGGCTGCTGCGCATCGTAAACTACAACCAATTATGCATGCGTTATTTACTTCACCTTCACCTACACCAGTAAAAGCAGCTCTTCAGATGAATGGAATGGATACTGGTGGTGTACGTTTACCACTTGTTGAACTTACTGAAGAAGAAGAAAATAAGCTTGGAAAATTATTGGGAAAATAAAGAATCGGCTTTTTTGGCCGATTCTTTATTTTTATCCCAGTATTTCTCGCATGTTACCTTCGATTTACGTTCATACTACTTATAGAATGAAGCAACAGGAAAAGGAGTGCTCGTAAATGAATAAAGATACGGAGAAAAAAGAAGATCAGAACCAAGAAGGCAAACAAAACCCATCTGCTTTAGTGCAAAAAATTCAACAGCTTGGTCAGTCCAATATACCACAAGCCCCAGATTCAAATATTCACGTACTAACAATTATTGGACAAGTAGAAGGACATGTGCAATTACCTCCACAAAATAAAACAACAAAATATGAACATTTGCTTCCTCAGCTAATAGCTATAGAACAAAATCCAAAAATCGAAGGTCTTATTATTTTACTTAATACAGTAGGGGGAGACGTAGAGGCAGGTCTCGCTTTGGCGGAAATGATAGCATCTATTTCTAAGCCGACAGTTTCTATTGTCTTAGGTGGTGGTCACTCAATCGGAGTACCAATCGCGGTTGCGACAGATTATTCTTTTATCGTTCCAAGTGCTACAATGACCATCCACCCTGTACGTTTAACAGGCTTAGTAATTGGAGTGCCACAAACGTTTGAGTATCTGGATAAAATGCAGGATAGGGTAATTGACTTTGTCGTAAACCATTCTAATATTAAAGAAGAAAAATTTAAAGATCTAATGTTTGCCAAAGGGAATTTAACAAGGGATATTGGAACAAATGTAGTAGGACCCGATGCCGTTGAATATGGATTGATTGATGGGGTTGGAGGAGTTAAAGAGGCAATGAAGAAGGTAAATGATTTAATAGGAAATGATAATAATGAAGAAAGCCAGGTGATCCAATGATATTATATACACCCTTATCTGAAGCAGACATTTTCCCGCAATCAACTGACTCACTGACAAATAGACAGTGTGTAACTTATAATGGGCGAACAATGTACGTAGAACAGACATCGGATGGATCCTATCAGCTGTTACAGCTGATATCAACTGATCCTAAAGATTTTTTAGACGATACGTATTTACCTGGAACAATTTTGAACTAAAGAGAAATACCCTAACGTATTATCCTTTTTATGATATAATAAGTTCAACTGTATTGAATTGGAAACCCTTGCCTTTTTAACGGCAGGGGTTTACTATTCATGTATACTTGGCAATACAATCGAGGTGGAAAAAATGGCAAAAAAAAGAAGGAAAAAAAGCAAAAATAAACTAAAAAAACAGCTTAAGTTTGAATTATTAGGCTTATTATTTATATTTCTGGCTATATTTGGTAGTGGAGCCAGTGCTATTAGTGATGGTGCAATACCGGGTGGATTAGAACATATATTTCGCTTTTTCTTAGGAATATGGTATTTTACTGCTTCTTTGTTTCTACTTATTACTGGTCTCATTCTATTAGTTAAAAGACGTTATCCAGATTTTTTAAATAGAAAGATAGTCGGTTTCTATATTGCATTTGTTGGTGTGCTACTATTGACACATATTCAAACATTTGAGCGCTTCCTGGTTTCCTCTGATATATCCATCATTGGAGCTACATGGGATAACTTCTTTTTTTACCTAGATGGACAAGCAACGGCTGTTCAACTGGGCGGTGGAATGATCGGAGCACTTATTTTTACTTTTTGTTATTATTTATTTTCCTTAGTAGGTGCAAAGATTGTTGCAGTCTTTTCTATTATGATAGGATTTGTATTTATGACAGAACTCTCTTTAGGGGATGTGTTTTCCAAGATTGGCAAAAGAACAGCCAATTCTATTAATAAGCTTATTACGCGATGGAAGAGAGCTAGAATTGAAAAAGCCAACAATAGGGTAGAAGTAGATCATCAGCTGAGTGAATCTAGTGACAAAGAGCCTGCGCATGAAGAGCCTGTTATCCAAGACTTTACCGATATTGCCTATTCATCAACCGGTAAGCCTGAGGAAGAAGCACTTGTTACTACTCCCTCCTCTGATTCGGAAGAAGAAAGTGACTCGATAAATACAATGCCTATGATAGAAACTGAGAACTATGAATATGTGTTGCCTTCTCCTGATCTATTAGAAGAACCGGCCCATAATTCACAGCAACATGAAAAGTCACAGATTCAAGCAACCGTGAAAAAACTGGAAAAAACTTTTAATAGTTTTGGTGTGAAAGCCAGGGTTACCAAAGTACATGTCGGACCAGCGGTTACGAAGTATGAAGTGTACCCGGAAGCTGGTGTTAAAGTTAGTAAAATAGTCAGTTTGCATGATGATTTGGCTCTAGCATTAGCTGCAAAAGACATTCGTATAGAAGCACCAATTCCAGGTAAATCTGCTGTGGGTATTGAAGTTCCAAATCAGGAAACTGCCATGGTATCATTACGTGAAGTATTGGATAACACGATGAATAGACCATCTTCTAAACTATTATTTGCCCTGGGCAGAGACATTTCAGGGGATGCAATTGTTGCCGAGCTTAATAAGATGCCACATTTACTTATTGCAGGCGCAACGGGTAGCGGTAAGAGTGTGTGTGTAAATGGAATAATAACAACTATCTTAATGCGTACAAAACCTCATGAAGTAAAGATGATGATGATTGATCCAAAGAAGGTCGAATTAAATGTATATAATGGCATACCACATTTGCTCGCACCTGTTGTAACTGACCCTAAGAAAGCATCAAGGGCATTAAAAAAAGTTGTTTCTGAAATGGAAAGAAGATATGAACTATTTTCAGATACAGGTACACGTAATATTGAAGGGTATAATGAATATATTCGAAAATATAATCAGACCACAGAAGAAGCACAGCCTAATCTGCCATATATTGTTGTTATCGTAGATGAGTTAGCTGATTTAATGATGGTCGCATCCAATGATGTTGAAGATGCTATTACTAGATTGGCACAAATGGCGCGTGCAGCCGGAATTCATCTAATTATAGCTACACAGCGCCCTTCAGTTGATGTAATAACAGGGGTTATAAAAGCAAATATACCTTCCAGAATAGCTTTCAGCGTTTCATCCCAAATAGATTCAAGAACAATTTTAGATTCTGGTGGTGCTGAGAAGTTACTGGGACGTGGTGACATGCTTTTCCTTCCTGTAGGTTCTTCTAAGCCAACACGTGTACAAGGGGCTTTTTTAACGGATGAAGAAGTAGAACGGGTTGTTGACCACTGTATTGAACAGCAAAAAGCTTCCTATCAAGAAGAAATGATACCTGAAGATACGAATGAAATAAATGAAGAAGTGGATGATGAACTATATAATGACGCTGTACAACTAATCACCGAAATGCAGAGTGCAAGTGTTTCGATGCTGCAACGAAGGTTTCGGATAGGATATACGCGTGCAGCCCGATTAATCGATGCGATGGAAGATCGCGGTATTGTGGGGCCATACGAGGGAAGTAAACCAAGAACAGTACTAGTTACTCTGCCTACCGAAGAAAGAACTTCTTAATTTATAAGAAAGACAGTATATACTTATTAGGATATACTGTCTTTTGCTTTTATTTGTATTTAAATTTTGTCTAATTATGTACTAATCTGGAAGTGTTTTTGAGGAAATTGTCCTATATCTATTTATTTATTTTAAAAAAGATGGTATATTTGTGATGACCTAAAGTGTCATACGTCAGAGGTCAGATCTCTTGCGTGGAAATATATTTATATAGGTAAAAGGGGGACTCTTCATGTCTATTAAAATAGATGCAAGGCATTTATATTTACAGGTTATAGATGAAATTAAGCGAGATATTGAAAACGGTAAATATAAAGAGAAGCAAAAGCTGCCTTCTGAATTTGAATTGTCCAAGCTACTTGGAGTTTCACGTGCTACTTTAAGAGAGGCACTGCGGATTTTAGAGGAAGATAATGTTGTAACCAGAAGGCATGGAGTAGGCACATTTGTGACCCCTAAACCCATCTTTTCTTCCGGGATTGAGCAGCTGAGCAGCGTGACCTCAATGATTGAACAATCAGGAAAAAAGGCAGGTTCAAACTATTTAACTACAGAATTTATTGAGCCGACAGACGAAGAAGTAAAAAGATTCGCCCCTGCAAAGGTACATAAATTAGTAAAAATTGAACGCGTTCGGACAGCTGACAATGTTCCCGTAGTATTTTGTATTGATAAAGCACCTATGGATTTAATTCCTTTGGATCGAGTTCACAAAGAAGATTCATTATTTAAATTAATGGAAGCGCATGCGAATAAGCGCATTGCTTATGCTGTAACCTATATTGAACCTATTGGATACCATGATCGAATTTATGATATTCTAAATTGCGATCCAGAACAGTCGTTATTGTTGCTGAAACAAATGCATTACACCATTGAGGATGAAGCTGTTCTCTATTCAGCCAATTACTTTCGTTCCGAGGTCTTCAGTTTTCATGTTTTAAGGAAACGAATGTAAGGGTTCCCATGAAACTTTATTGTTATTTTCCACTTTTGGGAGGTGATCGCAGGTAGTTGGCAGACAAGTCGTAAGCCATAAATGAAGTCGTTTTATTATATTTCAAAATAGGGGGTATTTAGATTGAAAAATCGTAAATTTATTTTATTATTTGCTTTATTACTAACACTTGGAATTGTCTTAGCAGCCTGTGGCGGTGGTTCAGATGATACTGATGACAATGGAGAAACAGATGATAATGCAGCAAGTGAAGGGGAAGAATCAGGGTACACTGTAGCTATGGTTACAGATGAAGGTGGAGTGGATGATAAGTCATTCAACCAATCAGCATGGGAAGGGTTACAAGCTTGGGGAGAAGAACATGATCTTTCTAAAGCAGATGGATTTGACTATGCTCAATCTGATGATGAATCAGACTATTTACCAAACATGACTAGACTTGTACGTAATGATTATGACCTGGTTTTTGGAATCGGTTTCTTATTGGAAGATGCAATTACTCAAATAGCAGAACAAAATCCTGATAAAGATTTTGCTATCGTAGATACTGTTGTAGATGTACCAAACGTAGCTAGCATTACATTCGCTGAACATGAAGGGTCTTTCTTAGCTGGTGTAGCTGCAGCTATGAAGTCAAAAACTGAGAGATTAGGATTTGTCGGTGGCGTTGATTCAGATCTAATCAACAAATTCGAATCCGGATTTATTGCAGGTGCTAAATCAGTAAACCCTGCTATTGTAGTAGATACTCAATACGTAGGTAACTTTAGTTCAGCCGCAGATGGAAAACTAATTGCAACTCGTATGTATAATGATGGCGCAGATATTATTTATCATGCTGCTGGAGCCGCCGGTAATGGAGTATTTGCTCAAGCAAAAGACATCAAGCAAAACGATCCTGACCGTGAAGTATGGGTAGTGGGCGTTGACCGTGACCAACATGATGAAGGTCAAATTGGCGATAATAATGTAACACTAACTTCCATGGTTAAGCGTGTTGACACATCTGTGCAGGAAGTAAGTAATATGGGACTGAATGGAGAGTTTCCTGGTGGAGAGATAGTTGAATTTGGATTAACGGATGATGGTGTTTCAATTGCAACTACAAATGAAGATGCACTAACTGAAGAGATCCTGTCCACTGTTAATGATTGGAAAGAAAGAATTATTAATGGAGATATAGATGTACCTAAAACACATGAAGAATTAGATGCATTTGTAGATTCACTATAAATAAAGAATGATGAAAAGGCTGGTGTGGCCAGCCTTTTTCATTCTTATAAACTAGAAGCAGAAAAATCTCCAACTGAAGAGTCTCTTTATTTCCGGCCCTCTTCATTTGGCGATTTTTCATAACATCAGGAAACATACAGTCATCTTTTTATTAAAGGAGTGTCTATAGATATGGATTATGTAATTGAAATGTTAAACATACGCAAGGAATTTCCTGGAATTGTTGCAAATGATAATATAACAATTCAAGTGAAAAAAGGGGAAATACATGCGTTATTAGGTGAAAACGGTGCTGGAAAATCTACATTGATGAATGTTCTTTTCGGCTTATATCAGCCAGAAAAAGGAGAAATACGTGTTAAAGGTGATAAAGTAAACATAACGGATCCAAATGCTGCAAATGACTTGGGTATCGGGATGGTTCACCAGCACTTTATGCTAGTGGAACCATTTACAGTAACACAAAATATCATTCTCGGTAGTGAACCTACCAAAAAAGGAAGAATTGATATTAAAAAGGCAGAAAAAGAAGTTCAGGAATTATCTGATAAATATGGACTTCGAGTAGATGCTAGTGCTAAAATCAGTGATATTTCTGTAGGCATGCAACAACGCGTTGAGATTTTGAAAACGTTGTATAGGGGTGCGGAAGTATTAATATTAGATGAACCAACTGCAGTATTAACTCCACAGGAAATCAACGAGCTTATGGAAATTATGAACTCGTTAATTGCAGAAGGAAAATCTATTATTCTTATAACGCATAAATTGAAAGAAATTATGAAGGCATGTGACCGCTGCACAGTCATCCGCAAAGGAAAGGGCATTGGTACGGTAGAAATATCAGAAACTACAGTAACGGAATTAGCCTCCTTAATGGTAGGAAGAGACGTAAACTTTAATACAGAGAAAACACCGGCGGAACCGAAGCACACAGTTCTTAAAATAGAAAATCTCGTTGTAAAAGATACAAGAAAGGTAGATATGGTAAAAGGTTTAAATCTCGATTTGCGTGCTGGTGAGATTCTTGGTATTGCAGGGATAGATGGGAATGGACAATCTGAATTAATTGAAGCTATCACGGGCTTAACGAAAACGGATTCCGGCACCATCAAATTAAATGATAAAAATATTACAAATCTTGCACCTCGTAAAGTTACAGAAAGCGGTGTAGGTCATATTCCGCAGGACAGACATAAATTTGGTTTGGTTTTAGATTTCCCGATAGGTGAAAATATGGTCCTACAAACGTATTATCAAAAACCACAATCGAAAAATAAGGTGCTTAATTATAAAGAGATCTATCAAAAAGCGTCTAAATTGATTGATGAATATGACGTCAGGACACCAGGTGTTCTGACAAAAGCACGATCGCTTTCTGGTGGAAATCAACAAAAAGCCATTATAGCAAGGGAAGTTGACCGCTCTCCGGATCTATTAATTGCTGCACAACCAACAAGGGGATTAGATGTTGGTGCTATCGAATTTATTCACAACAAATTAATAGAAGAGCGTGATAGTGGCAAGGCAGTATTGCTGATTTCTTTTGAATTAGATGAAATTTTGGATATCAGTGATCGAATTGCTGTTATTTTTGACGGTAAGATTGTTGCTGATATCAAACCTGAAGATACGGATGAAAAGGAATTAGGTTTATTAATGGCTGGTAGCAAGAAAGAAAAGGCAGGTGGAGAGTAATGACTTCAAATAAGATGTTTAATATACTGGTTCCACTGATCTCTGTCTTTATTGGACTATTTGCTGGGGCAATTATTATGCTTGTTTTTGGTTATAATCCCATAGATGGGTATGCAGCTCTCTGGGAAGGGGCTTTTGGTGATTTATATTTCTTTGGTGAGACGATGCGCCAGGTAACTCCATATATACTAACAGGTCTTGCGGTAGCGTTTGCTTTTCGTGCTGGTTTGTTCAATATTGGAGCAGAAGGTCAAGTAATTGTGGGTTGGCTGGCAGCTGTATGGATTGGAATTACGGTAGATACACCAATGTATATTCATTTGCCATTAGCAATAATAGTTGCAGGATTAGCTGGTGCAATCTGGGGATTCATTCCGGGTATTTTAAAAGCAAGATTGGGTGTACATGAAGTTATTGTAACTATTATGCTAAACTACGTAGCTTTGTATAGTGCAAACGCAATTATTAGAGGAGTTTTGTCTGACAGCAAGGATAAAACTGAAAAGATTGCAGCTACCGCTTCTTTATCGTCAGATTGGATGCAAGGTTTAACTTATTTCTCACGTCTTCATTATGGTATTTTTATAGCTTTATTCGCAGCAGTAATTATGTGGTTCATTATAGAGCGTACTACAGTTGGGTACGAACTAAAATCAGTAGGATTCAATAGGCATGCTTCTAAATACGCGGGTATGAATGTTAAAAGGAATATCATTTTAGCCATGGTTATTTCCGGCGTATTTGCAGGACTTGCAGGCTCCATGGAAGGATTAGGAACATATGGTGGCATGTCTGTGAGCTCTGGCTTCACTAATTTAGGTTTTGATGGTATTGCTGTTGCGCTTCTAGGTGCAAATACAGCTATTGGTGTTGTTCTTGCAGCATTTCTCTTTGGGACTTTAAAAGTAGGGGCATTAAATATGCCTACCGAAGCTGGTGTACCAAATGAGTTAGTAGATATTATAATTGCACTAATTATATTCTCCGTTGCATCGAGTTATATCATTCGTTGGACAATACTTCGCTTTAAAAAGGAGGAGAAATAAATGGGATTTATTGATCTGTTACAATCGATTATTCCACCAGCCCTTTTCTTTTCGGCACCTTTAATCTTTACAGCGTTAGGCGGAGTATTCAGTGAGCGATCTGGAGTTGTAAACATTGGTTTAGAAGGGCTTATGGTCATGGGGGCATTTGTCGGTATTGTATTTAACCTTACATTTTCTGACGTATTTGGCATATGGACTCCATGGGTGTCCATTCTGGTTGCTATGCTTGTCTCAGCTATATTCGCTATAATTCATGCAATAGCTGCCGTATCATTTCGAGCTGATCAGGTAGTAAGTGGGGTAGCAATTAACTTTTTGGCACTTGGATTAGGTGTTTTCCTGACAAAACAATGGTATGGAAAAGGACAAACAGATATGGTTACACAACCATTCTACACAACAGATATTCGCTTTCTGTCAGACATACCTGTTATTGGGAGGATATTTTTCCAAAATATCTATTTAACTTCCTACCTTGCAATCATCTTGGCATTTGTAGCATGGTACGTGCTTTATAAAACCCCATTTGGGCTTCGTCTGCGAGCAGTTGGAGAGCACCCTATGGCAGCAGATACAAATGGAATTAATGTATATAGAATGCGTTATATAGCAGTTATTATCTCGGGAGCAATGGGTGGCTTGGGTGGTTCCGTATTTGCACTTACCATTGCTATGAACTTCTCGCATGCGACGATTGTTGGCCAGGGCTTTATGGCTTTAGCAGCAGTCATATTTGGAAAATGGCATCCTTTAGGTGCTATGGGAGCTGCGTTATTCTTTGGTTTTGCACAGAGCTTAAGTGTTATAGGTGGTGGCATTCCGCTTCTTGCTGATGTACCACAGGTATTTTTATTAATTGCTCCATATGTATTAACCATACTTGCTTTAGCTGGCTTCATCGGCCGCGCAGAAGCTCCTAAAGCAAATGGTGTACCATATATTAAAGGTAGCAGATAAATGCAAATATATACTGACTTGTTACGAAAACGTAGCAAGTCAGTTTTTTTTGATCTATAATGGATTACAAATGGTAAATATGTACAGAATATGAATGGAATAACTATTAATACTTAGTACTGGAGGATATTTAATGAAGAAGGTTGAGGAAAAAGTGATACATGAAAAGGGATTGAATCTCCATCTTATTAAAAGCAAGAAATATAAGACGATCAATATTGTTGCAAAGATAAAGGCACCCCTGACACGGGAAACAATTACACACAGGGCTTTACTCCCATATATATTAAAGCAGGGAACAAAAAGTTACCCAAGCAGAAAGGAATTTCAACTTAAATTAGACGAATTATATGGTGCAGTTCTATCTGTTGATGGTTCGAAAAAAGGGGAAAACCATTTAATTACCATTCGGTTAGAAGTAGCCAATGAAAAATTTATCCCGAAAGAAACATCCATAATCGATGAAGCAATTGAGCTGTTTAGTGAAATTTTATTTCAGCCCAACTCTACCGGAGAGGCATTTGAGAAATCTATCGTTGAACGGGAAAAAGACACATTAAGGCAAAAAATAAGTTCTATAAAAGATGATAAAATGAGCTTTGCAAACATGCGGCTTATTGATGAAATGTGTGAAGGTGAAGCATATCAACTGCATGTTCATGGCTACGAAGAGGACTTAGACGAATTGTCTGCTGCTGATTTATATGCCTATTATAAAACCATGCTTACAGAAGATCAGTTAGACATTTATGTGCTTGGTGATTTTGACGAACATGAATTAAAAGATAAGCTAACTAGATCTATGAAGCGGGACAGTGCAATTGTAAATAACGAGCGAAACAATATGGAACACAAACATATAGAAAAAGAAAACGAGGTAATTGAAAAGCAGGAAATTCAACAAGCGAAGCTTCATATAGGATATCGAACACATACAACGTTTAGTGATGAGGATTATTTTGCATTGCAAGTATTCAATGGAATATTCGGTGGATTTCCAAGTTCTAAGCTATTTGTAAATGTTAGAGAAAAAAACAGCCTTGCTTATTACGCATCCTCCCGAATAGAGAGTCAGAAAGGATTACTATTAGTTTTTAGTGGTATTGCGCCTGATGACTTTGAGAAGGCTCGTGATATTATCAGATTGCAATTGACGGCCATGAAGGATGGAGACTTTTCCGATACAGACGTAAATGAAACAAAAGAATTAATTGTAAACCAATTATTAGAAACAATGGATCATCCTCAAGGATTAATTGAGCTTCTATATCAGCAGGTATTAGGTAACAAAGAAATTACACCTGAGCAGTTAATTGAAAACATAAAAAAAGTGAGAAAAGACGATGTAGTTAAGGTTGCTGGAAAAATAGAGGAAGATACACTTTATTTACTTACGAGTGAGGGAGGATCATCCAATGAATAAACAGACATACCAGAACATAGCGGAGACGATATATACAGAAAAGCTAAATAATGGCTTAACAGTCTTTCTATTACCAAAACCAGAAATGGCAAAAACCTATGGCGTATTCTCAACAGACTATGGTTCGATGGATTTGACTTTTGTGCCTATTGATGGAAATGAGGAAATTACTGTTCCAGAAGGAATAGCTCATTTTTTAGAGCATAAGTTATTCGAGAAAGAAGACCGCGATGTTTTTGCTGATTTCGGAAAGCAGGGTGCCTCTCCCAACGCTTACACATCTTTCACAAAGACTGCTTACTTATTTGCAGCAACAACAAATATAGAGGAAAATGTGGAGACATTAATAAATTTTGTTCAGGACCCTTACTTTTCTGAGGAATCAGTTGAAAAGGAAAAAGGAATTATTGCACAGGAGATTAAGATGTATGATGATCAGCCTGATTGGCAGTCATTTATGGGCACCATCAAAGGTATGTTCAAAAATCACACTGTAAACATAGATATAGCGGGGACGGTCGATTCGATTAATGCGATTACGAAAGACGATTTATATACATGCTATAACACGTTTTATCACCCGGAAAATATGACATTGTTTATTGCGGGCAATTTCGATCCGGAAAGTATGATTAAGCTGATAAAAACTAATCAGGACTCCAAAGAGTTTAAGAAGATGAATGCTATTGAACGAAAAATACATGAAGAACCAGCGGAAGTAGCTGAGAAAAACAGTAAGATTGTCATGCCGGTTTCGGTACCTAAATGTACCATAGGAATAAAAGAATCAACCAGCGAACTAACAAAAGAAGAGTTTTTAAAGAAAGACCTGCTGCAGGATATGGTCATGGGTCATTACTTCTCAAAAGGTGGGGACTTCTATCTGGAGTTATATAATGAAAAATTGATTGATGGGAGTTTCTACTATGAAACCAACCTGGAAAAAAACTTTGGTTACACGCTGATTGGCAGCAATACGGATCATCCTGAACGCTATGCATCCAAGGTGAAAGAATTACTGCTTTCCACTGCCAGCTCTGGACTAACTAAGGATGACTTTGAACGCATAAAAAAGAAAAAGATTGGACAATTGCTGCGGGCTATGAATTCACTGGAGTTTATTGCAAATAAGTACACACACTATCATATGCTGGATATTGACTTATTTGAAATCATTCCAGCAATTCAAGCACTAACACGTGAAGATGCCAATGATTTCATAAAAAACTGGATTCAAGAAGAACGTATAGCTGTTTGCACAATAACTGCTGAGTAGGGAGTAATTATGGGGAAAAATGTATTGATCATAGGTGCAAGTGGGGATATAGGTATCGCTATAGCTAAGCGCCTGGCCGAGGCGGGATATCATCTAATACTTCATTATAATAAAAATAAAGAAGCAATAACTGCATTCAGGGAGACAGTGGATAAAGAATGTATCTTAACAGTACACCAAGCTGATTTAAGTAGTGAAGCTGAAACGAAGAAGTTATTATTACAACTGACTTTACCAGTTGACCATATTGTATTTGCAAGTGGTTCGGCACATTTTGGATTATTCCAAGATACCACGGAACAAATGATGAATGATATGCTGGGATTACATGTGAAGGCACCCTGGATGATCACTAAATATTTATTATCACGAATGATAAGACAGCAGTCAGGTAATATTGTGTTTATAACCTCAATATGGGGAGAACAGGGTGCAAGCAATGAAGTAATCTATTCTTCCGTTAAGGGAGCCCAAAATAGCTTTGTAAAAGCATTGGCGAAAGAGGTAGCACCCTCTGGGATTTCTGTAAATGCGGTAAGTCCGGGATATATGGATACGAAAATGAACAATCATTTAGAGGAACAAGATAAACAAGCTATTCTTAATGAGATTCCTATGAAGCGATCTGGTAAACCGAGTGAAGTTGCCCATGCAGTTTATTTTTTGCTGGAAAGTAAATCAAATTACATTCAAGGTGAAATAATTAATATGACTGGTGGCTGGTAGTACGGCAACTTTCTTATTTATTGCAAGAAAGGGACTGTATTTTTAGATTGTCTACTCGATCATGTATAAATGCGACGGGAAAACAAATACTATACATGAAAAAAATGAAGGAGGCAAAACTATGTCAGTTCTGGACAACTTTGAAACATGGAAAGGTTTTTTAGCTAATAGACTGCAACAAGCGCAGCAGCAAGGTATGGATCAAGAAACAATTCAAAATGTTGCCCATGAAGTAGGGGACTACCTAGCACAAAGTGTTGATGCTAAGAATAACGAAGAAGCTGTACTAAGAGAGTTATGGGGTGCTGCTTCTGAAGATGAACAGCAGGCAATTGCTAACACGATGGTAAAACTCGTTCAAAATGAAGGAAATGCTAATCAGTAATAAAAAAGCAAAGAAGCTGTATTCCTAAAATACAGCTTCTTTTTTATATATTGAAGATAATCTCTTTTCACTAGCGTCAAAATCATTTATTATAGAGATAGATTGCATTTATCAAGCATATTGGTTAACATTAAGTAAAGATAAAGGAGCTTATTATGGAAAAAACAGAATGGTACCTTGAATATGAAATTCAATATAACCGTCCTGGACTATTAGGGGATATTTCTTCTTTATTAGGAATGTTATCAATTAATATTATTACAATTAATGGTGTAGAGAACCAAAGAAGAGGTATGTTACTTCTTTCTAAATACGACGAAAACGTCACACGATTAAAATCTATTTTACAAACAATGGACACTATAAAGATAACTAAGTTACGTAAACCTAAACTTCGAGATAAGTTGGCTGTACGACACGGTAAATACATTCACAGAGATGCAGATGATCGTAAAACAATTCGGTTTGTTCGAGATGAGTTAGGATTACTGGTAGATTTCATGGCAGAGCTGTACAAACAAGAGGGACATAAGCTGATTGGAGTCCGTGGGATGCCACGCGTAGGAAAGACTGAATCAGTGGTCGCGGCAAGTGTTTGTGCAAATAAGCGGTGGTTATTTGTATCCAGTACGTTGCTTAAACAAACTGTACGAAGCCAGCTAATTGAAGGAGAATACAATAATGATAATATTTATATTATTGATGGCGTAGTTTCTAAAAGACGTGCAAATGAAAAACATTGGCAATTAATACGTGAAATTATGCAGTTGCCATCAATTAAAGTTGTTGAACATCCGGATATATTTGTGCAAGCGACAGAGTATAATATGGATGATTTTGATTATATTATCGAACTGCGCAGTCACGAAGATGAAGAGATTACATATGAACCGGTTGAGAAACAGCAATTTAGTCAGGAAAATGGCTTTTCTATGTTTGATTTTTAAATTGGATGGTGTTATTTATGGAGATTGGAGCAAGGTTAAAAGAAGCTAGAGAAGCAAAGGGCATATCTTTAGATACGCTGCAGGAAACAACAAAAATTCAGAAAAGATATTTAACCGCCATTGAGGAAGGTAATTTCCATATCCTACCCGGTAAGTTTTATGCCAGAGCGTTTATTAAAGAGTATGCGAATGCTGTAGGATTGGATTCAAACGAATTACTGGAAGAATATAAAGAAGATGTACCAAACACTGAAAATGAATCTGAAGTAGAATACACCCGTATACAACGTACGAGGAGAGAAGGGAATCCAGAAAAAAGTTCAGCAATCTTTTCACTGATACCTACTATAATCGTTGTATTACTGATTATAGGTATCATTTTTGCAGCATGGTTTTTTATTCAGCAAACGATGTCCGATAATGGTACTAATACACAAGATGATAACAATGATAATGAGGTCATTATTAACAACCCGGAAGATAACGGGGATGCGGAAAATGAAGAAAATGATGAAGGTACAGATAATACGGATGAAACAGAGACTGAAGAGTCAGCTGAAGAAGAGGGTGGTCAATCAGAACCAGAGCTCACTCTTAATGAAGATGAAACAGATGGTGCTACGACAACTTTTGACTTAAACAATGCTGGGGATGATGTGACTGTTACGTTGGAGGCTACTGGGGACAGCTGGGTGGAAATCCAGGGTGAAGACCAACGCTATTATTACAACATGCTTACAGAAGCTGCATCGCCGGAAGAATTTGATGTCTCTG
This sequence comes from Virgibacillus tibetensis, assembly GCF_036026595.1. Lineage (NCBI taxonomy): Bacteria > Bacillati > Bacillota > Bacilli > Caryophanales > Bacillaceae > Virgibacillus > Virgibacillus tibetensis. The sequence goes on along the minus strand of NZ_JARZFX010000001.1, from coordinate 684,326 downwards.
ACGAGGGTAGAATCTATCTTAATATTGGAAATGCGTCGGTTACTGTTGTTACAATTAATGGTGTGGAATTAGATTACCCAATTGATCCAAATGAAAATGTTACACAGAAGTTCTGGATAAATATAAACAAGGAAACTGAATAATAATTTTGCTATTAACCCTTCCTGTAACCTTTTATGGAGGGGTTTTATACCTTATACTGAATGCAGGAGGAAATGTCAATGAACATACCAAATAAAATTACATTATCTCGGATCTTTTTAATACCTATATTTATTATTTTATTAAGCGTGCCTTTTAATTGGGGAGAATGGAATATTGGAGAAACCTCTCTTCCTGTTTCCCACTTTGCTGCTGCGTTATTGTTTATTATAGCTGCAGCAACAGATTGGGTTGATGGTTATTATGCCAGGAAATATGATCTTGTTACCAATTTAGGGAAATTTTTAGATCCGCTGGCCGACAAACTGCTTGTATCCGCGGCGTTAATTTTATTGGTGGAAATGGGTATTGCTCCTGCTTGGATAGTTATTGTTATTATTAGCAGGGAACTTGCAGTAACGGGTCTTCGCCTGGTCGCAGCAGGGGAAGGGATTGTTCTTGCTGCGGGAAGTATGGGAAAATTAAAAACGGCTACACAAATGATTGCTATCTCAGTCTTGTTACTACATAATTTTCCCTTTTCATTTATAGGCTTTCCATTTGGAATGATCATGTTATATGCAGCATTAATCTTCACCATAATTTCAGGTTATGATTACTTCGTTAAAAACTGGCATGTAATGAGGGATTCTAAGTAATGAAGCAGTTCAAAGCAGAAATCATTGCTGTTGGTACAGAACTTTTATTAGGTCAGATTGCTAATACGAATGCACAATGGTTATCACAACACTTGGCTTTACATGGTATTAATGTTTATAATCATGCTGTTGTAGGTGACAATTTGAAGCGTGTAGAAGATACTTTTAAACAAGCACAAGATCGTTCGGATATCATTATCGTCACAGGGGGCCTTGGACCGACAGATGACGACCTGACTCGTGAAGCTTTTCAAAAAATAGCGAATCTGAAAATAATAGAGCACACCCCTGCAATGATGAAAATCAGATCCTATTTTGAAAAACAAAAAACAATAATGACGCCAAACAACAAAAAACAAGCGCGTGTTTTTGAAGGTGCTCAGGTGCTGGAAAATAAAGTTGGAATGGCACCTGGGATGATCATAACCCACAAACAAAAAACGTGGGTTTTTCTGCCAGGAGTACCTAAAGAGATGAAGCAGCTGGCAACGGATGAAGTATTTCCTTATTTAAAAAGAGTAACTGGACATGCAGGAATTATTAAATCTACTGTATTAAAATTTGCAGGGATAGGCGAATCCAAATTGGAGCATGAATTACGTGCTCTAATTAATGCGCAAAGCAACCCTACTATTGCGCCTTTAGCCCAGGATGACGGAGTAGTCATTCGATTAACAGCTAAAGAAGATTCCAGTTATAAAGTAGACGAATTACTCAATCATACCAAAAAACAAATTCTTGACAGAGTAGGTAGTTATTTTTATGGTTCGGATGATCAAACAATGGAGCAACAAGTGGTTACCTTGCTAAAAGAGCAGAATAGAAAAATAGCAGCCGCTGAAAGTATTACTGGTGGTAAGTTTACAGATAAGTTAATTTCTGTAGAAGGCGCTTCTCAAGTGTGCCGAGGCGGAATCGTTTGTTATGATAACAAAGTGAAACAAAATATAGTAGGAGTAACACGTGAAACCATTGAAAATAAAGGGCCAGTTAGCGAAGCATGTGCTGTTGAGCTGGCTGCAGCAATAAACGATAAGCTGGATTCTTCTATTGGGATAAGCTTTACAGGTGAAGCAGGACCAACTAGTGCTAGTGATCAACCGGTAGGTACAGTTTATATTGCTATTTGTACGGAAGCTGGTTATAAGCAAGTAAATAGATTTACATTTCAAGGAGATCGTAATTCAATAAGAGATAAGGCTGCTTTAAAAGGTTTTGAACTTCTTTTAAAATACTTGAAATCGTAAAATTATAGATGCTTTGTGTGCAAAATCGTATTATAGATAGTTTTTAAGTGCTCAAAATCTATTTTTCATGATAGAAAGCAGGCGAAAAAAGCAGAACATTTATTCGTTTTTCGCTTGGCAAATTCGAAAAAACAATGTATGATGAAAATAGTTAATTAAGGAGGTAGTCTCGTTGAGTAATAAAAAACAGGCTTTAGATATGGCTTTAAAACAAATAGAAAAACAATTTGGAAAAGGTTCGATAATGAAACTAGGGGAAAATGAGATGCAAAAGATAGATATCATTCCCAGCGGATCATTAGCATTGGATGTAGCATTAGGAATAGGTGGTTATCCAAGAGGCCGTGTTATTGAAATTTATGGTCCCGAATCATCTGGTAAAACAACAGTAGCGCTGCATGCAATTGCGGAAGCACAACGAAAAGGTGGAACTGCAGCGTTTATTGACGCTGAGCATGCTCTTGACCCTATCTATGCACGTGCTTTAGGTGTGAATGTTGAAGAGTTGCTTTTATCGCAGCCTGATACAGGTGAGCAAGCTTTAGAGATTTGTGAAGCACTTGTACGTAGTGGTGCGGTGGACGTTGTTGTTGTGGATTCAGTTGCTGCATTAGTTCCAAAAGCAGAAATTGAAGGTGAGATGGGTGACTCTCACATGGGTCTTCAAGCTCGCTTAATGTCTCAAGCATTAAGAAAGCTATCTGGTGCAATACACAAATCAAATTCTACAGCTATTTTTATTAACCAAGTTCGTGAAAAAATCGGTGTAATGTTCGGTAATCCGGAAACGACGCCTGGTGGACGTGCGCTTAAATTCTATTCTTCTGTTAGGTTAGAAGTTCGTCGCGCAGAAACATTAAAGCAGGGTAATGAAATGGTTGGAAACAGAGCAAGAATTAAAGTAGTTAAGAATAAAGTGGCACCTCCATTTAAACAAGCAGAAGTTGACATCATGTATGGAGAAGGAATTTCTAAAGAAGGTGAAATTCTGGATATCGGTTCAGAACTTGATATCGTCCTAAAGAGTGGCGCATGGTATTCATATAACGAAGAGAGAATTGGACAGGGACGCGAAAATGCAAAACAATTCTTAAAAGAAAATAAGAATATGATGGCAGAAATTCATGAATCTATTCGGGAACATTATAAATTGGATGAAGAAAAAGAAGAGAAACAAGAGAAACAAGAGTCAGGTCAAGAGACTTTGGATGTTTAATAGATTCTAATTTAGTAAATCCCTTACTGATATATAGTAAGGGATTTGTTTGATTTTCAAGAGTTCCTTCATTAAATACTTGTGACGTTTCCTTGACATTAGCTATATAGACAATTAAAATTAAAGCTGTATAATTTTATAATTTATATTATACGGTTTATTGTTATTAATGCAATGAAAAACGGTACATGCCGACAATAATGAATTGTACAATTTTATAGCAATAGGAGGTGAAATCGTGGATATTACAATATTGATCATCTCCATTTTGCTTGGCCTAATCGTCGGTATTGTTGTTGGTTATCTGATTCGTAAATCTATTGCTGAAGCTAAAATTTCTAGCGCAGAAACGTTAGCAAAACAAATAGTTGATGAAGCACATCGAAATGCAGATGCCGCTAAAAAAGAGGCACTTCTTGAGGCGAAGGATGAAAATCATAAGCTTCGTCAGCAGACAGAAGAGGAATTGCGTATAAGACGTACAGAAGTACAGAAGCAAGAAAATCGTCTGATGCAAAGAGAAGAAAATCTGGACAGAAAAAGTGAAACAGTAGACAATCGTGAACTTTTGTTAGAGAGAAAAGAACAATCACTAACAGAAAAACAACAACAAATTGAAGAAATGGAAAGCAAAGTGGAAGCTAAATTACAAGAGCAGCAAACGGAGCTTGAGCGCATTTCAGGATACACTTCAGACCAAGCTAAGCATATTATTTTAGACCGGGTTGAAAAAGAGCTAACACATGAATCAGCATTAATGATAAAAGAAGCTGAAAATCGTGCGAAGGAAGAAGCAGATAAAAAAGCAAAAAATATTCTTTCCTTAGCTTTACAACGTTGTGCTGCGGACCACGTTGCTGAAACAACTGTTTCTGTTGTAAACCTTCCAAATGACGAGATGAAAGGTCGTATTATCGGTCGTGAAGGTCGTAATATACGAACACTAGAAACATTGACCGGTATTGATTTAATTATTGATGATACACCAGAAGCGGTAATCTTATCCGGTTTTGATCCAATCCGAAGAGAAACAGCTCGTATGGCGTTAGAAAAACTAGTTCAAGATGGAAGAATTCATCCTGCAAGAATAGAAGAAATGGTGGATAAAGCCAGACGTGAAGTAGATGAGTATATACGAGAAATTGGTGAAGAAACTACATTTGAGGTTGGTGTACATGGTCTGCATCCAGACCTAGTTAAAATACTTGGTCGCCTAAAATATCGTACAAGCTATGGCCAAAATGTTTTGAAGCATTCTACTGAGGTTGCGTACCTGGCAGGTCTACTTGCTGCTGAATTAGGGGAAGATGAAACATTAGCAAGGAGAGCTGGTTTACTTCATGACATTGGAAAAGCAATTGACCATGAAGTTGAAGGAAGCCACGTTGAAATCGGTAAAGAACTTGGAATGAAGTACAAAGAACACGAGGTTGTCATTAATTCTATCGCTTCCCATCACGGAGATGAAGAAGCAACTTCCATTATTTCTGTATTAGTAGCTGCAGCAGATGCTTTATCAGCTGCGCGTCCTGGTGCTAGAAGTGAGACATTGGAAAACTATATCAAACGTCTGGAAAAACTTGAAGAGATTTCTGAGTCATTTACTGGTGTAGAAAAATCATTTGCAATTCAAGCTGGACGAGAGATTCGAATTATTGTGAAACCTGATGAAATCAGCGACATCGAATCAGTCCGAATAGCTAGAGATATACGAAAACGGATAGAGGGTGAGCTGGATTATCCTGGGCATATTAAAGTAACTGTAATCAGAGAAACAAGATCAGTCGAATATGCAAAATAAAAGCGGTCAAAAGACCGCTTTTATTTTTTTGCTTTCTTTCCTCAGGTTGATGGATCCTTTGACTTTATATAATGGTTATGAAAAACTAAAAACATTATAATTGATAGGATGAGTGAAAATGAAAATATTATTCATAGGGGACGTTGTAGGTTCTCCAGGAAGAGATATGGTGCAGGAGTACTTACCAAAATTAAAAGAAAAATATCGTCCTACCATGACGATTATTAATGGAGAAAATGCCGCATCTGGAAAAGGGATTACAGAGAAGATATATAAACAGTTTTTGGAGTGGGGAGCCCAGGTAGTTACCATGGGTAATCACACGTGGGATAAGAAAGAAATCTTTGAATTTATTGATGGTGCCAAAAACATGGTTCGACCAGCCAATTTTCCAGAGGGGAACCCGGGTAAGGGAATGGTTTTTATTAATATGAACGGAATTGAAGTAGCTGTAATTAACCTTCAAGGACGTACATTTCTACCAGCAATAGATGATCCTTTTCGGAAAGTTGATGAATTGATAGAAGAAGCCAAAAAACGTACGAATATTATTTTTGTAGATTTCCATGGGGAAGCAACTAGTGAGAAACAAGCGATGGGATGGTATCTTGATGGAAGAGTGAGCGCTGTTGTAGGCACACATACACATACCCAAACAGCTGATGAGCGCATTTTGCCACAAGGAACTGCATATATTTCAGATGTGGGAATGACAGGGCCTTATGACGGGATATTGGGTGTAGAAAGAGATGCAGTATTGAAACGTTTCCTAACATCCTTGCCAGTACGTTTCGAAATTGATGAAAAGGGAAGATCACAATTAAATGGCTTTTTAGTAACGATCGATAATAGCAATGGAAAGTCTACCAGAGTTGATCGTATACTAATAAACGATGACCATCCATTCTTTGGCTGATTGATTGAATTATTTGAATTATTGATGCATAATAGGGTAATAAGCTAACATCTCCAGGAATATAGTAGCAGTAGAACTATAATAGCAAATGAAGGAGGTACTAGTAATGGATGTATTAAAGGTCTCAGCAAAATCCAATCCAAATTCAGTAGCAGGTGCACTTGCGAATGTATTACGTGAACGAGGCAAAGCGGAGATACAGGCAATTGGTGCGGGAGCATTAAACCAATCCGTAAAGGCAGTAGCCATAGCAAGAGGATTTGTAGCCCCGAGCGGAGTCGATTTAATTTGTATACCGGCTTTTACCGATATTATGATCGATAATGAAGAACGAACGGCGATTAAGCTAATTATAGAACCTAGATAATTTTTTTAAAGGAATTAATTAGTGTTGCGTTAAGGCGTAGCACTATTTTTGTTATGTTAATTAAAAAAACCGATACTTAAAATTGCTGAGTAATTAACTATAAGAAATAACAGTCCAAATACTAGAACACTACTGAAGATTTTTCCATAGCCTTACAAGATTAACAGTGAAAAATGACAATTTAAGTAACCTTCCTGATAATAAAGGAAGGTTTTTCTTTGTGCACCAAGTACAGATATTGTTTAATTTGGCTATAGAGTTTATACTGTACTAATGTAAAACTATACTTAATGAATTGTTTTTTAAATAAAGAAAGGGGTTTCGTTATGAACGAAGAACAGCGAAAAGAGCAGTCGCAAATTAAACAGGTAGATGCCGCGGACAGAAAATCCGGCCAGGAAAATGCCTTGCATGAAAAGACAAGTGCTGATTTTGCGAAGTATTTTGAGACAACCTATGAACCACCTAACTTAAATAAAGCACGCAAACGTGGACGTGATAAAATTAATGTTCACTATGATTTTGGTATCCCAGAGGATATGGAAAACGTCGGAGAAGGTAAAAAATATTTAATCCGTACATATGGTTGTCAAATGAATGAACATGATACAGAGGTAATGGCTGGAATTTTAACTGAAATGGGATATGAGTCAACTACTGACACGAATGAGGCAGATATTATCTTGCTGAACACATGTGCAATCCGGGAAAATGCCGAAAACAAAGTGTTCGGTGAAATTGGTCACCTCAAACCACTTAAATTGGAAAAACCAGATCTGATTCTTGGCGTTTGTGGTTGTATGTCACAGGAAGAGTCGGTAGTAAACCGCATTCTAAAAAAACATCAGCATGTTGATTTGATTTTCGGAACACATAACATCCACCGTTTGCCACAATTGGTTAAAGAAGCAATGTTCGGTAAAGAAAAAATAGTGGAAGTATGGTCTAAAGAAGGAGATATTATTGAAAACCTTCCTAAGGTCCGAAAGGGTAAAATCAAAGCATGGGTTAATATTATGTACGGCTGTGATAAGTTTTGTACGTACTGTATCGTGCCTATGACACGTGGGAAAGAGCGTAGTCGTAAACCAGAGGATATCATCCAGGAAGTACGCCATTTAGCTGCACAGGGCTATCAGGAGGTTACGTTGCTCGGTCAGAATGTAAATGCATATGGAAAAGACTTTGAGGATATGACATATGGGCTTGGAGAGTTGATGGATGCTATTCACAAAATAGATATTCCTCGCGTTCGGTTTACAACATCACATCCTAGAGATTTTGATGATCGTTTGATTGAAGTATTGGCACAAGGTGGCAATTTACTGGATCATATTCATTTACCGGTTCAGTCTGGAAGCAGCGAAGTGCTAAAGAAAATGAACCGGAAATATACACGCGAAGATTACCTGGAATTAGTCCGTAAAATCCGTGTTGCTATGCCAAACGCAACACTTACAACAGATATAATTGTTGGTTTCCCAAATGAAACAGAAGAGCAGTTTGAAGAAACCATGACATTGGTTGAGGAAGTTGGATTTGAGGCTGCATACACATTTATCTATTCACCTCGCGAAGGTACACCGGCAGCACGCAAGAAAGACGATGTGCCAGAAGAAGTGAAGAAGCAGCGTTTATATCGTTTGAATGACCTTGTAAACAAACAATCTGCGGCTTCTATGAAGACTTATGATAATGAGATAGTTAAAGTATTGGTTGAGGGTGAAAGTAAAAAAGACCCCGAAGTTCTTGCTGGATATACGGAGAAGAATAAACTAGTTAACTTCAAAGGGCCAAGATCATCAATAGGTAAAATAGTTGAAGTGGAAATAACAGAATCGAAAACATGGTCGTTAAATGGTATAATGGTAGAAAATACAGTTGAGGTGAATTAACATGGCTGAATACACACGTACACAAGTACTTGAAGAAGCAAAAAAATTAGCAGAAATGCTTGCAAATACAGAAGAAATTGACCGTTTTAAACAAGTTGAGGCAAAGATAAATGAGAACAAGAAAGTTCAGCAGCTTATAACAAAAATTAAAGCTTTACAAAAACAAGCTGTTAATTTTCAAGCTTATGAGAAACAGGAAGCATTGAAGAGAATTGAGCAGGAGATAGATCGTTTACAAGCTGAAATCGATGATATTCCAGTGGTACAGGAATTCAAGGAAACACAAATAGTAGTAAATGACGTGTTGCAATTGGTATCAGGAACAATCGCTAGAGAAGTGACAAATAATGTGATTAAATCTACTGGCGGGGACCTGCTTGCAGGAGAAACTGGTTCTAAATCACAAAGCAAAAGTGGCTGCGGTTATTAAATCTAATAAAACAGGAAGAGAATTTTACAATTTCTCTTCCTGTTTTTTCGTTTATTAAGCTAACAACCACAACGTATCCCCTGATTCATAAAATAGCTATGCACTTTAGGTATTTGTCTTGCATAAAATGACTATGTAAAAAGAGGAGGTAAAAGTAATTATGACTTTTCTTGATAAAGACTATAGAGAAATCATTACAAAGGCTGTTTGTGGTAAGGGTCGAAAGTTCACACAAGATTCACATTCAATCTCACCATCACATAAACCCTCTAGTATTTTAGGGTGTTGGGTAATTAATCATTTATACAATGCCAAGAAAAAATCAAAGGACACGGTAGAAGTTAATGGCAGCTACGACATTAACATTTGGTATTCGTATAATGATAATACGAAAACAGAGGTAGTAACAGAAAGAGTAACCTATTGTGATGTTATTCCACTTTCTGTAAAGGATGATAATTGCATTAACAACGATTATGATGTTATAGCAAAGGTAATTCAGCAACCAAACTGTCTGGAATGTAAAATTTCAAATAAGGGCCATAAGATTGTAGTTGAAATCGAAAGAGAGTTTATTGTTCAAATAATTGGAGAAACAAAGATCTCTGTACGGGTTAATCCGAAGTGGGATAAATTTGATGATGATGACGACGATGAGGGATGGGATTTTGAATTAACAGATGATGAGCTGAGTGATGTAGAACCGGATTTCCTTGAAACAAAAGATTAGTAAATTACGAGAGACCTTCTCTCGTAATTTTTTTTGTTTAAAACATAGTAAAATAAGTTGTTCGTGTTTATATACTTGGTAGCAGCGGACAGGTCACTTATCATTTATTTCAGGTCAAATCTGTTCACCTTAGTCGTATTAATCTTATTTGATGTGCTATAATGACATGAGAATATTAGCGGTTTTTGGGGGATTAGACATGGCAAAATACACACCAATGATGGAACAATATATGAAAATAAAAGCGGAGCATAAAGATGCTTTTCTATTTTATCGTTTAGGTGATTTTTATGAAATGTTTTTTGATGATGCAATAAAAGCGTCGAGGGAATTGGAAATTACACTTACACAACGGGATCCCGGTCAGAAGGAGCCTATCCCTATGTGTGGAGTGCCTTATCACGCAGCTGATAACTACATAAGAATTTTAATAGACAAAGGTTACAAAGTAGCAATGTGTGAACAGGTTGAAGATCCGAAAACAGCTAAAGGCGTTGTGAAAAGGGAAGTCGTACAGTTGATAACACCTGGTACAGTCATGGAAAGTAATATGCTACGTGAAGGTGAAAATAATTACATTGCCAGTCTCTCTCATTTCAAAGACGGCTCTTATGTTATTGTCTATAATGATCTATCAACCGGAGAAAATCGCATTGCGCTTCTTTCACATGGATGGGATACAGTTATTCATGAATTGTACAATCAGCCGATCAAGGAGATAGTTGTGTCTTCCAGTCTACCAGAGGATTTACAAAGACAATTACGCGATCGGTTACATGTAACTCTATCCTATCAGGATGAAGTGAACTTTAATGCCGAGTATCGCAATCTATGTGAAAACCTGAATGATGAGCGATTGATGAAGTCGTTTAGCCGTTTATTAAATTATATTCAGTTTACGCAAAAACGATCGCTCAATCATTTACAACAAGCAGAAGTAATTGAATTGGATCATTACCTGTCACTTGATATGTACTCTAAGCGCAATCTTGAATTAACAGAAACAATTTTGAAAAAAGGAAAGCATGGCAGTCTACTATGGGTACTAGATAAAACTGTGACAGCGATGGGATCCAGAATGCTTAAAAAATGGTTGGAACGTCCATTGTTGAACAAACAGCACATAGAAAAAAGACTGCAGATCGTAGATGGTTTTTATAGTGGCTTTATGGAGCGGGATACACTTAGGGAGACATTGAAATCTGTCTATGATTTGGAAAGGCTTGCTGGAAGAATTGCTTTTGGAAATGTTAATGCACGCGATTTAAACCAACTAAAGCAATCCCTTGAAAAGATACCAGAATTAATCGAAACCTTAAAGCAGTTTGAGCAAGAGCAAATAAAAGAGCTTGCTGATCGATTACTGTACCCAAAGCATTTAATAGACATATTACATTCCAGTTTAGTAGATGATCCACCGGTTTCTATTAAAGAAGGGTCGATTATTAAAGATGGATATAATGAGACGCTGGATAATTATCGCGATGCTTCAAGAAATGGTAAGAAGTGGATCGCTGAACTTGAACAAAAAGAAAAACAAGAAACAAAAATAAAGTCACTTAAAATTGGTTACAACCGTGTATTTGGATATTACATTGAAGTTACTAAAGCCAACATTCATCTTCTTCCTGAGGGCAGATATGAGAGAAAACAAACACTTGCAAATGCGGAACGTTATATCACTCCTGAATTAAAAGAAAAGGAACAACTGATCCTAGAAGCTGAAGAAAAAAGCGTGGAATTGGAGTATACCCTATTTATACAAATTCGTGAGCAGATTAAAGAACATATTCCACAACTTCAGCATTTAGCAGAAGTGGTCAGCACGATTGATGTTCTGCAAGCATTTGCTACCGTGAGTGAAACCAATAACTATAAGCGCCCTAGATTTGCAGAAAATAAGTTATCAATAAAAAACGGGCGGCATCCTGTGATTGAACAGGTTATGAAGGATGGCTCCTTTGTGCCAAATGATATTTCATTGGACGATAATAAAAATATTCTATTAATCACTGGACCCAATATGTCAGGGAAAAGTACCTATATGCGCCAGCTCGCATTAACTGTAATTATGGGGCAGATAGGCTGCTTTGTTCCTTGTGAGGATGCTGAATTGATGCTGTTTGATCAAATATTTACACGTATTGGTGCAGCAGATGATCTGGTTTCGGGCCAAAGTACTTTCATGGTGGAAATGCTGGAAGCCAATCACGCAATTTCAAATGCAACCAATAAGAGTCTGATTTTATTGGATGAGATTGGGCGAGGTACAAGTACTTATGACGGGATGGCATTAGCACAGGCAATAGTTGAATATATTCATAATAATATTCAGGCAAAAACCCTATTTTCCACCCATTATCACGAGCTTACAGCATTGGAAGAAACATTGCCTAATTTAAAAAATATACACGTGCGTGCAGAAGAGTATGAAGGTAATGTCGTTTTCTTGCATCAGATTAAAGACGGCGCAGCAGATGAAAGCTACGGTATTCATGTAGCCAAGCTAGCTGACCTTCCAGAAGCCCTGATCGAGCGTGCAAGCTCTATTTTAAGCCAATTAGAAAGCACGGATAAACCTGCCCCTACGACTGAAAAAATTGAGGCCGGTCAGTTGTCATTTTTTGTAGAAGAGAAGCTAACAGCAAAAAAAGAAAAAGTGTCTGTATCGCATAATAAAGTGATCAATGAATTAAAACAACTGAACTTATTTGAAATGACCCCATTAGAAGCAATGAATGAGCTATATAAACTGCAGAAGGATGCGAAGAAATAGAGCAGGAAAGGAGTGCTTATATGAAAATTATACAAATGCCGGATGCATTAGCTAACAAAATAGCTGCAGGGGAAGTTGTTGAACGCCCTGCATCTGTCGTAAAAGAATTAGTTGAAAATAGTATTGATGCAAAAAGCACATGGATCAAAGTGGAACTTATCGAAGCAGGTTTACAATTAATTAAAATAACTGATGATGGAGAAGGAATGGCGGAAGAAGATTGTGAACGGGCCTTTCTCCGTCATGCTACAAGTAAAATAAAGAATGAAAATGATCTGTTCCATGTTAGAACACTTGGATTTCGTGGTGAAGCACTCGCAAGTATTGCCTCCGTCAGTAAATTAACTGTCAAAACCTCTCAAGGAGATGAGGCGGGAACCTTCTTATCGCTAGAAGGTGGAAATATCAAAGAGAAAAAGAAAAGTGATGCTCGCCAAGGGTCCGAGATCATGGTTGAAGACTTATTTTTCAATACACCCGCGCGATTGAAATATATGAAAACAATACATACTGAACTCGGACATATAACGGATCTAATGAATAGGCTGGCGATGTCTCACCCCGAAATACGATTTGAAGTAACACATAATGGGAAGGGATTGTTTAAAACATCTGGTACTGGTGATATGCTACAAGTTATTTCGCATGTTTACGGAATGGGAGTCGCTAAACGTATGCTTCCAATTAAGCATGAAACACTTGATTTTTCTATTGAAGGATACATTGCTAAACCTGAGGTCACAAGAGCTTCCAGATCCTATATATCTACGATCATTAACGGACGTTACATCAAAAGTATCCCATTAGCACAGGCAATAGTTAGAGGTTATCATACACTCCTTCCCATAGGCCGCTCTCCCATTGTTGTAATTTCTATTACGATGGACCCAATTTTAGTAGATGTTAATGTGCATCCCGCTAAGCTGGAAGTACGTTTTAGCAAGGATAAAGAATTATTTAGTGCACTGGAAGAAACGATTAGAAGGAAATTTCGTGAAATATCCTTAATACCTGAATTGCAGCAAAAAGCAGCCCCGAGTGAGAAATCCGTGCAGCGCACAATCGACTTCAACGGAACAACTGAGCAGACAGCTGCCCCAGCATGGGAGTATAATTCAAAAATTAATGAGCAGCGGTCAGTGGCAGAGCCGCAACAGAAGCAGGATCCTGCTATCAACCAGCACTTTTCACAAAGCAGTTTACCACCTGGAGCTTCAAAACAAGCAGATTCTTATGAAACATCCGAACAGAACTACCCTACAGAAAAGAAAGAACCGGAGCAGCGTGTGCCTTCCATGTATCCTATTGGTCAATTGCAAGGAACGTATATTATGGCCCAAAATGAAAACGGTCTTTATATGGTGGACCAGCATGCTGCACAAGAACGAATCAAGTATGAATATTTTAAAGAGAAACTTGGAAAAACAAATAATGAATCACAGGAACTATTGTTACCGCTAACGTTTGAGTTTTCAAAGCAAGAAGCACTGTTTATTGAACAGTATATAGAAGAGCTCGAGAAAATAGGACTGTTCTTTGAATCATTTGGACACCAAGCATACGTTATTCGATCGCACCCGACTTGGTTTCCGACTGGTTTTGAAGAAGAGATTATCAGAGAAATGATCGAGCAGGTGATGTCTGATGAAAAAATTAATGTGGAAGCCATTCGGGAGGAAGCAGCAATACTCATGTCATGTAAACGATCAATTAAGGCGAATCATTATTTAAATCAAGAAGATATGTTTCGCCTGTTGGAAGACTTACGGACAACGACAGATCCGTTTACCTGTCCGCATGGCAGGCCTATAATTGTGCATTTTTCTTCTTATGAGTTGGAAAAAATGTTTAAACGAGTCATGTAAAAGGTATAAAAAATCCACGTCACGCCAAAACTAATGAAAAAACAGAGGTGTGTCATGGATAACCAAAAACTAATAGATTTTTTAAATCAACTACTTTCAAATTACTTTGTTATGTATGTTAAATTACATCGGTACCATTGGTATGTACAGGGCAGTCATTTCTTTCAGTTACATGAAAAGTTTGAAGAAATGTACACGGCATTTGCTGAGGATCTTGATGAAATTGCAGAAAGAATACTAATGATTGATGGAAGACCTTTAGCAACAATGAGTATGTACATCAAAGAAAGTACATTGCATGAAGCAAATGCTGACGACAAGGAAATTGAAATGATTACGCAGTTGATCAAAGACTATCAGCAGATGATAAATGAAATACGGGAAGAAGGGCTTAACCTCGCAGCTGGTCGAAAGGATAGCCCGACAGAAGATATGTTGATATCGATCCAAGCAAAACTTGAAAAATATGTATGGATGCTCCACGCATATTCAGCATAGAAATAAAAGAATGGGATATAGGGGAATACGGATGAAAAAAACTGTAATTGCGATAGTAGGACCAACGGCAGTAGGAAAAACAAAGCTAAGCATAGAAATTGCCAAACGGTATAATGGAGAAGTAATAAGCGGAGATTCAATGCAAGTATATAAGGGAATGGATATCGGTACAGCAAAAATTACAAACTCCGAAATGCAGGGTATTCCCCATTATATGCTGGACATTAAAGAACCAAATGAGAATTTTTCTGCAGCTGATTTCCAATATTATGTGCAAAACTACATAGATAAAATTACTGGTTCCGGAAAAATACCTATTATTGTAGGCGGCAGCGGACTATATATACAGGCAGCATTATATAACTATAATTTTTCTGAAACTAAAAGAGATGATTCTATTACCAATCGTTTGGAAAAAGAGATCGAAAAAATTGGGATAACACCTCTCTATCAACGCCTGAAAAAGGTAGATCCGGAGCAGGCTGAGAAAATCCATCCCAACAATTACAGACGTGTTATCCGTGCGCTGGAAATCTATGAAACAACTGGTTTAACCATGACTGACTACCAGCAGAAACAAAACTTGGAGTCTCCGTACAATATTGTTTTTATTGGTTTAGAAATGGATAGAGAGCTACTTTATAATCGGATTAATCAGCGTATTGAAAAGATGATGGAAGATGGATTGCTTAATGAAGTACAGAGAATTTACGAGCAAGGGTCCAAAGACAGCCAGTCGATGAGTGCGATTGGATATAAGGAATTCATCCCCTATTTCAGAGGTGAGCAGAACCTGGAACACTGTGTCAATCTCTTGAAAAGAAACTCGAGGAGATACGCTAAGCGGCAGTACACATGGTTTAGAAATAGAATGGACATTAATTGGTATACAGTAACACCTGAATTAATTAAAGAAAAATTTAGAATCATTTTAGCCGATCTTGCAGGATTTTTAGAAAGTAAGTAGAAGTTAAGTATATACAGATAGAAAAGAGGAGGAATATCTATGGCCCAAACAGTGAATATTCAAGATCAGTATTTAAATCAACTGAGAAAAAACCACATTGCAGTTACATTGTTTTTAACAAATGGATTTCAGTTGAGAGGGATTGTAAAAGCATTTGATAATTTTACAATATTATTGGAAACGGAAGGTAAGCAACAGCTTATCTTTAAGCATGCAATATCAACCTTTGCGCCAGTTAAGAATGTTACCCTTGAAAAAGAATAAAAGTCTAAAACGGTCGCTGTACAGCGTCCGTTTTTAATTACACATGGGCGTTTGTCACACTCTTTTTCTTTAAAGCGTATACTAACGTGACTAAGGAGTGATGACATGGAGACTCAAATGATTCGAAATAGAAATGGGCAAATTAATATTGTGTTACACGACAAAAAGGAAGTCAGATTGGAAAATACCGGCCAAGTACATTATATAGAGAATCGCCCATTTATGCATATAGATCAGGAGTTTTCTTCATTTGTAGCTATGAAAGAGCTCAAGCGAACTATAAAAGAAATATATGCCACAATTGTAATTAATGAAAAACGTGAACAATTGGGTTTAACTTGTTCTAAGCAGGTTCTTCATATGCTGTTTAAAGGCAATCCAGGAACAGGTAAAACTACTGTTGCCAGGAAACTTGCTAAGATTTACTTTGATATGAATCTATTGTCAAAAGGCCATTTCATTGAAGCAGAAAGAGCAGATTTAGTAGGAGAATACATTGGTCAAACAGCTCAAAAAACCCGAAACCTTATACAAAAGGCAATGGGAGGTATATTATTTATTGATGAGGCCTATTCCTTGGCTCGTGGTGGTGAAAAAGACTTTGGAAAAGAAGCAATAGATACTTTGGTCAAACATATGGAAGACAAACATAATGATTTTGTTCTAATATTAGCTGGTTATCCATTTGAAATGGAACGTTTTCTATCCTTGAATCCGGGGCTTCAGTCCAGGTTTCCTTTTATATTGGATTTTCAAGATTACGAGGTTGATCAATTGATGGAGATTGCCAAACAAATGGCTTCAGAGCGGGAGTATAAATTAACAAAAGAAGCAGAAATAGAACTCCGCGCTCATTTAACTAGAAAGACGCATGAAATTAAAAGGAACTTTTCGAATGCGCGTTATGTAAGAAATGTGATTGAAAATGCAATACGTATGCACGCCGTCCGGTTATTGCGTAAGAATGAATTCTCTACTGAAGACCTGATTCAGTTAACGGGAAAAGATTTGCATATTGATACAATTTAACTTTGGATTTTGTGATCAAGTTTCTACTCTGATATGATTAAGTCAAAGTATAGCAAGGTTATTTTAAGTTGTTACCGAACAGAAAGAGGTTAGCATCTATGTCAGAAGATAAAATAGAAGAGAAAGTATTAATCATAGCAGTAAAAAAACAGAATCAAAACGAGGATCGCTTTCAATCATCTTTAGAAGAGCTTATATCACTGAGTAAAACAGCGGGTGGATCGGTAAAAAAAGTAATGACACAAAATAGAGCCCGGATCCATCCTGCAACTTATATTGGAGAAGGAAAAACTGAAGAAATAAAAAAAGAAATAGATGAATTGGACATTGATTTAGTTGTGTCAAATGATGAACTTTCTGCCGGTCAATTAAGAAATTTAACAGATCGTTTAGAGGTTCGATTGGTTGATCGCAGTCAGCTTATATTAGATATATTTGCCCAAAGAGCCCGGACGAAAGAAGGGAAGATGCAGGTAGAACTCGCACAATTGGAGTATATGCTTCCCAGACTTCATGGACAAGGTGTTGCTATGTCAAGACTGGGAGCCGGTATTGGAACCAGAGGTCCTGGTGAAACAAAACTCGAAACTGATCAGCGGCATATAAGAAGAAGAATTTACGATATTAAGCGGAGATTAAAACTAGTTGTACGTCAGCGCGAGCAATACAGGAAACGCAGGAAAACAAATGATGTATTTCAGATTGCAATTGTAGGCTATACAAACGCAGGGAAGTCTACGTTATTCAATCGCTTAACGAAAAGCAGTTCATTAGAAGAAAATCAGTTATTTGCCACGCTGGACCCGCTAACAAGGCAAATTCAATTACCTGCAGGCTTTCAAACGTTAATTACAGACACAGTTGGATTTCTTCAAGAGCTACCTACAGCTCTGATTGCTTCATTCAGGTCAACCTTGGAGGAAGTGACCGAAGCAGATTTATTATTGCATGTTGTTGATGGTTCACACGATGACCAAGCGGAGCAACAGAAAACAGTGATGAAGCAGCTGGAGGATTTGGAATCACACACGCTGCCAATGCTTACTATTTATAATAAAAAAGATTTAATTAAAGATGACGTAATACCAATGAACCATCCATACCTGTTTATGAGTGCCTATGATCCATTGGATATAGAAAAGCTTTTAAAGAAAATAGAAGAAACCCTAAAAGGGGATTGGGATCGATATACGCTGAGCCTGGATCCCGATGAAGGGAAAATGCTGAATCGTCTGGAACGTGAAACAATTATAAGCAATAAATATTTTGATGAAAATACCAACCGGTATATGGTTAAAGGATTTATGAGACAAGAACATCCATTGCAAAGTTTGTTAAAGGAGTATTAAGTTAATGATCGAACAATTGATTAGACAAGCAGAAGAAGATTCCAGCAGCAAGCATAAAGAAATAAACAACCTTGTAGAAGTAAACCAAAAAAGAGTACTGGATGCTTTTAAAAAGAATCGTATTAGTGACAGTCATTTCAACGCCACAACCGGATATGGTTATGATGATCTTGGCCGTGAAGCACTTGAAAAAGTGTATGCTGATGTTTTTGGTGGTGAAGATGCAATAGTGAGGCCGCAACTAGTTTCAGGGACACACGCGATAGCAACCGCGCTATTTGGCTTATTGCGTCCTGAGGATGAGTTAATTTATATTACTGGAAAACCTTACGATACACTAGAAGAGGTCATCGGTATAAGGGGAAATAATGCGGGATCTTTAATTGATTACCGTATCAAGTATAAGGAAGTGGCCTTAAAAGAAAATGGGTTGGTAGATTTTGATGCTGTTAAGAAAGTAATCTCTAAGCAAACAAAAGTAATTGGAATCCAGCGCTCAAAAGGTTATGATGACCGACCTTCCTTTACAGTAGAGGAAATTGGACGGATGGTTAAATTTGTTAAATCTATAGATGAAAATATAATTATTTTTGTTGATAACTGTTACGGTGAATTTGTTGAGAACAAGGAACCCTTACATAATGGAGTGGACATTATTGCAGGTTCACTCATTAAAAATCCTGGTGGGGGAATTGTGCGTGCAGGAGGGTATATAGTTGGACGCGAGGACCTTATCCTCCAATGTGCTAACAGACTGACAGCACCTGGGTTAGGCAAAGAAACTGGTGCTACCTTAAACATGCTGCAGGAAATGTATCAGGGCTTCTTTTTAGCCCCTCACGTAGTTGGAGAAGCATTGAAAGGGGCAGTATTTACCTCGCGATTGCTGGAATTAGCTGGCTATAAAACGAGTCCGCATTACTTAGCAACACGTACCGATTTAATACAGTCGGTTATATTTAATGATGTCAATTCAATGGTTGCTTTTTGTCAGGCAATTCAAGAGAATTCACCGATTAATTCTTATGTAACACCTTACCCCAGTGAAATGCCTGGATACGAAGATGAAGTAATTATGGCTGCAGGAACTTTTATTCAAGGAGCAAGTATTGAATTATCGGCTGATGGACCGATAAAAGCACCTTACATAGCTTTTGTTCAAGGTGGCCTTACCTACGCTCATGTTAAGATCGCATTAATAGAATCCGTTAAAACTCTAATGGAAAAGGGTTACTTAAACATAAAATAGGGTAAAACTGAAAAGGAGAAAGCAAGTACTTTCTCTTTTAATGTATGTGAGGTTTACTAACATCAATTTGACACATTATCTTACATAGGGTATACTATTGACTATAAAAAGATTAGGGGGTCATGAATTGAATGATCAAGACCGTCGTTCTATGCCCTTATTTGCGATTGGAATTGTAATGAAGCTCACTGAGCTAACTGCTAGACAAATAAGATACTATGAAGAGCATGAGTTGATTCATCCTGAGCGAACAACAGGTAATCAACGATTATTTTCCTTTAATGACGTTGATAAATTATTAGAAATAAAGGACTTACTTGATAAAGGCTTGAATATGGCTGGGATAAAACTTCTTTTGTTAACTGGTAAAGAATTCAAAGAAAATAATCGGGAACAACTGCCTGATATAACGGACAAAGAGCTCAGGAAAATATTAAGAAGTGAACTAAGTAATGCAGGGAGATTTGGTAAAACAAGTTTGCGTCAAGGTGAACTTGCCAGGTTTTTTACTACCCATTAGAAAGTATAGAGGAATTAAGGCTTTAATAGTCTATTTTTCTATTCATATATATTAATTAATTATTAGGAGGAGAATGAATGGGAGACCGATTTACAAAAGAGAGTATTATGAAACAGATTAAAGAGGAAAATGTGAGGTTTATTCGTTTGCAGTTTACAGACTTGCTTGGAACAATAAAAAATGTGGAAATTCCACTTAGCCAAATGGATAAAGCGCTTGACAATAAAATGATGTTTGATGGATCTTCCATTGAAGGATTTGTGCGGATTGAGGAATCGGATATGTATTTATATCCAGATCTGGAGACATTTGTAGTATTTCCCTGGACTTCCGATAAAGGAAAAGTTGCACGCTTTATATGTGACATTTATAATCCGGATGGTACTCCTTTTGAAGGTTGCCCGCGCTATAACCTGAAACGTAATCTGAAGAAAATGGAAGAATTGGGATTTGACGCATTTAATATAGGCACAGAACCAGAGTTCTTTTTATTCAAGCTTGATGAAAAAGGTGATCCTTCTTTAGAATTAAATGACAGAGGTGGCTATTTCGATTTAGCACCCACAGATTTAGGGGAAAATTGCCGTAGAGATATTGTCCTTGAATTAGAAGAAATGGGATTTGAAATTGAAGCATCTCACCATGAAGTAGCACCTGGTCAGCATGAGATCGATTTTAAGTACGCAGATGCAGTTAAGCATGCAGATGATATTCAAACATTCAAGTTAGTAGTAAAAACAATTGCAAGGAAACATAATTTACATGCAACATTTATGCCCAAACCTCTCTTTGGAGTTAACGGTTCTGGTATGCACGTAAATATGTCTTTATTTAATAAAGGTGAAAATCAATTCTTTGACACTAGTGGTGAAATGCAATTAAGTGATGTTGCTTACCAATTTACCGCTGGAATTATCAAGCACGCAACAAACTTTACGGCCGTTACTAATCCTACTGTGAATTCATATAAAAGATTAGTACCGGGATATGAGGCACCATGTTACGTAGCATGGTCAGGTGCGAATAGAAGCCCATTAATACGTATACCTTATTCACGGGGTGTGAGCACACGTATCGAGGTGCGAAGTGTCGATCCGTCTGCTAATCCTTATTTAGCATTAGCGGTCCTGCTTGCTGCTGGACTGGATGGAATTAAAAATAAATTAACCCCTCCTAAAGCCGTCGATCGTAATATATATGTGATGGATCGTGCAGAACGAAGAGAGAACGGAATCAAGGATTTACCAGCTACATTAATGGATGCATTAAATGAGCTGCAAGATGATAAAGTTATCGTTGAATCAATGGGAGAACACCTTTTTGAGCACTTTATTGAGGCGAAAGAGATTGAATGGGATATGTTCCGCACAACTGTTCATCCTTGGGAAAGAGAGCAGTATTTAAGTACTTACTAGGCTGACCTTGGTGTGGGCTATGATGTCAGTTATGTCATTTAGTTAACTCCCAAAAAACGCATAAAAAAGTATCGTCCATGTAAGAATATGGGCGGTATTTTTTTGTAAGGAAAGAAAGTATAAATTTTTGATTGCAATTAATTCTTACACTTAAACAGCCACGTCTAGCTTCGACGGACAGGACGTCCTAGTGCCGATGAAGCCACAGGACGTGGCGTTTTCATCGGCCAACGCCCAGGGACTAGCGAGACTTCCTTCACCTCCGTGCGATAAGTCAACATCAGCTTCTTTTACAGGATATGTACTATGGAAAGGAAGGGAAAAGTACTTAAAGAGAGACAAGTAATCGTTAAGTGTTCATTTAAATATAGTCTTGTATTTTTTAACGAACAACTTTGTATGCACTTCTTTATCATTGATTTCATTTAATAAGGAGACGCTTTCGTTTGTTATATAACGAAAATCGTTTCCTTTATTGCCTCTCATATGACAAGCGCAATTGGTTAAAAATGTAACTGTTTTGTAACTGTGATTTGTTATTTTTGCGTTTAATTGAAAGCGCTTTAATTACTGTAAAGGAGTTGGTAAAATGTTTCACATTGTTTCCCGTGTAACAGTAGTCTTATTGTCCCTCACAATTGTATGTTTATTTGTAAAGGTTGAGGTTGGGGAAGTTTCGGCAGCTAGCTTTAATAAGTTCTTTCATAGTGGAAAATCTTATAAATTATATGTTCCCTCGACATATGATTCAAATGCTGAAGTTCCTTTAGTAGTCATGTTGCACGGGTGTACACAAGATGCGGACCAATTTGCAGCTGGTACAGAAATGAATCAAATAGCTGAGAATGAAAATTTCATTGTTCTATATCCAGAACAACCATCAAGCGCTAATACATCAAATTGTTGGAATTGGTTCGAACCACATCACCAAGAAAGAGGGTCAGGAGAACCATCCATTATTGCTGGAATGGTACAAAATGTGAAAAGTGAATTTAGTATTGAAGAAGAGCGTGTATACGTTACAGGCTTATCGGCTGGCGGTGCTATGAGCGTAATAATGGGGGCTACTTACCCAGATGTGTTTACAGCGATCGGAATCGCTTCAGGGCTAGAATATAAAGCCGCAGTTAATTCAAACGAAGCATTTTCAGCAATGATGAACGGTGGTCCAAACCCTGAGCAACAAGGTCAATTAGCCTATGAAGCAATGGGATCACATGCTAGAATTGTCCCTGTTATCGTTTTTCATGGTACGAACGATTTCACCGTCCGACCTATAAACGGAGACCAAGTAATAACTCAATGGATTAGAACGAATAACTTAGTATATAGTGATAAAAATTCAATTAGTGAAACACCATCCGAAACGATACAACATCAAGTTCCTAACGGACGAAGTTATACACAGTATATTTATAAAAATACTACGGAACAAACAATTTTAGAAAAGTATGTAGTTCAAGGAATGGGTCATGCGTGGTCTGGTGGAAGTTACCAAGGGAGCTATACTGATCCTAATGGTCCAAATGCTAGTGAAAGAATGTGGAACTTTTTTAAATCCAGAACAATGAGTGGTGGAGAAACTGATCCTGACCCAGATGATCCTGATCCGGAAGATCCTGAAATTAATAAACCGACTACTGTTGCACATCCTAGGGGTGGAGAATTTATTGATAGTGTAACAGTAGAATTGAACGTTGATCGAGAAGGGACAACATATTATACAATAGACGGTACGGAGCCAACAAAAGATTCATTCGTATATACAGAACCAATCGTAATTAATAAATCAACTGTACTAAAATTTTTTACAGTAGATGAAAATATGATTGAAGAGGACATTAAGACCGAAGAATATACAATTATAAAAGAACAATCAGATAATCAAAAGATCTTCATTCAATCAGAAGAAAGTGGTTTTGTAGGTAGACTTACGGCAGATGGTTTAAGTAATCGTCAATTAAAAGTTGGAGATAAAGGAATGTACAATACAGATACATTTCGTACAATATTATCTTTTGATACATCGTCCTTATCTGATCAAACAATTAAATCGGCAAAGTTAGTTTTATTTACGAAAACAAGCAATGGAACTGTGAACAAAATATCTATCGATTCTAAAGAAGGCTATTTCGGTTCCAGTTCAAAACTCGAACAACAAGACTTTCTAGCAACCACTAGTAAAACGTCTGTAGCGTCAATTTCAAGTATTCCAACTAGTGATGGTGGAAGGATGGTTATTGACCTGCCTTCGGACATTTTTAATCAGGTTGGATTAAACCAACTTAGATTACAAGCAGAGACTGTGCCTGGGTTTAACAGAAATTTAATTGAATTTTATAAAGAGGAAAATCCAGACTATGCCCCATACGTTGAAGTTGAATTAGAGTAATAAATATAACATCATAAACAGCCCTTTCTCATACTGTTAAGAGAGGGCTGTTTTCATTAAGGACTCTATATTTCGATGTTTTTAATAAATAGATAATGATGATTCCAACTGATAATCCAAGCACTAATATGAACCTCCCCCCACTTAAAAATCCGTTTTTGAAGTGGGGGTTTCCTAACAGATAATGTAAACGCGGATGACACTCTCTTTTAACGAGTAATCGTAGGAGTCGTTTTCACCAACTAAATTAGGCAATCCGTATATACAAAAAACGTTGGGATGACAGTATGATTTTCCGCTTAACAAGAAAACTTCGTTTAGGATTTCTATTTAGCCAATAAGAAGTATAAAAAAAGCGAAGAGCTAGAAAAACTAGAATGTATTTACTCTTTTCTCACTAGTCAAAAAAATAAGTAACACTCCTATATTTATTACGAAATGGGTAAATAGCTTTGTTTGCTATCCCACAGGCCACAAATTCTATAGTTTCAAAAAAGACCTGCCATCTAATGGCAGATCTTTTACTGAATAGTTCGATATAGACCGATCACTTTACCTAAGATGGTTACATTTTGATAAATTAGAGGTTCCATTGTAGAATTTTCAGGTTGCAAACGAAAATGGTCTTTTTCTTTAAAGAAACGCTTAACTGTTGCTTCGTCTTCTTCTGTCATAGCGACAACAATATCGCTGTTCTCAGCAGTGTTCTGCTGTTTTACTATGACCATATCCCCATTAAGAATACCGGCTTCTATCATACTTTCTCCTTCAATAACTAGAACAAATAAATTATCATCAGGGCCGGCACTGGAGGTTGGTAATGGTATGAATTCTTCAATATTCTCGACA
This sequence comes from Virgibacillus tibetensis, assembly GCF_036026595.1. Lineage (NCBI taxonomy): Bacteria > Bacillati > Bacillota > Bacilli > Caryophanales > Bacillaceae > Virgibacillus > Virgibacillus tibetensis. The sequence continues at coordinate 659,751 of NZ_JARZFX010000001.1, read as the reverse complement.
GCAGTAATAGGCAGCCCGGCAGTGACTTTCCCAATTACCGGGGCATAACGCGCTTCTTCTCTTGGAATATTGTCCCCAGACATCTTTAGAACTTCAATAGCTCTCGGTTTTGTCGGATCACGTCTGATATAACCCTTGCCTTCTATTCGGGAAAGGTGGCCATGAACGGTAGAACTTGATGCAAGTCCTACTGCTTCAGCTATCTCCCGCACAGAAGGGGGATAACCTTTTTTGTCAACTTCGTCTTTAATATAATCAAGTATCATTTCCTGTCTTTTGGAAAGTTTAGTCATCTATCAAACACCTCACGCTTAGGATTTATTACTAGTAGTTTACCATTTGAAATAACATAAAGCAAACATTCGTTCGAAAAATTGACGCGTTCGTACGTTCGTTTGGTATTATATATAGAGGGGGAATAGAAGGACAGAGATTATTCTATATTACCTGGCAACTAATAAATTTTGATAAGGAGAATTCATGTTGAAAGCAATTATATATAGCCGTGTCAGTACAGATAAAGAAGAGCAGGAATCATCATTGAGAAGGCAGAAACAAGAGCTAACCAGATTAGCTACAAATCATAATATCACTATTGTTCAATGTATAGAAGAAAAACAAAGCGGATATGAAATAGAACGAGAAGGGATTTTTGAGATGCTTGATTATTTTTCCTCTCATAAAGCAGATTGCTTACTCATTCAAGATGAAACAAGGTTAGGCAGGGGGAATACTAAGATTGCGTTATTTCATCAATTGCAAAAATTAGACATTCGTGTTTATACTGCCATAAATAATGGTGAGCTAGTATTGTCCGAGTCTGATTCTATGGTTCTGCAAATTGTTGGGATAGTAGAAGAATATCAACGAAAAATACATAATGCAAAAATAAAGAGAGGAATGAAAAAAGCTATAGTCGATGGGTATGACCCAAGCAAAAATCTATCTAATAAAGGAAAGGCGCCTGGCAGAGAAAGAATAGAATTCCCTATTGAAGAGGTCGTACGTCTGCGAAAAAGCAATCTAACCTTTGAGGAGATAACTAATACATTAAATGGGCTGGGGTATTCCGTATCTAAAGCAACAGTTAATCGGAGGTATCAGGAGTTTCTAAATACTTGAATATAACTCATTCGAAAGGTAAAATTAAGAGACAAGGACTTCATTTGTCCTTGTCTTTTCTATCAACAGATAATACGTAACTCGTTTAGGAGGTTAAACATATATGCTATCAAAAGATAGATTGGAACGTATAAATATATTGGCTAAAAAAGCAAAAAATGAAGGCTTAACGGATGAGGAGAAAGTAGAGCAGAAAAATCTACGCGAACAATATTTAAACAATGTACGCAGTTCATTTAAAAATCAATTTAAATCTATGACGGTTATGGATCCGGAGGGTAATGATGTCACCCCGCAAAAAGTAAGAGATTTACAAGAAAGAAATAAAAAACATTAGAAATGTGCTTATTTTAGCATAATCAGGAGGCAAGATGTCTCCTTCTTGTTATTGCTTGTTAGAAAGAATGTTTCGTTATAGAATGAAGAAGGTTAATTAGTCTTTAAAAGCGAAGGGAGTAAATAAAAAATATGTCGAACAACATCGAGCAACAATCAATCAACACGATTCGTACATTATCTATTGATGCAATTGAAAATGCAAATTCAGGTCATCCTGGCCTGCCCATGGGTGCTGCTCCAATGGCCTATACATTATGGACGGATTTCATGAACCATAATCCAAAAAACTCAAAGTGGTTTAATAGAGACCGTTTTGTGCTTTCAGCGGGGCATGGTTCCATGCTTCTATACAGCTTATTGCATTTATCTGGTTATAACGTAACGATGAACGACCTTAAGAATTTCCGCCAGTGGGATTCTAAGACACCAGGTCATCCAGAAGTAAACCACACAGATGGTGTAGAAGCGACTACAGGACCATTAGGACAAGGACTTGCAATGTCTGTTGGAATGGCAATGGCTGAAGCACATCTTGCGGCTAAATTTAATAAGGATGATATTTCTATAGTTGACCATTTCACGTATGCACTTGTTAGTGATGGTGATTTAATGGAAGGTATTTCCCATGAGTCAGCATCATTGGCCGGACACCTTGGTCTTGGTAAATTAATTGCTTTATATGATTCAAATGATATTTCGCTGGATGGTGAATTGAACCGTTCTTTCTCTGATAATACAGAGGAGCGTTTTAAAGCGTATGGATGGCAGGTTATTCGTGTAGAAGATGGTAACAATGTAAATGACTTAAGAAATGCTATTAAAGAAGCTCAGGATAACTTAGACCAACCAACCTTAATCGAAGTGAAAACAGTCATAGGGTATGGCTCGCCAAATAAATCAGCTTCAGCTGCATCACACGGTGCACCACTTGGTGGGGACGAAGTTAAATTAACAAAAGATTACTATAAATGGACTTATGAAGAGGACTTCCATGTGCCTGATGAAGTATACACAGACTTTAAAGAAAAAATTGTTAAGTTAGGATCAGATGCAGAGGATAACTGGAACCAGCTCCTGGAAACATATAAAGAAAAATACCCGGATACCGCAGAAGAACTGGAGCTTGCGATGAGTGGTAAGTTACCCGCAGATTGGGATAAGAACTTGCCAGTATACGAACCTGGTGAACATAATCTTGCTACAAGAGCCTCATCAGGTGAAGTTCTTAATGCAATAGCAAAAACAGTGCCAAGCTTCTTTGGTGGTAGTGCTGATTTAGCTGGATCAAACAAAACAACTATTAACAATGAAGAAGATTTCTCCCGTAAGAACTATGCAGGAAGGAATGTATGGTTTGGTGTACGTGAACATGCGATGGGAGCAGCACTAAACGGTATGGCACTGCATGGTGGCTTAAAAGTATATGCTGGTACATTCTTTGTCTTCAGTGACTATTTACGACCTGCAGTTCGCCTATCTTCCATCATGAACACACCTGTTACTTATGTGTTTACACATGATTCTATTGCTGTAGGCGAAGATGGCCCAACTCATGAACCTGTAGAACATTTAGCTGCATTACGCGTAATGCCAGGCTTATCATTAATTCGTCCCGCAGACGGCAACGAAACACAAGCTGCATGGCGATTAGCACTGGAATCAGAAGATACTCCAACTGCCCTAGTGTTAACAAGACAGAACTTGCCTACCCTTGAAGGAACAAAAGAGAATGCGTACGAAGGTGTTAAAAAGGGTGCTTATGTAATTAGTAATTCTGAGAAGGAAACCCCTGACGTACTTTTATTAGCAACAGGGTCAGAAGTCCAATTAGCAGTTGCTTCACAAAAGGAACTTAAAAATAAAGGTATAGATGCCAGAGTCGTAAGTATGCCTTCCTGGGACCGTTTCAATGCACAGGATGAAGCATACAAAAACGAAGTGATTCCTTCAGGAGTCAAAGCTCGTCTTGCAGTTGAAATGGCTTCACCATTCGGCTGGGAACGTTATGTTGGCGATAAAGGAAAAATCATCGGAATAGATACCTTTGGAGCATCTGCTAAAGGAGAAAAAGTAATTGAAGAATATGGATTCACTGTTGAGAATGTAGTTAAACAAGTGGAATCCTTGCTGAAATAGTATTCATAAGGTAGATCCTGGATCAGGATCTACCTTTTTTAAGGGGAAAAAATTGAAGCTCTACTAAATTAGTTGCCGAAACATGTATCTTTTAGCTCCTTATAATAGATCAACAACCGATCTTTTTCACTTGATCCCACAGGATAAATAAGGACTTCGTATTGGTTCATTATAAACTTTTTCTGCCCTTTCCTGACGTTTCGTCACTATTTATTATACGATCGACAAAACTAGTGTGTTTTCGCAATATAAACTGACATTATTTTGAAATGGATTACGTATAATAAATGGTAAAGGGGGAAAAGTACTATGGTGTATGAGTATTCTGTTTTTTGGATAAGGGAAGAAATAGCAAATCATTATTATCGTAAAAGTGATATATTATTTCGATTTTTAAGAGATTACCAAAACAGTAAGAATAGAGAGGATCTTGAATCCCAATATTTTTATATAACAAATACTTTTCCTTCAGATAAATTGATTTCGCATATTGAAGATTATTACACACATGACATTAGGATAGAGATAAAAGGTACGAGTATTAAAATATATAGAAATTTAAGATGTATATCTTTACATATAGAAAGAAAACATTTAAAATTTCGTTGTAAAACATTACAAGATGCAGAGGAACTACTATTTCCAATGTTACGTTGTTTTCAGCCATTATTATTTATAACTGGAAATAATCTGAGTAACTTTGGCTGGATTTCACCAATGATTCTAACAAGTAACTATCAAAGTGAACAAGTATTGTATTCTTATCTTTAATTTACTATACTGTATAAGAAACAACATGAAGGGGGAAAGCTTGACATGGGCACGATTTGGGTAATATTAATAGCTACAGCAGCATTAATAGCTGGTGTTGCTCTTGGATTTTTTATTGCAAGAAGATATATGATGAGTTATTTAAAAAAGAATCCACCAATTAACGAGCAAATGCTTCGTACGTTAATGATGCAAATGGGACAAAAACCATCGCAGAAGAAAATTAATCAAATGATGCGTGCAATGAATAATCAATCTGAGAAATAAGCAATTATTAATTCTTAACATGTTACGCAAACATTCCACCATACCCCTTTCTATCTAAAATAGTAAGGGGTATTTTATAATTGTTCACCGAAGGTAATCTTACATCACGCTATATAAATTAGCTAAAAACTAGTCTAATTGCCGGTAGCTGCATATTATTTACAATGAACATATCTGGAGTTTCACTTTATTGTCATAATAACTCACGGTTGGGATTGATTTGTTTGTTAGAATAGGTAGTAGATATACCGATGAACTTAGGAGGATTTTACATGTCTGAAATTAATATATTTCTTGCTTTTGGTGCCGGATTTTTATCATTTATATCACCATGTGTATTACCACTTTATCCAGCCTTTTTATCTTACATTACCGGAATGAGTGTAAGTGAAATAAATGAAGAAAATAAGAAGGTCAATAAAAAAGCATTGCTGCATACCATCTTCTTTTTACTTGGATTTTCAAGTATTTTCATTATGCTTGGTTTTACGACATCATTTATATCAGAGTTTCTAATGACCTACCAAGACATTATAAGACAAATAGGTTCTATTCTAATTATATTTTTTGGCCTTGTTATTGTAGGGATATTTAACTTCAAATTTTTAATGAAAGATAAGAAGATAACATTTAAAAACCGACCTGCTGGATTTGCAGGTTCATTCCTTATTGGTATGGCTTTCTCATTAGGTTGGACGCCATGTACTGGTCCTATTTTAGCAATTGTTCTCTCATTAGCTGCTACAAACCCGGATATTGGCATGATTATGATGATTAGCTATATATTAGGCTTTTCTATTCCATTCTTGCTGCTTTCCTTATTTATAGGCAAATTAAAATGGATTAAGAAACATAGTATCAAACTAGTCACCATTGGTGGTTATGTAATGATTTTCATGGGAATAGCATTATTTTTTGATTTGATGACTAAATTGACATCCTTCTTGGCAGGTTGGTTTGGATTTATGGGGTTTTAATGGATATTTTCCTTGTTTTGTATTATTATTAGTAAATAGATAAGCTACAAAGGAGAACGTTTAATGTATAAAACTAATGATATTGTATTACGCACAACTACTTCCTTAATAGCCTTTATTTTATTAGGATTTGCTGTATACCTATTGATAGCAGGGCATAATTCCCCTGGTGGAGGATTTGTTGGTGGATTGATGACATCCGGTGCAGTACTGCTGATGTATATGGCCTATGGTATCGAAGCGGTTAAAAAGATGCTACCGATAAACTTTCTTACGTTGATTCCGATAGGATTAGCCATCGCATTAGGTACAGGTATGGCGTCATTTTTATTTGGAGTTCCTTTTTTAACTCAAACCTTTGATTATTTTACGATCCCTCTTTTTGGTGAAATTGAGTTAGCAACGGCCATGATATTTGACATTGGTGTATACTTAACTGTAGTAGGTGTAATGATTACGATAATTTTAACTATTGCAACTGATCAGTAAATTATATGGGGGGGGAGAAAAAATCTAATGGCAAAAATACTTATAGTCGATGATGCTAAGTTTATGCGCGTAACGCTGGGGACCATCTTAAAAAAAGCAAATCATGAGATTATTGGTGAAGCAGAGGATGGAGAAGAAGCAATAAGGTTATACAAAGAATTAAAACCAGATTTAGTTACAATGGACATTACAATGCCTGTAATGAATGGTATAGATGCTATTAACAATATTATAAATATTGATCGTGAAGCAAAAATTGTTGTCTGTTCAGCAATGGGTCAACAAAAGGTAGTCGTTGACGCTATTGAATCAGGTGCCAAAGATTTTATAGTCAAGCCATTTGATGAAACTATTGTGCTTGATACTGTAAATCGTATACTAAATAGTTGCGATCAGATCATCACAAGTAACTAAGCTGCAAGAGAGAGTGATTCTAATATGTTTTGGTTGGTAGCTAGTACAATCGTTGCTGCTTTTATGGCTATTACTATGATATTTATGCGTTTAAAAGCTTCAAAAAAACCAGCCTCTGTTAAGAAAATTATCTTACCACCTTTATTTATGAGCACGGGAGCTTTTATGTTTGTTTTTCCGGAATTTCAAATTAGCTGGGTCCAATTCATTGAAGCGATTAGTGTTGGAATAATTTGTTCCATATTTCTGATCAAAACCTCTAAATTCGAAGTGCGTAATAAAGATATTTACTTGATACCGTCTAAATCATTTATTTTTATATTATTTGGGCTTTTGCTTTTTAGGATAATTTTCAAACTAGCAATCGGAAGTACCATTTCTTTTGGTGAAACAAGTGGGATGTTCTTTATCCTGGCATTTGGAATGATTATAACCTGGCGGGTATCTATGCTCTATCAATATATTCAACTTGAGAAAAAGGTAAATATAGTGACTTAAAAAAGCGTCTACCTTCTTGGTATAGACGCTTTTTTTATTTATCCTCATTATTTACTTTTATGATTAACCCGCCTAGCCGTTGAATAATCGTCCTTCGATTGTTCAAAAAAATGCTCGTATGGGGTAACATCTATTTCTTTCTGGCTCAATTTTTTCCTAAGAAACTTATGGTCTCTTTTCGGTGTAGCTATAATATAACCTTCTATCAAGATATCCTGAGTAATTCTTTCTCTATCTTTTTTTAATGCAACTTCACCAATTTTGCTCGCTATTTTATGTTTTGCTACATCTCTAAACAACTCAGGTACTGGAGAAACTAACTCTTCTAAGAGTTTCTTTTCGTCATTTTTCCACATATGCTTCGTTTGTTCCATGTAATATTCTTCCCAGTCCATCATCGATTTACCATCTTCCTTTGGCATCTTTTTTAAAAATTTACGAAACATAAAGAATCCGCCAATTGCCATGAACCCTATCATTAAAAATCCCCACAGTATAATAAGTAAATCGACAAAAATGCCCATAATTTCACCCTATTTCGCTTAAGTATTCTAGTTCACAGAAATATTTAATTTATTTTTTGCTATAGTTATAGTACTATTACAATAATTGGATGTACTGAAACATACTAATGATGTATCATTAATTATATTATATTAGCACAAATCTTACAAACAAGAGTCATATACAACTGCGTTATATCATAATTATAGAGATAAATGATTATTAATGTAACTTTTTGTGAAAAGGGGGATATATGGTGGGTTTTGAAGAAGATCTTAGTAATGGAACTGATAATGGCGAACAAACTCCAAAAATTCCAGATAATAAAAATATTCAAAAAGACTTTCCCGACCTATCGTCACTCCCTCCATTTATACTTAGATGGGTCGAACAGAACAGCAATGATATCATAACGGTGTGGGGGCATGATGGAAGAATCCTCTTCATCTCTCAGTCAATTGAACAGTTATTAGGTTACAAAACTATTGATCTGCGAGGTACTCACTGGTACGACAAAATTTCACCTGAAGATGTAAGTTACATAAAAAATAAATTCGAAAATCAACTTAATAAAACTCAACTATTTAAGGTTAATATACTAGATAGCCGAGGGAAATACATATGGTCTGAATGTACGGTAGCTAAAGTAAAAGATGAAAATTGTAAGACATATTTTATTTCGACACTCAAAGATATTACAGATAAAAAACAAGCGGAGGAAATGATGATTCGCTCCGAAAAAATGTCAGTAGCCGGTCAGCTGGCTGCAGGTATTGCTCATGAAATACGAAATCCTTTGACCTCCTTAAAAGGGTTCTTGCAGCTCTTACAGGCAGGAGTTAACCGAAAGGAAGAGTATTACAATATTATGATAGAAGAAATAGAAAAAATGGAATCCATTACATCGGAATTACTGTTTATATCAAAACCATTAACTGATAACAAAAAAGTGGAGTCCGTAAAAAAAATGATCGACGATGTAGTTATTTTACTTGAGCCACAAGCCAAATTAAAAACTATAAAAATTGAATGCTTCGTCTCTGAAAAGGAGTTTATTTATTGTGATCGTTCTCAAATCAAGCAGGTTCTTATTAATCTGGTGAAAAACGCGATTGAAGCAATGGATGAACCAGGTACTGTGAAGATAGCAGCAGACTCTAATAAAGCACATAGTGAAATAAATATAGTTGATGAGGGACCGGGAATACCAGAGGAGATAATTCATAAGTTAGGAGAACCATTCTTTACTACAAAACAAACGGGCACAGGTTTAGGATTAATGATAACGAAACAAATACTGGAGCGTCATGGTGCAGAGCTGAAAATAAACAAAAATGATACGGTAGGGAGTACATTTCAAATTATTTTCTCTACTACTATATGAAAATAAAAAATCATTGTATAATCAACGCTTTACCAATTATTAAATACGTATAACTAATAGTTATGCAATTACATAAGTTTTTAATATATAGTAACAAACATGTAACGTTTGTTTTATATGACGTTTTGATTTAAGATATATAAGTAGGTAATACTTTAATACAGTTGGTTAGTATTAGAGTATTTGAATTGGAATTAATTTTATTTTTTTGCCATATTTACGTATATATGAAATAAATATACATAGATATGGCGAAAAACATGAGCGAAAGGGGTAACAACATGGGGAATAGTAATGCATTTAATGCTAAAAAACAATTTGAATTAAATGGAAAAACGTACAACTATTATCATCTGAAAGTATTAGAAGAAAATGGATTAGGTAAGGTTTCACGTTTACCATTTTCTATTCGTGTTTTACTAGAATCATTGATTCGTCAGCATGACGGTCATCAGATTAAAGATGAGCATGTAGAAAGACTTTTACAATGGGGGACAAAGGAAGGCATCGGAGTAGATGTACCCTTTAAACCATCACGCGTAATTTTACAAGATTTCACAGGAGTTCCTGCTGTTGTCGATCTAGCATCACTTCGCAAGGCAATGGTGGATATGGGTGGAGAACCTAATAAAATTAACCCTGAAGTACCAGTTGACCTAGTTATTGACCATTCAGTACAAGTTGATCAATACGGAACATCTACTGCACTTAAAGCGAATATGGACCTGGAATTTGAACGTAACGCTGAGCGTTATGAGTTTTTGAATTGGGCACAAAAAGCTTTTGATAACTATCGTGCTGTACCACCCGCAACAGGGATTGTTCACCAGGTTAACCTGGAGTACATTGCAAATGTAGTTCACGGAATAGAAAATGACAATGGAGAGTACGATGCATATCCTGACACACTTGTTGGAACGGACTCCCATACAACGATGATTAACGGATTAGGAGTTCTTGGCTGGGGTGTCGGTGGAATTGAAGCAGAAGCTGGCATGCTGGGTCAACCATCTTACTTCCCTGCACCAGAAGTTATCGGAGTGAAATTCACAGGCAGCTTCCCTAACGGAACAACAGCTACTGACTTGGCACTTAAAGTAACACAGGTTTTACGCAATGAAAATGTAGTCGGTAAATTTGTCGAATACTTCGGTCCTGGACTACAGGATATGCCTTTAGCTGACCGTGCGACAATTTCAAATATGGCTCCTGAGTATGGTGCTACCTGTGGTTTCTTCCCTGTAGACGAGGAATCATTAAATTACCTGCGTCTAACAGGACGAGATGAAGAACAGATTGATTTGGTAGAACAATATTGCAAAGAGAATGATCTATGGTATTCTCCAGATCAGGCAGATCCTGAATACACAGAGATTATTGAAATAAATCTTTCCGACTTAGAACCAAATCTATCCGGTCCAAAGCGTCCTCAGGATTTAATTGCTTTATCAAATATGAAAAAAGAGTTTAACAAAGCAATTACTGCACCTGAAGGTAACCAAGGATTTGGTATGGATAAGTCAGTCTTCGATAAAGAAGTAACGGTAGAACATCCTAATGGCAATACATCTGTTATGAAAACAGGAGCATTAGCAATTGCTGCAATTACTTCATGTACCAACACATCCAACCCATATGTAATGTTGGGTGCTGGGCTACTTGCTAAAAAAGCAGTTGAAAAAGGGTTAGTAGTACCTGATTATGTAAAAACATCACTGGCTCCTGGATCTAAGGTAGTTACACGTTACCTGGATGATTCCGGTTTGATGCCTTACCTTAATCAATTAGGATTCAACTTGGTTGGATATGGATGTACAACATGTATTGGTAACTCTGGTCCACTACGTGAAGAAATCGAGAAAGCAATTGTCGATAGCGATTTAACTGTATCCTCTGTACTATCCGGCAACCGTAACTTTGAAGGGCGTATCCATCCATTAGTCAAGGCTAATTACCTAGCATCTCCGCCATTGGTAGTTGCATATGCATTAGCTGGTACTGTAGATATAGATCTTACTAAAGAAGCTCTCGGAACAGATAAAGATGGAAATCCAATCTATATGAATGACATTTGGCCTACGATGGAAGAAATAAAAGAACAAGTTGAAAATGTTGTTACACCTGAGATTTTCCGCAAAGAATATGAAAATGTATTCCAATCCAATGAAAAATGGAATGCAATTGACACAACAGATGAGCCTTTATTCGAATGGGATAATGAATCAACATATATTCAAAATCCTCCATTCTTTGAAGGACTATCAAAAGAAGCAGGTACTGTCAAGCCATTAAATAAATTACGTGCAATTGGTAGTTTTGGAGATTCAGTCACTACGGATCATATTTCTCCAGCAGGAGCTATTGCAAAAGACATGCCTGCAGGAAAACATTTGCAGGAAAAAGGGGTTTCGCCTAGAAACTTCAATTCTTACGGTTCACGTCGTGGGAATCATGAAATAATGATGCGGGGGACTTTCGCAAACATCCGTATCCGCAACTTGCTGGCACCAGGTACAGAAGGTGGTTATACCACATATTGGCCAACTGAAGAAGTAATGCCAATTTATGACGCTGCTATGAAGTATCAACAAGATGGTACTGAATTAATTGTTATGGGTGGTAAAGATTACGGTATGGGATCTTCACGTGACTGGGCTGCTAAAGGGACAAACTTACTGGGTATTAAGACGGTAATTGCCGAGAGCTTTGAACGTATCCACCGTTCGAACCTTGTGATGATGGGTGTACTGCCATTACAGTTCGAAAAGGGACAAAGTGCTGTTAAGCTTGGATTAACAGGTAGAGAAACATTCAATATTGAAATAAACGAAGATGTTCGCCCACAGGACCTAGTGAATATTACTGCAGTTGACGAAAATGGAAAAACAACTAAATTCAAAGCTGTTGCACGCTTTGACAGTGAAGTTGAAATTGACTACTATCGTCATGGTGGTATATTACGCATGGTACTGCGCGATAAAATGAAAGCATAAAAAGTATAAAATGCAAGAAAATACGCCTGCACATTTTTAGTGCAGGCGTATTTTTATAAACTAATGAATTTTTTCCGAACAATGAGGAGTTTATCTTTACAAAGCATCAAAAAGAACATACCATTTTATATAGATCGTCTATTTCTTTTAGTATGATGAAGGAGAATCGAGATGTATAAGCAATTAATCGGCATGGCCATTTTACTTGTATTAGCAGGTATAGTATTAGTGAATTTTGTGCAACAAAACTCTGAATCTAATAATTCCAGTGAATATAATAGTAGTGGAGACATAAATACGGAAGGTGGTGCTATAGCACCTGCCGAAAGCTCAGGAATTCAACCAGGTGAGGTGGCTCCAGATTTTGAGCTGGAAACAATTGATGGTACGATAGTGAAATTATCAGATTACCGTGGCAAAAAAGTAATATTGAATTTTTGGGCTACGTGGTGTGGTCCATGTCGTGAAGAAATGCCCGAAATGCAGGATTTTTATGATGAGCACGGGGAAAGTGTTGAAATATTGGCTGTAAATTTAACAGGTACAGAAATGAAGGAAAATGATGTGCATAATTATATAGATGAGTATAATTACACGTACCCAATCCTTTTAGACCGTAGTTTAAAAGTAAGTGATGAATATAGAGGTGGAATTGCGGTCCCCACGACCTATTTTATAGGAACAGAAGGAACAATCCAGCAACCAAGAAAAGTCGGAGTTATGACTTATGAATTTATGGAAGATATGGTTAATTCATTAAATTAATTTCTTTACATTATTATAAATATTAGAGGAAATGGCAATACTGCATGTAAAAGGGGTGATTAGCCATTTCTCTAAAAAAAAGAATGACGTTTGATGATTTAGTTCAGGAAAACCGTCAGCAAATTATGAAGGATCACTTACTTATGGAAAAAATTGAACAGAATCTGGAAATGAAAATGCATCAATCATTAAAACAAAAGAAAGTTAAGTGATTTTGAGCTTCTTCCTCTGGCTATAATGTGGGAGAGGCTTTTTCTTATGTCTGTTTTTAATAATTTATTAGACAAAAGATGACAGTCATTTCCTTAGAACCATTTTTTTCTGGTATAGGAACAGCTATTCGAGAAAAGATAGTAGTAGTTCTATTTAGAAAGGAGAATAGCGATGACTGAACATAATAGAAGGCCACAGCCCAAACCGGATGATCGTAGTGACAATGTGGAAAAGCTTCAAAATATGGTGCAAAATACGATTGAGAATATTGAAGAGGCACATGACACTATGAAGTTTTCCTCTGGTGAAGAGAAAGAGCAAATTAAAGCAAAAAACAAACGTCGTGAGGAAGCGATAGAAGGTATGCGTCATGAAATTAAAGACGAATACAGAGATCAGGATCAATTAAAATAAAAGAGAGGAGAACCTTTATTCCATATTTTGGGGTGCAGGTTCTCCTTTTATTTGGGGAAAATCATATAGGTCTCTCTTGATTATTTTCCTCTAACTTTATGTTATTATATGAATGGAACGAATTAATTAGGGGGATAAAACTTGAATAAAGTTCGTACAACTATCGATGTAAGGTATCAGGAAACAGATCAAATGGGTGTTGTTTATCATGCAAACTATCTGGTTTGGTTTGAAATAGGTAGAACAAAATACATTGAATTTCTTGGATTTAACTATGCAGACATGGAAAAAAACAATATTGTCTCACCTGTAACGAATGCAGAAATTTCTTTTAAAAAACCAATCCGATACGGAGAAAAAGTTACCATTGAAACATGGCTGGAAAAGTATGATGGTATTCGAACGGTTTATGCATACCATATTTTAAATACAGATGATGAAATAGCTGTGAGTGGTCAGACCCAGCATGTTATTGTAAGGAAAGATAACTTTAGACCATTATCATTAAGAAAAGCTTTCCCAGACTGGCATAAAGCCTATTTAAATCAATATAAAGGGGAATAACGATGGCTTTTGGAATAAAAAAAGAAGAACTTTTAGAATGGAAGAAAAATGTTACATCTGGAGAAATAGCCTTCCTTACTCACTACTGGCTCGATGACCGATTTCCTCATTGTAATACTGTTACCAAAGTAGGGTGTAGTAACCTCAAAAAATTAAAAACATGGGGAAAAAAGTACAATCTTCAACCAAATTGGATTCATATGGATGATTTGTACCCGCATTTCGATTTGTTTGGTGATCGTCAAAAGGAAATACTGTGCAAGGAGAACCAACGGGAGCATATCAGGAGATTTGACTTATAAAAAAGGCATTAGTGTAACGCCTTTTTTATAAGGTAAGAAAGTATAGATTTTTGGCTGCAATTAATTCTTACACTTAAACAACCACGTCCAGCTTCGACGGACAATTGTTTTCGGTGGGACGAGCAGCGCAGTCCCAGGACGTCCTAGTGCCGATGAAGCCACAGGATAAGGTAAAGCATCTATGAGATACATCGCACGCAGGAAAAGTGCTTTTCCTTTTCAAGGACGTGGCGTTTTCATCGGCCAGCGCCCAGGGACTAGCGAGACTTCTTTCACCTCTGTACGTCCCTATCCGGGCGCCCTGCGCTTTTGTTCTAAGTCAGGTAAGAAATAATTGGAAAAATTATAAAACCAGGTTAATCTGCTGGGGGAAAGAGGTTTGTTATTTTTAGTCTGTATTTTCCGCCTGCGCGGATATAGGTTTTTTGTTTTATCGGCTATAAAATCAACGTTTCATTGAGTTCCTCTCACCCTGAACGAAAGCTATTCTAGCTGCGAAAAGAGCTTTCTTATAACGACGTATGACCTTGTCAGTTATTCTTTATCAATATATTTAAACTCTGGTTCCTGTAATTTCCGGTTCATGTTTATTTTAAGATCGTATCCCTCAAAATACCATGCGTCCTTACCTTCTACGAAAAACGTTATATCCTCTATAGTTGTTGATGTATATATATCTATTGGCTTATCCATGCTGATGCCTAGTGAAAATCCAGGAATATGTCCTCCAAAACCGTACCTTGTATAAAATCTGATATGTTCAGCGGTATCTTTTATATCCAACTCACTTTTATACCATTTGGCAGCTTCTTTACTTATCAATAGTTGCAATGAAGGTCAGCTCCTTTTAGGTTAATAACATATTTGCAATCACCGTTTATAATTCTTTCTTTCAGGTACTAAATCTACTCCTCCATGGTGAAAGGGATGACATTTACTTATTCTTTTAATAGTTAAATATCCCCCTTTCAAGGCACCAAATCGCCTGAAGGACTCCAGTCCATATTCGGAACAGCTTGGATAAAAACGGCAAGTAGGAGGTTTTATCGGACTAATTGCCTTGCGGTAAAATTTAATTATTCCAATAAAGATATATTTCATAGTCAGGATCCTTTTCATTTAAAGTCATAGTTTAATTTGTCATAACTAACTGAAGCAATAGCGTCATGCATATGAATGGATTCTTCATTCCTGCAATAAACTTTAAATTTAGTTATATCGGTCATTTCATATAAATCTGCTGCAACCAAACGAACCATATCCTCTACAAAACGGGGGTTTTCGTATGCTTGTTCGGTAATCATTTTTTCATCCGGTCTTTTTAACACAGGGTGAAGCCTGGCGCTGGCATTACTCTCGGCAGCATCTAACAAGGCCTCTTTCCAATCGACTATCGTGTCATCATAATCATCTGTGAAAGATACTTCCATAGTAACCCTACCACGTTGATTGTGTGCACTATATTCACTGATTTCTTTTGAACAAGGGCATAGGGTTGTAATTAATACTGAGAGGCTCGCACTCAAGGTAAATCCTTTATCTTTTTCATAAACCACTTTCATGGTAACCTCAGCATGGTTCATTCCTCCCAACCCAGATTGTGGTGCTTTTCTTTCATAAAACCATGGGAAGGTAACTTCTAGTGTTGCATCCTTTTGTTCAAGCCGAACGGCCAACTCCTCTGTAAATGATTTAAGAGAAGTAAAGTCGGAGATGAATCCTTTTGTATGATAATGATTTAACTGCTCTGTAAAGCGACTCATATTCGTACCTTTACTCGTGTTATTTAAACTCGATGCGAAATAGAATGTGCCTATGGTTGTTTGAGTAGCAGGCTTTAATTTACTGTAAACCGTAATAGGATGCTTAACATTCGAAACACCAACTGCATCCAAATCAAATAAGAAATCTCTCTTTACATTTTGTAAGTCTGCCATTTTATTTTTTTCAACAGGTTTGGTTTTTTCTATTGGCATGACAGAGCCAAATAATTTATGTCGTTGTTCCTTGTTTGGTAATTGTTTTAGTGGGAATGTTTTTGTTTTATTCATCACATAATCCCCTTTCTCTATATAGCTAAACACAAGTATACTTAAGACACTATTAATATTCAATTTATTGGTTTTTTACTCTTATTCATTTACATCCATTTTATTTTTGGCTCTGTTTTATTCTTAATTCGCTTCAGGTTTTCACTATGCCTGTAAAAAACAAAAGCAGCAAGAAGTATAGTAACAATAATCAGTCCGGTATCTTGCAGGATGATAGAGACAATAATAGCTATTACGCTTGTAATCATGGACGATAGTGATACATATTTCGAAATATAAAGTGTTACTATAAAAGATAAAACAATAATAATAAATAATAATGGATTAATACCCAGGATAATTCCTGCTGATGTTGCGACTGCTTTACCACCCTTAAATTTGGCAAAAACAGGGTATGTATGACCGAAAACTGCAAATAAGCCAATAACTAAACGATATACTTCTGCATCAAATAAGAGTGGGATTAAAGTAGCAACCGTACCTTTTAGTATATCCGCTAAAGTGACAATGACTCCAGCCTTAACTCCCAGCACACGGAAAGTGTTCGTAGCACCTAAGTTTCCACTTCCATGCTGCCGAATGTCAATGTTATACCCAATCTTTCCTACCAGTAGCGCAGATGGTATGGAACCTAGTAGATATGCAATAATACCAAATAAAATATATTCCATGTTTCTTCCTTCTTTCCTAATTATAAAATAGAATATAATAATGCTTCTGTTCCTTATTTTAGCACGAAGTACGCGTGGAAAGAACCATAAATATATTCCTTATCAAGATATAGTGAAAAAAGTCTGTAAATGTTTGGAGATACGTTAAAGAGGGTATAAAGTAGGGTGATAGATAGCACTCATTCTTTTAAGGCTGTAGTGAAGGAGAAAAGACAATGATTGAGTTTGAAAATGTAAATAAGATATATCAAGATGGTACAACAGCTATTAAAAATTTTTCATTGAAGGTTGAAAATGGAGAGATTGTAACCTTGATTGGTCCGAGTGGGTGTGGGAAAACAACATCAATGAAGATGATCAATCGTTTAATTAAACCGACATCAGGGACCATCTACATAAATAATAAGAATATAAACGAGTATAATATTCATGAACTACGGTGGAATATTGGCTATGTATTACAAGAAATCGCTCTGTTCCCACACCTAACAGTTGAGGAGAATATTTCTCTTGTGCCAGAAATGAAAAAATGGAAACGCAGTGATATACGAAAAAGAACAGAAGAACTTCTAGAAATGGTTGGGCTCGATTCAGTTACATTTCTAAAGAGAATGCCAAGAGAACTGTCAGGTGGACAACAGCAACGAGTTGGAGTAATCAGAGCATTGGCAGCAGATCCGGATATTATTTTAATGGATGAGCCTTTCAGCGCCCTCGACCCCATAAGTAGAGAGCAGTTGCAAAAGGATATTCGTAAGTTACAAAAAGAAATACAAAAAACAATCGTATTTGTAACGCATGATATGGACGAGGCAATGGCATTAGGAGATAAGGTTTGTTTAATGAAGGATGGGGAGATTGTGCAAATTGATACCCCTCAAGAACTAATTCTGAATCCAGGAAATCAATTTGTTAAGGACTTTATTGGTGAGCGGAAATCTCCTTGGCAAACTGCAATTGATGTAATCGCTGATCAATCAAAAAGCAATGTAATTTCGAAAAAAAGTTATACAGAAGGTGCGTATTCCAATTCAGGTATGTATATCATCTGTAATGAAAATAATACGTATGCAGGAGCAATAAATAACGGAATTAAAGTTGACATTACGACATTACCTAATGATTTGCCTTTATATAAAGCAACAGAAATAATTCAGCAGACAAAAGAGCAATCGTTATTTCCTGTTTTGAAAGACCAGGCAGTAGTAGGGGTTATAAGTAATAAGGATATCGTTATGTATTTGAGGAGTAAAACAAAAATTGAAAATGGAGTTATGCAATCATGAGTGAATTTATCTCCGTTTTTCAAAACAGACAGGACATGCTGCTGGAAACGATATGGGAACACTTGCAAATCTCCTTAATCTCCTTAATTATTGCTATAGTCATTGCAGTTCCGTTAGGTTTACTTTTAACTAGATATCCTCGTGTAGCAGAACCTGTTATTGGGGTTTCTGCCATCATGCAAACGATACCGAGTTTGGCAGTATTGGCTTTTTTAATTCCTTTTTTTGGTATCGGAACAACGCCTGCGATAATAGCCTTAGCAGCATATGGTTTACTGCCAATATTAAGAAATGCTTATACAGGTATTAAGGAAGTGGATCCAGCTTTAAAAGAGGCAGCTACAGGGATGGGAATGAATTCACTAAAGCGTTTAACTAAAATAGAGCTACCTATTGCTATGCCAGTAATCATGGCAGGTATTCGTACTTCTATGGTTCTTATTGTTGGAACAACGACAATCGCTGCCCTTATTGGTGCAGGGGGCCTAGGAAAAATAATATTATTAGGACTTGATCGCGGAGCAGATGTTAATCTTATTTTATTAGGGGCTATACCCGCAGCATTATTGGCAATTTTTCTGGATGTAATTTTAAGAGGATTCGAGCATATTTCCAAGCGAGCTGGATTCAAATCATTTATTGCTATGCTGGTTATTGCAATTCTTATAGTAGTTTCACCTTTCTTTATGAATACTTCAAAAGATCCAGATTTAGTTATTGGAGGGAAACTAGGATCAGAGCCTGCCATCCTAATAAACATGTATAAATTATTAATTGAAGAGGAAACAGATTTAAATGTTGAGCTTGAACCTGGTCTTGGTAAGACAGCATTCGTTTTTACTGCACTTCAACAAGGCAGTATCGATATGTTCCCTGAGTTTACAGGTACGGTTATTGTTACACACTTAGAGGAGGATGCCGTAAGCAATAATTCCACTGAAGTATATGAACAGGCACGACAGGGTATGAAGGAAAAATATAATATGACTCTTTTAGAACCAATGATGTTTAATAATACGTATACGGTTAGTACTACGAAAGAACTTGCAGAGCAGTATGGATTGGAGGATATTGGCGACTTAAAGCAAATAGAGGAACAAATAACAGCGGGCTTTACGTTAGAATTCAACGATAGATACGATGGCTATGTAGGTATGCAGGATATTTATAATCTCAGTCTCGGAAACGTACGGACCATGGAACCGGGCATTCGACAAGATGCTCTGTCAAATGGAGACGTAGATATAATAGATGCTTACGCAACGGACAGTTATATGATAGAGTTAGATTTAGTAACTTTAAATGATTCTGAAAATCTATTTCCTCCCTACCAGGGTGCGCCTTTGTTACGTGAAGATACACTGGAGAGGTTTCCTGAACTGGAAGAAGTATTAAATCAGCTCGGCGGCAGGATAACAGACGATGAAATGCGTCAAATGAATTACGAAGTGGATTATGAAGATAAATCGCCATATGAAGTGGCGAGGAAATTCTTAGTAGAAAAGGATTTACTTGAAAATTGAGGAGGATGCATGAATGTCTTGGGATAATCCAACGAATGAAAAGATTAAGGAAGTTTTGGAATCAGCTCATACGATTGCAGTAGTAGGTCTGTCTGACGACCCTGGCAGAACGTCTTATCAAGTTTCAAAAATTATGCAGGAAAGTGGATACAAAATTATTCCAGTGAATCCAACGGTAAAGGAAGTTCTGGGAGAAAAAGCTTATCCATCACTAAGAGATATCCCTGAAAAAGTAGATATTATTAATGTGTTCAGAAGACCGGAGTTTCTGCCTGAGATAGCAAAAGAAGCAGTACTAACGGACTGCAGGGTATTTTGGGCACAACAGGGTATCGTGAATCAAGAGGCATATGATTATTTGAAAGAACGCGATTTTACTGTCGTTATGGACTTATGTATTAAAGTAGTTCATGCTGTTTTAGTCAAAAAGTGAGCGCTTCACAGGATGGCAAAGAGTTGTCATCCTGTTTTCTATTTTATACAATAAGTTTTTAGTTATAGTATACTTAATAGCGTGTTCTAAGGTAATATGATTCTTGTGCAGTTTAATTCTTCTATTTACAATGGGAAACATTCGTTCTAATATAAGAGAACACTATTAATTATAAAACTTTTAGAAAGGAGTCGATGAGGGTTGACTAAACAATCTGCAACATATAGTGATGACTCGATCCAAGTTCTAGAAGGTCTTGAAGCAGTCAGAAAAAGACCGGGGATGTATATAGGCAGTACTGACTTACGCGGTTTACATCATCTAGTATTTGAAATAGTTGATAATGCGGTTGATGAAGCCTTGGCAGGATATGGAAACTTAATTAAGGTAACTATACATAAAGATAATAGTATTTCTGTTGAGGATAATGGTAGAGGTATACCTACTGGGATACATAGCACTGGTATTCCTACTACGGAAGTAATTTTTACTGTTTTGCATGCTGGAGGTAAATTTGGGCAGGGAGGCTATAAAACGAGTGGTGGTTTACATGGAGTAGGTGCTTCTGTAGTAAATGCATTGTCCGAGTGGCTAGATGTTACCATTTTCCGAGATGGTTATACATATTACCAGCGGTTTGAAAATGGAGGTAAGCCTGTTGGGTCAATTGAAAAGCAAGGACCAACAAAAAAGAAGGGATCGATTATACATTTTAAACCAGATTCCACCATATTTCCTTCCATTGTTTATGATTTCGAAACCTTATCAGAAAGATTAAGGGAATCAGCATTTTTACTAAAAGGGTTAAAAATTGAATTGGTGGACAGCCGTAAAGAGGAGAAAGATACTCATGAATATCCTGAGGGCTTAAAAGCATTTGTAAAATACTTAAACGAAGAAAAAGATACCTTACATCACGTGGTGTCCTTTGAAGGTGAACAACAGGGAATTGAAGTTGATTTTGCCTTTCAATTTAATGATGGTTATGCAGAGAGTATGCTTTCCTTTGTAAATCATGTCCGTACCAGAGATGGAGGTACACATGAATCGGGAGCACGTACAGCCATTACACGGACGTTTAATGAATACGCAAGAAGGACTGCTCTATTAAAAGAAAAAGAAAAGAATTTAGAAGGAACGGATATTCGTGAAGGTTTTACAGCAATTATTTCTGTAAGAATTCCTGAAGAAAAGTTACAATTTGAGGGACAAACGAAAGGTAAATTAGGAACAACTGAAGCACGATCAGTAGTTGATGCTGTTATTTCAGAAAAACTATCTTACTTTCTCGAAGAAAATCCTGATATATCTGGTTCATTAATAAAAAAATCCATCAGTGCAAAAGAAGCCCGCGAAGCTGCACGAAGAGCCCGGGAAGATGCTAGAACAGGGAAGAAAAAACGTAGAAAAGATACGATGTTAAGTGGTAAGCTTACACCTGCTCAATCAAAAAATGCTAAGAAAAATGAACTGTATTTAGTTGAGGGTGATTCTGCGGGTGGCTCTGCAAAGCAAGGAAGAGATCGAAAGTTTCAAGCAGTTCTGCCATTAAGAGGTAAAGTTATAAATACCGAAAAAGCTAAGTTGGAAGATGTATTTAAGAATGAAGAGATTTCTACAATTATCCATACAATTGGTGCTGGTGTAGGAGGCGACTTTGATCTGGAAGATGTCCGGTATAATAAAATCATAATAATGACTGATGCGGATACCGATGGTGCACATATACAAGTATTACTGCTGACATTTTTTTATCGATACATGCGTTCACTTATAGAAAATGGTAAAATATTTATTGCATTGCCACCTCTATTTAAAATCTCAAAAGGCAAAGGGAAAAAAGAAAAAATAATTTATGCCTGGGATGAAAAGGAAATGAAACAGGCGATTAAAGTATTTAAAACCGGATACATGATTCAACGGTATAAAGGTTTAGGTGAGATGAACGCCGATCAGTTGTGGGAAACAACGATGAACCCGGAAAGCCGTACACTCATCCGTGTTACCCTAGAAGATCTGGCCAGAGCTGAACGAAGAGTCACGACTTTGATGGGAGATAAAGTAGAGCCTAGAAGGAAATGGATAGAAAATAATGTAGCCTTTGGTATGGAAGAAGACGAAAACATATTAGATAATGACAAAATCCATACGTAACAACAAGAGCGCTTGTTTAGTTCTTTAAAAAAACTTAAATATAGAAATAATTAACATAAAGGGGGGGTTGGTTTGACACAACCAGAAACTTTTTTAGATCTTTCGTTAGAAGAAGTAGTAGGGGATAGATTTGGAAGGTATAGTAAATACATTATTCAAGAAAGAGCATTGCCGGATGCAAGAGACGGCTTAAAGCCTGTTCAGCGCAGAATCCTATATGCAATGCATGAAGAAAAGAATACACACGATAAAAATTTTCGTAAATCTGCCAAGACCGTTGGTACTGTAATAGGTAATTACCATCCACATGGTGATTCTTCAGTTTATGAAGCAATGGTTCGTTTAAGTCAGGACTGGAAAGTTCGGAATGTGTTAATAGAAATGCACGGTAATAACGGAAGTATTGATGGTGATCCACCTGCTGCCATGCGTTATACGGAAGCACGTCTTTCTACTATTGCCTCTGAATTGCTACGGGACATTGACAAAGAAACGGTGGATTTTATTCCGAATTTTGATGATACCAATTCTGAACCAGTTGTATTACCTGCAAAGTTTCCAAATCTTTTAGCCAATGGGTCGACGGGTATCTCTGCAGGATACGCAACTGATATACCTCCACACAATCTTGCAGAAGTTATTGATGCTGTAATAATGAAATTGGAGAAGGACTCCGTTACCGTGGATGAACTGATGGATGTTATAAAAGGTCCTGATTTCCCAACTGGAGGAATTGTACAGGGTATTGACGGTATAAAGAAGGCGTTTGAAACAGGTCGCGGAAAGATAATGATTCGGGGAAAAGCTAAGATTGAGGACCTTCGTGGGGATCGCCAACAAATTGTTATTGATGAAGTTCCCTACGAAGTAAATAAAGCAAATATGGTAAAAAAAATGGATGAATTGCGGATTGATCGTAAAGTAGAGGGGATTGCGGAGGTTCGAGATGAAACAGATCGAACTGGTTTAAGGGTTGTTGTAGAACTTAAAAAAGGCGTTAACAGTGAGGGTATATTAAATTACCTTTATAAAAATACAGATTTACAGTTAACCTACCATTATAATATGGTGGCAATTCAAGATAAAACCCCGAAACTATTATCCTTACCACAGATGCTTGATGCCTATATCTCTCATCAAAAAGAAATAGTAACTAAACAAACAGAATTTGATCTGAAAAAAGCAAGAGACCGATCTCATATTGTAGAGGGTCTAATTAAAGCGATTTCTGTTTTGGATGAATTAATTGCTACCATTCGCTCATCGAAAGATAAACAAGATGCGAAGAAACAAATTATTGCTAAATTTGAATTTTCCGATGCACAAGCAGAGGCTATCGTAACGCTTCAATTATATCGATTGACAAATACAGATATAACCTCATTGGAAAAGGAAGCAGCTGAGCTTCGAAATAGTATAGTAGAGCTGGAGTCTGTTTTAAATAGTGAAAAAAAGCTTTATCAAACAATCAAAAAAGACCTGAAGCAAATAAAAAAGACATTTGCAGATAAAAGAAAAACAGTTATTGAAGACAAAATAGAAGAGCTGAAAATTAATATAGAAGTAATGGTAGCGAGTGAAGATGTGCTTACTTCAGTAACGAAAGATGGGTATGTTAAACGAACGAGCCTTCGTTCCTACGGTGCTTCGAATGGCCAGGATTTTGCCATGAAAGAAGAGGATCATTTAATTGGTTTGACAGAGTTAAACACCACAGATAAACTACTTCTGTTTACTAATAAAGGTAAATACGTAATACTGCCCGTACACGAATTACCAGATATTCGCTGGAAGGATATTGGCCAGCATATCTCAAACATTGTTACCTTCGAAAAAGATGAACGGATCGTCCAATGTATTCCTGTTCGTGAATTTGCAGAGGATCATTACCTGTTATTCTTTACAAAAAATGGAATGGTGAAACGAAGTGAGTTCAAGCTTTATAATGCATCAAGACACTCTAAAGCATTAATTGCTCTTAATCTGAAAAAAGATGATGAAGTGGTAAATGTATACCAAACAAGCGGCAATTCAGATGTGTTTATTTCCTCGAACAAAGGATTTGGCTTATGGTACCATGAATCAGATGTGTCTGTAGTCGGACAGCGCGCTGCCGGGGTGAAGGCAATTCAACTTAAGGAAAATGAATATGTGGTTAACGGGGAGGTCTTTGATGACTTATCTGAACCTACGGTCGTTTTAATTACTCAGCGCGGCGCATGTAAACGAATGAAGTTACGAGAATTTGAAAAAACCAGCCGCGCTAAACGTGGATTAGTTATGTTAAGAGAACTTAAAAGTAAACCACATCGAGTCAGAGGATTTTTCATAGTAAATGAAAATGATACGATTAGTTTCCAAACTACTAATGGTGAATCACACACTATTTTTCCTTTGGAATTATCAACTAGTGACCGTTCCAGCAATGGTTCATTCGTCATTGATGCAGATAACCATGGTGAAGTTACTGAAGCATGGAAGGAAGCTACCTACCGCAAACCATTTGATGATACAAAAGACTAATATGCTTAGCAGACAGTTTACTATAAGCTGTCTGTTTTATGAGTTTAAATGAAAGCGCTTTATATTTTAAACAATATATGGTAAGATTAAAATAAATTTTCTGAAGGAGGGTTTAATACGGATTTACGTCATAAGATTATTCAGTCGTCTTTACTATTGTTTGAGAAGAATGGTTTTCATGGTGTAACAGTTAACCAAATTGTCGAAGATGTAGGGACATCCAAAGGGGGATTCTATCATCATTTCACTTCTAAGGATGAGCTGCTGTTCGTTATTCACGATACGTTTATAACCTATGTGCTGGAAAAAGCAACTATCGCTAATGATACATACCAGTCACCAACGAAGAAACTGCAGGCAATTATAAAGGATTTTGTAAAAGTATTTGACCTTTATAAACCTCATATTTCTGTTTTTTATCAAGAAAATATTTACTTAAAACCTCAGTATGAAACCCTGGTCAAGATTAAAAGGGACCAATTTAAACAAATTGTTATTCAAGCGATCAAGGAAGGAAAATTATGTGGAGAATTCAGGGAAGACCTGCCAGTAGAAATTACTGCAATGGCCATTCTCGGAATGGTGAACTGGACATATAAGTGGTATCAGCAATCAGGTGATAAAACAATTGATGAAATTGGAGATATTTTTGTAGACTTAATTTTACATGCTGTCTTGCAAGTAGAAACACTATCAAGTGCAACGTATGAGGATATATTAATTGAGAAACCCTTCTTTTCTGTATAAAAGAAGTTTTTTAACAGCTTTAACAGACCAACCAGTCGGTCTCACTGCTAAATATCAGGAGGATGAGCATGAATTTTGAATTGACTAAAGAGCAACAGATGATAAAGAAGATGGTGAAAGATTTTGCTGAAAAGGTTATTCAACCAAGAGCCATTGAGATTGATACAGAGGCGAAATTCCCAGTTGATATCTTTGATCAGATGGGAAAGTTGGGCTTATTGGGAATACCTTTTCCTGAAGAATATGGAGGATCAGGTGGAGATACGCTTTCTTATGCGCTGGCAGTCGAGGAAATTGGCCGAGTATGTGGAAGCACCGGTTTGAGCTATGCTGCTGCAGTATCGCTCGGAGCCAGTCCAATATATTATTTTGGTACAGAAGAACAAAAGGAAAAGTTCCTAACACCATTAGCAAATGGTACGGCTCTGGGTTCCTTTGGATTAACTGAACCTAATGCTGGCTCTGATGCAGGTGGTACCAAAACTACAGCGACAATTGATGGTGACGACTATGTTATTAATGGGGAAAAGTGTTTTATTACAAATGCGAGTTTTGCTGAAACCATTATTGTAACAGCAGTTACAGGAAAAAATGAAAATGGCAGGAATATTATTTCGGCGATTATTGTTCCAACAAATACTGATGGCGTGAAAATCACTAGTAATTACGACAAAATGGGTGTTCGTGGCTCAGATACAGCAGAAATCGTACTGACGAATGTACGTGTACCTAAAGAAAACCTTCTTGGGGATCCTCAAAAAGGGTTCAAGCAATTTTTGTATACGCTTGACGGTGGTAGAATCTCTATCGCAGCACTAGGATTAGGAATAGCTCAAGCATCACTGGAAAAGGCGCTAAGCTACGCAAAAGAAAGAACTCAGTTTGGTAAACCGATTTCCAGCTTCCAGGCTATTCAATTTAAGTTGGCTGATATGTCTATGGAAATTGAACTTGCTAGAAATATAGTTCACAAAGCAGCTTGGTTGAAAGATAATGAGAAACCATTCAGCAAAGAGGCAGCATATGCCAAGCTTTACGCAACAGAAACTGCCTTCCGTGCTGCTAATCAAGCGATCCAGATTCATGGTGGGTATGGTTATATGCGTGAATACGAGGTTGAGAGATACTTACGTGATGCGAAACTATTAGAAATTGGAGAAGGCACATCTGAAATTCAACGTTTAGTAATTGCCAGACAACTAGGCTGCTAGTATTCAATAGAAAGGAGAAAATTCATGTCTCTTATTAAATCAACAGTTGGTGAATTATTAGAAGAACAAGTGAATTTATATCCCGATCATGAAGCAGTTATCTACCCAGAATTAAATTTACGCAAGACGTATCAGGAATTTAATGAAATGGTAGATCAGGCAGCAAAAGGCTTCATGTCGCTAGGAATTAAAAAAGGGGAAAACGTTGCTATTTGGGCAGATAATAAACCTGAATGGCTAACTACCCAATTTGCTACAGGAAAAATGGGAGCAGTACTAGTGACAGTGAACACAAATTACCAGGCAAAAGAATTAGAGTATCTTTTAAAGCAATCAGAAGCGACAACGTTAATAATGGCAGAAAGTTATAAGGGAACTTCTTATATAGATATTCTAAAACAAGTTTGTCCGGAATTGACAGGTGCTGAAAAAGGAAAATTAAATTCTGAAGTTTTGCCGCTTTTAAAAAATATTATTGTATTAAGTGACAATGACTATTCCTATAGTTATACATGGGAAGAGATTATGGATTACGGAAGAGTTGTTAGCTTTGGTGAATTGGAGGAACGCAAAAAGACTTTACATTATGATGATGTAATTAATATGCAGTATACATCAGGTACGACGGGATTTCCTAAGGGAGTTATGCTGACACACTATAATATCGTTAATAATGGAAACCAAATTGCTGACTGTATGAAATTAACCTATGAAGACAGGCTCTGTATTCCAGTCCCATTTTTCCATTGCTTTGGATGTGTATTAGGTGTACTCGCTGCTGTTTCGAAAGGCACAACAATGGTTATTCTGGAACAATTCAATGCAGAGAAAGTTCTGCAGGCGGCAGCAGAGGAAAAATGCACGGCACTTCACGGAGTACCAACAATGTTTATTGCAGAATTAAATCATCCTGACTTTAGTTCTTATGACCTGTCCCATTTGCGTACAGGGATTATGGCTGGTTCTACTTGTCCGATTGAAGTAATGACAAACGTAATGGAGAAAATGGGGGCACAGGAGATTACAATTGCTTATGGGCAAACTGAGTCTTCCCCCGTTATAACACAGACAAGAACGGATGATCCTATTGAGTTGAAAGTAAGCACGGTAGGTAAACCACATCCGAATGTTGAAGTAAAAATAACCATTCCCGGTACAAATACAGAACAGGAAGTTGGCATTCCCGGTGAGCTGCTTACCCGAGGATATCATGTTATGAAAGGCTATTATAATAACCTAGCCGCAACGAATGAAGCAATCGACGATGATGGTTGGCTTCATACAGGAGACTTAGCGGTTATGCATGAAAATGGCTATTTGGAAATTACAGGAAGAATAAAAGATATGATTATCCGTGGGGGAGAGAATATTTATCCGCGGGAAGTAGAAGAGTTCTTATACCAGCATCCAGATGTATTGGATGTTCAAGTAGTAGGCTTACCGGACGAAAGGCTTGGAGAAGAAATTATGGCATGGATCATTTTGAAGGAAGGTAAACAAACAACAACTGATGATATTCGGAAATTTTGTGAAGGCAATATTTCGAGACATAAAATACCTAAATACATTGAGTTCATCGATGAGTATCCAATGACAGCCAGTGGCAAAATTCAAAAATTTAAGTTGAAGGAAAGCGCTATAAAACAACTTCAGAAATAGGAGAGAGTTTATGATAAAAAAAGTACTTATAGCAAATCGCGGGGAAATAGCAGCACGCATTATCAGAACTTGCAAAAGACTGGGAATTATAACTGTTGCTGTCTATTCTGAAGCAGATCAAAAAGCTCCATATGTTTCATTGGCAGATGAAAGTTATTTGATAGGCCCACCACGTGTCAACGATAGTTACTTAAATACAGAGAAGATATTCTCAGTTGCAAAAGAGGCAGGTGCAGATGCAATTCATCCTGGTTATGGCTTCCTGAGTGAGAATGATCAATTCGTAGAAAAATGTGATCAAGAAGGTATTATTTTCATTGGTCCCAGCAGTAAAGTTATGAAGCAAATGGGAAGTAAGATTGAAGCAAGAATTGCAATGCAAAAAGCGGGTATCCCGGTAGTTCCTGGAACTGATGTGGCTATATCGTCGATAGAGGAGGCGATAGAAATTGCCCACGGTATCAGTTATCCGGTGATGTTAAAAGCGTCTGCAGGTGGTGGGGGAATTGGGATGCAAGTCGTATCTTCTGACGAAGAGCTGTCGAAAGCATTCGAAAGTAATTCAAAGCGTGCCTTAACATTTTTCGGTGATGGGTCAATGTTTATGGAGAAAAAATTAGAAAATGCCCGTCATATTGAAATCCAGCTTTTAGCTGATCACCACGGAAATGTAGTTCATTTATTCGAAAGAGATTGCTCTATACAGCGTCGGAATCAAAAAGTTGTTGAAGAGGCACCATCGACGTTCATTTCGCAGCAAACCAGGGATGCGATGGGAAAAGCATCTGTGAAGGCCGCTAAAGCACTTGGTTATACAAATGCAGGCACTATTGAATTCTTAGTGGATGAAGACGAAAATTTTTATTTTCTTGAAATGAATACGAGAATCCAGGTTGAACATCCTGTAACAGAAGAGATAACAGGACTGGATATTGTTGAAGAACAGTTGAAAATAGCAAATGGGAAAAAGTTAGAGATTACACAGGAAAATTTGGCTATTAATGGGCATGCAATTGAAGTACGGATTTATGCGGAAGATCCGGTAACATTTTTTCCATCGCCAGGTCATATCACCACGTTTGTGATGCCTGAAGGTGAACATATCCGCAATGAAACAGCAGTAACAGGTGGATTTGATGTTACACCTTATTATGATCCGATGATTGGAAAGCTCATCGTTAAGGGTACAACGAGAAATGAAGCGATTTCCTTATTAAAGGATGCGCTTCTCATGTACAAAGTAGAAGGTATAAAAACGAATATCCCCATGCTTTTAAAAGTCGTGGATAATGAACAATTTAAAAAGGGAAATATTTCGACAGCATTTGTTGAAGAACATTATTTACCGGAAATGAAAACAAACTAAGGAGGAATAATTATGGAAGTAAAAGCAAGTATGGCAGGAAGCGTTTGGAAAATAACAGTAGCCCAAGGGGAAAGTGTAGAGGAAGGTCAAGATATTGTGATATTGGAATCAATGAAGATGGAGATTCCGATCGGTGCCGAAGAAGCGGGTACGGTTAAAGAGTTAAAAGTAAACGAAGGCGATTTTGTTAACGAAGGCGATGTAATTGCAATTATTGAGTAAAAATAAATCGTACAAAATTAAATAGGAGGGTTGCGATTGAACTTTCCAGGTGAAATTATTGTTAAAGAAGTTGGCCCACGTGACGGGCTGCAGAATGAAACTGAAATGGTCCCACTAGAAGCAAAAATAGAATGGATTAATATGCTTTCCGAAACTGGAACTTCTTATATTGAGATCTCTTCATTTGTTCATCCCGATTGGATTCCCCAATTAAAGGATGCAACAGAGGTAGCGAAACAAATTAAGCGTAATCCCGATGTTACTTATGCTGCTTTAGTCCCTAATTTAAAGGGACTGGAGCGGGCATTAGAAGTAAATGTGGATGAAGTATGTTTATTTTTATCTGCAAGCGAATCACATAACAAAAATAATATAAATAAAACAATAAGTGAAACACTACCTGTTTTAAAAAACGTGTCGAAGGAAGCTAAAGGAGCAGGAAAAACTGTCAGAGGCTATGTTTCAACTGTATTCGGATGTCCCTATGAAGGTAGTATAGATACTGAAAAGGTTATCACCATTTGCGATAAACTATTTACAATGGGAATCGATGAACTGTCTATAGGAGATACAATCGGTGTTGCCGATCCATTACAAGTGGAACAAGTAACTTCAAAACTATTAAGCTACTTTCCAAAGGAAAAGATTGCAATGCATTTTCATGACACAAGAGGAACTGCTCTAGCCAATGTATTAGTAGCAATGAACTTAGGTATTACTAAATTTGATAGCGCTGTTGGAGGTCTGGGTGGTTGCCCTTACGCAAAAGGAGCCTCAGGAAACTTAGCTACGGATGACTTACTATATATGTTGCATCGGATGGGAGTTAATACAGGAATTGATGAAAATAAAGTAATCAATGCTGCTTTTTATATTGAAAAATACGTAAAGAATCTATCAAGTCATCAAATGAAAATATTAAATAGTCAACCATTGTAAGGAGGTACGCATGACAACGTTAATTGAATTGAACATAGTTGATGAACATGTGGCAGTGATTACGCTGAACAGACCTGAGGCTGCTAACGCGATGTCAAAAGCATTACTGGATAAGCTTAATGAAATTATTAATGAAGTTAATGACAATACATCTGTCTATTGTACAATAATTACAGGAGCCTATGAGAAAGCTTTCTCTGCAGGAGCTGATCTGAAAGAGAGAAACGGAATGTCCGATGAGCAGGTTATTGCTGCAGTTCGTTATATCGGTGACACCGTAACTGCTGTAGAAGAGATGAAAATGCCTGTTATAGCTGCATTAAATGGTGTTGCATTCGGTGGTGGACTAGAATTAGCTTTAGCGTGTGATCTTCGGATAGCAGCAACTCATGCTAACATAGGTTTAACAGAGACTTCACTGGCTATTATACCGGGGGCTGGGGGCACACAGCGCCTTACAAGGCTTATTGGATTAGGTCAGGCAAAACGACTGATTTATACAGCGGAGAGAGTCACTGCTGACGAAGCACTAAAAATTGGGATGGTGGAGCAAGTAGTTGAGTATAATGAATTGCTGAAAACAGCAGTGCAACTTGCAAATAAAATCGCTGGCAATGGCCCAATTGCACTGGAACAAGCAAAGACTGCTATTAACAAAGGAATCCAAACAGATTTATCAACCGGATTAGCTCTAGAGCATTTATGTTACAAAGAAACTATACCAACATCCGACCGTAAAGAAGGATTAGAAGCGTTCAGAGAGAAAAGAAAGCCGATATATAAAGGGAAATAAAAACAGGAGGGCATTTTATGTCATATGTTGAAGATTTACAGAAAAGAATGGAAAAAATAGAGAAAGGTGGTCTTGAAAAGTATCATCAAAAGAATGAAGAAAAAGGAAAGCTGTTTGTTCGCAAACGCTTAGAGCTGTTATTTGACGAAGGTATGAATATTGAGGACGCATTTTTTGCTAATTGCATGGACGATACCTTACCAGCAGATGGTGTAGTAACCGGGATTGGTAAAGTAAATGGTCAGTCAGTTTGTGTGATGGCAAACGATTCGACCGTAAAAGCCGGTTCATGGGGAAAAAGAACAGTTGAAAAGATTATTCGCATTCAGGAAACCGCTGAAAAATTGGAAATACCAATGCTCTACCTGGTTGATTCAGCAGGAGCCAGAATAACTGACCAAATTGAAATGTTCCCGGGTCGACGGGGGGCTGGGCGGATATTCCATAATCAGATAAAATTATCTGGACGTGTACCTCAGGTCTGCTTACTCTTCGGACCATCTGCAGCAGGAGGAGCTTATATTCCCGCATTCTGTGATATTGTTATTATGGTTGATGGGAATGCTTCCATGTATTTAGGCAGCCCACGCATGGCAGAAAAGGTGATCGGCGAGAAAGTCAGCCTGGAAGAAATGGGCGGTGCCAATATGCATTGTTCAGTATCCGGCTGTGGAGATGTTTTGGTTAAATCAGAGGAAGAAGCAATAGAATATGCACAAAACTACTTAAGCTATTTCCCTGCTAACTTCAGACAAAAACCTGAAACTGTAGATGCTAAAGAGGCAAAAAACTTCGAGAAAACGATCACAGATATAATTCCTGAAAATCAAAATGCACCGTTTAATATGCATGACTTAATTAATAGAATTATAGATGAAGAAAGCTTTTGTGAGATTAAAAAGAAATTTGCACCAGAACTAATTACTGGACTTGCTAGAATTAATGGTAAAACAGTAGGTATTATCGCGAATCAGCCACGTATGAAGGGCGGGGTACTATTCCCGGATTCAGCAGATAAAGCAGCTAAATTTATCCAGCTATGCGACGCATTTAATATTTCATTACTGTTCCTGGCCGATATCCCTGGATTTATGATTGGTACAAAGGTGGAACGAGCTGGAATTATTAGACATGGTGCTAAAATGCTGGCAACGATGAGTGAGGCTACGGTTCCTAAGATTTCTGTAATTGTAAGGAAAGCATACGGAGCAGGGTTGTATGCAATGGCAGGACCTGCTTTTGAACCGGATTGCTGTATTGCGTTGCCAACAGCACAGATTGCTGTAATGGGACCAGAAGCAGCTGTTAATGCTGTTTATGCAAATAAAATAGCTGCATTACCGGAAGAGGAAAGACCGGCATTTATTAAAGAAAAGCAGGATGAATATAAGGATAACATTGATATTTACAGACTTGCATCAGAAATGGTAATTGATGCAGTAGTAGACCCAGATAAGCTTAGAGATGAATTATCCAGTCGTTTCTCCCTGTATGAAGCTAAAAATATTACTTTCACAGAAAGAAAACATGGTGTGTATCCAGTGTAAAACTTAGAAATGAAGATATAAATATCTTCATTTCTATTTTATTTAACAATAATAATTACCAATACATACATTATATTATTACTAGTAATTACTATTAAGTTAACAATAATATTATTATGTTAACTCTAAAGCATCTTTATTTAAATTTTCAGCTTTAAATGCTATTGTGAAGTGAAGGTACTTTTAGAAAAGAGGGGAATTCCAATTATGGAGGAAAGACTTTTTCGGGATGCAATGGGCAAATTTGCGACCGGCATTACGATTGTCACAACTGACTACAATGGTGAAGTTATGGGAATGACAGTAAATGCATTTATGTCAGTATCATTAAAACCTAAATTGATTGCCATATCGATAGATGAAAGAGCTAGGATGTATGAAAAACTGCAAGAAACGAAAGAATTTGGTTTAAGTATATTATCAGAAGACCAAAAAGAGTTATCGATGATTTTTGCAAAACAAATGGAAAAAGACAGAGATATCCCAATTATTAAACAAAACAATATACCTGTTATTAAAGATTCGATAGCTACTTTATCTTGCCATGTAAAAGAAACAGCAGTAGCGGGAGATCATATGATTTTCATTGCGGAGGTTTCTGAGGTTAGGATGGAAAAGGCTGATCCAGACCCTATATTATTTTATGGTGGTAAATACCGAAACATCCAGTCCTTATAGGGGTACCGCCAACATTTCGGGAATTTTGTACGCTAAGCAAATTTCGACATGATTAAAGCCAAATTCTTGTACGTTAAGTAATTTGGCTTTTGTTATTGGTTTAAGTTTTATTTAATGGTCTGAGAGAATTAGGTGGTTGATTTGTGTGAAAGCTCATGAAAACCCGTCCATTTCGCAACTTCCATTAATAAATCAGTGAGTTTAACTCTTGGAAGCATATTATAAAGAGATAAACTAAATTTTCTAGATTCTTCAGGTGTATCGGCTTGCAATCTCTCCACATGTATCTTTTGTTTTTCTATGTTGATACTTTCAATCTTATCTATATTCTTTGAAATCCATTGAATTTTTGCGTTTAGAGTTTCTATCCTCTCCTGAATATACTTATCAAAACTGATATTAGCAGCTAGCTTAGTTCCTTTGACTTTTACTAATTCCCAATCGTCTTTAGATACTAAATACTCTTCAAAATCCTTATGTAACCGACTACCTTCAACCCAAACATCTCCTGAATGTATGTGGTTTTTGAGTTCTGTTAAAGCTACCATTTCATAATATTGACGATTAATGTTTCCTTCATCATCAAAAACATGTTTTTGCCAACGTTTAGGAACAAAATCTAAAGGTGAACCATCAGGAATTTTCCTTTTCCCAGAATCATTTAATTCACGTATGGTTTCTAATGCTTTCAATAAAGGCTCTGCTGATTTAATCGATTTAAACTTTAAAGACTCTAATAGACTGGGTGTATATTTCCTTAAATAATTAAATCGAGTTTTGATTAAATCTAAATAGTCATAACATTGGTCTTGATAACACTTTAGCTTCTTCAATGGATTCCACGATTTTCTCCCAAGGCATTACCCTTTCTAGTGCGACATAAGGATCAATTCCCTATTCTTTTGCAGTAATTAAAGCAGCACCAATATCTGCGTAATGTACAACTTTTTCATTAACTGATTTACCATTCTGTTTTTGCATTTCTTCCTGAGTTTTTCTGCCTTTAGCTTGTAACACCATCATTTGCCTGTCATGAATTTCAATAGCATGATCAGTTAGGTCTTGAGAGAGAGTTAATAAGTGGTCGATCAATAATGCATATCTTTTTTCTTCTTTAAATCGTCTAAAAGAATAGGTTCATATCTTGATCCAATTCGAGCCAATTGTAAAAGTTTATTAGAATGTATCAATGAAGCTTCCACTGTAATATTCATTTCTTTAATATACTTTAATCTTTGTATGACCTTTAAAAAAGAATCTGGTGATGATTGACCGGGAATTTCCCTAAGCCAAGCCAATTTTGTTTTACTATTCTTTACAGTTAAATCAATCAGTTTTTCTAATTCATGTTTATGGATCCCTGAAAGATTACTGTTTAATATGGAATAGATTTTCTTCTCTGCACGGGTCTTAGCAAACCAAACCATTCTCTCGATTGTTGGAATTGCTGGCAGTATTATTTTTTCCTTGCGTAATACATCTATCGCATTGCGAATTAAATACACGGTATTCCCATTCTCTAATGCTAAGTTGATACAGATAATCAGTTACATCAAATTGCTAAAGAGCATTTAAGTAATGACTCTCGAGTCGAATTTGTTACAGGTGATGGTGAAAAATTGATCAAGTCCCTGCACGATCATACGTTTGATTTCATATTTGCGGATACATGGCCGGGTAAACTCCGAGTATTAGATGAAACGCTACAGCTATTAAATAAAGGCAGTTTTATATTATTGATGACCTCCTTCCTCAAGAAGGATGGCCTAAAGAGCATGGAGAAAAGATAAAGAATTTAATAAATGATCTAGAATCCAGAACAAGTTTAACGGTTATAAAACTCAATTGGTCAACTGGATTGATGATTGCTATAAAGACATAAATATAAATGGATTCTTTAATAACCGAAATGATTCCTTTATGTGAAAAAGATATTTTGGTCCATAGTTAATATGACAAATACAAGGTCGTTTCCTTAACGTACAGGAAATCGACCTTTTTTGGGTGGAGTGCTTTCTTATCGTACAAAATTTCCGGAATGTTGGCGGTACCCCTTTATTCATCATCGGTTTTAGGGTGGAAAGCGATGGTTTTCTTTTTCCAACCAAAAAGAAAACACCCGCCAGAACAGCAGGTGCGTCTATATCATTTACAATTACTCAAGATAATATAAGAGTGCTTATATACCAAAGTATTGCGATGTGCAGAGGGTAAAATATGTAGAATAAGTACTTCATCCCGATCCCTTTTTTCCCGTTATATAAAAACAACAATGGCAAAGCGAAAATCATCATCCATTGATAATTAACAAACCCAAATAATTCTTGGTTTATTCCCGCCAAACTCCACCCCCATCTTCGCACAGAGTAGAACATCGCGAGGCAATAAAAACTATAACCCACCGTAACTCTCCATTTATTATCATTCGCAAAATA
Source organism: Virgibacillus tibetensis (assembly GCF_036026595.1). Lineage (NCBI taxonomy): Bacteria > Bacillati > Bacillota > Bacilli > Caryophanales > Bacillaceae > Virgibacillus > Virgibacillus tibetensis. The sequence continues at coordinate 623,361 of NZ_JARZFX010000001.1, read as the reverse complement.
AAAGAAAAGGCCCAATAAGATCATTAGAAGGCCACCCTCAACTACAAGAAGGTTTCCAGAAATTTGCGTTGTGAATATTGCGATTGGACGAACTAGCAACCCAGCGTTTTCCAGTAAGCTGAATAAGAAAAGAGAAGCAAATTGCCAACCAAAGAACAATAGAAGAAGTTTTATTTTCTTATTTTTCAGCAGCATAATTAGAAAGGTTATTAAAAATAAAGTAGAGAAGAAGTTCAGCTCAAGATACAGGTTGTTCAAATCTGTATAGTAAACACGTAAGTTTATAAATAGATTCAGGAAACTCATTCCAACTGCAGCTACGCCCAAGCGTACCAAATACTTTGTTCTGTTGGAAGTGTTTTTGAAACCGATAACTACGCAATAGATAAAGACCGGAGCTGCAATCCTCCCTATCCACCCCATCCATTCGGGTGTCCCTGGTATAAAGTATCCGTAATGGTCAATAAACATGGCGATCAGTGCAATGATTTTTAGCTGAGTACTTGTCATGAGTTTTCTCCCTTAATATAAATGCGTGTATAAAGACAAACGCCAAAGTTTTTCTTTGGCGTTTGAAAAATACTATTATGCAAATCTATGTTTTTATCTTATCGTATGTTTCCGGAAAATTCACTAGGAGCATAAAATTTTAAGTAATAGTGGCCTGAACTATCCAAGCCGCTTGGGAACGTATAACGAGTTGATTTAGCACTTAGGTTATAAGTTGCAACTCTGGAGTCTATCCAACTATTCCTTTTCATAAGATCTACCCTCAAAGTGTCATTCTGAATATTTTTAATTTCTAACCTATAAGAGCTTTTACCAGTTATCAAATAATTTGTATACAAAGTAGACCCCGAGGCTTTCCCGGCAAAGTCATATTGACCCTTTCTAGTAACATCCCATACAGAACCGGGTGGGTCTAAACCATGTATGGATACTTCTCCTTCTTCCCCATCATCGAAAACAGGAGGTTCGGAGGACACTCCAACATTCTCTAATATCTCTGCCTCATCGTTGTGCTTAACTTCAAATGATTCTTCTGCGGATACGGCTGTGAACGAAACTAAAACTGCTAAAACACCAATTACTAAAACTACTAATTTTTACATATTATTCCTCCTTTAATTTTGTTCTGCTCCATAATACCACAATATTTTCGAAATTATGTTATAATTTATAAAATTTGTTCCGTATGTGAGAAAAAATACCTGTCACCCTGGCCGGCAATGCGATTATTCGATTTGTTAATCTATCTTCCGGTTTTTTTATACTAAACAAAAACACCACCCCTTTTAGAAAGGAGTGGTGTCATGAATTTGTTTATTCAGATGGTGCCTCTTTATTCATTCGCTGTTTGGCTATTACCTTACGGCGCTCACGCAAACGCTTGGCGTAAGCAGGGCTCGTTCTGAACGCCATCGCTTCTCGCTCCGGGACGTCAAATTCCTCCCCGGTGACTGGGTTCCTACCAATGCGAGAAGAACGTCTTGATAAGTAAAAGAGTCCTTTGATGGTTGGTTTTTATGTAAGAGTACTAAAAGCTATTCTGCTGTTATTATGGTACATTTATCCTGAACAAAAGATAAAACACAACTTATGGAGGAACATATGAAGATAAAAGATTTTATGATTAAGGATGTAATTAGTGTTACTAAAGAAACGACAATTAAACAGTTGTTGGAAATTTTGTCCACGAATAGTATCGGTGGAGTTCCTGTGGTTGATAAGGACAATAAATTAATAGGTATGATTAGTGATGGTGATGTGATCCGCTATTTGCAGCCGAAAAGCAGAACAGTGTATGACATGTTCCCACTTGTAGTGGTCAGTGAAAAAGAAGAGCTAACCCATCGACTATCTTATTCCATGAACAATCTTGTAGGGGAGATAATGCGTAAGAAAAATATCCATAATGTTCAACCGAATGATAATATTGATGAGGCGCTATCTATATTCTCCCGATACCGCTTTAAGAAGATACCAGTAATTAATAAGGATAATCAGGTGGTCGGTGTTCTTAGTCGAGGAGATTTAATACATTATATTACGACCAAACTGATAAAAGATTTTAGGGTGTAATATAGCGATATTAGGTAGAAAAACACTGCTGAATCTCGTATAATAGACGCTAGTATGGATAAGAGAAAGGACATGAACAGCTTGATATTAAAAGATAGAATAAATTCACATGTAAAGTTACACCATTTAGTCGCTTTGTATCAAGTGATGATTGATAACAATGATAAGACAAATGCTGCAAAAATACTTGAACTGTATGAAAAGCTAGAAAAAAAAGAATTATTGGTCAGTTTCGCTGGTCATTTTTCTGCTGGGAAATCATCAATGATTAATTCGCTTTTCAATGCAGATATCCTTCCTAAGAGTCCGATTCCCACAAGTGCAACTATAGTCAAATTAACTTCTGGAGAAGGTGTAGCTCGTGTTTACTTTCATCATGATCAACCTGTTGAGTACAATGAGCCTTATGACATTGATATGATTAAAGATTATTCTAAAGACAGAGATGCAATTAGAAAGATCGAAATCAGTACATCAGAGTCAATCATTCCTATTGGCTGTTCGATAATGGATACCCCTGGAATTGATGCAGCAGACGACGCTGATCGATTAATGACATTATCTTCGATGTATTTAGTAGATGCTCTTTTTTATGTAATGGACTATAATCATGTCCAATCAGAGGTTAATATGCAATTCCTGCAATCACTACAGGAAAAATCGATTCCATTTTATGTAATAGTCAACCAGATTGATAAGCATGATGAGGAAGAATTACCATTTACTATGTTTGATACAAGTATTAAACAAACGTTTGATCAATGGGGAATTGAACCAAAAAGTATATTCTATTCTTCGTTACTAAATCCTTCTGTGAATTATAATCAATTTGAAGAGATTAAAGATAAACTTTTTTCTATAATGTATGAAGAGAAAGAGCAATACTTTAGCATCGAACGTTCTATTAACCATGTTATAAATGAACATAAAGTATATCTGAAAACAGAATATGAAGATCAATATTCTATATTGTCGAATACACAAGATGACTTGGAAATAGACTTTTCAAAAATAGATCAACTGGAAAATAAAATAAATGATGTCCAAAATATGCCGACGGAATTGGAAAAGGATTTTCAAAACGAACTACAAAACACGTTAAAAAATGCATATCTCATGCCTTCTGACCTAAGAGATAAAGCAACTTCATTTCTGGAATCACAACAACATGATTTCAAAGTGGGTTTATTAGGCTCCAAGAAAAAGACAGCAGACGAAAGAAAGTCTAGACTTAATGTATTTTTGAATGCATTGCAAGCCAGTATAGATGCAACTATTCAGTGGAAGCTGCGTGATAAATTCACTAATTTACTAAAACAGTATGAGATAACCGATCCCAATATCCAGAAGCAAATTCAGGAATTGACAGTTATATATTCAGGTGATGAACTTATTAAATTGATTAAACCTGGAGCGAAATTAAACGGGGATTATGTGCTGCACTATACAAATGATGTATCAACTGATATTAAAAATAGCTTTAAGCAAAAGGCACGCAATTTAAAAGATATAATTAGAAGCAAGCTTACTGATCAAAACCAGAATCTGCTAGAATCCTATAATGATCAGTTGCATGATTTAACGGATGTTTATTCTTTAAAATTGAATAAGGATGCTATACAAGCAGAGCTAGAAGAAAAATTTAAACATGTTGACGAACAGCTTGATTCCCCAACTAATGAAATAGATGCATGGGAAGCCGTACAAAAAGCAATAAAGGCAAAACAAACATACGTAAAAGGTGATAGTTCGTCAAATAAACGTAATCAAACAACTACAAATGAATCCACATCAGTAGTTGGAGAAACAGGTAATAAAAAGAAGGTACAATCTATTCAATCCATTGAAAGTGTTATTGAAAGCGTGAAGATAACTGTTAACACGGTAGAGGACCTGCCTGGTTTTCAAGGTATTATTGAAGATTTAAAAAGAAAGCAAAATCGCTTAGCTAACCGCTCCTATACAATTGCTCTATTTGGTGCCTTCAGTGCAGGGAAATCATCTTTTGCTAATGCGTTACTAGGAGAGAAGTTGTTACCGGTTTCCCCTAATCCGACAACGGCAACAGTAAATCGCATATCACCAGTAACAGATAAACATAAGCATGGTACAGTGATTGTAACGATTAAAGACGACGAAACATTGAGTAAAGATTTAGCTCAAATTACCAAAAATTTCAAACCAGAAGCTACTGATTTTAAATCTTTGCTGCAATGGGTGCAAACCAATGGAATACATCAAAACCAGCAATTAAACAAAATGTATCAGTCATATTTACAAGCAATGATTACTGGATATGAGGAAAATAAAGAGTTTATCGGAAAAACAATTGAAATTACATTGGAGGATTTTGCAGAATTCGTAACAGATGAGACAAAGGCTTGTTATGCTGAGTCTATTGATCTTTATTATGATTGTGCTTTAACCAGGCAAGGAATTACTCTTGTTGATACTCCTGGTGCAGACTCTGTGAATGCCCGTCATACAAATGTTGCATTTGACTATATCAAACATGCAGATGCTATTCTTTATGTGACGTATTATAACCACGCATTATCCAGAGCAGATAAGGATTTTCTCACGCAATTAGGACGTGTGAAGGATACCTTTCAATTAGATAAAATGTTTTTCATAATAAATGCTTCTGATTTAGCAAAAGATGATGGAGAGCTTCGTGTAGTTACCAATTATGTGCAGGAACAATTAATACAGCTGGGTATTCGTTTTCCGAGACTATATCCGCTGTCCAGTAAACAAGCTCTCGAAGCTAAACAGAAAAATAAGGCCCTTAGTGAGCAAATGGCTACTTTTGAAGAAAACTTTAATAAATTTATTCATAATGATTTGACTGCTTTAACTACTGAATCCACGATATGGGATATAAAACGTACCTATGATACGTTACAACATTACTTAGCATCAGCAAATTTAGGTGAGAAGGAAAAAGGTGAATTTAAACGGGAGTTGTTTTCTAAGAAAGAAATGCTTGAACAGCTGGCTTCTGAACGGGTTACAGTAACTTATGAAGAACAAATCAGTCAAAAGATTGATAAGCAGCTATACTATGTATTAGAGAGATTAGGTATAAGATTTCATGATATGTTTAAAGAAGCATTTAACCCAACCACAATAACTGAATCAGGGAAAAAGGCTCACGTACAATTGCATAACAGTTTACAGAACTTATTGGATTATATTGCATTTGAATTGCTGCAGGAGCTGCAAGCTGTTTCCCTGAGGATCGAATCACATGTTACTAGTCTTGGAAAAGAAGTTTATAATGAGATCGCCAAAAGATCTAATCAAGTAGTTGAAACCTTTATTCTACCTAACATGGACCCAGTGAATCTAGAAACACCGACTTTTGAGCAAGCTTTCCGAATGATAGACACTCATCAATTTGACAGAGCACTATCGACTTTTAAAGGTACAAAATCTTTCTTTGAAAAAAATGAGAAAGAGGTAATGAAGGATAGCATCTATGATATATTGAAACCTATCGCCCAGCACTATATTGATGAAAATAGGTCTATAATGGACCAAGCCTATTTAATGGAATGGAATCAAATTATCGAGGAAATTAAAATGGATGTTAAACGAAATATAACTATGCATATAGACAGCAATTTAGAAATGTTGAGCGCTCCAGTGAATATGAATGAGCTTACAGAGAAAAACCAATTGATTGAAAGTATTTTGAAGAAATATGCTGTAGAGGAAGTGTCTTAATGAATAAAAACCAAGTTTTACTGGTAGATGGGATGGCTTTGCTATTCCGTGGTTTCTTCGCTACATCATTTCGGGGGAACTTTATGGTAACGAGTAAAGGGGTCCCTACCAACGGCGTTTATCAGTTCATGCGCTATTTTTTAGATGCAGTAGATACGTTTAAGCCTACCCATGTAGTTTGTTGCTGGGACATGGGTAGTAAGACATTTCGTACAGATTTATATGATGGTTATAAAGCAAATAGATCGGATCCGCCTGTGGAGCTCATTCCACAATTTGATCTTATTAAAGAAGTGGTTGAGGTATTTGATATGCCTAACATTGGATTGGAGAACTATGAAGCTGATGACTGCATAGGCACACTGGCAAAACTATATGCTATGGAAAACGAGGTGACCATTCTGACTGGTGACCATGATATACTGCAACTAGTTGATGAGCATGTTCGTGTTGCAATTATGCGAAAAGGTCAAGGAAATTACGAAGTTTTCGATCAGGAGAATTTTTACGATAAAAAGGGAATCCAACCAAAGCAGATAATTGACTTAAAGGCGCTTATGGGTGATGCTTCTGACAACTATCCTGGAGTTAAGGGTATAGGTGAAAAAACTGCACTTAAGCTTATCCAGGAATATGGAACAATAGAAGTTATATTGGATAATATTGATAGATTACCAAATGGAGTTCAAACAAAAATAAAAACAAACAAGGATATGCTGCACCTTTCCAGAGTACTTGCTGAGATTAAATGTGATGTACCTGTCAGTTGTCATTTAGAAGGCGCATTATGGGAATATGATAAACTAAAAGTAGAAGAAAAGTTTACCGAGCTGGAATTTAAAAATCTAGCCAAATTATTATAGAATCAGTTATAAAGCCCTGGCAAAATTCTGCTGGGGCTTTATTTATAAGGTAAGAAAGAAATTTTTGGCTGCAATTAATCCTTACACTTGAACAGCCAAGTCCAGCTCCGACGGAAAGGACGTCCTAGTGCCGATGAAGCCACAGGACGTGGCGTTTTCATCGGCCAGCGCCCAGGGACTAGCGAGACTTCCTTCACCTCCGTAATCTAACTCAACATCGGCTTCCTAAGGATAAGGAAGGCCGACTAAAACCGGGCTTTGCACCCAACGCCGGCATACCCCTAAGAAGGGGTATGTTTCCTTTTAGTCATTCATGTAGCGCAAAAAACCAGCGCTACACCACCTGAACTTGACTTATCGCCAGGAATGGCGAACATCTAAGTAAATCTTATACTTTGGAGTGAACCTCCTGCGGCAGGGGAAGATCGACTAAGTACGCCGCTTTGCGCGGCAACGTCGACCCACCCGCGAAGCTCAGGCGCAGTCCGTACGTCCCTAAACGGGCGCCCTGCGCTTTTGTTCTTTCTTGTAATATATATACCCTGCAAACCTCCAAACCACATATATAACATAGGTGCAACTGGTTAGCTAACCACAAGAATTAACCATACCCACCCCCGTACAACTAACGACATGTAGGGTATGTACAGGTACGGGGTAGGGTATGTTATTTATTGGATGGGGTATTTGAAATGGGCTGTGATGAGTGTCATTAATTATGTGTTTATGGGATAGAACTAATAAAGCAGCAGCATATACAAATATTGATTTGTTTAACTGGTAAACGTGAGCTATTTTAAATAAACTAGTAAATAAGAAGTAAGTGAATTGTTAATACGGAACAATAGATAAAGACTAGTTTATATGAATTTAGATCAATAACGGCTATTATTGAATTTGGTAGGGATATGAGGCCTAAATTATTTAATTGCATGTTCTAAAAAAGTAATGTAGTTAAAATAGTTTGGAGTGCTACTGGAATACTAAGTGAAGATTATAAGGATCGATTTATTATGCGAATTGATCCAATTAGCAGGGAGTTCTTAAACTTGTTTAAAATAGAGAATTTAAAAGTTGCAAATATAATAGAAATAAAAGAGTTGCAAATTGAGGATCAGTCTGTAACCTGTATTGTAGGCCAAAGTGGAAGTGGTAAATCGACTTTTTTAAGGCTTTTGAATAATTTAGATACACCTGATGAAGGAATAATTTATTATAGAAACGATGATATACGGAAGAGCGATCCGGTTGAATTACGTCGGAAAGTTATCATGGTTCCTCAGGCACCTGTGATTTTTGATGGAACAGTCCGTGATAATTTATTAATTGGATTAAGATTTGCAGAAAAGCCAGCAGTTGATGATGAACGGTTGAATAATGCACTAAAAGAAATGAAATTAAATAAGACATTAGAAGCTAACGCTGCTGATTTATCAGGCGGGGAGAAACAGAGATTGGCTTTAGCCCGGGTCCTTTTGATGGATGGAGATGTATTTCTTTTGGACGAACCATCCTCAGCGCTAGATGATTCTACTGCACTCCTTGTCATTAAAACGTTTGTTGCATATGTAAAAGCGAATCAAAAATCAATGGTTATGATTACCCACGACAAACAATTGGGGGAATTGGTTGCAGATAAAATTATATATATGGATAGATTCAGTAAAACTGTGGCAATGAAGGAGCATAATGATGAATGAAGCAGATGCAATAGACCTGGCCTTATGGCAGTTAATAGCTGCATACCTTTTTATTATTGTTATATTAATTATTGTACGAATAAAGAAAATTCCTCGTGAGAAATTAATTGTCATAGCTACAGTCAGAATGACAGTCCAACTCGTTTTGGTCGGCTATTTATTAATGTATGTATTTGAATATCCTCATCCAATCATCACGTTGCTAATTGTCCTGATTATGTTAGGCTTTGCTATTTTCAATGTCTACCAGCGATCCACTATCAGTATTCAGCCGCCGGTTAAGAAAATGATTGCTTTAGCAATGGGCTCAGGAATCAGTGTGAGCTTGGCCTTCTTTATACTTGTTGTTTTAAATCTCGATCCCTGGTATGATCCGCGGTTTTTTATTCCGATAGGTGGGATGGTTATTGGAAATGCCATGACAGGTATCACTTTAGGTATAAACAATCTATTGATTGGCATGAAAGAGCAGAAAGAAAAAGTAGAAGGTGCCCTAATGCTTGGAGCATCTCCAAAGGAAGCTTCAAAGACAATACTGAATCAGGCGTTTGATTCAGCGATGCTGCCAACAATTAATTCCATGGTAGGTATGGGCATTGTATTCCTGCCAGGTATGATGACAGGTCAGATTATAGCAGGTGCTTCACCGGTAACTGCCGTAAAATACCAGATAGCTATCATGCTCGGAGTAGCTGGTACTGTTTCTATAACAGTAGTTATATTTCTTCATTTAGCATACAAAACATTTTTTAATGAACAAAAACAATTTACATTTAATAGAACTAAAATCGATTCCAGTAAATAGTTGATTTTAGTTCTTTACCAGGGAAAGAAAGCGGGAATAGTTCCAATTATGGTGATTCCGCTCTTGTCAAGGATGCCAACGACCTGAATAACAAACAGGGGATATATTGTAAATGTGCAAGGAGAAGTTGTCGGAGCATACAGGGATGAAGAGGGAAGCCTTCATTTGGTTGACTTATTAACATGTATCCACCCGGGTTGTAATGTGAGAGTCATGGATCGAGTTTCCGCGAGATTGGAGAAGTCATAGAAGGACCTGCTGTAAAAGCATTAAAAAACTAAAATAAAAATGACAATAAACCTGTATCACGTATATAAATTGTGATACAGGTTTATAAACATGTTTAAGTTCATTATCTATTGCGGTTATTATTGTTGTTACGGTTGTTGTTGTTATTATTGTTTCTGTTATTATTATTGTTGTTATTGTTGTTGTTATCAAGAAATTCATTCGCAAATTCTACGTTGTTTACCTCTTGATTGTTATTATTGTTGTTATTGTTGTTGCGGTTATTGCGGTTGTTTCGATTATCGTTATTGTTATTGATATTGCGGTTGTTTTCCATTATTTAACACTCCTTTTGATTTTTTTAAATGAAAGCAGACCAATTATGGCACATCTAATATAACGATGTTGATTCCAAAATGGTTTATTTTCATTTATAGAAGTTAGTCTGTCCGTAATATAAAATATAACTCATTATTTTAAATCCAATATATACCAAATAAGTGCCGGTTAGTTAAGGGAAACAATGAAATGATATGTAAAATTTTTGGTTATAATAAGCATGTAGGATATAATTATAAATAGGCAATTTATAATGAAGAATTAACAGGTATGGAGAGGAGGAATTAACTATGTATTTTCCTTCAAAAAAAGATTGGTGGCTGACATTATTATTATGGGGTGTAGCATCAGTAGGAGTTGTGGTTCCCTTAATTACAGGGGATGTTACAGCAGCTTTATTTATGTTACCTTTGGCTTTAGTTCTTTTATGGTTCTGGTTTAAGACTGATTATAAAATTGAAAATGAACAGATCAAAGTAAGGTATGGACCCATTCGACAAACAATACATATTAAGGATATAAAAAGAATAAATAAGAACAAAAATCCATTTATGGCTCCTGCATTATCAACGGATAAAATCGAGATATTGTGCAGTAAATATGACGTAATCTCGATTTCACCTGTGGATCAGCAAAAGTTTATAAAAGATCTTCTAGAGATAAATCCAACTATTTTATTAGATAATCGTTTGAATGTAAGTAATTAACCTCAATAAGATATAGAAAGGTTGTATACATATATGAAAGTAGTAGAAAACATAACTGAACTCATTGGGGATACGCCTATAGTAAGGTTAAACAGGTTAGTTCCTGAAGATGCAGCAGATGTATATGTAAAGCTGGAAATGTTTAATCCCAGTAAAAGTGTAAAAGACAGAGCTGCATATAATATGATAAAAGTTGCAGAAGAAAAAGGATTTATTGAACCAGGAGACACGATCATCGAGCCGACAAGCGGCAATACTGGAATAGGTCTAGCCATGACTGCTGCAGCTAAGGGATACACAGCAATTCTGGTTATGCCAGATAACAGTACAGAAGAAAGAAGGAACTTGCTAAAAGCCTATGGCGCAAAAGTGGTTTTAACACCTAGCGAGGAAAAAATGCCAGGTGCTATTAGAAAAGCACTGGAAATCCAAAAAGGAATACCAGGAAGCTATATACCGCAGCAGTTTGAGAATGAAGCTAATCCAGATATACATCGGACAACTACTGCATTGGAGATCTATAAACAAATGGATGAACACTTGGATGCATTTGTTTGCACGGCAGGAACCGGAGGAACTGTCACTGGTACAGGAGAAGCACTTAAAGAGAAATTACCTGACCTGTATATTACAGTAGTAGAACCAAAAGGATCACCAGTACTATCCGGTGGTAAACCAGGAAAGCATAAATTGGTAGGGACGAGTCCTGGATTTATTCCTGAAATTTTAAATACAGCTATTTACGATGAAATAATGCAAATAAAAGATGAAGATGCCGTAGACATGTACAAGAAAATAGCTCAAACAGAAGGGATTTTTGTTGGATTATCAGGTGCGGCTGCAATATTTGCTGCGATTAAGGTTGCGAAGCGATTAGGAAAAGGAAAAAAAGTAGTCTGTATAGCTCCCGACGCAGGGGAGAGATACTTGAGTATGAACCTGTTTGACGAAAACTAAAAATAGAGCCAAACTTTTTAACCATACAAAGTCTGGCTCTATGCTATTTAATTCATTAATTGTTAGTAAGTGAAACGAATCGTACAATCTGGTTCTCAGATTATTATAAGGTATCTTTTGTTTTGCAATGTTCCATTTTATCCTTGTTTTTTTTGACATCCCAATAGTAAAGTCGGGGAAGTCCATAATAAATCCAGTAATCGTGCACGATAGAAACTCCCGTGAATAATAACATTTGCCAATCAAGATGTTTCATGTTTTCACTCCCCTTATTGCTCATTATTAGATATATTTAACATCTAACTTGTCTAAGAACAGAAGGGAGGAATTTATTAATAATGAGTACATTTAAAATTGCGGTTGATCTTTTGAACGCAGTAATTGTTGAGCATATTTTTCTTATTACGCAGATTAAGCGGCTTAATTCCTTCCATACAAGTGCCGGAACAACTACAAAGAGTCTATCCAAAGATTTCCTTTCAAAAATATAACCGAATAAGTAGAGAGAATTTTTATTTCTGGGTCATAATAAAGATGATTACTTTGAAAGGTGGGAATAAGCATGGACTTAGAATGGTTTGACAGAGTCTGTAGTGAGTTGGGGGATAGTCTCGATTCTATTTGCAGTAAATATGGTGAAAACGGCAATATGTCAATAGTACGTGGGGCAAAGCACCCGAGGATTGATTTTTTTACAGATAGTGAAGCAGTTGACAGAGAGTATTTTTGTACCATTCTGTTTGATCCTTATAATGAGGAATTCTACATTCAGTCTTTTGAACCTGAGCTTGGCCATGAAAGTAAGGTAGTGTTAGATGATATAGAGGATATCATTGATGCTGTCCACGAAAGTTTCCATATTTATATGGAAGATGATCTTATCGAGAGTGAAATTATTGAAGTTGAAACGAATTTCCATGATTCAGATGAAATGGAAGAGGAGTTACTAGTAGAAGACATTGATATTCAATGGGAAACCCCTGAGGTTACTGCATATTTCCAAGAAAACGAAGTAGAAGTGTCTTATCAGTTTGGGGTTGTCCAGGAGACGGGGGATGGTGTTTTAAAACGAACCAACCGTATCTGGACAGAGGATGAGGATTTATTAAAAGATGAAACAAGCTTTATGTTTAGTAAGGAAGAAGCCAGTACCATTATAGCCATGGTAGCAAGTCATATGGACAGTATAGGTTCCATGGACTATCATGCATAAATTATAGAATGACCACCCAATTTGGGTGGTCTTTTCGGTTTAGGAAGGGAAGTACCAGATGAATCAAACCAAGCATCTAACTATGTTCCCTTGAGACAAAATACTATTCGAAGAAAAAAATTGTCGTTAATGTTAAAATAACAGCGAAGGCAGCGTTACACATTTAAATCCTGCCGAAAACAACATGAGGAGCGGGAATAGTATGAAAAAGTTATTCTATGTTTTTATTCCTATTTTTATTATTTTAATTATCGTTAGTATCTATGGAGATGGGGAATGGGGGGCTTCAACCGAAATGCCGGATAAAGATAATTGGGTAGGTGCTTGGACTGCAAGTATGCAATCTCCTTATGACGAAGGAGTTTCTCATAAGGGCTTTGAAAATCAAACCCTGCGATTAATTATCCACCCTCAAGTTAGTGGCAAAGAAATGCGCATTCGTTTAGCTAATACATATGGGTCGAATCCGTTATCTATCGAAGAGGTACATGCAGCAGTATCAAAAAATGGAGCTGAGATTGTTCCCGAAACAGACCAACAGGTTACATTTGGAGGTGAACAAAAGGTAACTATCGCTCCTGGAGAGAAAGAATTTAGTGATCCAATCTCCTTTGAGGTTAACGGTGAAGATAATCTCGCGATAAGTCTTTATGTCAGCGGTGATACTGGACCTGCAACATGGCATCCACATTCTATGCAAACGACATATATTTCATCTGGAAATCATGTTTCGGATGCTGATAATTCAAGGTTTGAAAAAGAGGAAGCCTGGTTTTGGCTGGATGGGGTGGATGTTATACCTGACCCTCCTGTAAAAGGTGCCATTGTTGTATTGGGAAGTTCTATTGCTAATGGAAATCATTCGACTGTCGATGCCAATCATCGATGGCCTGATTTTTTAGCGACACGATTGAACCAGGATACGTCCGGTATTAATATGTCTGTACTGAATGCAGGAATCTCTGCCAATCAATTAATCAACAGTAAACCAGATAAAGGTGAGAATGCATTTGCAAGGCTAGAGCGAGACGTGTTTAGCCAGTCAGGTGTCAAAGCAGTAATCCTCCATCAGGGACTGAATGATATTAGACATCATCCGGAATATGATGCAGAAAAAATCATTGAGAGAATGAAACAGATTATTAAATCTTCCCATAATCAAGGACTAGAAATCTATGGCGGGACTTTAACTCCTTTTAAAGGTTCAGGAATGTACACATCGAGAGGGGAAGAAACACGTCAGGAAGTAAACCATTGGATCAGAACTAGTGAGGAATTTGATGGTGTGATAGACTTTGACGAAGCACTAAGGGATCCTGAAGACCCTGAACGCTACCTTCCTAAATATGATGCGGGAGATTATTTGCATCCCAATGATGCCGGTTATAAGAAAATGGCTGAGACAGTTGATCTTTCATTTTTTAAATAATTACAAGCCTTGTACGGTGCAGGGGGATCAGAGGTCGGGGTAACTAACCCCGACCTCTAGAATTTAATACATTTTTTATTGCTTTTTCATGAGCAATTACTGTCTGATTAATGTTTTCTTCACTGTGGACTATAGACATAGAATAACGGTTCAACGGCTTAATATAAACACCAAGATTAAGCAGTTCTATATCTATTTTATGGCGAAGATTAGTATCAGCCTGCCACATATCACGGTAATTTCGTATGGAATGATTCGTTAATACGATATTAAATATACTGCCCATTCCAACCGTTTGCATAGGTATTTCATAAGTATGATACAGTTTTTCTAATTTTTTACGCAGCATATCTGTTTTCATGAAGAGATCCTCCATACAACCATCTTGTTCCAGTAAAAGGATTGTTTCCAACCCTGCCGCCAAAACAATTGGATGCCCATTATAGGTTCCACTATGGAAGACGACATCGTTCTTTGCTCGACTAGCTCCACCGACTGAAAAAATATCACTGTCGCTTGTCGGTGCACTGATCATCATAATCTCTCGTTTACCACCTACTGCACCAACTGGAAAACCACCTCCAAGAACCTTCCCTAATGCAGTTAGATCTGGCTCTATCTGATAAACAGATTGAGCACCACCAAGGTGAACCCTAAAGCCAGTTTTTACCTCATCAAAGATGAGTAAAATGTCCAATTCAGACGTCAGTTCACGTAATCTGACTATAAAATCCTGTTCTGCAGGGATGAATCCCCCTTGGACTGGTTCCATTATAATAGCTGCCAGTTCATGTGCGTGTTTACGTAAAAGTCTTTCAGTTGCCTCGATATTATTGAAAGGTAAAACGATCGTTTGTTTTAATTCATGAGCAGGTATGCCTTTTGATTCGGGTACTATATTTGGCTCTTCTTCATTACCTGATTCCTTTTGATCGGGGTTTACACTTACCAATACATGATTATAGCCACCATGGTAATGACCTTCAAACTTACCGATCTTTTTCTTGCCTGTATAAGCAGTAGCCATTCTAATTGCTAATAGCGTAGCCTCAAGTCCAGAATTTGTATAACGTACCATATCAATCCCGGGGTAGAGCGCAGTCAGCTTATCGGCCATGGTGACTTCCAGTTCATGCGGTGTACCGAAAATGGTAGTACCAATCTTATGCATATAGTCAGTAGTGGCTTTAACTACTTGTTGATGACCATGTCCTGTAATCAATGCACCATAGCATAGCAAATAATCAATGTAGGTATTCCCATCCACATCGACTAATTGACTTCCCTCTGCACTTTTCATAATGATAGGATGCGGGGCGAAATATTTAATATTTGCAGAGACTCCCCCTGGAATAACCTGTTTAGCTCGGTGGAACATTGCTTCTGACTGAATTTTACTTACTTTTTCATAAGAAGTTTGAACACTCATTTATACACGGCTCCTCACATAATAACTATCTTTAATTAGATTATATGCAAGTACACCAAATTATGCAATAAACATTTCATAATTTAATTTAAATGAAATATTTATTTCATAATCAGTTCTTTTTTTGATAAAACACATCATATTGATCCCATAATACTTCTAGATCCTCCAGTCGGGCATCAATATCTTCTGACTTATGTTTTCCGATATGTGTAATCAGCGTGTTAATCAAGCTGAGGGGTGCAACAAATGAGTCCATAAATGAAGGCATCTTACTTGAGGCATGGAGTGAGACAGTTGCATACTGTGTGATCGGTGACAAGAGACTATCCGTAATCGCAATTATTTTAGCTTCTTTATCCTGCGCATGGGAAACAATCTCAATAGTGCTCTTTGTATAGCGCGCAAAACTGATTGCAATAACAACATCCTTTTTAGTTAATGGGTACATTCGCTCAAATGCCGACTCACTTGAAGACACCAGCTGGCTGTTTCCGAAAATAATATCTAAATAATATTGCAAAAATACCCCTAAGGAAACGGCGCTTCGATTTGCAACAATGTAAATGTTCTCTGCTTCAAGTATATAGTTAGCAGCTTCGTGAAATTCATCCAGATTCAGATTTTCCATCGTTGAGCGGATATTAGTAATATCATCTTCAAATATTTCATAAATTCCTTTTTCTGCTTCACTGTACACGGCTCGGGACATCTGTAGCCGTTCTACTGTGTTTAACTGTTTTTCAACAGAATCATACAAGTATTGCTGCAACTCATTGTAGCCACTATAGCCCAGAAAAGTAACAAAGCGTACAACGGTTGCCTCACTTACGGCAGCTTGTTTGGCTAGTTTACCGACTGTCAAAAAAGCAGCTGAATGCGGATTTTTTACGATATATGCAGCTATTTTTTTATGTGACTTACTCATTTCAGGCATTTTATCTGCTATCATGTTTAATACATTTACTTGGTGCATTTCAACTCCCCCTGCATACTGTTTCTCTCTTATAAATTTTATTTATATTCTCTTACCTATATATCTAATCGGATGGAAAGGTATTTGTCAAATTAAAATGGGGACACGTTTAGAAGAGGGAGGAGGTATACTTTTTTTAAATATCCTCACCAAATGAATAGGGGTGCACCAAAAGCAGATTTGGTACACCCTCGTTTTTGTGAAAATACGATAGTCTTATTTTAAATTTTTACTAATGTATTGGATGATTTTTCTTAACTCAGTTGGAGTTGGCCTTCCAAATGGGCTTGTTTGCCTTTGTTGATACAAAAGGTTTCCTTGCTCATCAACCAGGAAGTAGGCTGGTTCTCCATGCAAACCATGATCTTCATAAGGTGCATTCTCACCATGATAATGGACTTCATATTTTTTTAAGACCTCGAGATTTTCATCTGCAAGCACCTGAAAGGTATACTTGTGATCTTCCACCATGTTCTTTAAAGCATCTAGGTTCTCTGTGGAAATCGTGGTGAGATGAATGTTTTTCCCTTGAAAGTATCCTTTGCTTTCTTCGAGTTCCTTCAATTCGCCCATGCAAGCAGGACACCAAGAACCTCGGAAAAAGATGATTAACTGCCATCCGCCTGTTTGCTTGCGATAATTTTCAAAGTTATATTCCTCTCCATTTACAGTAGGCAGTGAGAAATCGGGTACAGGTTTACCAAGTTCAAATTCAGACATGAAAACTCCTCCTTTATATATTTCATTCCCTAATATAATATCATTTAAAACACCTTAATAATGTAATTAAGCTTACATTGACTATTTGGGAGTTATGAATTTTACAAGTGGATACAGTTAATTAAAGCTAACTGAAGGAGGAATTAAATTGAGTGAATGTTAATGCATCCTTAAAAATAGTAGGGAAGTATCCAATACAGATATCTTGTCGTTAATAAAAGAATGGGAAAAGGAAACGTCTAATTCCAAAAAATGGTAAAGGGAAACGATGGAATCTTCTAAACCTAAATGGGAAGCCACCATAACCAAAAAACTGCCTATTTTCATTTATATCTTCATGGCGCTGTTCCCCTACAGGCATTAAGATCTGCACAGTGTCGGCTTCTACGTTAATAATAATCCCATCATATACCACCATGACATAATGATCTTTGTGTTTCTTGCAAAAATCATACATTTCCTTTTGGTGACTATAATCTTTCATTGTACCTTCATGCATAGGGTTTTGCATTTTTGGGTAAGCCATTGGATATTGCATATCATGTTGTTGATGCATTTTAAATTAAACCTCCTTTTTGATTTACAATTTTATCCTAAGTATGGCCGTTGACCTATGTACTAGGCATTTGTCATAATTTTAATACAAGATCCAGTTCTAATTTACTTACCATTACGTAATAAGATTATACATTGTCCAATTTCATATTGGAATCCCCTTTTTCGATGTTAAGTAGTTACAAAGGGGTATCCAATCCAGACGGAATTGACCAAAAGACCTTTGGGATGATTGATTTTTAGAATAATTGATCCAGATGGATATTATTTAAGAATTACATCAAAATTCAACCTTTAAAACTATTTCAACACCTAAACCAATTTGTTGACCACTACGGGAAACTTTAAGGGGGTGAAGGTCAGGTAAAGAAAAGCAGAAAAAACAATTGATATTATTTTTGTTCTAACGGAGATAAGCACCCTATTTGTTGAATCTATAAACGGAGTAGTGAAATAAACTCAAACCAAATAGTGAATTATATCGTACGGATTATTAAACAATTGATCAATAATATGAAAGGATGAACATTTGTTTCGTAAGTTTAAAAGTAACTTACACTCTAAAGGAAAATTTGATGTTATTGGTATTGGGAACATTATTAATAGGAAATTGCCGCTATGAGTTAACGCTTAAAAATAAGACTGTGACTTTATATTTTTGTTATACGTCTAAATGATGAATAAACAAATGCAAGGAAGGGTGAGTTATTTGCCAGACAATACAAAGGAGGAAATTACGAATTGGTATCATCTTTATAGTGATTCAATATTTAAGTATATCTTGATGATGATTAACGATTATCAACAAGCGGAAGATTTGACCCATGATACGTTTATAAAAGCTTATAAAAAGCATCATTCCTTCCAAAAAAGGGCAAAACCTAAAACTTGGCTATTCAGCATTGCACATAATATCACAGTAGACTATATCAGAAAACAAAAACCTATAAAGATTTTTCAAGAAATTTTCCAAACAATTAAGGACCCCGCACCTTTGCCAGAAGATAGTGTAGAAATCAGAGAAAGTTCAATCGAGTTGTATAAAGCGTTAAGCAGGCTAAAGCCCTCCTATCGTGAGGTCATCGTACTCAGGAAAATAAAAGAGTTTAGTACAAGGGAAACCAGTGAAATTTTAAACTGGTCGGAAGGAAAGGTTAAAACAACACTTTATCGAGCAACTCCAGCTTTAGAAAAGGAACTGTTAAAGGAGGGGTTTTTGAATGAGAAATCAATCTAAGGATAAGTCTTACGTCGATGAGCAATTAAAAAAATTAGATAAAGATATTATTTGGAAAGAGAAAAGAAAAAGCAAACTTGAAAATGAAATTTTATTTACGATGGATAGTGATCGTTATAAAACTAAATTACTCGCTGGCTTTAAATATGCTTTAAGTATAGGAGTAATGGGTATTTTATTGTTATTTGGTTATAACTTCTTATCTGACAG
Organism: Virgibacillus tibetensis; assembly: GCF_036026595.1. Lineage (NCBI taxonomy): Bacteria > Bacillati > Bacillota > Bacilli > Caryophanales > Bacillaceae > Virgibacillus > Virgibacillus tibetensis. The sequence goes on along the minus strand of NZ_JARZFX010000001.1, from coordinate 604,182 downwards.
CATAACTCATCAAAGTGGAGAGAATTCAACAGGCAACCAAGGTAATCAAAGAAATAATAATCTAATCATCGATGATAAAAATGATCATGAAGAAGCGGGAAAAGAAGCTCCGGAAAATGATGAAAACCAATTGAACTCAGAAGATGTGGTCGAAGATAATGAAACTGACATGGAGATTCATACAGGTTCTACCGAAACAGTAATAAGAAAAGTCGAAGGTATCGACCAGGAAGTTAAAGTAATTAATTATCACATACAAACCTATGGTATTGCTTATCAATTAGATGAAGTATTCGGTGTTCCTGAAGTGAACCAAAACCAAATAACTTATTCAACTCAAAATGATGATTATAAAATAATAGTAGAAATGATTGAACACACAAGTCTCGAAAAAGCTGTATCGAACCTGCAAGAAAGATTTGAAACAGAAGGGTATGAAGAAAATTTTGAATTGGAAAGCACACTGTTAGAAGAAAATGATTTGATGGGAAAAATGCAGTTTTATGGCTATCCTGTAAAAGGATTTTTTGCTTATGAGATTAATGAACATGTACTAGTGATTACTTTTCAATATCCAGAAGAAGGTGGGGATGGCATGTACCCACTTTTAGAAGACTTACGAAAATCGATTCATGTACAATAATTATTTAACCATTCTAATTATCAATCTTTTAGTAAGTAAAGTTTTCTTGTAATAATGGGTGCTGATCTTCACAAGAAGGTATAGTACCTTTTTTTCTGGCCACTATTTTCCATTTATTCATCTCTGATAAAACATAATTTTAGGGGAAGTCTAACAACGATATTAGACGTAGACTTAGCTCTTTATATTTTTTAATTTAATACTGATGTATCTTTCAAGTAGTAATTATTTAAGACAACGGAAAAAATCCGTAATGGTTACTATAAAAATATCAATCAAAAAAGCGGAAAAGGAGAATGAACTAGTGAAAGTAGTAGTAACACGAGCAGCAGGTAAAATTGGCAGATGGGCTGTAAGGGCAATCTTAGAAGCCGGTCATGAGGTAATTGCATCAGATAAAAAACTCAGAGGAGATGAGAGAACTAAAAATATTACTCAAGCTGGTTTACGTTATTATGGCCAGTTATGCAAGCTTTTGAAGGGGAGTGATGCAGTTGTCCATCTTGGGAATATCCCTACCGAATAAGGAATAGATCACAAGCTATATTGGAAAATAATATGCTCGTTAACTTTAATATCCTTGAAGCTATTAAGTATTTCAAAATTCCTAAGCTCGTCTGTGCATCAAGTGAAACGTATTAGGTTATCCCTTTGTTCCGGAAGAACTTAGCTATCTTCCATTAGACGAGGAGCACCCAATTAGAGTAAAGTCATCCTATGCTATGGCAAAACGGTTGACTGAAAATCTTGCTGAAATGTTTCAAAAGCTTACGAAAGCACAGATTGTTACTCTACGCTTTGCGAACATATATGAGCCAGATGAATATGAAAAAATTCCTATTATGCACTGGAACGATGAGAGACAAAAGGATGTTCAAAAGAAAAATGTTTGGGCTTATTGTGATGTTAGGGACGCAGCAATGGCATGCCTTCTTGCCATTGCAAAGAGTAATTTAGGAAATGATATATTCCATATTACGGCTCCGGATACAATCATGCCTGACCTCAGTAAAGATTTAGTTGATAGGTATTTCCCTAATGTAACTTTAAAAAGGCCTATAGAAGGACATGAAACACTTATGTCACATGATAAAGCCAAGAAGATTCTAGGATATGAACCACGCTATACATGGCGTAAGGTACTAGATAGGGAAGGCATTACCAAGCCAATGCCCGAGGATCAACTTGCTTTATCAAAAACAAACATATAAATATATCCTACAGTTAAACTTTTCCCTTACTAATGATAGTAATCATCATAAGGTTATTTAACAGTAGGGCGTTTTAATGAAGTAACGAAAAAACCCATTTTCTCTATTTTTAATTAGCAGAGAAGTAGGGCCTTTTTATTAATGGTTTTAAAACCACAGGCTATGCCTGTGTGAGAATTAAACTTGTAGAGTTGTAACAGTAAAAATCTCCAAACGTTATAATAGAGTTGGCCGTAAACCAACTTTATAAAACGAGAGGAGAGGTACTTATGTCGAGTCTATATATTAAAAACTTAATGTTATAATTTATAGATAGAAAGTAGGTTGATATATATGAGTAATGATTCGATTATTAAAATGTGGGATGATTATCGAAAAAATAATCCCAACGCACCGAAAGAATATGAAGCTTGGGCATTTGGCGATTCAAAAGAAATGGCTGATGAACTTGCAAAATTAGTGTTAGACGGAACTAAAACAGCAACAGCGTCAAATTATACATTATATGAATTGGATAATGAGGAATTACCGTATGTAGGTCTTCACAATATTATCCTCGACGGAGATGGAAAGGCAGTTGCAGTAGCAGAAACTACATCAGTAGAAGTGGTTCCTTTTGATGAAGTTACGGTTGAACACGCGTACTTGGAAGGTGAAGGTGACCGTACATTAAATTATTGGCGGGAAGTTCACGAACCCTTCTTTAAAACAGAATTTAATAATATAAAACAGAATTTTAATTACAAAATTCCTGTTGTTTGTGAAAGGTTTAAGCTGTTATATAAAAAATAAAGTGCATTATATATTTTTATAAACTAGTGCTTTTGTTCAATAAGCTATGGCAGTAATCATTATCTTGATCTTCCTGAAACGGGCGCTTAGCCGAATAACACATCAAGGTTTTATCAATATGGGAGATTTAGTATGTAAAAATATATTTTAAACGATAAAAATTGCTGAATATTTTGAATTTGAATTGCATTTTAATAAATAATTATATACAATTAATTTACCTAATGTCCCAGTAGAGAAGGAGGAAATCGTATGATTCGTTTTATGGTGTGAACAAACTAACTGAATTCCTTTTTAAAAATAAAAAACACGAAAAACAAAAAGGGAATTCAGGAGGAATCATAATGAATAAAGAAGAAAACAAATTGAACTACCTAGAAGAAAAACAGGAGGAGCTCCTTTTTTCTGGCGCTTTTTACGCTACAAAAGGCAATGAAATCCTAGAAGGAAGTAACGGATTCGCCAATCGTTCGGAAAAAATTGTTAATCAGTTAAATACGAGGTTTGCGATCGCTTCAGGCTGTAAAATATTTACATCAGTTGCTATTTGTATGTTGGTTGAGGCTGGGAAAATTTCTTTTAAATCAAGATTAAAGGACTGCATTGATACAGAATTTCCGTATTTTGACAAGGATATCACCATCCACAACCTACTGACACATACGTCGGGTGTGCATGACTATTTTAATGAAGAAATACTGGATAATTTCGAGTTGCTGTGGAAATCACGGCCTATGTACCACATTCGTTCGCCAAGAGATTTCTTACCCATGTTTCAATATGAAAGGATGCAAGCAAATATCAACAGTTCGTTTCAGTACAACAACGCTGGTTATATATTACTAGGTCTTATTGTAGAACATGTGGCCAAGTGCAATTTTACCGAATTCGTCGAGGAACATATCTTTCATAAAGCTGGCATGAAGAGCTCCGGATACTTCGAAATAGATCGTTTGCCAGAAAGGACTGCACTAGGCTACATTGAAGATTCGGAAGGGACTTGGAAAACAAATATTTATTCCTTGCCAGTAAAAGGCGGACCAGATGGAGGAGCGTATGTCTCAGTTGAAGACATGTTTAGATTCTGGCAAGCATTAACGAACCACCAACTGTTGTCCAAAAAGATGACCCAAACATTATTGAAACCGCGTGAAGTTGTTGTTGCAGAGGACAATATATATTATGGCTATTGCGGTTATATGGAATTAGACGATGATAAAAGGGTAGTTAAGTATATTCAGATGGGATATGATCCAGGTGTAAACTTCCGTGCGGTATATTACCCTGGCACTAAAACGATAATCGTAGTCTGTTCCAATGAATCAGAAGGCGCTTATGAACTATTGAAAGAGATTGAAAATATCTTATAACCGGAAAAATAATCATAGCAAAAGGGATTAACGAATATGTTAGTCCTTTTTGTTCGTTCGACCAGGCTGTATATTCGAATTATTGGCTAAATACGTATATGGCGAAGCAAGGTTCTTCAAAGCGTTTTAGATTTTTGTAAGAAGGAAGAATTAGACAGGCAGAATGGTTATATGATCATTACGAAGATGAAATTGTTTATGGACTGTTAGCTTGGACAGGAAGATGCTGCTTGTGTTTATTAAGCTAACGCCGCAGAAGAGTTGAATAAGAATATGTCTTGGGGGTGGGATTTAAATGGTAAAAAAAATATCTTTTTTTATTACAGTGTTGGTTACACAACTAATTGCAATCATTATGTGGGGGGAACACGTTTGGTTATATAAGTTTTCTAATGGTGGAGTTGGTGGTTCTCCTGTGGAACAAATTCAACCAATATTGTGGGTAATATTGATTATAGAAGCCACCTTGTTTATTTTATTAGCCGTCGATTATAAAAGAAAAACGAATAAGTAAATTTTTGCTAAATGGATCAACCCCCGGGGATTTAACTTAACCCCGTTTTTATTTAGCAAAATTGGTTCATCCGCATGCAGCTGGTGTTCGGACAACGTTTTTTTTTAACTATGAAACAACGGAATAACTATCGAATGGAGAGGGAGGAGGCGTTCTTTTTTTCCCTTACTAAATACCCGAATCGTATGATTTGTTAAATCCACTTGCTGCCAGGTTAAATCAACCAATTCCTGTCTTCGCATGCCGGATGTTGCAAGCAGTTTAAACATAAGATTGTTTCGAAAAGCAAGTGTGCGTGTATCTTTCTCTAGAGAGCGAAATAGTTTTCCAAGTTCCTCCAGGGTCAGATAGACCGGTAATTTACTATCGGCTTTTGGAGCCTGGATTCCAGCCATAAAATCGGCTTTCATAAAGTTCTCTTTCAGACAAAATTGACTTAACGATTTTAAACACGAGATACGGCGTTGTAATGTCCGGGGGTGTATGTTGTGATTCAATACCTGGTCTTGAATAAACCGGCGGCATGTGGAAGCTACCAAATCATCCAGCTGCATGGAACGCTGTTGAACCTTAAGAAACGTTTCAAAACACGTAACATCATAAGCATACCCACGGAGTGTATTGTCCGAGTTCTTTTTTTCGACTTGCAAATAGTTAAGAAATTCATCACAGGTGGGACGACGCAGCAGCTTATGAGACCCGAACCGTTAATTATCGTCAAGTTGGAGGAGGCAAGTTGCTGATATGGATTATTATCAGAACTTAGGAGGATACTTATTGTTCTGGCGGAGTTTATTCCTAGTTTACATAATATTTATTCTGTGTTGAGAAAGTATTACTTATTGGGTTAAGTCAATTGTTTTGTTTCATCCCTACATATTATCAGGTCTGTCCTCAAGAGTTATATTCATATTAATTCTGAACATAATATTTACTAATTATTCTTCTCAGTAAAAAATAAAATTTATGATGGCCGGGTTTAAAGGGGAGTAATGGTGAGTCAGTCTTGGTAATTATTGAACTTCAGTGGACGTAGTTAAAAAGCATTATCTTTACTCTAAAATTATAGAATTTCGTTTTTCATTTGACTTATGTATTATTGCTTGGGATTGTTCCACATTACAGCCGAATTCAATTGCAAAATAATAATAGATTATTTTTTAAAATTAAGATTTTTATAGCAGAACTGAATCTTAACTAACATAAGATTCAGTTCTTCAATATTTATTTATTTATTTTATTCACCTATCCCATTCTGCTATTAGAAACTTCTTTTTATCATTGAGTTTACAGAACATAAACTATATCAAATAGTAGCTCCACGTTAGCACCTTGGCGAAGTTTAACAGAAATTGAACTAAAGGGAACGAATTCAGATTATTGGTCAGAGTGGCTTAATTTTCATCTTTCATATTTATTGACGTTCAGCCACTGAGTATCAGTTTCCCAAAACTGAAGTTTGATTTCTTCCAAATTTCGAACCCAATAGAATGTTAAATTTACATAAATTAAGGGGAAAAGAAGGAGCATTGTCTCCCTTTGCTGAATTATACTAGGTAGAATTTAAGAGGAGGCTAGTACATTGAATTTATCTTTTGACATTAAAGTGAGCGACAGTGTTATCACTGAAATAAAAAGTCTTATAATTACTTCTATCAACAATATGGGCTTATATAATGTAAAACGTATTAGTTTTGTTAAGGATTTTCCAAAAAGAGTAAATGAGATAAGAAGTGAATATGGATACGAAACAAAAGATCCAAGATTAGTAAATGGTTATGGCTATTATCTCAAAGTAAACAATGAATATATTCTTATATATGATAACGATGTGGTTCTTGAGGGTCTGACTGAATCAAATGAACAAAGATTTAAGCAGGCTCTGAATTTGTTTATTCATGAATTTTTACATGTATATGATGATATATGTCAGTCAGGGATGAAAATACTCAGCGAACAAAATAAGCTGTTTTATAAGGAACCGTTGGGTATTTGGGCAGAATATTATGCTCATAGAAAATCAGCAGAATATTGTAAGGTTCACGACAATAAACTTTATTATGAGATATTAGATGAATATGCCAAAAACACCCCTTACACTCTCCACAACATCGAATCTATTGCTAGGCAGATTGGATAGGCTACACTAAGTTGGACAGATAAAATGAGGGCTTGTAAACTTAGACTATAACTTAAGGGAGCGTGACTACGATGACACGTCAACGTCGAACTTTTACAACCGAATTTAAACTGCAATTAGTGAAGCTTTATGAAAATGGTAAATCGCGTGCAGATATTACGAGAGAGTATGATATCACGCCTTCCGCGTTAGATCGCTGGATTAAAAATCATCAAGAAACAGGTTCATTTGTCGCCAAGGATAATCGTTCTGAAGAAGAGAATGAACTAGCTCGGTTACGTAAGGAAAATCAACGTCTCATGATGGAAAATGATATTTTTAAGCAAGCAGCGCTGATCATAGGACGAAAATAGATGTGATGCGAAATAACGCTCACATCTATTCGGTATTAGTAATGTGTGACGTCCTCCAGATTCCCAAATTGCGTATTACTATCTTGCCAATTTGCATGGCCGACGTGTGCTAAAAATGGAAGATAAAGAGATTTCTTAGGAGATCTCTCGAATTTTTAAAAAAAGCCGAAACAATTATGGCACGCGCAAAGAATTAAATAGATTACCACAGCCAAAACACGTATCGCGGCGTTGAATTGGCCGTTTAATGACTGAGCTTGGACTTGTATCAAACTATACGGTAGCACAGTATAAGCCGCATAAATCATCATGTAATGAAGCGTTGATAAAAAACGAATTACAGCGTCAATTTGAACAAGACAAGCCGTTGGCTGTCATTGTGAGTGATTTAACTTACGTCCGCGTTGTAACAAAATGGCATTACGTATGCTTATTTGTCGATCTTTTTAACCGTGAAATCATTGGCCGTAGTGCTGGTGCTAATAAGAATGCAAAGCTGGTCTATCAGGCTTTATCGAGCATTAGAGGTAACTTGAACGACGTTCAAATGTTCCACACAGATCGTGGTAAAGAGTTTGATAATAAGCTTATTTCTGAAGCACTTGAAACATTTGGCATCCGAAGATCACTGAGCATGAAAGGATGTCCTTATGATAATGCCAAGCGATGTTTAAGGTATTCAAAACAGAATTCGCTAACAGTGCTCATTTCTCTTCTCTTGAACAGCTAGCTATTGAACTGGATGATTATTGGTTTAATAACATTCGAATTCACGGAACTTTAGACTATTTAACCCCAATGGAATTCAAACAAAGGCCCCTATAATTTTTGTCCAGTTTAGTGTTGACATACCAATAGGGATAGGAGATCATAGTGATAAAAGTAGATCACGAAATGTTGGAGATTTAGATAGTGTTGCTAATTTGGAAATACCTAATGAACAAAAGTTAAATTTGCTTAATTATTTTGGAGTTTGTGCAGGACATTTTTTAGAAATTAGAGCAGTTGAAGATATTTATGACAAAAAAATTTATGAAGAATTAGGATTAGTAAATGGACAGTTATTAATCATAATTCACTCAGGTGCTATGACAGGTAAGGACATATTGTTAGAAAATTATTATTATAAAGCTATAGATTATGTAGTTCATAATAAACTTTTTGAAGAAAAAGATATATATGAAGGGGTATTTGGTATACCTATTCAATCTCGAATTGGAAAATCTTATCTTCAGGCAGCGATTGCACTAATTAATTACAGTTATGCTAGTAGACATTATTCCCATTATTTGATAGAAAGCCTGTTTAAAAAGCATATTGATGCTAAATCATCTTTTGAATTAATTAGTGATATTTGTCATAGTAAAATAATTTCTAATGATGATGGTAGCATATTGCATGCTAGAGGGTTACAAACTCTCTATCCTGCACAACATGAGCATTCATTAGAACCCTTCAAGAAAACTGGAGATATAGGCTTATTAGCAGGCGAAAAAGGGACTAGTTCTCATTTAGTTGTTCCTAAGAATAACATAAAAAATACCGATTACCAATGTAGCCATGGGACTGGTAAATTTAACAATCCCGGTAAAATCGATGAATTACCTCAGTATGTCCATGACGATATAAAGGCAACAGTATTTGATACTGAATACGATATTGAAAATATGTTACTTCAGGATTTTTTAAATACTAAAACTACCTTAAATACTTTAGAAAATGAATTTGAGATGATAAAACCAGTAGTAAGACTAGCGCCGTTTATTAATTTTTGGGGAGAAAAAAATACGTACAATTGATTGGGTGAATACAATTGAAAAATAACGATGTGGCTCTTATTACTATTATACATGACATAAAGGGCTTAATATATAGACCGTTGAGTAAAGTTATAAACTTAATAAAAGCTTATTTCCCCCAGGCATATGTAGCTGTGAGTAATCAGACTTCTGAGGAAATAATCAATATTTTGAAACAAGCTGAATTTAAAGTGTTTATCATTGAAAAGAAAGGTGTTGCTAATGCTAGGCGTAAAATAGCTGAGTACATGAAAAATTATTCACATGAATACTACCATTATTGTGATTTGGATAGACTTGTTACATGGTTCTCTGAATACCCAAATGAGATTAGTTTAGTAAAACAACAAATTATAAAGTATGACTACTTAATTATAGGTAGAACCCTTAGTGCTTTTAATTCTCACCCTGTTCAATGGAAAGATACAGAACATATAACAAATAGAGTTTTTTCATATGAATTTAGAAAGAATGTTGACGTAACTGCTGGGTCCTGTGGAATGAGTAGAAAGTCTTTGCTAGAAATAACGGATAAATCCAAAGCAAAAATGACGGATGCTGAATGGCCACTAATAATACGAAATTCACATAAAGATAATGACATTGGTTACATAGAAGTTAACGGTCTAAAGTATCTAGAGTACAACAAGTCACAATCTAAAAATGAACTTGACGAGTGGACTAGTAGGACAAGATTAACTTATCTAATATGTCAATCAATAAACGAGCTAAAAAGAGCCCATAAATGATTATTAATACGCATATTTTGGTTTAATACCTGATCTTGAATAAACCGACGGACGGTGGAAGACGTAATTTCAGACAACTCGCAGGAACGGCCATATTTCTTCAGAAAACTTTCAAAACAGCGTAGATCAAAAGCATAAGCCTGGATTGTATGCGGAGAACAGTTTTTTTCAACTTCGACATACATGAGATACTCATCCATAGCATGATACAGTTTCATTAACAACAACCTCCAAAAATTGTGTTACAAGGACGAGCTGCAATATTATGGGCTGATACTGTAAGTTATAAGAACCGAATCATGTATTATGTATTCCGAACTAAAAGTTAGAGGCTAGGAATAAAACAACTTCTCAATAATCAATCTTATAGGAATAAGGAACTTAGAGTTATTGTTCTGTTTCAGTTTTTTTCTAGTTTACATAATATTTATTATAGGAAGTTAATAAAAATAAAACAAGTTTCATCTCAATAACCAAGTATACTTTTTATAGTGAGATGAAACGGAAATTTTTCGATAAAACTACATTATTTTAATACATAGGTTTTTTAGTTACCGATGTATTTTACGGTTGGTCTGAAAATCGTATTGTTATTAGACTGCTCTATAATATGTGCACACCAACCGACAATTCTGCTTGCACTAAATATTGCAGTAAATAATTCAGGGTCTAAATCGATTGATTTCATAATTGCAGCAGCGTAATATTCTACATTCGTATATAGTTTTTGTTCTGGTTTGAACTCATCTAAAATTTCTATTGTCTTTTTTTCAGTTTGCAATGCTAAATCCATCCATTTTGGCAGCTTTTCAAATTCAAGAATTTTAGACTTCAATGCTTCAGCACGCGGATCAACTGTTTTGTAAACTCTATGTCCAAAGCCCATAATACGCTCTTTATTTTTAAGTTTCTTGTGAATTACTTCACTGATACATTCTTTTGTCTTAATTTGATCAAGTAATTCCAGGACTCCTGATGGTGCGCCACCATGCAATGGGCCTTTCATCGTTCCTAAAGCACTAGTAACTGCTGAAATAAAGTCACTCTCGGTTGATATCGTTACTCTAGCTGAAAAAGCAGAAGCATTCAGACCATGTTCCATTGTCATAACCATATATGTTTCCAGTAACCCTGTGTGTATGGGATCCATTTTTTCAGTCAGCATATACAGGAAATTATCTACATGATTGAGTTTACTATCCGGTACAATTACTGGCTTGTTATTCAATTTTCTATATCGATAGGCTATAATTGTTGGTAAAACAGCAATTATTGATACAGGAGCAGTATGCTCTTTATCTACTGTTAAGGATGAGACCGCTGTCCTTAATACATCCATAATCGAATGGCTTGACGGCAGCTGGTCAATGATCAGTTTTACATAGGCAGGTATACATCGGAATTCCTTTAATTGGTTTTGGAACGTTGTTAACTCGCTTTCAGTTGGAAAGCTTGCATACAATAAATAATATGCAGTTTCTTCGAACGTATATCGACCTATAATTTGTTGAATTGGAACACCTCTATAGGTTAATACACCTTTCTTCCCGTCAATTTGACTTATTTCTGTTTCTACAGCTTCGATACCCTTCAACCCTGGCTTAAACATATCGTTCTCCCCTTCCCTTCTATCTATTTTAATTATAGAACAATTCATTGATTATTAATATTCAGGAACATTTAGTATAATAATAAATAAATCTTATTAATAAGGGGTGAGAGCATCGATATACGAACGCTTCAGACATTTATTCTGTCAGCTGAACATGAAAATTTTAGATTAGTTGCTGAGAAACTATATATTACCCAGCCAGCTGTTACTTTTCAAATTAAACATTTAGAAAAAGAGCTTGGAGATAAATTGTTTATTAAAAATGGTAGAAATATTGCTCTAACCGAATTTGGCCGTCTGTTTTATAGAGAGGCAAAAGATATGATGCTTCAATTTGATAAAAGTATTGAAGCAGTTACCCGTTTTAAACAGGGGTTTAGTAAAACTGTTCGGATTGCTATTTCACCAATGCTTGCCGATACAATATTACCCAGTATTTTACGTGAATTCATTAAAAAATTCCCAACTATTGAACTGTCTATTCGTGTTTTAGAGTCAAATGAGATTTCAGAAGTTATAGAAAAAGGAGAAGTTGATATTGGTTTATCATGTATGGAAGGCTTTACTACGATTAAATCGGTAAAATTTCATGAAGAAACTGTTAGTCTCGTCTGTGCCCATGATGGTTATGATTCAGAGTCGGGCCCGGTTATCGATGCAAAAGATCTTTTAGAGCATAATATTATCTTCTCAGATAGTCACCCAACGTATTGGAATTCCATTAAAGAACAATTTAAATCTTCTGGAATGAACTATAGATTAATGCGTGTAAATCAATCTCATGTTACTAAACGTTTTGTGCTGGAAGGAATTGGGGTCAGCTTTTTACCAAGATCCATTATTAACCGTGAAATTATGGAAGGCAGATTGTTGGAAGTACCGGTCCCTTTTATAGAACTACCAACTGCCAGTATGTATATACTTTATAAATATGAGTATCAGTTGGAAAGTGATTTTGTAAAGTTTGTATCCAACTTTCATTATAGTTAAAAATTAAAAGCAACCATCAGGCTGCTTTTAATTATTTATAAAATCAAAATGCTCTAGTTATTCTTATTTTACTCTGGATCTATTTTTGATAATGGCTTCGTTGCAGGTCCGGTAACAACCTCACCAGTATAAGAAAATCTCGATCCGTGACACGGACAGTCCCAAGTTCTATCACCTGAGTTCCATTCAACCTCGCATCCCATATGGGTACAAGTGGTATCAACCATGTGCAAGCTTTCGCCTTCGTCTTTATAAACTCCTGCACGCTTCCCGCCAATGCGTGTAACGGTTGCATCATCTGCTGCTAATTTATTAATATTATTCTCTGTATATTCAAGCTTCCCCTTAATCAAATGTTTAGCTACATCCGCATTTATACTTGCGAATTTTCTAATAGAAGGATCGGCTTGAAATCGAGATGGTGAATATAAATCTTCATATTGGTTTTCTTTCTGTGTAATTCTATCACTAATAACCTTTGCTGCGACCGTTCCATTTGTCATGCCCCATTTGCGATATCCTGTAGCTACAAAAATCGCATCATTATTATCTGTAATCGGGCCGATATATGGTACTTTGTCTAAGGTTGTTATGTCCTGTGCTGACCAGCGGTATGGAATTTGATCGATACCGACATATTCAGCTGCAAACGAATGCAGTGCATTATAATGCTCTATAGTTGACTGTCCTGTACCAGTCTTATGATTTTCTCCTCCAATTAGCCACAGGTCTTCACCATTCATGGATGTAGTTCGAATAGACCTTGTTGGTGTTTCAGCATTTATATACATGCCACCAGGGAATGTTTTTGGGGATTTAACAGCAAGTACATATGACCGGTCCTGATACATTCGTGCAAAATAAAAGCCTTCTTTATCATAAAATGGAAATTGAGTTGCAATAATGATATTGTCACAAGAAATTCGATTTCCGTCTCTTGTAATAATAGCAGGATGCTTGTTATGTTCTATATCTGTGGCTGTAGTATTTTCAAAAAATTGAACGCCATTTTTGGCACTTTCCTCTACTAATACTTTCAAATATCTTAATGGGTGGAATTGAGCTTGATCTTTCATTATTAATGCAGATTTCAATGGAATATCGAGTGGTATAGTTTCTGTCAATTGACTTTGAATATTTAATTTATCATATGCTTTTTTCTCATTTTCCAATTGAGAAATATATGAATCGGAATTTGTATATATATAAGCATCTTCTTTTTGAAAATCACAATCGATTGCAAGACTACTAATAGTTTCTTGAATAAGCTTTTGTGCATCATCAGCTGCTTGGTAATACTGTGAGGCTTTGTCTTGACCAAAATGCTGTATTAATTCATCGTAGATTAATCCATGTTGCGCAGTAATTTTTGCTGTTGTATGCCCAGTTGTCCCATTTAAAATAACTCCTGCGTCGATTAACGTTACATTTACATTCTGCTTGGATAATAAATAAGCTGCAGTTATCCCTGTAATGCCGCCCCCTACGATTCCAACATCAACATTTATAGATTGTTCTAGTTTTGGAAAGGATGGCAGTGATACAGAATCGCGCCAGAAAGGCTCGGGAAACTGTGGCAGTTGAATATCAGTCACTATGTATTCACTCCTTATATGAACATAATTATATACATTCTTCCCATATTTCTTAAAAAGTATGTATATTCTTTTAAGAGGTTTTAATGGTTTTACAATGTGTAACAAGGGTTATAGTAATGGAAAAGAAAAATTATGTGAGGTGATTAATTGAATAAGCATCTAATAATAAGTGGACGTGTGCAAGGTGTTGGGTTTAGATATGCCGCTAAACAAAAGGCAGAAGACTATAAACTGGCTGGTTGGGTAAAAAATAAGGATGATGGTACAGTAGAGTTAGAAGTTGAAGGTACTGAGATCTATGTCAACTCCTACATCTCAGAACTTAAAGCTGGACTAAATAAATTTATTCGTATAGAAAATATCATTAGTGAGAATTCAGAGGAAAAAGGCTACAGTAACTTTACTATTAAATAATATTGCCAGTTAAACTGTCAATGCATCATCGAATTCAGTTCAAAATAAACAAAGTCGCAACTGGTTGCGACTTTGTTTATTTACTGATCTTCGAAAAATTTGCGGTTTATTTCTATATATTCATTCTCTTTATCAGGAACTTCGTCTTCCATGTAGATAGCTTCAACAGGGCAAACTGCTTCACATGCTCCACAATCAATACAGATTTCAGGGTCAATGTAAAACATATCTTTACCTTCTTCTATACAATCAACAGGACAAACTTCCACACACTCTCCTGCTTTTTCATCTTTACAAGGTGACGTAATAATAAAAGCCAAGTAATTCTCCTCCTTCAATAAGTAAACAAAAAATAGTAAGTAAAGACTTCAACGTTTAATTTTTAATAAACAGTTACTATTTATTATAACGTATAACTTAATAAAAACAAAAGAGTTCACATTGAGTTGTCCATATTATAATCATCTTTTTAAATACAGGTCATATGATTAATTATCTGTATTTAAAGGGAGAGATATAATGGAAATTTTTGTGCGTGGTGGGGATACGTTATGGTACTATAGTCAATTGTTTGGAATACCATTAATTCTGATTGAGGATTCTAATCCACAACTATTACCAAATCAATTATCAATAGGCCAGCAAATACAGATTCCAGGATATTTGGCTGAAGAATATACAATTAAAGAAAATGATACCCTTTGGACGATAGCATTCACTAATAACATTTCGTTAGATATTCTACAATTACCTAATCCGATGATTGATCCAATCAATCTTCAAGCAGGTCAAACCATTATAATACCTCGAAAAGTCAATAACATGATTGTTTCCGATAGTGACAGGTATACGTATGAGAAAATGCAGGCAGATATTGAACAGCTTGAACTTGTTTACCCATTTATTTTAAAACAATCCATCGGTAATACTGTTATGGGAAAAGAAATCGTTGAACTGCAGATTGGTTCAGGAAATAAAGAAGTCCATATAAACGGTTCATTCCATGCGAATGAATGGATAACTACTCCGGTTATAATTAGGTTTTTGAACCAGTACGCCCTCTCCCTAACCAATCATATGCCAATTAGAGGTGTGTTCACACTACCTTTATATAGCGATACAGTTCTGTCCCTTGTGCCAATGGTTAATCCAGATGGCGTTAATTTGGTTATAAATGGACCTGCTGCAGCTGGAGATTACGAAGAGGAAGTAGTAGCTATAAATAATCAGAGTGCAGATTTTTCTGGTTGGAAAGCCAATATAAACGGCGTAGATTTAAACAATCAGTACCCCGCATTGTGGGAGGTAGAAGCGGAGCGTAAGCCTACATCCCCGCAACCCAGAGATTATCCTGGGCCATACCCCTTATCAGAACCAGAAGCAATCACAATGGCAGATTTAGCAAGAAGCCGCAATTTTTTAATTGTAAATGCCTTTCATACACAAGGTGAAGTGATTTTTTGGGGGTTTGAAGGACTTGAACCTCCACAGTCCGAACAAATAGTGAACGAATATGCAAGAGTCAGCGGGTATAGAACTGTCCGGTATGTGGATAGTTACGCAGGATTCAAAGATTGGTTTATTCAGGAATTCCAGCGTCCTGGTTATACCATAGAGCTTGGTAGCGGCATTAACCCGTTACCAAGCGAACAATTCCCGGAAATATACGAGAAAACATTAGGTATTATGTTGGCGAATCTGTATATTTTATAAGTAGGATTTTCTTTTATCTATTCCCATACACATTCAATTTTACTATTTCCCTTTTGTTGACTCAGTAGATAAACGTCTGGGCTTCTTAATGCTTTCCATTGTTCAAAACCGAAATTATTATCATGTTGTTTCAATAATAGAGCCAGGAGATTACCATGACTTACTACTATCACATTAGTAATGCTATCATCAGTGTAAATCATTTCAAGCACGTGATTTGCCCGCTGAACTGCCTCATTAGCAGATTCACCACCTGGTAGAAAAAAATCGGGTTCTTGAAAAGAACGATCTAACACTTCCAGCCAATCATCAATCGGTTCTTCACTTAGGATGCGTTCGTGCAACCGTACATCGATTTCAATATCCATTTCCAATTTTTGAGCAAATGGCTTTATGCTTTCAATTGCTCGTAAGTAAGGACTGGATATTATTTTATCCACTTTAATATCCTGCTTGGAGAAAAATCTCGACACATGTTGGGCTTGCCTAATTCCAGTGTTGGTTAAAGGTGAATCTTTATGTTGTCCATACGCAGAGCAATGACGTACTAAATAAATATTTTTCATATTTAATCATTCCTTTTCCCTGGATTTAGGAAGCTTTACATCTTTTTTGTTTAAAAAGTAAAAACAATAAGTAAGTTATACCACCGATTGATACATTAATAAACTTATAAAAAATAACAGGGCACTCCCCCTGTTATTTAAGTTCCTTAAAATATTCTTTGCGGAATCCGCCAATGCGAGTACTATTATCAATGATAAAATAAAATTCATCTGTCTCGTTTTTTACATCATATTTCTTTCCAGGAGTTAATTTATTATGCACAATAAACTTTTTTGCATCTGCATGTACGCATTCTATTTGTTTAATTGTTTCGGTTGTTTCCCAGTTTAGATGGATCATATTAAACGCTCCCTTTATAGTTAGTTGACATAATAATATTATGGTATACCGGTATTGTTATGAAAACAGATACAAGTATTTTTCATATCCTTCTTCCTTCATTTTTTCTTTTGGAATAAACCGCATTGCAGCTGAATTCATACAATAACGCAGTCCGCCGGCTTCTTCTGGCCCATCTTCAAACACGTGACCAAGGTGTGAATCTGCTGTTTTACTTCTTATTTCAGTACGTCTCATACCATGCGTAGTATCTGTTTTCTCTGTCACTTCATATTTATCAACAGGTTTTGTAAAGCTTGGCCATCCACAGCCTGCATCATACTGATCATTTGATGAAAATAGTATGTTTCCAGAAATTAAGTCAACATAGATTCCTTCTTTTTCATTGTCCCAATATTCATTTTGAAATGGTCTTTCTGTTCCATTCTCTTGTGTTACATTATATTGGATTGGACTTAATTCTTGCTTAAGTTTCTCTTTATCGATCTTCGCGCTCCAGTTGTCTGTTATAAAGTCTTCTCTGCCAGATCCTTTTTTATATAAACGATAATGAAATGATTGTTTTTTATAATAATCCTGATGCTTGTCCTCTGCCGGATAAAAAGTTTTTGCTGGAAGAATTTCCGTTGCAATTGGTTTATGGAATTTACCGCTCGCAGCTAATTTTTGCTTCGAAGCTTCTGCAATGCTTTTTTGTTCTGCATTATGATAGAATATGGCAGTTTTATAAGATTCTCCCCTATCATTGAATTGTCCACCAGGATCTGTAGGATCGATTTGCTGCCAGAATGTATCAACAAGCTGCTCGTACGGCATGACTGCTGGATCGTATGTGATTTGCACTGCTTCCAAATGTCCTGTTGTATTTGAACAAACTTGCTCATACGTCGGGTTTTCTACCTCCCCACCTGTATATCCAGAAACGACATTTATAATACCGGGACGTTGATCAAATGGTTCTACCATACACCAAAAACATCCACCTGCAAATGTTGCTATTTCTTTATTTAAATTCAATTAAATCCCTCCTGCTATATCATCTTCTACCCCTATTTTTCCGTTTATAGCCAGAAAAAGCAAGCCCCAAGACTTATTCTACTTAAATAAATAATTTGGGAGTTGATTCGCCTGTTTTTTGCCTGGTATATTTAGTTCTGATTTTATCATTTGCTGATTTCTTCTTTTGAGTTCTGTCTTCTTTCTTGTCTTTCTTGTTCATATTACTTGAGCTTTCTCTATCTTCCATAGATTCGCTTTCGTCTGAGCTCTCCAAGTCTTTAAACGCTTTCATCATTTTATACATAGCAGGAAGATTTTTCACCATCGGTCCGTATTGTTGAATAATAGGTGCACCAGATTCAACAACTTTTAATACCTGCTGTATGTTAGTTAATGTATTAGATATCCCTCCTGCCCCCTTAGTTACCACGCCACCGGCCCCGGTCGCACTGCCACCAGATGATTGTGGTGAAATAAATTTTTGAATCAGGCCCTGCAAGCCGCCTTTAGTAGGTGCTTGGTTGACCAAACCTCTATTTTGCATCATAAAGGGATTCATCCCTTGTTGCCCCTGAGCAGGGTTAAAATTACCTGGTCTTTGAGTCGGAAATAACATATTCATCCCCCTTTAAGTATAAATCATCTAGATTAGTGTACGTGATGAATAAAAAAGGGTGTAGGCTATATCCATACTAGTTTTCAGGAGCTACGGATAAGTTCTGGTGGGCTGTAAATAATATTTATTATTTCCCGGGTAACCGCAGAATAAAACAATTTATACCTAATTATGACAAATATCTATCGTCAACTGCCCTGCCTTATTCGAATATATTAGTGGTGTATCCTTGGCGATTTTGACGAGACGTTACCATTTGGTTGTATATTGCGTAATTTGTGCCTTTCATGAATGTTTACCGGTTACTTAGATTTATTGATCAAACGTTTGTTTGAATTTTATATTCCTCTATTCCCCTTTGTTTCCAACAAATAGATTTAAGAAGTTGATACTTTAAATTGCATAAGGATCGTATGTTCGTATATACTTGGAATGAGGTGATTAAAGTGGTTAGAGACAGAGGGTCAATAAAGTGGACTTCCCTAATGCTGCCTGAGCATGCAGGGTTACTGAATGAACTTTGGCAGGAAGATAAGAAAACAGTAAAACCAATTCTGGACTCCCAGGAAATTGAAATGATTAATAATGGATTAATGGCTGCGTACGAGACACAGAAACCGGTAATCCTCTCCGTTTATAGAAATGGTTGCGTAACAGATTATATTGGAACGATCGTTAAATTAGATAAGGGTGGAGTCTATCTTATGCTAACAAAAAAACATGCGAAAAACTTCTTCGCCTTCCAAGATATTATAGCTCTAATTGAAAACTAATGGCTCTGGTAATTTCCAGAGCCATTAGTTTATACTATTAATTAACTTGTTGTATTATATATATCCCATAGATCATCAAAAGTAACCAATGCATTAGAGAAAGGGCTATTCCATTCTAAATAGTTGCTGATTTCATCATAATCTATTGACTGTTTAGGAAAGTTATGATCAAAAAATGCCCAATCGGCTAAACGACTATTGTCATCTGGTGTTTTTTTCCCTCTGTATGTCATCAAAAAATGATAGAATGAACGCATTATTTCCCCACCTCGTTAATTAAAGCTGTCCTCTTCCATAAACTCTTTATGTTTTCGTTGTTTTTTACGATATACAATCATAGCAAGATAAATACTGATTTCATATAAAATAATTAAAGGAACTGCCACAGCTATCTGTAATATGAAGTCGGGAGGAGTTACAATGGTTCCAATAATAATGAGTATCAGATATGCATACTTTCTTGTTTTACGCATGAAATCGGGTGTAATTACCCCTAGAGCCGTTAAAAACATAGCTACAATTGGTATCTCAAACAATACTGCAAATGGAAATGTTATTCGAAGTAAAAATCTAAAATATTTATCAACGGTAAACATTTCATTAAACATGCCATTATTTAATGATAGTAAAAAGGGCAGGATTAATTTTATAAACATAAAGTAGCCAAATACTAAGCCACCAATAAATAAGAGAAATATAGCAGGAATGTAAGCTAAAGATGCTTTTCTCTCATTCGGTGTTAACCCCGGTTTTATAAATGACCAAACTTGAAAAGCCAGAATCGGGATAGTTCCGGTGATCGCAACGAGGCTTGCCATTGTAAAATGTATCCATATTATTTCTCCAGGACTTATAACAGTCAGTTGGAAGTCTAGATCATTAACAAAGAACCAGTAAATATCTTTTACGAAAATAAATCCAACAATAAAAAATAAAACAAAGAAGACTGCTGTAACGATCAGCCTGTTCCTTAATTCCGATAAATGCCCTGTCAGGTTCATTTCCTTATCGCTAAATTGAGCGTTGTTATCAGCCATTCTTTCACACCCCTACTACTATGTACAAAAAACTATGAGGAACTTCGTCAATCAAACACAAAAGAAGATGCAAGGGTATTTACCTTACACCTTCAACACATTAGTTTTTATTTGATGTATGATTATCATTCTTTGTCGACGAATCGTCGTCAGATACTATATCCTTGGTAGCACTTTTAAATTCCTTTAATGAAGTTCCTACAGCTTTTCCGATTTCCGGTAACTTGGAAGGTCCAAAAACGATTAATGCTATAATTAGAATTAATATTAATCCAGGGACACCAATACTACTGAACATTTAATTCACTCCCCAAGATCTATTTAACTTCTTTACCTTGTACTATATTCTTTGCGTCTTTAAATTCGTCTGAAACATCACTTGTTAAATCATTTGTAGACTTCTTAAATTCACGTAAGGTCTGACCGGCCGCTTTACCAATTTCCGGCAGCTTTTTCGGTCCGAATATTACTAACGCAATGATTAAGATTAAAATTAATCCTGGAAAACCTATACTTGAAAACATCATTACACCTACTTTATATAATTGACTTAACCTCATAAATTCTATTGTAGAAGTTATCTCTATTATAAGATACTTTCTCTGCTGCGTATATAAAAGACCACAAAATACACATATTGTTCATAGATTCCCGCCTGTATTAATCGTCTATAGTTTAACATGTTTACTATCCATTAAACAACCTATAATAACTTTGCTTGTTCATATTCTTCTGGATTATTCATATTAAAAAAGTGTTTTCTTACAACCTCATCAGCCAGGTCACCGTATTCATTAATATAGTTTACATGAATTTGATCATAAAAACCTTTCACTTGAAGCTCATTATTCTCAAGCCTTTGCTGCATTAGAGGTAAAACACTTCTTTTATATACTGCAGATAAAGGATGTATTTGCCTATTATAAATTGGCACAGCTGCATCGTAGTTTTCTGTTTGTTGAAGTAAATGAGCGTATACACTCTGTTTTACAAAAGGCATATCGCATGCTGCAACAACAAAAGTGTCCGCATTTATATGATGAAAGGCGGATTCAAGACCTGCTAATGGACCTTTATCCTGATGTCTATCGCAAATCAGCTGTAAATCAAGAAACGTATATAAGGATGGTTCATTGGTAACAATGATCACTTCGTCAGTTAGTGATTGAAGCTCATCTGCAATATGTTCAATTACCTTCTTATTACCCAACTTAAGTAATGCCTTGTTTGTCCCCATTCGGGAAGATTTCCCACCGGAAAGAATTACTCCACATGTGCGCATAGTATCCCTCGATTTTTATTTTACTTACGGTCATATTGCAAAAAATAATAATCGTAGGGGTTTGTATCATTTCTCTCCCCTTTTTCTTTTGAAGTAAGAATCCATTCCTCTTCTGTATAATCAGGGAAATACGTGTCCCCATCAAACGATTCGTCAATCCAGGTTATATACATTCTGTCAGCATATGGTAGTGCCTGTTCAAAAACAGCACCGCCACCTATAACAAAAAATTCTTTCTCGGGATTTTCTTTACTCCATTTCTGTACTGTTTTCAGATCATTGATTGTATCAACTCCAGCTGGATAGTCCGCTTCATTTCTCGTGAGAATGACATTCTTTCTATTTGGTAAAGCACCACCCATTGACTCGTAGGTTTTTCTTCCCATAATTATTGTTTCGCCTGTTGTTTTTTCTTTAAAAAATCGTAAGTCTTTTGGTAAATGCCATGGTAAGTCCTTGTTTAAGCCAATCACACGATTGCGATCCATCGCTAATAATAATGAAATCATGATGAAATACCCTCCTTGAATTTTTATACAGCAATTGGTGCTTTAATTGATGGGTGTGGGTTGTAATTGATTAGCTCGAAATCAGTTAGTTCAAAATCAAAGATAGAATCTTTCTCTTTGTTAATGACTAATTTAGGAAGAGATCTCCTATCACGGCCCAGCTGCATATTTACTTGTTCAATATGGTTTGTATAAATATGTGCATCTCCTAATGTATGAACAAACTCCCCCACTTCCAGATTACACTCGTGAGCTATTAAATGGGTTAATAATGCATAGCTTGCAATGTTGAAAGGTACGCCCAGGAAAACATCAGCACTTCGCTGGTATAATTGGCATGATAGCTTTCCATCAGCGACATAGAACTGAAATAGCGTATGACATGGTGGTAAAGCCATTGTTGGTATGTCTTCTGGGTTCCACGCTGAAACAATATGCCTGCGTGAGTCTGGATTTGTACGAATAGATTCAATTACTTCTTTTAATTGATCAATCGTTTCATTTTGGGAAGTTTTCCATTGACGCCATTGCTTGCCATACACAGAACCAAGATCACCAAATTTACGTGCAAAATCATTATCTGTTAAGACTTTTTCTTTAAAAAGATCCATTTGGCTTTGATATAGTTTGTTAAATTCAGGATCCTGTTGACTGCGGTTTCCGAAATTTGTCATATCTGGACCTGTGTATTCATTACTATCCACCCATTTTTCAAATGCCCACTCATTCCATATATTATTTTTATTTTCTAATAGATAGCGAATGTTTGTATCTCCTTTAATAAACCAAAGAAGCTCACTTGCTACTAACTTAAAAGGTACTTTCTTTGTCGTAAGTATCGGAAATCCTTCACTTAAATCAAAACGCATTTGTTGTCCAAAAACTGAATATGTTCCTGTATTTGTTCGATCTTCTTTCTTAGTTCCTGATTGTAGTATATATTTACATAAATTTATGTATGCTTGTTCTCCCTTTACCATAGTAATCTCCTCCATATAGTACTCTGTTAAGTAACCTGATAGTGCCTACATTGTAACATAAACGTAACTCATAAAAGTATTTTTTTGTACATAAAGTTGTTAGGGACAGTCACAAAAAGAAAGGGGATAAATGCATGCTAAATGGTACAATTGAACATGTAGTAAAGCATTCCATTCTATACAGCTATGTGTTAAGTCAGCCGCTCGCTACATATGTTGATGCATATCCTGAACTGCAAAACAAAATTTTACTTAAAACAGAACAACTAGAATATGGTGAACACGGGGAATCGGTTCGCCTGCTGCAAAAAAAACTAAATAAATTATCTTATTTTGAAGATGAAATTGACGGTGAATTTGACTTATTAACTGAACATGCACTAAAAAAATTCCAGGCAGATCATAATATTACAATAAATGGCCAAGCGGATAAAGAAACAATATATGCATTAATAAAAATTGAAAAAAAGAAATATATAGCACAATTAGAAGACATAAAAGAATCGATTTACCCTGGAATGCACGGTGAAGAAGTAAAAATTGCACAAAAAGCCCTGCAATACTTTGGTTATTACGATGGTGAGCTTGATGGCATCTATGGCCCGCTTACTAAAAATGCTCTAAAAATTGCCGAGGAAGAGCACGGAATTGAAATGAACGAGGAAATTACAAAAGAAGCCTTAACAGCTTTGTATGATAAACCAATGGACGAAGAGGTTGAAGAAGAAAAGGCAGAAGTGAAAGTTGAAACGAAAAGTAAACAGGAATCAAAGGAAAAGGAAGTTAAGAAAGTTGAAGTGAAAGGGTCAAATAATAAGGATGTCATTCAAGCAGCAAAATCTTTTATTGGAACACCTTACACTTGGGGGGGAACTAGCCCAGGGGGCTTTGACTGCAGTGGATTTATACAATATGTTTACCAAACACAGAGTATAAGTACCCCCCGAACTGTTAGTGATACATGGAATTTCGCACAGCCGGTCTCTTCAGCATCAGTTGGTGACCTTGTGTTTTTTGAAACCTATAAACCTGGTCCTTCCCATATGGGCATATATCTAGGTGACGGAAAATTTATTCACGCTGGTGAATCACGTGGGGTAGAAATAAGTGATATGAACAATTCTTATTGGGGACCAAAGTATTTAGGAGCCAAACGAGTTAACTAATAAAATGTCAGTAGCATGTATTATTTTCTAAAGTTAACAAACACTACCTTTATATTTGTGTGAAGGTGGATGAGGATGACTGGATTAGTTGTAAAATTAATTGTTACGCCTATTGGTATTATACTTGCTTCCTGGATCTTTCCCAATGTAAACTTTGCCTACTGGTTTCAGCCGATAGTACTCGGCGTGTCGTTAGCGTTTATAGGTGTTGCACTGGAAATGGCGCTATTGAGAGAAAATACTATTTGGTTAAGTACTTTATTGGATTTTATTGCTTCCGCCGTGATAATTTATTTAGGAGCTTTGTATTTATTCGATACGTATGTTACCTTTTGGGGCGCGGTACTGACT
Source organism: Virgibacillus tibetensis (assembly GCF_036026595.1). NCBI lineage: Bacteria > Bacillati > Bacillota > Bacilli > Caryophanales > Bacillaceae > Virgibacillus > Virgibacillus tibetensis. The sequence continues at coordinate 579,665 of NZ_JARZFX010000001.1, read as the reverse complement.
GGAGCTTTGTTGGCAGTCACTGAAATATTCCAGCATTATTGGTTGGTGAACAGTAAACGTGTACAAAAAGAGCCTGTTGGCTAATAAGTAAAAAAACAATCAAGCTGGGTTGTCTCTGCCAACTTGATTGTTTTTTATTACCACTCATTATGAAACTGCACTAAAAATTCTTCCACGAAGATATGACGTTTCATTGCGATTTTTTTAGCTGAATCTGTATGCAATAATCCTTTTACCTTCAATAACTTATCGTAGAAATGCTGGATAGACGTATTCTCTACCTCATGATCGTGATGGATCAATTGATTCATTGCGCCTCCGTATGCAAACGTTCGTGCAACTCCTATAGCGCCTATGGCATCAATTCGGTCCGCATCCTGAACGATTTTCCCTTCAATAGTTTCCGGAATCGCGCCTTTACTGAACGATATATTCCTAATTGATGTTTTGACTTTATTAATTTCCTCGCTTGACATGTGTAAGGACTCTAAAAAGTTTTCCATCTCTTCAATAGACTTCCTCGGGTCAGTAAATAGCTTTTTATCACCAATATCATGCAACCAGGCAGACGTTTCACATATAAATGGGTCTGCTTTTTCTTCCTCAGAAATCTCTTGGGATAGGCGTGCTACGCGTCTCATATGATAAAAGTCATGACCGGTGGCGTCGTTGTGAAATATCTTGTAAGCATAGTTTTTAATTGCTGCTAGTTGTTGCCGTTTTTCCATTAAAATAGTCCAACAATCTTTCCATCATTTGTTACATCCATCTTAAGGGCTGCTGGTTTCTTAGGTAATCCAGGCATTGTCATTACATCACCAGTCAATACAACAATAAAACCAGCACCGATAGAAGGACGCAACTCTCTAATCATAATGGTAAAACCTTTAGGTCTGCCTAATAATGCAGGGTTGTCAGATAGTGAGTATTGTGTTTTTGCCATACAAACAGGCAATTTACCCCAACCTTGCTGCTCATAAAATGTAATTTGTTTTTTTGCTTTAGATGAGAATTCAATATCATCTGCTCCATAAACCGTTTGAGCAATTTTGCGGATTTTGCTTTCCAGTGTCTCTTCCAGTTCATAAAGACGTTTAAAATCTCTCTCAGTGGATTCCGCTTTGTCAATGATCTTTTCAGCTAAAAGAATGCCGCCCTCTCCACCTTTTGCCCATACATCTGTTAAAGCTACTTCTATCCCCCTTGACTCGCACCAGCTTTCAACGAAATCCGTCTCTGCAGTAGTGTCTGTTGGAAACTTGTTTATAGCTATAACAAATGGCAAGCCAAAGTTTTCAATCGTTTCAGTATGTTTCTTTAAATTTTCCATTCCCTTTTTTAATGCTTTTACATTTTCTTCCTTCAAATTATCTTTTGCGACCCCTCCATGCATCTTTAACGCACGTACAGTTGCTACTATAACAACAGCATCCGGTTCGAAATCACCTGCACGCGATTTTATATTTAGGAACTTTTCTGCGCCAAGATCGGCTCCAAACCCTGCTTCTGTTACTACATAATCTCCTAATTTTGCTGCTGTTTTTGTTGCGATAATGCTGTTACATCCGTGCGCTATATTAGCAAATGGACCACCATGAATAATCGCTGGTGTATTTTCAACTGTTTGTACTAAGTTTGGTTTCACTGCATCTTTCAGTAATAAAGTAAGTGCCCCTTCAATTTCTAATTCTTTAGCAGTAACTGGTATGTCATCGTATGTATAGCCAATTACGATGTTGGCGATTCTTGCCTTTAGATCTTCCAGTCCAGTTGAAAGGCATAGTATAGCCATGATTTCAGAAGCAACAGAAATGTTAAACCCATCTTCTCTTGGGACCCCTTTTAAAGGTCCCCCAAGACCAACCACAATTTGTCGTAACGAACGATCATTCATATCCATTACACGCTTCCATTCAACTTTTCTTGGATCGATGTTCAGTTCATTACCTCGATGTATATGATTATCAATAATGGCAGACAGGGCATTATTTGCACTAGTTATCGCATGGAGATCACCAGTGAAGTGCAGATTTATATCTTCCATTGGAAGTACCTGAGAATAACCGCCCCCAGCAGCCCCTCCCTTTATTCCCATGACAGGTCCTAAAGACGGCTCACGTAATGCTATCACAGCTTTTTTTCCAATTTTATTTAATGCTTGTCCAAGACCTACTGTTACAGTAGATTTACCTTCTCCCGCAGGAGTTGGATTTATGGAGGTTACTAGGATTATCTTCCCATCTGGCTGATCTTTTAATTTACCCAGTAATTTATCGGACAGCTTTGCTTTTGTATGACCGTATGGCTCCCAGTCCTCTTTAGAAAGGTTTAACCCTGCTGCTATTTCTCCAATTGGTTTAAGTTTTGCTTCTTGTGCAATAGTGATATCAGTTTTCATTATTGTGTCTCCTTTCCTATTCCTATCTATATTGTACATCCTTTGTAAACGTTTTTATACTTTTATCTCTATTTAGTTCTAGTTCCATAACTAATAATAACAAGCAATTGTGGGAAAGTTATTTATAGTTGATTCTTACTGCCAATTTCTTGACTGGGCTGGAGAATTAAGCTATATTAGACACAAGCAAAGAAGATGTACGGGATCATGTAAAACATAGGCAGCTTCTATAGAAGTGGATGCAATTATGATCCTACCTTTTATAGTTGTTGTCTTTTTTAAATCCGTTTGTCTGCTTTGTATTAACACGTTTATAACAAATAAAGTTCATAAACGTGAAGTTTTTAGGAGGATTATTCACATGGAAAATGGAGTAGTAAAGTGGTTTAACGCAGAAAAAGGTTTTGGTTTTATTCAATTGGAAGAAGGAAATGATGTATTCGTACATTTTTCAGCAATCCAGGAAGAAGGCTATAAATCATTAGAAGAAGGTCAAGAAGTATCTTTTGAAGTTGTTGAAGGTGAACGTGGCCCTCAAGCTGCTAACGTGACGAAAAGATAATAACAAAAACGTATATAAAGTGGTAATCTTAATTGATTACCACTTTTTTTGGTTATATCCGTTGCATTACCCGGGGATAATCGATATAATAATTGCTATTGTTCTTCCGCGGTTCGCAATCTCCCGCGTTATCAAAACTATGGAGGTATTTAACCATGTCCAACGAAATAATCTGGATTTTATTTGCACTCGTAAATTTTTCGCTGCTTTTACTGTTTTACCGATTGTTTGGTAAGATGGGTTTATTTGTATGGATTGGTATGGCTACAGTTATAGCTAACATACAAGTTTTAAAAACAGTTGAACTACTGGGACTAACCGCTACGTTAGGAAATATAATGTACGGAACAGCTTTTTTAGCGACCGATATACTAAATGAAAAGTACGGTAAAAAAGAAGCTAAGAAAGCTGTTTGGTTAGGGTTCACTACATTAATTACGATGACCCTTGTCATGCAGGGAGCACTTCAGTTTGAACCAGGGGCGGATGATATTGCTCAAGGTGCATTAGAAGGTATTTTTGGTTTGATTCCCCAAGTCGCTGCGGGAAGTTTAGCTGCTTATATTATCAGTCAGTATTCTGATGTATGGATATATGACAAACTAAGAAAGTTATTCCCCACAAATAAACATTTATGGATCAGAAATAATGGAAGTACTGCAATCAGCCAACTACTGGATACAGCAGTGTTTTGTACAATAGCATTTTATGGACAGTTTCCACTTTCTATCTGGATTGAAATTTTCATTACTACGTACATTATAAAATTTGTGGTTGCATTAATGGATACGCCATTCATGTATATTGCAAAAAGCATGCATAATAATAAAGAAACAAAATCGGATAGCTATTAGTATAGCTGTCCGATTTTGTTAAAGGGAAACTTTTGAAAAGGCAGGTTCCTTCCTTGTTAAGCTGATTTTACTTAGTATTATATACAGAATTGGATAAACAAACGCGCTAATATATGCTCCAAAAATCAATGGTGTTATGAACATAGATGCTATTGTAAAGATATTGTAGGGCTGTTTGGCGTATTTATATGGCCCCTTTTTAAGAATATAAACTCCCGGTACTACGATTTGTTTCAAATTCCAAAACTTTTTCAGAGAATATATGCACCAAATCTTCCCTCCAATTATAAAACTGAGTATAAAAAGAAGGAAGTAGTTTAGGTGTAAATCTGGTACAGAACGTGTTGTAGCTTCCCAAAAAATTGATACCAGAAACGACATATAGAGCAGCTTAGACCACCTATATCTTCTTTCTTCTTTCAGTACCCCTCCCCTTTCCTTCAGCCATATTTCATTTTCTCTTGCAATTTTTAACTCCATAACTCTTTCGCATAGCACAAACACAAATAATACCCACATCCAATATGTCATATAACCCCACTCCCATTCTGCACTATGTTATGGATCGTTGTTATTTTCTAGTAACGTCTGATCTCCATAGATATAGATAGTTTGTTCTGTTTTTCAAGGATTATTAACAAAAAAGTCACAAAAAAGCCATATAGTTTATTAACTTAAAAGTTAGTAAAACATCTAAACAGCGTCCCTTGAGTCTTCTTGAACAATCTGTGAAACGTGCGCTATTCCAATTAATTCTATTACTAATTTGTGTATGATAAAAACAAGAGGAATTAATCTGCTTTGAAGGGGTGATTGGAATGAGCAGTGTACAGGAAAGAAAGCCTCAAACAGATACACAAAAAGAAGAACCAAATTTAAAGGGCACTTTTATATCTGTAATGTTAATTGGGTTATTTATTATTGTTAGCTGGGCTGGTGTTTTTGCATTATTTATTGGCAGGTAGAAAAAGTATATATTGGGGAGTGATTAAGCATGCATTTACACAAATATGAAAAGGTGTGGTTGATCTTTGGAATAGGGTCATTAGTAGTATTTTTAATGGTCTTGGGTTTCGGAGCGTTTTGGCAAGGTACTCATCCACAAAGTCATGGTGTTACTATCGATCCGGAAAATATTGAGGCACATGAAGCTTTTCAGCAAGAGAACTTAGGAATTACACAAGTGGCCGATGATAAATATATTGTCAATATTGTAGCCACGGCATTTAATTATGACCTGGGACTGGATGAGGACGGTGCTCAGGTAAGGAATTTACGTATTCCCAAAGGGTCAACCGTGTTGTTTCAAGTAACTACCCCTGATGTGGTACATGGATTTAATATAGCAGGGACAAACGTAAACATGATGGTTGAACCAGGTTATATAAGTAGTTTAGAAACAGTAATGGATAAAACTGGTGAGTATACAATTGTGTGCAACGAATATTGCGGTCTCGGCCATCACTTAATGTTTGCAACTGTGGAGGTGTATGAATAATGGCGATTGAAAATATAAAGACAACTACAACGAATAATTCGAGGCTACCTTTGACTATTTCTAAACAAGAATCCAGACTGTATATGTCCTTCCTGCATGTTGCATTTATATCTTTATTTATTGGAGGATTAATGGGACTTCTTCAAACATTAGTAAGGTCAGGAACTATCACATTACCTTGGGGTATTGATTATTATCAGGTGTTGACTGTTCATGGCGTAATTCTGGGGCTTGTATTGACAACTTATTTTATTATCGGATTTCAGTTTTCTCTAATGGGTAAAACTGTAGGAATGTCAGACAAACAACGTAAAGTAGCTTGGTTGGGATTTTGGGTAATGCTTGTTGGTACAGTAATGACTGCAATAACCATTTTATTGGGAAAAGCAAGTGTTCTTTACACTTTCTATGCACCATTAAAAGCCCATCCAGCGTTTTATATGGGATTGGCTCTGGTTATTATTGGAAGCTGGATTGCAGGAGTTGTTAATTTCCGTCAGTTATATGTTTGGAAAAAGAAACATCCTGGTGAAAAATCACCGCTGCTGGCGTTTATGGTTACAATTAACATGCTTATGTGGATCATTGCATCCATCGGCGTTGCAGTCGCAGTACTTGTTCAATTCATCCCATGGTCACTTGGCTATGCTGAAACGATTAACGTTCTAGTAAGTAGAACATTATTCTGGTATTTTGGACATCCGCTAGTGTATTTCTGGTTATTACCAGCTTATATGGCATGGTATGCTATAATACCAAAAATCATCGGTGGGAAATTATTCAGTGATTCACTTGCAAGAATGGCATTTATCTTATTATTGTTCTTCTCTATTCCTGTAGGGTTCCATCACCAATTAACGGAACCTGGAATTGACCCAACATGGAAGTTTATTCAGGTTGTCCTAACTTTTATGGTTGTAATACCTAGTCTGATGACAGCGTTTTCCATCTTTGCCACATTTGAAGTCACTGGACGTCGCAAAGGTTTTGGAAGTTTGTTTGGCTGGTTCAGGCATTTGCCTTGGAAGGATGTTCGTTTCCTTGCTCCTGTAATTGGTATGTTAGCCTTTATACCGGGTGGCGCTGGTGGTATTATTAATGCTTCCCATCAAATGAATGCCGTTGTTCATAATACCATTTGGGTCACAGGGCATTTTCATTTAACTGTTGCCACTACTGTAATATTGACGTTTTTCGGGATAACTTATTGGCTTGTGCCGCATTTAACAGGCAGAACACTAACCAAATCAATTAACCGACTCGGTATTATTCAATCAATTATCTGGACTGTTGGTATGACTATTATGTCTGGAGCCATGCACATACAAGGTCTTCTAGGAGGGCCAAGACGCTCATCCTACTCCGAGTATGGCGGAACAGAGCAAGCAACTGAATGGATTGGATATCAAATGGCACAAGCTGTTGGAGGATCCATCCTATTTATAGGTATTCTGTTGATGGTATATATTTTTGTCAAACTATCATTCTTCACGCCTAAAGGGGAAGAAGAATATCCTATCGCTGAAGAAGAAGATGATGCTGAACCAACACCGAAATTCCTGGAGAACTGGAAGTTGTGGATCGCTATTACGATTGCTTTGATATTATTTGCATACACGATTCCTTTTGTAGATATAATTCAAAATTCACCACCAGGCTCCCCACCATTTGATTGGCCGATAGGGAATAATTAAAAATAGTAAGAGGACAGTCTATACACAGCTGTCCTCTTTTAATATAAAAGGCTGATTTTAATGATTCTCATTTCTTTCCCGGGAAAACTTCACTTCAGCAAGTGCTTTTTCTTCACTTGGTATTCTTATTGTTAGTAATAAGACATGTAAAATTGGAAATACCACAGCTGTTATGTAAGCACCGAACAACAAAGGAATAACTATTAGCTCAATACCTACAATAATGTAGTTCGGGTGCTTCACAAATTTATAGGGTCCTTCACTGACTAATGAAAAATTAGGAGAGATAATTATCTTTGTATTCCAAAATTTACCCAGGGTACGAATGCACCATATCCTAATTAATTGCGTAAGGATGAAAACAGCAAACAAGAAATAATTGAGAGTGACATGGGTAACATCCCGCATCATGGATTCAAGCAGCAGGCTTATAAAAAACAAGACGTGAAGAATGATAAACCATTTGTAGTGGCTTTGTCCTCTTTCAATACCCCCTCTTTCCTTCATCCATTTCTCGTTTTTTTTAGCAATATTCAGTTCAACTAAACGCTGAATAATAATAACACTAATTAAACCCCACATAAATAAAGGCATTTTTAACCCCACTCCAATAAAATTAATTCGGAACTGAATCCAGGCCCCAGTGCAGATAATATACTCTTTTCATTTTTGGCAACAGATTGTTTCATCCATTCACCTAACACATACATTACTGTAGCAGATGACATATTACCATGGTTATTAAGGACATTGTAAGAATGGCTAAGTTTTTCAGCAGAAGTCTGTAAGACACGTTCCATTGCGTCCAGCACTTTCTTACCTCCAGGATGCGCTATAAAGGAGTGAATCATTTCTTCTGTAAGTTCAGTCTCCCTTAAAAAGGCATTAATATGCTCTACCCAGAAAGAGTCTACAAGGGCAGGGATGCTTTTTGAGAATACTACTTCTAACCCGCTGTTTGTTACTTTCCATCCCATAACAGAAGTGCTGTTTCTTTTAGTTAAGGAGCTGGTGTACATAATTTTTGGGGTTGTACTTCTACGGTACGAGAGATATGGCGATTGATCACCAGTAACCAGGGTTGCACTTATTCCATCACCAAAAAGCGCAGTCCCTATCATATTGCTCTTTTTCATATCTCCTTTTTGAAATGTCAAGCTGCAAAGTTCACAACAAATTAGTAAGGCTGTTTTCTCCGGATGTGATGTTATCCAGTCATGTGCCCGGGATAACCCTATCGCACCTCCAGCACAGCCTAGCCCCCATAATGGCATACGATTAACATCTTGACGGAATGGTCGCTCATTAAGCAGGTGAACATCCATGGATGGGGTAGCTATTCCCGTACTTGATACATAAATGATCATGTCAATGGCTTCATAGGGAATATCCGTAGTAAGAAATTGTGAATTAGACAGGCAGTTATCGATAGCTTTTAATGCATATTCTTTAGAATAGTTTTGATATAAATCATTTCTTTCCTGAAATGAATGTTTTTCTTTGAACCAATCTTTTTCGACAACGAATTGTCTATCGGTTACTTGGGCATTATCAAAAACAGGTAATAATCTATTTATTTGTTTTTCAGAATAGATGAACACTTCTTTTACAAGTTGCTTTACCTCATTTTGTTTTAAAGTGTATTTGGGAATACCAATACCAGTTGAACAAATATATGTCATAAAGTCACCTTTTCCAAACCATATTTTATTCCACATCTGGCAGTAGAACACTCCCCAAATAATAAATCAATCAACGTCCTAATGCTCAGAGTTTATAAATATCTGTATATTTTGCAGTTAAATAATTTACGAGATAATCTGAATTTAGCTTTTCGTGTGTAACATCTTCAATAATCTCTAATGGTTTCTTCATTTTACCGTAATGGTGAATATTATCGCTTAGCCATTGCTTTATTTTAGTAAACTTACCAGTTGTTATGAGTTTATCCAAGTTCATTTCTTTATTTAATGCTTCCTTTAACTGTGCTGCGTACATATAACCTAAAGCGTAGGAAGGGAAATAGCCAAAATCTCCTCCTGCCCAGTGGATATCCTGCAATACTCCTTCTCGATCTGATGTTGGTCTTACCCCTAAATAATCCACCATCTTTTCATTCCAAAGGTGTGGTAAGTCCTTCACCTTAATTTCATCATTGATTAACGCTTTTTCCAGCTCATACCGAATCATAATATGAAGCGGATATGTTAATTCATCTGCTTCTATTCTGATAAAGGATGACTTAACTTCATTGACGGCACGATAAAAGTCATCGAATGGAATCTGTTGGTAATGACTTGGAGCAAAGGTTTTAAATAAATCATAATATGTTTCCCAATAGGCCTTACTTCTGCCTACAAAGTTTTCCCAGAAAAGTGACTGTGATTCATGAATTCCCATCGATGTTCCGGTTGCAAGCGGCGTGTTTACTAAATCTTGATTAATATTTTGTTCATACAATGCATGCCCACCCTCATGAATGGTGCCAAATACAGCAACACGAAAGTCTTGTTCATCATACCTAGTTGTGATACGAACATCATGCTTATTTAAGGCAATGGCAAAAGGATGCACAGTTTCATCAAGTCTACCGGAGGTGAAATCATATTCCATTTGCCTAAGTACTTCCATACTGAAGTTTTCTTGATTCCTTTTTGGAAAGTGACCTTTCAAAACAGTCGGATCAGGTTTGTAATTACTAAGATTAATTCTTTCTAATAAGGAACTTAGTGAATTTTTCAGTTGAGGAAATATGTCATCTAATTCTTTAGTTGTTACTCCCGGTTCATAATTATGTAAAAGTGCATCATAGATGTTATCTTCATAGCCCCAATAAGCTGCAAACCTTTTATTATATTCAACCAGTTTTTCCAAGTAGGGTTGAAAAAGGGCGAAATCTGATTTTTTTCTTGCCTCCTGCCATATCGCTTCAGATTTAGATTGGAGCATCACATATTCTTTATATTCATTATGAGGAATTTTACGGTTTCGATTATACTTCTCTTCACATTCAGCTACCGTTTTTATCATGATCTCATCATTCGTGTTATCTTTTAATAGATCAATAAAATATTTCATCTTTTCAGATGTCTCCAGCTGATGTGACTTTTCAGAGAGAAAACCTATAATTTCTGAGCGCTGTTCAATACCATTTTCAGGTATTTTTGTGCGCAAATCCCATTGTGCCAGCGCTATTGCTTCTTGATAAGCACTCTGTTCTTTCAATAAGTTTTTAAAGTCCTTTTCGATTAAATAGGTGTTATCCAAGCTTTATTCCCCCTTTATTTTAGTACCAAAATATTGATAGTAATCTGTTCGGATGAACCCGTTAAATAATTTTCTTTTTTTCGTTGCTTTTTTGCCAAACTGTTTTTCAAAGTTTTCAAAGGCAGTGAGGATATAGACACTCCAACTAGGGTGACTACGCATAACATTTCCAAGTTCCCTATAAATCTCTGCAACTGCATCTTCATCACCCAGTCTTTGTCCATAAGGTGGATTTCCTATTAAATACCCGTTCTCATTTCGAATAAACAAATCCCTTACTTGCATTTGTTTCCATGATATAAGATCACCAAGCCCTGCTTCAATGGCATTGTCGTTCGCTATTTTAATTAGGTTATAGTCAATATCAGACCCAATGATGTCAAGTTTTTGATCATAATTTGCCTTATCTTCCACTTCTTCAGCTGCTTCTTCCCAGTATTTATTTCTAATCCACTTCCAGTCTTGGGAGGCGAATTCACGATTAAAACCTGGAGCAATATTCTGGCCAATTAACGCTGCTTCAATGGCAATGGTACCAGAACCACAAAATGGATCTATCAAGGGATAGTCCGGCTTCCAATTCGTCAGCATGACCAGGGCTGCTGCCATTGTTTCTTTTAAAGGCGCTTCACCTTGACCCACACGATAGCCTCTCTTATGTAGACCTGCTCCGGATGTATCCATGGTTAATGTAGCAACATCTTTGAGTAGTGCTATTTCTAATTTGTAAGTTGCTCCTGTCTCTGGCATTTTTGTAGCGATTCCGTATTTCAACTTCAATCGATCTACAATTGCCTTCTTAACAATCGCCTGGCAATCAGGAACACTATACAGCTTTGAATTCAATGATTTACCGGTGACTGGAAACATTCCATCTTCTGAAATGTAATCCTCCCAAGGTAGTGCTTTCGTTGACTCAAAAAGTTCGTCAAATGTCGTGGCCTTAAACTTTCCAACAAGTACTCTTACACGGTCTGCTGTTCTTAGCCATAGATTACAGCGTGGTATTGCTGAAATGGGGGCTTCAAAGATAACCTTTCCATTCTCTACGGTTACATCATATCCTAATTGTTTTACTTCATTGGCGACTACAGATTCTAAACCCATAGCTGCTGTTGCAATTAATGTTACATTCTGCATAAAGTTACCTCTCATTTCAAAAATTAAGTTTGTTTTAGTTTATCATAACCTATTAGGTAAAATGAAAACATATCCATTCACTTGTTGAATGGATGAATATGATGTCTTAAACGCGAAAAAACCTTTCCAATAGCACTATGCCATCAAAAAGGTTTAATTATTCGTTATGTAGACCATTAAATACTCGATAAGCCATGTTCTGTACCAGTGTACTTCCAACGGTGGTCAGCCTCGTACGTCTGGTTGTAATCATCTATCTACAAGTAACACTTGTCCCTCTTTCGGTTGAATTCCCTACTAAAGGATGCCCCTACCATTGTTTGGGTTGCTCACTCGTGGGGTTTACCTCGTTCCACCCGAAATGTTTCCATTCCAGCTACGTCACTGTGGCACTTTCAAGGATAGTATTCCATATCATAAATGACTTAGGAATATCTCCTGCCGTTAACCTCATTGGCTACCTTGACTTATGATTTCGTCAAGCACGAACACTACAAACATCTCAGTCTGTGCGAGCATGGACTTTCCTCTGTAAATTAATACAGCGATCACATGAGTATTTAATATTTCCTTCTCTTATTCTAGCATGATATTACCATTGATTCAAGTGATGGGAAAAATTGGATAATCTTTTGTTTATCCATTCCCCTCTCCAGACTCAGTGAACTTTTTACCAAAAACTGCTTTTTCCAGGTTGGATAATCTTTTAAGAACATCATAATTTACTTGTGTTGCTGGTTGAGCAGTTCTTGTCCTTGTCTGTTCTTGTGAACCTTTTTTAAGTCGTTCATTTTCCTGGCGTAATCTGTCAATTTCTTGTTTGAAGATGTCGTAGTCCTGAATCACTGCATCCAGAAACTCATCAACCTCTTCTTGGTTATAGCCTCGCATTGCTACCTTAAATTCTTTCTCTAAAATATCTTTTCCATTGAGTTGCACACGACTTAAACTCATTTAATCACCTCATATAATTTACATATTTCTTTTCTGACTGCAAGCGTAAGTACACTTAACAGTTTATGGATGTCAACTCTTTTTTATGAATGAAATCTTTCGTTCTATTATACCATTAAAAAAGGAACCTGGAAAACCAGCCTCCTTTGATAAGGTATTTAGTAAGACGTGGATCCAATTATATTACAGGCAAATCTGTTTGTTGAAATGAAAAAGGTAATAGTTCTTCCATTGTAACAGTCTTTACTTCACTATTTAGATTCGTTAAGTGTATTGTCATGGTTGGTTTAAAGAACTCACTCATGACCTGGCGACAGGCTCCACAAGGTGGTACCGGTCTTGCCGTATCTGCTGCGACTGCCATTTCTTTAAATTCTCTCTCCCCATCTGCGACTGCTTTGAAAATAGCAACCCGTTCAGCGCAGCAGGATACAGGGTAAGAAGCATTTTCAATGTTGCATCCTGTGTAGATTTTTCCAGACACTGTGATCAGAGCTGCTCCTACAGGAAATTTAGAGTAAGGTACATAGGCTCTTTTTCTTATATTTATAGCTGTTTCTATTAGTTTATTTTTAGACATGTGTTTTCCCCCTTCTTTATAAGTGGAAGGTTATTATAAGGAATATCCCTATTTTTGTAAAGCGTTTGCATGTAGGTGTGTCAGTTGTAACCAAGCATTTTATTGAGATGACGGTTTTAGTTCTCTTATTAATTGGTCATAAATATAGCTTATAGAGTTATTCAGCTCCATAAAACGTTTTCGTTTTACGTCAATATAATAGCTGTGCATTAGGAGCAGCTCCATATTTTCTCTAGTGGATGTAATTTGGTGTGGATGTACAGTTACATTTCTTTCTTTCACTTCTTTTAATGCTGCCTTTTCCCATTCATGGATAAGTTCATATACAGGATCAGTTTCCTTCTTAACTTTCAAGAAAAAATCTCTGTCTTTTCTGTTTTGAGGAGGATCACTGTTCTCATATTGATCTTTGAAATAAATGAGATGGATTTTTAATTGTTCGGTTTGTTTTATTAGCTCCATGGTGTAATTATTCCACCTTTTTAAATTCATAATTCTACTACTTACTTTAACACTTTTAAGATGCTTTAGCACTTATTTTCTACTCTATATTTTTAACTTATTAATTTTAAATCTAGTGGAAATAATTTCCTCTTGCTGTTTTTGAAAATGATGCCATACTTCATTATCTATTTTTGTTGTTAATTTTTGATCAATCCAGCGTATTTGATCAGACATTCTTTGAAATGTAGCTTCAACTGTTCTTTTATCCATACCACTTGTATTGCTGTTTATTATTTTTACTGCTAAAGACATGAACATCACCCTCACTTTATTAATTTTTATTATCTAAACTAAGTATTCTCCAGCCTCCATGGACTCTCCTTCCTGTTCGACAAAACTAGAAAAAAGGTTACAAAACAAATGGAATTACTTATCATTTCGGTTAAATTAGACAGACTAATTAATGAAAGGAGGTTATTCGTAATGAAGAACAAAAAGAAAAATCAGAAGAAAACAGAAACAATAAAGTCAAAATCGTTAAAAACAGGTGACAAAAAGTTGGATGGCCCGAATCGCCCTTCCGTCTAATAGTTGGACTTAAGAGAAGGATTTGTCGCTGACGAATCCTTCTTTGGTTTAATTACGAAAATATATTCCTGATATAATAATATGCATATAACATATTCCGTTTTTGATAGAAAGATTTTTCTATAGCATAATTCTCGACGTTTATCGTATGTTTTTGTAACCATATGCGTCTTATGCCCCCCGACTTGTACCAATCATTACGTACTTTATCCTGATGGTTAATTACAGGATAGAGTACTCTTAACATGGGACTGTTTGGAAAAGTCCTGTTTGTGTACTGTTCATAATCACTACGAGAACCTGTATGTTCTACTGCTAAAGCAAAGTCTAATGATCTATAATATAGTTCAGGTGAAAAAATGAGTGAGGCAATGAGTTTCCCTAACATAATCCGGTTTGTTATGTTTGTAAAATCATGGACATAGGTACCGTATAAATTAGCAGAGGATGTTGGTATGATCACGGCGTTCATTAGTAAGTAATCCTGTAAAAGGTATGGTAACTTTTGAAATACATGCTTTTTAAAAAAGGACTGAGTGATAACTGGTTTTTGAATTACATTTTGTTCATTTATTATGAGGGCAGTCATCAGGTTATCTTTATCGTTACTTCTCCAAAAGCGATACCATTCTTGAATCATATAATTTGATACATCAAATGCTTTTAACAAATGAAACATTGGTTTTCTTATGGAACAAGAAAGCTTATAGACAAGGAGTTGAGGGTAAGCATCGGAAAATATCAACCAGTTTGCACGTTCGTATGTCATAAACAAACGTTCACGCTCTATATTACTGAGTATTTTTTGAAATGGAGATAAGTGCAAATCTGTCATGTTCCAACCGGCATTTCTTGAGACAATGCTGGCAACAAGTGCCCACTTAACTTCTGGGTACTGAATATAAAAGTTTTGGTAAGCTTTCGTACGACTAATGTTATCCACATTATGCGTTCTTGTTAGATTTGTTATATAATGTACATAGTTGGGTTGTTTCTTAAGTTCATGACGCATGGGTAACCCACCTTCCTGATTGTCTTTGTTTAACTTCTGCATTTATACGGAGATTTATGCTGTTATGGTTATCAAGTCAACCCATTTCTGATATGATACTGTAATATGCAAGGAGGTACAGCAGATGAATTATCCTAATGGAGCAAAAAAAGTTTTAGTAAAACAAGGAATGACTGAAACGGCAGATGCATTCAGCAATCGAGGAATGACTTTAGAGGAAGATATAAATACAACAAATAAATATTATTTAGATTTAGATAAAGCCATTGTTCATAAGAAACCTACCCCTGTTCAAATTGTGAAAGTAAATTACCCAAAAAGGAGTGCTGCTGTAATTACAGAAGCCTACTTCAAACAGGCTTCAACTACTGATTATAACGGTGTTTATCGTGGTAGGCATATTGATTTTGAAGCAAAAGAAACCAAAAACAAGACGTTATTTCCACTAGCCAATATTCATGATCATCAAATTAAGCATATGGAATCAGTTATAAAACATGGCGGTATTTGTTTTTTAATTATTCGGTTTGCAGCTTATAACGAAACTTTTTTTATGCCAGCCGAGAAACTTTTTTCTTATTGGAACGACAAACAAAAGGGTGGCAAAAAATCAATCCCCTACAATGTCATCAAAGAAAGTGGATATAGCATCCCTTTTCAGTATCAAGCAAGAATTGATTATTTAGCTATCATAGATAAGCTTTATTTTTAGAGACGGAGGAATGGAGCTATGGCGGATAATAGCCAGAGTCGTACAGCAAGAAGAAAACAAAAAAAATCAACCAAAAAGCCTATATGGAAAAAGATATTATTAATAGTGCTTATCGTATTTCTGGCCTTAGGTATCGGTGTGGGTACAGTAGCAGCTTACTGGATTGCAACTGCTCCAGAGATAGATGCTGCTAAACTTACTGATCCTTTCCCATCAGAGCTACTTGATAAGGACGGCGAAGTGTATGGTGTTTTAGGAACTGAAAAACGTACCAAAGCAGAATATGATGAATTACCTCAAGTATTAGTGGATGCGGTCATTGCAACTGAGGATTCACGATTCTTTGAACATTCCGGTATTGATATGAGAAGGATTGGCGGTGCAATTGTTGCTAATGTTACTCGAGGATTCGGCTCAGAAGGTGCAAGTACAATTACACAGCAAGTTGTTGAAAATGCCTTTCTTTCATCAGAAAAGAAAATAAGTTTAAAAGTCCAGGAACAGTGGCTTTCTTTAAAACTGGAAAGAGAATATACTAAAGAACAAATATTGGAAATGTATTTAAATAAAATCTTTTATGGAAGTCACGCTTATGGTGTGGCCAAAGCATCAGAAACTTACTTTGGAAAAAAAGATTTGAATGATCTCACGTTGCCGGAAGCCGCTATTTTAGCAGGTTTGCCACAAAGGCCAACAGCATATAACCCTTTTGAGAACCCTGATTTAACAGAAAAGCGAATGAATACGGTGTTAACATTAATGGTTAGACACGGAAAGATATCTCAGGAAGAGGCTGACGAAGCAAGAAATGTTGATATTACCTCCCTTCTGACAGACACCAGACCGCAACCAACACCATATGAAGCTTTTCTAAAGCAAGTAGAAGATGAAGTTAGCGAAAAAGTTGAAGGTGCAGATATTTATTCAGATGGATTGAAGATTCATACTACAATAGATACAAGTGTTCAGGATCATGTAGAATACTTACTGACTGATAGTGAAGCGAACCCTATTCCTTACCCGGATGATGAAATGCAGGCAGGAATGGTTGTATTAGACACCAAAAATGGTGCAATACGTGCTATCGGTGGAAGAAGGAACAGCAATCAAATTCGTGAATACAACTATGCTATCCAAGGTGGACAACAGCCAGGGTCTACATTTAAACCGATTCTTTCATATGGACCAGCAATAGAGCATAAGAAAATGTCCACTTACCACCAAATCAATGATGATAAGCCATACGAAGTTGGTGGGTCCAGTCCAATCAGAAACTGGAACAGAGCATATGGTGGCTGGATGAGTGCACGGCATGCGATGAATCAATCTTTAAACGTTCCAGCAGTTAAAACACTAGATGAAACAGGTTATGCAGAGGCTAAGTCATTTGCTGAAGGACTTGGTATTAACTTTGCAGATGACCAAATAACAATACGAGACGCAATTGGTGGGTCCAAAACAAACGTTACCCCCCTTCAATTGGCTGGAGCCTATCGTGCATTTGGTAATGAAGGAATATATAATGAACCTTATGCTGTAACCATGATAGAATTTCCAGATGGAAAAACAGTTGACTTAAAACCAGAACCGGAAGCAGCTATGTCTGATTATACTGCTTATATGATTACAGATATGCTTAAAACCGTTGTTACTGATGGTACTGGAACCCCAGCAAACGTTCCAGGATTACAAGTAGCAGGTAAAACAGGAACAACAAGTTTAGAAGACGAATCCGGTAGTCCTGACTCCTGGTTCAGTGGCTATACAACCAACTATACTATTTCCATTTGGACTGGTGGTTATACTAACGACGATGGAAAAAGAGCAGCAATTCCAGATGGTCATACAAGAATTCCACATGCACTATTTAAGAATACGATGGAAGAAATATCAAAAGGAATCGAGACTGCTGATTTCATCAAACCTGATTCAGTTGTAGAAGTTGGTGTTGAGAAAGGGTCTAACCCGGCTAGATTACCTAGCGATTATACCCCATCTTCTGAGATTGTAACCGAGTTATTTGTAAAAGGTACTGAACCAGCTAAAACATCTGAAAAGTTTGATGAACTTGATCCTGTCAGTGGTCTGAAAGCTAAATATGATGAAGATTCCAATTCGGTTCATATTGAATGGGATTATGATTCAGATGAAGATGTATCATTTGAAGTAAGTGCAAGTGTGAATGGTGGTCAGATGCAAAGTCTGTCATCAACTTCTGATAACTCTTTGGAAATTTCTGAAGTTGAAATTGGTGCAGAATACGAAATTCAAGTCATAGCGGTAAGTAACGATAATAATATGAAGAGTGAGCCAAGAACAACAACTGTACGTATTCCAGAAGAAGATGAAGACGAAGAAGAGGATGAAGAAAATGAGGGTAATATTCCTTCAGTAAGTGGATTGAGTGCAAACTATAATGACTCAGCCGGGCTTATTGACGTTTCCTGGAATTATAATGGCCCACCAGCAACGTTTGAAGTATCCGTTAATGGTCAAACAGAAACCGTACAATCTAATGGCATTGAAATATCCAATGCTTCTCCCGGGCAAAAGTATACTATTACGGTAACGCCAATAGGCCAAAATGGTGCTAATAGCGGAGTAAGAGGTGACCCGCAAAGTACAGAGGTGACTGTACCAGAAGAAAGTAACGGTAATGATGACGACGAAAACGGTGAAGAGGACGAAGAAGAAGAAGAAGAAGAAGAGGACGAGGAAGAAAATGAGAATAATTCAGAGTAATAATTAGGCGGTAGTTCAAGTTGTTCTATTGCCCTTACCCGAAAAAAATAGAGGTAAACTTCACTCGAAGTTTACCTCTATTTCTATTATAAACTAATTTCCTTTTTCATTCGCTTCTTCCCTTCCCTGCAGATCTCTAACAGTGGACATTCGGGACAATTTGGGTTTCTCGCCTTACAATGATACCTTCCAAAAAAAATCAAGCGGTGATGGGTTTCTGTCCATTCT
Source organism: Virgibacillus tibetensis (assembly GCF_036026595.1). Taxonomy (NCBI): domain Bacteria; kingdom Bacillati; phylum Bacillota; class Bacilli; order Caryophanales; family Bacillaceae; genus Virgibacillus; species Virgibacillus tibetensis. The sequence goes on along the minus strand of NZ_JARZFX010000001.1, from coordinate 560,992 downwards.
TCTCTAGGTACTTTGCGCATTAACGTTTCTTCCACTTCTAAAACAGAGTCTTTCCATCTGCATATGCCTAAGCGTTTGGATACACGTTCCACATGTGTATCCACCGCAATCGCAGGTTCTTTGAAAGCCACTGAGGCAACCACGTTTGCAGTTTTCCTTCCCACTCCTGCCAACTTGACTAGTTCTGATTTACTACTTGGTACCTCGCCATTGTAATCACTCAGCAGTACTTGGCAAAGTTTGCGAATGTTTTTGGCTTTATTTCTATAAAGACCGATTGACCTTATATCCTGTTGCAGTTCTTCCAGTGAAACAGCCAAATAATCATCAGGTGTTTTATATTTAGCAAATAATTCCTTTGTTACTTTATTAACTAATACATCTGTACATTGGGCTGACAACAGAACAGCAATTACTAATTCAAATGGGTTTTTATGATTTAGCTCACATTCAGCATGTGGAAACATTTTGGTCATCTCATCCAGGCAGAATCTTACTTCAGACTTATTCAGCATAACTTAGTCTTCCCCTTCCAACCAGTTATAATAAAACGAGGTATCTCTCTTTTTTGTGTCGGTTTGCTTCACAGGCTGTTTATTATGGAAATTCTTACTTGCCTCTCTGGCTTGTTCAACTGAATGAATACCTTTTTTCTTCCATTCTCTAAGGATTCGATCAATATATTTAAAGTTTAATTTCCCCATTAACACAGATTCCCTTAATCCCGCTTTTATTAATGCGGGTGCTATCTCGTCCTCATCTAACCAGGCGTTAATTGTCTCAATTTCAAAAGGAGATAATGGTCTGCCGAATTCCTGTTCAAATAATATAAATATAGTTCCTTCCGTGTTATCCTGCTGTGGTTTTTCATTTGAGTATAATTGTAGCCAAAGAGGATCCAAACTATAAGCTTCACTTCTTTTATTCTGTTCATTTTCATGTTGTTCAATTGCTAAGAAACTTCTTTGAATTAGTTTCCGCAGCATATCCGCACATTCCTTTTCATCAAATGTCAAATGTTCAGCTAATTCAAAAGGAGTCGGAAAATCATTTTTCTCATGTAAAAATCGGTGAATCTGCAAGAGAAGCATCACTTCTTTCTCATTTAACCCTAATGACTTATACGAAGTAAGTAGCCGAATCGGAACAGGTAATTGGTTTAATACTATTTGTTGTATTGGAACAGATTTTGTCAAAATATCACCTCATCATTCTTAGTATAGCATGAAAATAATAGACAAGATTATAAAATCCCTTGCTCTTAAAGGGCAAGGGATTTTAAATTAGAAAGACTAAGAATAACTTATGGATATAGACGATTTAACAATCTTGGGAAAGGAATAGTTTCTCTAACGTGGTCGACACCAGATAACCAGGCAACGGTTCTCTCTAGACCCAATCCAAAACCAGAATGAGGCACGCTGCCGTATTGACTGAGCTCTAAATACCATTTGTAAGCTTGTCCTGTTAGCCCATGTTGCTCATAACGCTCTTGCATTAGTTGCAGGTCATCAATACGCTGAGAACCTCCTATGATCTCCCCATAGCCTTCTGGTGCAATAAGGTCAGCACACAAAACAACATCAGATCGGGTTGGATGGGGTTTCATATAGAATGCTTTGATTTCAGCCGGATAATTGGTAATGAAAATAGGCATATCAAAGTGTTCAGCGATCGCTGTTTCATGTGGTGAGCCGAAATCTTCTCCCCACTTAATATCACTAAAGCCTTTTTCTTTTAACAGTTCGATTGCATCATCGTATGATATTCTGGGGAACGGTGCTTTAATTTTTTCTAATTTACTTGTATCACGTTCTAAAACTTCCAGCTCCAATTTGCAATTAGTTAATACTGACTGTGCAATAAAACTTACATATTGCTCTTGAATTTGCAAGCTCTCATCATGATCAACAAAAGCCATTTCCGGTTCTATCATCCAAAATTCTATTAAATGTCTTCTTGTTTTAGACTTTTCTGCACGAAATGTTGGTCCGAATGAAAATACCTTTCCAAATGCCATGGCTGCTGCTTCCATATATAATTGTCCACTTTGCGACAAGTACGCCTCTTCATCAAAGTATTTCGTATGAAATAATTCTGTTGTACCTTCTGCAGAAGCGCCTGTTAATATTGGAGGATCAATCTTCACATACCCGCCATCATTGAAAAACTGATAGGTAGCACGGATAATTTCATTACGTATCTTCATAACAGCATGCTGTCTCTTAGAACGCAGCCAAAGATGGCGGTGATCCATTAGGAATTCAGTTCCGTGTTCCTTCGGTGTGATTGGATAGTTTACTGATTCATGGATTAATTCAATATTACTTACTTGCAATTCATAACCAAATGAAGATCGTGTATCTTCCACGATTTTTCCTGTTATGTACATAGATGATTCTTGTGTCATGTTTTTTGCCAGTTGAAATGTTTCTTCGCTTACATCACTTTTTGCGACCACACCTTGCATGAAACCTGTTCCATCCCGCAATTGTAAGAATGCAATTTTACCACTTGATCGTTTATTTGCTAACCATGCACCGATTGTAACTGTTTGTTCGCTATGTTGTGGTGCTTGTGAAATAGTTGTTTTCAAAAATATTACCTCCAAAAAACTAAGATTGATGAGTCATTATAAAACGTTTAATTCGTTTAGCAGCCTCTTCTAATACATCGGCTGAGGTTGCATAGGATAAACGGACATTATCAGGCGAACCAAAAGCAGAACCGGGAACAAGTGCTACCTTTTCTTTGTCCAATAAAGCTGCCACCCAATCATCCACTTTGGAATAACCATTCTTATCCGCTGCTTCTTTTACATTTGGGAATAGATAAAAAGCTCCCTTAGGTTTAATACATGTAACTCCAGGTATATCATCAATTAAGCCATGCAATAGATCCAGTCTTTCCGCAAATACACGCTTCATTTCTTCCAAAGGTTCTTGTGGGCCTTCATACGCAGCCAATGCTGCATATTGTGCTATTGAAGTAGGATTGGACGTTGAATGAGAAGCAAGATTAGTCATAGCACTTATTATCTCTTTTGACCCTGCAGCATACCCGATTCTCCACCCTGTCATAGCATGAGACTTTGATACACCATTTATTACTATTGTTTGTTCTTTTAGTTCGGAAGATAGCTGTGCAATAGAGATATGGTTATCAGATGAATAAATTAGTTTCTCATAAATTTCGTCGGAGATAATCAGCACATCATGTTTCAAGCAGGTTTCTCCAAGCTTCATTAAATCCTCTTTACTGTACATCATTCCAGTTGGATTACTTGGAGAATTAATAATGACAGCTTTCGTCTTGGCAGTAATTGCTTTTTCCAGTTCACTCGGCGTTATTTTAAATTCATTCTTCTCCTGAGCATTCACAATAACAGGTTCCCCACCTGCCAATTTAATTTGTTCCGGGTAGCTGACCCAATAGGGTGCTGGAACAATTACTTCGTCTCCCTCATTTATAAGGACTTGAAACAACGTATATAAAGCATGTTTAGCACCAGTTGTAATGATTAATTGTTCATTAGTATATTGAAGTTCATTATCCTCCAGCAGTTTGGTTGCAATCGCCTGTTTCAACTCGACGATTCCGCCAGCAGGTGTATACTTAGTCATCCCTTTGCTCATTGCTTTACTGGCGGCTTGAATAATGTAGTCGGGTGTATTAAAGTCGGGTTCACCTACACCTAAACCAATAACATCATGTCCTTGTTGCTTAAGTTCTTTCGCTTTTGCTGTGATCGCCAAAGTTGACGAAGGTGTTAGTGTTTTTACTCTTTTCGCTAAATCCATTTTCCAATCACCTTTCTATTTGAACATCCTTCTAAAACGATATTGTTCATATTGTGAACCATCATAAATGGATACATATTCCATTACGTAACGGCTTGAATTATCTATATACGTAATTTCCCATAATACCTCATCATTTACAAGGGCAGGAAGAATTTTTATCAATTCGCAATTAGTACAAGCTTGTTGTATTTGCTGAAGTACTGATTGCTCTGTTACGATTTCCGATTGATCAATAGTCGTTAGATTCTTTTCATTTCCCTCTAATGGGTAAAAAATTATTTTTTCTTCATTTTTATCATTTTTACCAAAAATAACATGATATGCTTCAGCACCATTAAATTGTTCTATCTTATCAATTTCAGTAATGGATGTAGCACGTAAGATCTGTTCAGCAGTTTGATCCTGTCCTGCATATTTACTTTCCTTTAAGTCAAGATATAAAAAAATACCAGCTATAAAACATACTATCGCAATAAGTGAAATTATCAACAAGCTCCATTTAAACCAGTTAAATCCTGTATAGCGCAAATACTTCACAATTTTCAACTTCCAGACTACGTGTTATATTTTTCTTTTTAATTCCTCGGTTCAGCATAGCAGTTGTTTTGTAAAGTTTTGATGAATAGTGGAGCTTAACCGTTGATAAGGCTTTTATTTTGTTATTCATCTTTTTCCCTCCAGATAAAATACTTCTTGTTTTATCAAAATTTGCTACTTATAGTGTGCCTGCAGAATGCAGATACTATAGCTGACTTAAGTAAAGTAAAACATACCTATAGTATAAAGGATAACGGACGTAGGTCAAAATTTGTTTTACATTTATTTAATTCAACAAATACTTCATTCCCTACCATCCTTTACTACTGATGCATAATGAGATGCATCAGTAGTTTTTTTGCTATTCGACTAATTGGGTACTTAGCGGGATTCCATCTCAAAACCAGTTTTTTGCTATTTTCATCAGTTCATTTGTTGAAGCTGTATTTATCGGTACATCTGGTATGGACTTGGTAAAGTAATTACCATAGCGGGATTTTATAATTCGCGCGTCACATATAAAAACAATTCCCCGGTCATTTGTTGAGCGGATTAGTCTTCCGAAGCCCTGCTTAAACCTGATTACCGCATTTGGTAGTGATAATTCCATAAATGGGTTTTTCCCATTTTCTTTAATATAATTTGATTTAGCTTCATATATTGGATGATCCGGTGGCTGGAATGGAAGGCGTACAATCATTAAGCAAGATAAGTCATCACCCGGGATATCTACACCTTCCCAAAAAGAACTTGTTCCAAGTAAGATGGCTTGATCAAACGTTTGAAAGTTTTTCTTCAATCTGGTTCTACTACCACTGGAGATTCCTTGTGCTATTAATATATACGTTGATATATCCAGTGTTTCTCTCAATAAGTTATATGATTTTCTAAGCATGTCATAAGAAGTAAATAAGACAAGCATTCGGCCCTCAGTAATCTCCGCCAATGATAATATGGCCTCACAGGTTGCGTATATGAATTCATCCATATTTCCATATTTAATATCTGGAAAGTCATCCGGTATCAGCAGTTGTACTTGGTCCTTATATGAGAATGGTGAGTCGATTTTTTTTGTGATTAACCGGTCTGATGTAAGCCCGAGTCTATTTTGTATGAAAGAAAAAGAATTCTTCATTGTTAGTGTCGCACTCGTTAGAATGACAGTTTGTTTTTTTTCAAAAAAGTCACTGGCTAATAAGGTGGAAATATCCGTTGGTTCACTGTATAGATAGACTGCGTTCTTAGCTCCCTGAGTTTCTACTTCAATCCATTTAACTTTTGAAAGTGAATCTTCTTCTAAGAATAGTTGTTCCATACTGTCTATAAATGTTTGAAGAATTTGAATGTGGCCTCTCAAATCATCTTTATCAAACTTTTCAAGCACTTCTTTCTTTTCCAGATGCTGTTCCATTATAACAAGTATGTGAATTAAATCTTTCAAATAGAAAATTAAACGTGTCGCCATTTCATTAATTGTGTTCCATTTGGCCGAATTCTCTTTTTTATTTTCAAATCGATATTGTGTTCTTCCAATGTCACTCAAGGATTTACTTTTCTTGTTTTGATCAATCACGTACTGTGACAACATACGAAACAAATCATCAATTTCGTATTTCACTTTAACTAATACATTGTTCCACTCTTCAAGAGGCAACTTATCCTGATCAAAAGAAGAATACTTTCCCAATATCCTTCCCAACGACTTTATCTCGTCGGTAGTACCAATCTGGTTAAGGGTATACTGCATATTTATGTAGTCTAGTTTTAAACCATAATGTCTTGATGCAGTTTCCTCCAAATGATGTGCTTCATCAATAATAACTTTATCATATCCTGGAAGCAGTTGATATTCATTAAACATATCAGTACAAAGTAGAGCGTGATTCGTTATAATTATGTCAGCCTGCTGTGCTCTTTTTCGTGCTTTCTGATAATAAGACCTAGTAAACCATGGCGAATGCGGATCCACATTTCCTTCCGTATCCGTGGATATCTTTTTGTAATAAAAGTATCCGCTTGAAGGTAGCTGAATTTCATCAATATCACCTGTATCTGTTTCCGTTAACCATACCAATATCATAGCTTTCGTGAGTGTAATATCATAATTATCGTGTTGGTGAGATACTAGTTCTCTTTCGAATTTTTCAAGACTGATATAGTGACTTTTCCCTTTAAGTAAAGCGACTTCAAACGGGAATTCAACTAAATTTCTTATTAAAGGTATCTCTTCTTCTAAAAGCTGGGCTTGCAGCTGTGTAGTATAGGTGCTAATAACTAGTCTCTGCCCTGTTTTGACTGCCTCATATATAGCTGGGATCAAATAAGCAAGCGACTTACCTGTCCCTGTTTCAGCCTCTATTAAGGCATGCTTATGTATTTGAAATGAATCAAATATTATTTCAGACATTTCGCGCTGTCCCGTTCTCTTTTCATAATTACGCATTTTCCGGTGCATTGTGCCATTTACCTCAAAAATACGATCAAGATATTCCCCGTAAGATACTTCCAACGAATTACGATTTGTCTCCGCTTCTTTTATGTGTTTAAAAGCAAGACCTCTGTATACTTCTATTGCAGAATTTTCTACGGCAGAGAAAGCAAGTTCTTCTTGTCTGTTGTGTAGTAGTTCATATAGATCAGACTTCAACATTTTCTCTATGTTTAGTAAATGGCTAATGGTTTCATAAGGCAACGATGCTAACTTTTCTTTAAGTTTTAAAAATAGCTTTCCGGTTACCACTGCGTCTGATAATGCCCGGTGTGGATCATCATGGTATATGCCAAGGTATTCTGCTAATTGACCTAATTTATAGCTGGGAGCTTTAGGATATAATATACGTGCAAGTTCTACCGTGTCCAAAACAGAATTTGTCAATATATCGAAGCCATTATTAGCCAGTTCAGCATTTATGAAGCCCAAATCAAAGGGTACATTATGAGCAATTAAGTAGCTGTTATCAAACATATCAACAATTTCTCCTGCCTTTTCTTGAAAAGTAGGAGCATCCATCACATCTTTATTATAAATGCCAGTCAAATTAGATATAAAAGGCGGAATCTTTTTATTAGGATTAAGTAAGGTTGAATAATTATCAATTATTTTATTGTTTTCAATTACAACCATTCCAACTTCAATAATTTTATCATCTTTAAGTGCAGAATGACCAGTCGTTTCCAGATCGATTACGACATATTTATCCATACTACCACCTCCTTTTCAAAACCGTTCTCCAGGTATTCTATAGTATTAATAAAACTCTTATCTTTTATTTAGATAAGAGTTTTACATCTTTTATAAGTGCCTACATCACCGTTAATGGAGGTTCTTGTTCAATAAGCTGCTCAATTTCGTTATGCTCATTCATGATGGCAACTTTTGGTTTAAAGGATGCTAACTCTTCATTAGAAACTAGTGCATAGGAGACGATAATTACTGTGTCACCTTCTTGTACAAGTCTTGCGGCTGCTCCATTCAGACATACTACTCCTGAACCCTTTTCTCCAGGAATCACATATGTTTCCAGTCGAGCGCCATTATTATTATTAACAATTTGCACTTTTTCGTGAGGTAATATGTCAACCTTTTCTAGTATGGACTCATCTATAGTTACACTTCCAACATAATTTAAATTGGCTTCTGTTACTCGGGCACGATGAATTTTCGCTTTCATCATTGTGCGGTACATATGGCTTCCCCCTATTTTATACCTTCGATTAACTTACCACTCGCATCAAATAGAAGGTTATCGATTAGTCTTGTATGTTCGAACTGGACGGCAACAGCTACTATAACCTGCTGTTCTATGACTGATACAGGTGTTAAATGAGGATAGCTTAACAATTCGACATAATCTATCTTTCCACTTGTTCTCCTAGTGATCGTATCGGCAACCTCTTTAACAATAATAGCAGGATTTTTTTCTCCGTCAACAACTAATTGCCGTGCTTCTTTTAGAGATTTAAATATCCAGATTGCCTCATCTCGTTCAACAGAGCTCAAAAAGACATTTCGACTGCTTTTAGCCAGCCCATCAACCTCCCTAATGGTCGGCAGACCTATTAATTCTATTGGGAAATTTAAATTTCTAATCAATGCATCTACGACTGCAACTTGCTGTGCATCTTTCATGCCAAAGTATACTCTATTTGGCCTTGTCATATTAAATAATTTTGTGAGTACAGTTATCACTCCATCAAAATGACCAGGTCGTGATTTTCCGCATAAAACATTAACCCGGTCTGTTATTGACATAGATACCTGCATTGGTCTCGGATACATCTCTTCGACATCAGGTAAAAATAAGATGTCAACCCCGGCTTGTTCCGCAAGTAGTGTGTCATGCCTTTCATCTCTCGGGTAGCGATCATAATCCTCATGTGGACCAAATTGCAATGGGTTAACAAAGATACTCGTTATAACAATATCATTCTGCTGTCTTGCCTCTTTCATTAAGTGGGTATGCCCTTCATGAAAAAAACCCATCGTAGCTACAAAACCTATACGTTTGTTTTTTCGGACCCATTCATCTGATTTTTGTTGCATTAATTCTATTGAATAAATAACTTCCATTATAATCCCTACTTTAAGTTTGGTAAGATTTCTTTATCTTTACTAATAAATGAATGTTTGTCCAGTGGAAATAATTCCTCTTTCACTTCTGATATATATGCTTTTATTGCTGCTACACTTGTCTCATTAATATTTGCATAGGATTTAACAAACTTAGGTAGACGATCAACACCATATTCCAATATATCATGATAAACCAAAACCTGACCATCACAATTTATACCGGCGCCAATCCCGATTGTTGGGATTGCTATATGATTTGTAATAATTTCTGCCAGTTCTTTTGGAACACACTCGAGTACTACTGAAATTGCTCCACACTCAGCAACTTGTTTAGCTTCCTTAAGCAGTTTCTCGGCGGCAACTTTGTCTTTCCCTTGGACCTTATAACCACCTAGTACATTTACCGTTTGAGGAGTTAAACCCAAATGAGCAACAACTGGTATTCCTGCATCTGATAAACGTCTAATAAGGTGTAACGTTTCTTCTGTGGCTCCCTCCACCTTCAATGCTTGTGCATCCGTCTTTTGGAAAATTTCACGAGCATTAGTTAAAGACTCTTCAAGTGATACATGGTAAGACATAAAAGGCATATCTATGACAGTAAATGTATTTGGTGCACCTCGCTTAACAGCTCTTCCGTGGTGAATCATATCTTCAAGCGTAACTTGAACTGTAGAGGAATACCCCAATACAACCATACCGAGGGAATCACCCACTAATATCATTTCAATGCCAGCAGCCTCTGCTGATTTTGCAGACGGATAATCATAAGCAGTAATCATTGTTATTTTATCATTATTTTGTTTCATTTTATGTAGGTCTAATCTAGTCAACATTATTGTTATCTCCTTCCTTGAACCATTCAATTTCCGCAGAATATAATTTTTTCGGTTCTTCATCTTCGGCCTTTGTCACTAATGCTCCGTCTTCCGCAATTCCTATAAATGTTGCTTTCCATCGCTTACGTAATGTCTTGATTGCTATTTCTTCACCAACCTTAAAGCCATAGCCTTCCCATTTCTTTTTTATTTTCGGAAAGCCACCTTGAATATAGGTGTCATAGGTATCTTCAAATGTTAATAAAATTGATTGAATAATTTCTTTAATGGCTAACGTGTTATTCGTTTCTATTTTTAACGAAGTAGCTTTCGAGCGGATGTCTTCTGGTAAATCAGCCTTTTCATGATTGACATTGAGACCGATCCCAATTACCACATACTGTATCTGATCTTGTTCTGCCTGCATCTCCGTTAATATACCGGCGGTCTTTTTTCCGTTCAGCAATATGTCGTTTGGCCATTTAATTAGAGGCCTTAAGCCAGCATGTGTATTTAACACATCTGCTAATACGGTAGCAGCCAGTAAAGTCAATTGTGGTGCCAGGTAAGGCAGGATAGCAGGCCTTAGAATGATACTTATCCAAATTCCTTTATTTTTAGTTGAGTGCCACTCCCGGTTCATTCTTCCCTTGCCCTGTGTCTGCTCGTCTGCGATAATAACCGTTCCATGAGCCGCACCTTCCTGAGCTGCCTGATGTGCGATAATTTGCGTCGATGGTGTCGTTTGTTTATGTATGATCGTTTTACCTATCCAGTTTGAGTTAAGGCCCCACTGTATTGTATTTTCACTAAGTTTATCTGGAAATTTCAGTATGCGATAGCCTTTATTGGATTTCCCTTCTATTTGGTATCCATCCTTTTTCAGTTCCTTCATGTGTTTCCAAATAGCACTTCGTGAAATATTTAACTGGTCTGACATAACTTGTCCGGAAATATACGTATCTTTATTCGCTGCTAACAATTCAATTAATTTATTTCGGGTGGATTGCATTTTATCCACTCCTTTATGTTATAGTTATCGTTTTTTAAATTACCTGCTACTATTTCCTTTTCAATACTGGTTATTGTCTGCTGAAGCCAAGGTCCTCTCTTGGCATGTGGGTATAAGTCAATAAGGTCATTTCCCTTTATTACGATATCTGTTCTGGATGTAATAGGTAAATTATTCATCCTGCTTATCAATTCCTGCAGAGAAACCTGCTTTTTGAGAAAAAGCGTGTTAATTAAACGGATAAATCCTTGATAGTAAGCAGGAGATAATTGATAAACTAACCAATCATTTATTCCGTTTGACTTATAATGATTGCAGGCTTCAACTAATTGTAATGCCTCCTGTTTTATTTGATTGGAACATTTCCACTCTTTCACCCATTCCTTTACTGTCACAGTGGGTTCTAGCAGATGCAATAACGCAAGTACTTCACCAAGTGAATACAGCGGTTTCAGATGTGTTGGCAGGAGACTTATAATTTGCGGATATTTCGTAAATACGGGAATATGCTTGTATGCCTCCGTATCTTTTAAATAAGTAATACCATTGTTTACATACTTACCAGCAAAAAATTTGCCTAACTCCGTAGTAATACGCTCCACTGCCAGATTATTAATAGCTTCTTTTACCTTTTTCATATAAAATAAGGTTTCTTTATCGATCTGAAACCCTAACTCACTGGAAAAACGTAATGCACGTATGATTCGTAAAGGATCTTCTGTAAATCGGTCAAATCCATTTCCTACTGTGCGGATAAGTTTATGTTGCAGGTCTGCCCTTGAAGCAAATAAGTCAATTATAGCACCACTCTTATCCATCGCTAATGCGTTAATAGTAAAATCTCTTCTTTCCAGGTCTTTATCAAGTTGGTCAATAAATTCTACATGGTCTGGATGACGACTATCTGAATAGGTTCCGTCTATTCGAAAAGTAGTTACCTCATAAGATTCCTTTTTATAACGTACCACAACCGTACCATGTTCAATACCGACCGGGATTACTTTTTCAAAGATACGCTGAATTAAATCAGGGGTAGCCGAAGTTGCTATATCAATATCACCAATGGGACGTTTAAGTAAAAAATCACGAACACACCCACCAACAAAGAAAGCTTGATGGTGGTGTTGTTCGATTTCCCTTAATATTGCTGTAGCTGTCTGAAATGGTTCTGGCAACATACTAATCACCATTTTCGTTAAAGTTATCTACTACATTATCATATAATGTTATATATTGGTTAACTATTTCCTTTGAGTGAAAATACTTTTTCGCGTGGTGCAGCGCGTTTTGTGAAAGCCTTTCTAATTCTTCTTCATTTTGCAATAATTGAATAGCGTATTCTGCTGCACTCTCTGTATCTCCTAATTCAACAATAAAGCCTGTCTCACCATGATTAATCACTTCAGGAACTCCACCTACATTTGTGCCAATACATGGCACCTGACACGCCATAGCTTCCAATAAGACTAATCCAAAGCTTTCTTTTTCGGACAGCAGTAATTTTAAGTCGGATATGGATAATAAATCACTTATATTTTTTTGTTTACCTAAAAATAAAACATTGCTCTCCAATTTTAACTGTTTGACTAATTGAAAAGCAGCAGAAAACTCTGGTCCGTCACCTATTAAGATGAGTTTGCTTCGTACTCTTTTACTTACTTTATAAAATGTATAAATTATATCTTCTATTCGTTTCACTTTACGGAAGTTAGATATGTGAATAACCACTTTTTCATCTGGTTTAATACCGTACTGTTTTTTAATAGATGGAAGTTCCTTTTTATAATATTCTTTTTCATTTACAAAATTGTAAATAACGGAGATCTCTTTATTTACTTCCAGCATTTCAATTGTCTGATTAACTAAACTGTTGGAAACTGCAGTGACTGCATCAGACTTTTCTATTCCATATCTAATCATTTTTTTAAAAGTAGGGTCAAATCCCAACACAGTAATGTCCGTACCATGGAGTGTGGTAACAATTTTCACATTATGTTGTGCTATATCCCTGGCTAATATGGCGCAAATTGCATGGGGCATTGCGTAGTGCACATGAAGTATATCCAGCTCCTCCCGGTCTATTACCTCGGCCATTTTTGTTGCTAATGCAAGGTCGTAAGGAGGATACTGAAACACTGGGTAATGGGTTAATTCCACTTCGTGATAGAACACTTTTGGATGAATTTGATTTAAACGAAATGGAAGGCTTGATGTTATGAAATGGATTTCATGACCGCGTTCTGCTAAAAGCATCCCCAGTTCTGTAGCAATTACGCCTGATCCTCCAACTGTGGGATAGCATGTAATACCTATTTTCTTCATTTGTTAAGTTCCTCTTGCTTTTTTCGTTTCACAACATCTCTCCAATGAAGATCTCCACGGTCTAATCCGCGTATAAAGATTTCAGAGGCAGCCACGTTAGTTGCAAGAGGTATGTGATGCACGTCACACAAGCGCATTAAAGCATTAACATCAGGTTCATGTGGTTGCGCAGTTAATGGGTCTCTAATAAAAATTACCATGTCCATTTCATTTTCAGCAATTTTAGCACCTATTTGCTGATCACCACCAAGCGGGCCGGATAGAAATAACTGAACAGGGAGCTCAGTTGCTTCGGTTATCATTTTCCCTGTAGTACCTGTTGCAAATAGGTTATGTTGTTTTAATACATCCGAGTATGCAATGCTAAATTCTATAATATCCTGCTTTTTTTTATCATGTGCAATTAATGCAATATTCATAGGATCCCCCCTTACAAAATGTTTTCTAATCCATATACAAGTCCGTCCAATTCAATAACTGCTTCTATTGAAAGTTTAATACCCTCCATAAATGACTCCCGATTAATAGAATCATGTTTAATTGACAGCGTTTGGCCGGAAGCTCCAAAAATAACCTCCTGATGTGCAACGAGGCCCGGTAATCGGATACTGTGAATCTTCATTCCATCCACATCTGCACCGCGTGCTCCTGGTATAACTTCTTTTTCATCTGGATGACCCTGATGTTTCGGTTTTCTTGTCTCCCTGATTAGTTCTGCTGTTTTAATTGCGGACCCGGATGGCGCATCTAACTTATTATCATGGTGTTTTTCAATAATATCGACATCAGGAAAGTATTTAGCAGCCATTTGAGAAAACTTCATCATCAGAATCGCCCCAATAGCGAAGTTAGGTGCTATGATACATCCAATTTTCTTATCACTTGCTAGATTATGCAGCTCTTCAAGTTGTTCTTCGGTAAATCCTGTTGTACCTATTACTGGTCGAATGTCATAATGCATAGCAGCCTTCGTATGTTCATAAGCGAAGTCAGGAACAGTTAAGTCAACAAAAACATCCGCTTTCACATCATGAAAGCATTCCTCAAGATCCTGATAAATGGGTGTCTCCAAATTCGGGAACCCAGGAATATCTTTTAGTTGTTTTCCATTGTTTTTCCGATCTATACAAGCTACTAATTGAAAACGGGGCTCATTCATCACCATTTGTATAGCTTCGAATCCCATTTTACCACGTGGTCCAGCAATAATTACGTTAACACTCATTCTTGTTATGCCTCCTAATGCAATTAAAATCGCTTCTGTTTTTATTCTTTACGTGTCCAACGTTCTTTATCTCTCGTCTCAATTTTGTTAATTGCTATATCAAATGATTCGGAAAGGTCAATATCCAATGAATTAGCAAAGCAGGAGAGAACGAACAATATGTCTCCAAGCTCTTCTTCAACTGTTTTAACTTCTTCAGTCGCTTTCTTAGGCTTTTCTCCATGATAGTGATTAACCTCTCGAGCAAGCTCCCCAACCTCCTCGGTTAATCTGGCCATTAGACTTAATGGCGAAAAGTAGCCTTCTTTGTATTGTGAAATATAGTCATGTACTCGTTTTTGTATTTGATTTGTGGTATATATAGGTTTATTAATAATTAAAAAGCCCCTTTACTTTTTTATATTACTATCATGTTAGCTAATAGGCGCTATTTTGACAAATTATTTACTCTGAATACAAGAAAGATTATTTTGTTAAGTTGCTATAATGATTATACTTTATAAGTGTAAAAAAATTCTGTTCTTAAATTGATCAACGTAATTCGATTACACATGGGATAACAATAAAGCGGGAGGTTTAATACTAGTGCTTGGTTTAAAGTTTAAAAATATTATCTTTATCGTATTGGGTTCAGCTGTTTTTTCTTTTGGAATTGTACATTTTAACATGCAAAATAACTTAGGTGAAGGCGGGTTTACCGGCATTACACTGCTTTTTTATTTTTTATGGGGATGGGATCCAGCAATAACTAATATCCTGTTAAATATACCTGTTTTCTTTATTGGTTGGAAATTTCTTGGTCGTAATACATTTCTTTATACAATTATCGGAACAGTTGCTGTATCTATATTTTTGATTATTTTTCAAATCAAGCCATTTCCAACTTATCTGCAGTCAGATATGACGCTGGCAGCTCTCTTTGCAGGTGTTTTCATCGGTGTGGGACTGGGTATCATTTTCCGATACGGTGGAACTACGGGTGGTGTTGACATTATTGCAAGGCTAGTCCACAAATATGCGGGCTGGAGCATGGGGAAAACAATGTTCTTGTTTGATTTCGTAGTCATTGTAACTTCAGTTTTTGTTATTTTGGATCTGGTAGAAGGAATGTATACACTGGTAGCCGTGTATATTGGTGCGAGGGTAATCGATTTCATTCAGGAAGGAGCTTATTCGGCAAAAGGAGCAACTATTATTTCAAGCAGAAGTGATGAAATAGCTGAAAAAATCTTAAAAGACATGGATCGCGGCGTTACTGTACTTGACGGCAGAGGGAGCTTCTCAGGAGAGAAAAGAGACGTGCTATATTGTGTAGTAGCACGTAATGAGATTGTCCGATTGAAAAATATAATTAACAGCATTGACCCACATGCTTTTGTTGCAGTTAGTACGGTACATGATGTGGTAGGAGAAGGTTTTACACTTGATGAAAATAAAAATCCATTAAATGAGTGATACAAAAAGGGATGCCAGCAATACAATGCTGGCATCCCTTTAAATACTATTCTTCTAGTCTCTACTTGCTGCATAAATTAAAATAAATCTGACTAATTCAGCTACTGCGACTACTGTAGCTGCTACATAGGTCATAGCTGCAGCATTCAATACTTTTTTAGTTTCACGCTCTTCATTATTTCGTATTACACCTGATGACACAAGTTGTCCCATTGCTCTATTTGATGCATCAAATTCTACAGGTAAGGTTACTACCTGAAACAATACTGCTGCTGACATGAATACAATTCCAAGTAACAACAAGTTTGGCATCGTAAAGATTAAACCAGCAATTATGAAGAAGAAAGATATATTTGAACCAAAACTAGCTACTGGTACTAATGCACTTCTGAATTTAAGAAAGGCATATTCCTGGGCATCCTGAATAGCATGTCCTACTTCATGTGCTGCAATCGCCGAGGCAGCCATTGACTGTCCATGAAAATTACCGCTTGAAAGCCTGACTACTTTTTTACGTGGATCATAGTGATCCGTCAGCTTTCCTTTAGTTTCTTGAATTTGTACATCATGCATACCGTTGTCATCTAATATTTTCCTGGCTACCTGTGCCCCTGTCATATAGGAAGATGTTGCTTTTTTTGAGTATTTATTATACGTACTTTTAACTTTTGACTGTGCCCACATAGGTACAATCAACAAAAGAGCTATATATATTAAATATCCACCGAGTCCACCAAACAAACTGCATTCCTCCATTAAATTATTATAATCTTACTAAGGTCAATTTTAGTCAAAAAGTAGAATTCAGTCAACTAACTTATCTTTTTTTAATCTTTTTTTTTCTTCCCCTTTATATTTTCTCCAACTAACATAAGATAATGTAAAGGCGATACACCCACCTACAGTTGCCACTATCCACAAGAGCGATGTTTGCGATGACTTATCCTCTTTAGTTACGGAAGAATCGGAGGCAGCATAACTTGCT
Source organism: Virgibacillus tibetensis (assembly GCF_036026595.1). Classification (NCBI taxonomy): domain Bacteria; kingdom Bacillati; phylum Bacillota; class Bacilli; order Caryophanales; family Bacillaceae; genus Virgibacillus; species Virgibacillus tibetensis. Next base: position 544,262 of record NZ_JARZFX010000001.1, on the reverse strand, counting down.
ATGCTGCTAAACACATCATAACCAAGGAAAAATCTAATTCCCAGATAAGCTGCACCTAACAGGAGTAATGCAACACATACTTTACCTTTCTTACTCATAAAGATCACCCCGCATACATATACCTATTATTAATGTATGATGGAAGGTTATATTATATAACGGCGATCAATAAGTCTTTACGTAAGTTCTTTTTTTATAGTTAATTTATAGGCAATAAAAATAGATATAATACTCAACCAAAAAGTAAAATAACCTATTTCATTCATTTGTTTTGTTAAAGAGGAGTAAATTGGCATCATTTCAAAAACATAGTCTATAACATCGTTATGTAATGTCCAAATCGCGGCTACAACAATATGTCTAAGTTTTATTTTATAATATGGAGCATAAAGTAATCCTTGAATCGCCATTGCCCCGTGAGATGCCATCAACATATACCCCTGCCAGCTGAGTGAACCGTCAATTACTAATGTTAAAAGATTCATGACAACAGCCCACACACCATATTTAAATAAAGTTATTATTGCCAGAGCTTCTATGTATGGTATGTTTTTTCCGACTAGAAAGAACAATAAAAATACGGTGAAAAACAGGCTAGCTGTGGGGCTGTCCGGAACAAAAATCAGAAAGATATCAGGGGTAATCGCTAGTTGACTCTCATACCACATAAACCCATAGATGGTTCCGAATAAATTTATTAAAAATAAAGCAATTAGAAAGCGTTTATCAAGCAGTATGTACCTAATCATTTTATAATTTTTCCTTTCTTAACAGCGCATATGTGTATAGTAGGTATTAAGAAAAACACCTTCACCAATATAAATGGTAAAGGTGTTTATAGTGTATATTCATGTTATTATTCAGCTTCTTCATTTACTGTGTTGATAAAATCAACTAATTGCTCTAACTCTTCATCAGTACCCTGGAATTGATCGGCAGGCATTGTGCCAATACCTTCTACTGCAATAGTAGCAATCTCTTCAGCAGAATATTCCGTTCCAATTAAGGCCGGCCCTGCTGCGCCACCTTGTAGATCGGTTCCATGACATGACATACAGCTGTTTTCATATACTGCATATCCTGAATGGTCTTGATCAATTTCCACTTCAGCGGTTGGAATCGGTTTATTTGCTTCCGCCCGTGCTTCCCAGTCAACGTGAGCAGCTGATTCGTATGTTAACCACATTACAGCTGTCAAACCAAGCAACATCATACCAACAGCTATAGGTCTCTGATGTGGTCTGCGTCCTGGTCCATTGTCCAGGAATGGAGCTAGTAACAGGGCACCAAATGCAAGACCAGGTAATACTAAAATACCCATTATAGTCCATGGCCCACTCGCGAATTCATATTTCAATAATTCATACAAGAACAAGAAGTACCAATCTGGTAAAGGTATATAAGCTGCATCAGTTGGATCAGCCACACCTTCAAGAGGTGATGGATGAGCTAAAGTTAAGCTAAGAAATCCAACTAGAAATACAGCACCTACCAACCATTCTTTTAATAAAAAGTTGGGCCAAAAAGCTTCTGTTCTTCCAGGATATTCGGAATAATCTTTTGGTATATTTGGTTTCCTTTCAGCAGAGATTCGTGAATCCCCGACAAACTTCATACCTTTTCCCTTATGCACAGCTTTCCCTCCTTTTTATAATGGTCCAGAAATACCTTGTCTGCGAATTAAGATAAAGTGTGCTGCTAACAGGCCGAATAATGCAGCCGGCAAGAAAAACACGTGTATTGCAAAGAATCTTGTTAGTGTCTGTGCACCAACGATACCTGGATCCCCTGCTAATAATGTTTTAAGTTCCATACCAATAAATGGTACTTGTTCGGCAATCTCCAGTCCAACTTGTGTTGCGAAATAGGCTTTGTTATCCCACGGTAATAAATAACCAGTGAAACCTAGTCCGAGCATAACGAAGAAGATTAACACGCCCACGACCCAGTTAAGTTCACGTGGCTTTTTATAAGCCCCCTGGAAAAAGACACGCAACGTATGTAATAACAGCATTACGATAACTACACTGGCACCCCAATGGTGCATCCCGCGTACAATTTGACCGTGCGCTACTTCCGTCTGCAAGTAGTAAACAGACTTCCATGCATTTTCAATGTCTGGCACATAGTACATGGTTAAGAACATACCAGAAAGAATTTGAATTACAACTACAAAGAATGTTAAACCCCCAAAGCAATATACAAAAGCTGAGAAATGGTGGGCGGGATTAACATGTTCAGGTACTTCATGATCCGCGATATCGCGCCATATCGGCGTAATATCTATACGATCGTCTATCCAATCATATATTTTCTGTAACATAAATAATTACGCCTCCCCTTTTGGTCTTGCATCACCCAGGAATAACATGCCATCTCTAACTTCTTGCTCATAGACATCTAATGGAGCTAAAGGTGGTGTGCCTGGCACGTTTGTACCATCTTTATAATAGCGGCCATCATGACATGGACAGAAAAACTCGTTAGGATGCTGCTCACTGCCTTCCCATGATACAACACAACCTAAGTGTTTACATACTGGGGAAAAGGCTTGAATCTCGTCATTTTCGTCTTTAAACACCCATGCTGATTTGTTTACTTCAGATTCATACCAGCCATCTACCTGGTTAATCTTCCAATCAATACGCTGTGGCTCAGTTGTTATATCTTCGATGGCCAAACTGACATTTGCAAAATCACCTGCACCAGTATCTTTCAATACGGGGTCAACTGCCATTCGTAACATGGGTACTAGCATACCAGCTGCCATGAATCCACCTACGCCAGTAAGCGTATAATTCAAAAATTGTCTACGGGATACTTGCTGCTTCTTTTCGCTCATGATTTTCCCCCCTCTTTAAGTTAATCACGGACAAATACATTTTAATCAGATTACTAGGACATTACCATGATAGCGCAAACTGTTTGTCCGGTCAATAAATAATAATATTTGTTAACAATTTGTTTCATTAAATAACACAATTCTGTGCTATTGAAATGTTTATTACCAGTAGGATCTGATTAATTCACTGATCTGTGTTACTTGATCCCTAATGACTGCATGCATCTCTTTCGTTTGTAAATCCCCTGATTGTATACCTGGCAACCATAATAGGTTTCCATTTAATTCACGCTCATTTTTCTTCCAGGTAGAATCAAAAGTAACAAAAAAAACAAATTTGAAAGGCTGCTTCTGAATATCCTCAGCCCAACCGTTAATTCTTTCTGTTTCTAATTCCTTTGATGTTGATTTTATATAATTGTATGTAGGAGTTAACAAGACTCTGCCGGTTAATTCTTTTTCAATTTCATTTGAAAAAACGGATAATACTTCACTTTGAAAAGTGTTTTTTTCTAAATCTGTTTCGTTGGATAATTGAAAAGGCACCAAAGGAATTAGTGCGGTGTCAATATATTCTTTAGCTTGTATATATTGCTGAATGTCAGCTCTTTTCCATTTCATATACTTAAATCAGCCCTTCTAGTCTATTCTCCATCAAAATTAGGATAATATTATATTATTATCTGAATCATATCCTATTTGCACAAAAAAAATCAACCTATTGCTTCAGCAATTTAGGTTGAGTAGATTTATTCGATTCTAGTTTAAGAAGTTGTTCTACTAATTTACTGAATTCAGCTTGGTCCCTCTGATCTAATGCGCAATCAATTTCTGACAGCAGTGCCTTCTTTTTAAACTCATATAAAGAGCTTTCAAGTAATTGTTCAGCAATTTCCTGATCTTTCTTAGTAATAAAATACTCATCAGGCAGATAGGGGTTCTCTTCTAATACAGTTGCATAGAATGAGTTTTGATACGATTTTTTAAAATTGAGTTGTAAATATAATGGTTCATCATGGTTTAATCGTATATCGTGAAATGATTTCTCTGCATCTGTTGTAACCAATTGATTCTTATAAAAACGAAATGGTGTCTCTAGAGAACAATGACTTGTCATTATTATACCTCTTGGACAAAACTTGGCTTCTCTTACAAAATGTACGTTAACTAATAGTTCATTATGATTTACCAGATAGTTTAAAATCCAGACACTCTCACGTTTTTTTAACTGATAATGATTTAAAAACCATTGTATAAAACTCTTTTTGTCTTGTGTGGAAACAGGAGTTTGCATACGTCTACGAGACCTCCTTTTCATCCATTATTTATAATTCTATCATATCAGTGCTCATTTGACTGCTTTAAACGACTTAAGAATTCTTCTGATTCATCATCTGAAGGTTGTTGGATTAAATATGCTTCAAATACTGCTATTGCCTCCTTCGTCCTCCCTTCCTCTGTTAGAAAATAGCCAAATTCTTTCATGAAGTCACTGTCTTCGTTAAGGTTATTATATGCTGACTTATAGTGCTTTAATGCATTATCGAATGATTCTATTTTATTATATGCGCGTGCTAACTCCCATTCATAAAGTGAATCGTCTGCACCAAGTCCTTTTATCTCTGTGAGTAAACTTACTATCTCAGAATTGTTATCATTTGTTTTAAATAGCTCAATTAGAAATAGTATTGCCTCTTTATAATCGGGTTCTAACGCGATTGCCTCACGGATCCATTTCTCACTTTCATCATTTCTATCTAGATGATGTGCAAAGACTCCTGCCAGGAAGAATAATTCTTTATTAAATTCATCAAAATCCAATCCTTTTTTTGCCGTTTCATAAGCTTCTTGTAACAGGCCTTCTTCTTCATAGGCTTTGGCCAGTTGATAATAGACTGTATGGTAATAAGCATCAATTTCAATAACCTGCTCCCATGCTTTAATGGCAATATCCTTTCTGCCGGCCTGATATGCTGTGTATCCATATTTAAATAAGGTGTCAGGATGTTCATTTTCTGTGTTTTGGTAAAAGGTTAAAGCTAATTCGTAGTCTCCCGAAGCAGCATGAGCCTCTGCTAACCTGTCATTAATTGAGACATTTGCTACTTCATTGAATTCAGGGAGGGTTTTTTCGTAATACGTGATCGCCTTCCTGTATTCACCCACTGAGAAAAGTAATTCCCCTAAAGCAAAATCAATGATAGGCTCATTTGGCTGATGTTGTTTGGCCACAAGTAATTTCTGTTCAGCCACTTCAAACAAACCCTGTGCCTGGTATAAATCAGCTAACTGTATTAATGCCTGCACATATGCTGGATCATTCTCCTCAATATCATTTAATAAATTAATAGCTGATTCATCATTATCCAGTTCGATGTATATATCGGCAAGCGTCACTTTTAACTCACTTTCATTCGGATATCTCTGTAACAGCTCGTTTAATATCACTGCAGCTTCTTCGAGAAATCCCCACTGAATGTATAATTCAGCAATTGTAAATTTTTCTTCCTCATCAGCTATCGGCAAATAATTTTCCAATAGTTCGATTGCTTTTTCTGATTGATTACCTTCCATTAAATTAACTGCTTGCCTAATCGTCTCCATCATGAACTTCCTTTCTATACTGCACTTACCTTCCTATCATAAATCCCTATTCAACCTGCAATGATTTTTATCATATCGAAAAGTTTTACGATGTTCAAATAAAACAAAAGAATCCACTATTTGGTGGACTCTTCTTGCATGTTCGAAAAATACAGCGCTTGCTCACCTATTGTTCTCAACTCATTACATCGTGTAAATCCGCAAAGAATGTTGGATAGGATATTGAAATGCAATCTTTATCATCAAGAATCACTTCTTCTGTTGCAACTAAGGAGGAAATAGCAGCCATCATTGCGATCCGATGATCATTATAGGAAGATACTGCTCCTCCCTTTAAAGATGTTTTCCCATGTATTATCATGCCATCGTCAGTTGCTTCCACAGAAGCACCTAAAGTTGATAATACATCCACAACAGCAGCAATTCGATCTGTTTCTTTTACACGCAGTTCTTCTGCATTTCGAATAACTGTTGCCCCACTTGCTTGAGTGGCTAATAAGGCAATGATAGGAATTTCATCAATTAACCTTGGTATAATTTCACCTTCTATGGTGATACCATGAAGATTACTGTACTTTACATGTATATCACCAAACAACTCCCCGCTCAACGTTCTTTGGTTTGTAACTTGAATAGATGCTCCCATTTCTGTCAGTACATCTATAATTCCGGTTCGTGTTACATTTAGCCCAACATTTTTCAACGTTATAACACTATTTGGTACGATAGCTGCAGCTACCAAGAAGAAAGCAGCAGAAGAAATGTCGCCAGGAACATAGACATCCGTTGCACTAAGTTCTTTCTTGCTTGTAATAGTTGTATTGTTCTCATTCGATATAATATCTGCCCCAAAAGCTTGTAACATATTTTCCGTATGATCTCTTGTATTAGTTTTCTCTGTAACTTGTGTTTCTCCATCGGCGACCAGGCCAGCTAGAAGAATAGCAGATTTAACTTGTGCGCTTTTAACTGGCAATGTATAGTCAATTCCTTTTAAGTTTTCTCCCCGAATGGACAAAGGTAAATAACTGCCATGCCCCCTGCCATCAAAACTAGCCCCCATTAGTCTTAACGGATCTACAACTCGATCCATGGGGCGCTTGGACAAGGATTCGTCTCCGTAAACAGTTGTGAAAAATGGTAATCCGGCTAACAATCCAAGCATTAACCTTCCAGTAGTGCCTGAATTTCCGAAATATAAAGGTACTGTAGGCTCGTTTAAACCTGATATACCTCTACCTTCAATCAAAAGTGTTGAGTCACTTCTTTCGATAGAAACTCCCATTGCCTGGAACGCATGTACAGTGCGCATACAATCTTCCCCATCTAGAAAGTGAGTCACTTTTGTTGTTCCTTTGGCTAAAGATCCTAAAATTACCGCTCTGTGAGATATGGACTTGTCCCCTGGTACTTCAATTACTCCAGATAGCGGTTTTGAATTCGGTGTTAACTTTATTTCATTCACTTCAGTTCACTTCCTTAGATAGTCATAATTTCATATTTATTTTCTAGTAATAGTTCATAGCTTCGCATCTGAGCTTCTTCCGTAGCAAGACTTACACGTAAAACCCCGGTTATTCCATCCCGTATTTCTAAGATTTGAATATTAGTAATGCTGATTTCTTCATTTGCAAGAAGCTGGGCGACAGAGGCAATTGCCCCTGTCTGATCCCTTATATCCACATATAAATCATAAAATGACGGGATGGCTCCTTTATCAGTTTTCCCTAAACCATCTCTGTAGGTTTTAGCGTTTTGCAGAAAAGCTACCATACGTTTTTTATCATTAGAATCAACCAAATGTTTCAATGTTTGCATCTCGTGGATCCATTCCTCCAGCAGTTGGCTCATTTTAGTCTGATTGTGAAAAAAAATATCCTGCCACATTGCAGGATTGCTTGAAGCAATCCTGGTTATATCCTGAAAACCACCTGCCGCAAGCTTAGGTAAGAAAGCATGTGTATCCGACCATTTATTAGCTTGGTGAACAAGAGATGATGCAATTAGATGTGGAAAATGAGAAACAACCGCTGTCATTTCATCATGTTCATCTGCATTCAGCAGTACAAATTTACTTTTTGTTGGTTCCAGAATATATTTTAGCAATTCCAATTTTTCATTCGTACTGTTTATGGACGGTGTTAATACATAGATCGCATTTTCAAATAAGTGAGCCTTAGCTGCTTGAATCCCTTTTTTATGGGAGCCAGCCATTGGATGCCCACCTATAAAACTAATATGCTTATTGTCCAGTGAATTAGCCACCTCTAAAATAGAACTTTTTACAGAAGCTACATCCGTAACAACAACATCATGTGATAAAGGAAGGTTATCCATAATTTTCATAAGACGTATTGTTTCTGAAATAGGAACAGCCAGAATGACTACATCTGCTGTTTGGACAGCTTGTTTAAAGTCTGGATTTGATTCATGAACAATACCATTCATAACAGCAAAATCCATTGTATCCTTGTTTACGTCGTAACCGACGACATGGACCTGGTTAAATTGCACGATTGCTTTTGCCAGCGAACCGCCGATAAGACCAAGTCCGGCTACTACAACATTATGTTTCATAATTTAAATCTCCTTGTGTGCTTCTTGAAGGTGAAATTTATAGAGTAAGTCCTGTAATTCTTTCATGTTCGTTTCATTTCCTATAGTTAACCTAATTGTGTTAGGGCATCCGAGCCCTTCTCCAGGTCTAACGATGAATCCATGCTTCAATAAGTAATCAAAAACATCATTTCCGGGAACAGGAGTAGTAACTAATAGAAAATTCGTTTGAGATTCGTAGTAGCCCCACCCTATGCTGTCTAAAAATTGCTGAAAAGATTCCTTGGCTTCTCTATTCATAAACGTGGTGTCTTTAATAAATTGGTCATCTTCTAATGCTATAAGTGCAGCTTTCTGTGCAAGTGAAGTAGTATTAAACGGTCCCCGTACGACATCCAACTTAGTTATTAAATTTTCGTTAGCTATCCCGTAACCTATTCGCAATCCAGCTAATCCATAAGCTTTTGAAAAAGTCCTTAGAATAACCAGATTAGGATAATTCGCTAAATACCTGATAGCTTCAACATCATTTTCAGGATCTATATACTCGTAATAAGCTTCGTCCAGCACCACTACTACTTCTTTAGAACAGTTGGCCATAAATGAATGAAACAAATCCTTTGGTATCAAACTCCCTGTTGGATTATTGGGTGAGCAAAGCCAAACGACACTCGTATTATGATCAATCACATCGAGCATCGATTGCAGATCATGATTGCCATCTACAGTGGGAACCTCCTTTATGGCCGCCCCTTCAACCAGTGCGTTATGTTTATACTGGGGAAACGTTGGTGTAGCCATAACTGTATTAACGCCTGGATATAAAAAAGCTCGGCTTATCATTTGTACTATTTCATCTGAGCCACTGCCAAACAACAACTGGTTTTCTTGAACGGATAGCTTTGATGCGATGGCACTGCGTAATTCGGATGTGTAACCATCAGGATATATAGCGAATTCCTGCACATTTGCTGTAATGTGTTCGGATACTTTCTTTGAGTAACCATATGGGTTTTCATTTGAAGCAAGTTTTACGATATGATCTAAACCATACTTCTCTTTAATTTCGTGAATTTGTTTCCCCTGTTGGTATGGAGCTAATTCTCTTAGTATCTTTTTTTCATGCATTACAAATTACTCCCTCATTTATCATAGTTATACTGGTTACAGCCGGGGCTGCACCGTTTTAAAAATTGTGCAACAAATTTTAATTCCACTCATCACGTATCATTCACTCGACAGCTTTGTAATAAATGATTTCAAGTAAGAATGAAGATCCTCATCATCCAGCTCCTGGATAGTAGGTTGACCAGTATCTTTCAGGAGAACCATCTGAATCATTTTATTCATAATCTTTTTATCTGACTTCATTATATTCAGTAATGATTTCTCATCAATATTTCGTAAGTCTAATGGATAGTGATTCTTTTTAAACCATTTAAGAAGTGGGTTATAAGGTAATTTAGTAGCGTACATTAATTCACTTACGTGTATAGAAAATAACAAACCTATCGCAACGGCTTCTCCATGGGTTATGGTACCGTATCCTAATTCCGTCTCTAAGGCATGTCCCAGTGTATGGCCTAAATTTAAGTATTTGCGATTTCCAGCTTCCTTTTCATCTTCTTCAACAATAGTAGCTTTAATTTTTATACCAGTTCGCAAGTGTTCTTCCAGCTCTTTTGTGGATAAAGAAAATAAGTCTGTTTCCAGTAATGAATTTAAAAAAGCGCCATCTGCAATTAATGCTTCTTTAATTAATTCGGCATAACCAGAGCGAACCTCTTTTTCACTTAAAGTTTGTAGTGTTTGCGTATCGTAAATAACAGCTTTAGGAGGATAAAAGCTACCAATTAAATTCTTACCCAATTCATGGTTAATTGCTACCTTTCCACCCACACTACTATCATGGGCAAGTATGGTCGTAGGCAGTTGAATGTAGTCAATGCCTCTCATGTAGGTGGAGGCTACAAATCCTGCTAAATCACCGATTACCCCACCTCCGAGTGCGATAATCAATGATTGACGATCCAGACCATGGTTTATAGCTTCTGTATGGAGCTGATAAAATAAACGAATATCTTTAGACTGCTCGCCTACAGGGACAATAGACAGAAAAGTATTTTCCCCTTTTAGACTATTCATAATATCATTCGCATACAAATCAGCTACCGTTTTGTCTGAAACAACTAATATTGACGAGTATTTCTTTGTTACATAGTTATCTACCAGAAAACGGACATTTTCCCCAATTGTAATAGCATAAGAATGAGAACTTGATTTAACTATAATATCGTCCACTAGAAACACCTTATCTCTTCGCGGTATTGAGCTACTGCTTCTTGCAGTTTGGGAAACTGATCACTTGGAAACTGTTCTGTAATAGCTTTAGCTAATTCAAAAGCTACAACATGTTCCATTACTACAGCTGCAGCCGGGACAGCACAGGCGTCAGACCTTTCTACCGTAGCTTTAAATGGTTCTTTTGTTTCAATATCTACACTTTGCAGTGGCTTTTTCATTAACGTAGGGATTGGCTTCATAACACCTTTAATAACTAGTGGCATACCAGTAGTCATCCCGCCTTCAAATCCACCCAAGCGGTTAGTCTTCCGGTAATAGCCCTCATTTTCACTCCAGCCAATTTCATCATGAACCTGACTGCCATTCCTTTTTGCTGCTTCAAAACCAATTCCGAATTCTACACCTTTAAATGCATTAATACTAACTACGCTGCCAGCTATGCGACTATCCAGTTTACGGTCATAATGAACATATGAGCCTATTCCAGCAGGCATACCTTCTACGTACACCTCTACCACACCGCCAATAGAATCACCTTCTTTTTTTGCCAGGTCAATTGCATCCATCATTGGTTGTTCTACACTTTTATCTAGTACACGTACAGGAGATTGATCCGAAGCAGCCGCACGCTCTTCTACTGTACGCAGATTACTGTCCTCAGCAATAATTCCTGCTATCTCTTTTACATATCCAGTTATATTTATTCCCAATTGCTTTAATAATGTCTTTGCTACTGCTCCTGCTGCTACTCGTACTGTAGTTTCCCGAGCAGAAGAACGTTCTAATACATTACGTATATCGCGGTGACCATATTTCATAGCGCCATTGAGATCTGCGTGACCAGGTCTTGGTCTCGTTATGACCCTTCTTATTTTTGTATCTTCCTCAATAGGATCCTCGCCCATAACATCTATCCAATGCTTGAAGTCATCGTTATGTACAACTAGTGAAAGCGGTGAACCCAATGTATAACCATGTCGTACACCACTTGTTATTTCCACAAGGTCTTTTTCTATTTGCATTCTCTTGCCCCGTCCATGTCCTTTCTGTCTGCGTAATAAAGACTCATTTATATCCTGTCTAACTAAAGGCATTTTAGCTGGTATACCTTCTATTATGGTTGTTAGTTGTTTTCCATGTGATTCTCCTGCAGTTAAGTAGCGCAATTTACATTCTCCTTCACTTAGATTTTTCTAATAACTATATCATATCTGTTTTTATTATTGTTATAAGAATTAAAAATATGTTAAAAAACATTTAAATATACATTAATAATCTCTTATCCAGACAAGAGACTCAATCAGTATGTCACCACAAAAAGTTATGCTATCAGAACCTAAAAGTAACATACAGAAATAAAATAGTATTTTTATTGTTTTTGGTAGAAGAAAGTATCTACCAAACTTAAATTATATTTACCAGGGCTGAAAATCTGTTCCGTACTACCGACAAACAAAATACCGTTCTGCTTAAGAGCCTTGCTGAAGTTCTGATAAATACTATCTTTTGCTTCCTCGGTGAAGTAAATTAAAACATTCCTGCAAATAATTAAATCCATATGTCCGGGATATACGTCGGCTAATAAATTATGCTTTTTATAAGTTATGCGGTGTTTCAGATCTGGATGGATATAATATAGCCCATGTTTCTCAGTAAAATACTTTTTTATTATTTTATCTGGCAACTCTTTGAGGGCCTGCAGGTGATAAACACCCTGTTTTGCCTTACTGAGAGCATTTTCATCGATATCTGTCGCTATAATTTGGACATCAGCTTGTGGGAAGTGTTCTTTCACCATAATAGCAACACTGTATGGTTCTTCCCCCGTGGAACATGCTGCACTCCAGATTGTTAATCTATTATTTTGTTTAAGTAGAAGTGGAACTATCGTATCTTTCAATACGTCCCATCTTTTTGGATTTCGATAGAATTCCGACACATTGATAGTAAGGCGATCAACAAATTCTTTTAACAAGACATCTTCTTTATTCAGTGCTTGATAATAGGATGGGAAATCGTGATAGCCCCGTTTATTTCTTAGAGAGGTGAGCCTTCGCTTCATTTGAGCCTCTTTATATAGAGTTAAGTCAATCCCTAGTTTTTGTTTAATACGAAAAACAAAGTCTATGTATTCTTCAGCCATTTTCATATGCCTCATTCACTTTCCAGTTGATTGTGTAAAAAACCTCCGTTAAGGAAACGGAGGTTTTAAATTGCATTAGTAAATCCATACACTATCTTGTTTTGAATAAGTTACGACTTCACTCTTATCGAAAAACAAACCGATTTCTCTTTCAGCACTTTCAGGCGAATCCGAACCATGGATAACATTCTTACCTACAGTCATACCAAAGTCTCCACGAATAGTACCAGAGGCAGCTTCTAATGGATTTGTTTTCCCCATCATATCACGAGCAGTTAAAATTACATTTTCACCTTCCCAAACCATTGCAAAAACAGGACCTGAAGTGATGAAGTTAACCAATTCACCAAAGAAAGGTCTTTCTTTATGTTCCCCGTAATGATTTGCTGCTAAATCGTTAGAGATAACCATTAATTTTGCTCCAACTAATTTAAATCCTTTTGCTTCAAACCTTTTTACGATTTCTCCAACCAAATTACGCTGTACACCGTCTGGCTTTACCATTAAAAATGTTTTTTCCATTTTTTACACCTCATTAAGTAGTATATATAATTGTCCAACCCTTAAAATTTTATCAAATTTATAGAAAAATAACAATTAGATTATGATCTTCTTTTTCCAATATACTTTGCTATATCCTGTAATGTTAGCTTTGCTCTACTGTTTGGAATGTCATCTAGTGCCTTTAAAGCCTTTTGTAGATAGAGTTCACTAAGTTTATAGGATTTTTCAATTGCATTCGTACTTCTCAGTTTCTCTAATAGCTTCTTAATATCATTTTCATCAATTTCTTCTGGATTTTGGAACATATTCTTAACCAATTGATCAAATGATCTATTATCCATAGCAAACAAAACAGGAAGGGTTATGTTTCCCTGAAGTAAATCGTTACCCGCAGGTTTCCCAAGTTCTTTAGCCGAAGAAGTAAAATCAAGTATATCGTCAATTATCTGATAGGACATTCCTATGTAGTAACCGTACTTATATAATTTAGTTGCTTCCTTTTCAGACAGTCCAGAAACGATGGCACCTAATTCACAACTTGTAGCTATTAGCAGCGCTGTTTTACGCTTTATTCTCCGAAGATAATCACGCAAATTTTGATCCCAATTGTATTTATCCTGTATTTGTTCTATTTCGCCTAAACAAACATCAACAATTGTTTTAGATAGCAGACGATGTACATGTGGGTCTTTCAGTGTTGCTATTTCTTCTAATGCCCGCGCTAATATATAATCTCCTGTGTACATAGCTACCCGATTACCATACAGGTGCTTTATGGTCGGCTTCCCTCTGCGCAGCTCAGCATCGTCTATAACATCATCGTGTACGAGTGTAGCCATATGGATAAGTTCCAATGTAACAGCAACTGTTTTTATACGATTGATGTTATAATTGCCTATTTGACCGGACAGCAAGACAAAAACAGGACGAATTCGTTTTCCGCCTGCCTCCAATAATTCTGTAGATGCCTCGCGTAATACCGGGTGTTTTGCTTGGATAACTTTATTTAATGATTCCTCGATTACATCTAAGTCTTTTCTTAGATAATTATATGTTTTAGCTAATTTCATGAGTGTCACCTTTTATTGTTAAACCTATAATTTTGGTAAATTTAGTTTTATTATTTGAAGCCCATATGCATTGCTGCAACCCCGCCAGTAAAGCTTTTAATTTTGACATGAGAAAACCCCGCATCTAAGAACATTTGTTTCAACTCTTTTTTATCTGGAAAATCCTTAGCTGATTCATGAAGCCAAGCATATTCCTTATAACTCTTTGCAAATAACCTTCCGATCAAAGGCATGATAAAACGGAAATAAAAGTAATATAACTGGCGAAATCCAAATACAGAAGGCTGAGAAGTCTCTAGGCAGACAACTTTACCATTTGGTTTCACTACACGATGCATTTCCTTTAGCACAGTCTGGTAATCCGGTACATTTCGCAGACCAAAACCGATCGTGACATAGTCAAAATAATTATCTTCAAACGGAAGCTCCATTGCATTTCCATGTATAAGACCAAGTTGGGTCAGATTCAATTCTTCTTTTTTTCTTTCAGCAACTGAAAGCATGTTTTTACTGAAGTCCAAACCAACCACTTCCCCATTGGATCCTGTTGCTTCGGCTAAAGAAATGGACCAGTCACCTGTGCCGCAGCATACATCAAGTGCTTTGGAGCCCTTTTTGACGTTCATTCTTTTCATAACGTCTTTACGCCATGCTTTATGCCGCTGAAAAGATATAATTGAATTCATGGAATCATATTTTGTGTAGATCTTTTCAAAGACGTGATGAACACGTTCTTCCTTTGATTGTTCAGACATAGCTTACCCTTCTTCCACAATAGAAGTCTTTTTTAATAGTAATTCATGTAACGACGAATTAATATGTTCTTTAAGCGTTTGGTGTTGTAAAGGGAGTTGTAATAACATTTCATCAAGTTGAATTAAGTTAGTATTAATAATAGATTCGACAATATCTAGAATAGAATCATCCGTGCTGGAAGAATTGTTTATCCACTCAGCCAAAAGTGAAGAAAATCCATATTTACCAAATTTGTTTCTTTCATGAATTAACTTATTCGTTATCAACCAATTGTAAGTAATGGAACTTACAATGGAGTCATTTACATACTCACCCACATAACGTATTAATAAAGATTCGACCTCTTTGATTAAATCGATATAATCCTGAAATGAATCCGCTTCTTTATAATATAATTTCATCTTATACTCATTTATCTCTTTTATAGCAGAAGCCAACTTATGTATTAGATCAAAGTCTTCAATCTCGGATAAAAGCAAGTAGTACAGACCGCTAAAGTAATCACCTGCTAAAACGTTTAATTGTTTTGGCAGTTTAACTTCTGCATTTTCATCAGGATAATTCACTTCAGGGACCAGGTCATGTGTATCCAGAGCTATTTGAACTAGCATTGTCGTAATAATATAGTGTTCTTTTTGTGTAGCAGATAAAGTTGTATTCTTTATAACAGCTGTCAATAAGATAAGCTTTTCTTCATCGATTACGGGCTTTTGTATGTGCTTTTCTAGATATGTGTGTTTTATCTTCTTTTCAATAAGGATTCTGAGGTGTCGAGTGTCCATACTAGAAGTTTTCAAAAGTATCACCTGCGCCCTTTCGTCCATTCATTAATTTATGTAGTTATTATAGCATAATTTATGTGTTTTCGATAACTATCAATTCCTGACAAGTACTTATCAGCGGCAGCTAAAACTTTAACCAATCTAGTTGTTATCTATTTGACCATGGCTAGTTTGTATAATTGCCTTTCCTCTAACTTTGACAGCAGATGTGTGTTCTGTGAATTGTGCAATCATTACCTCATCCTTATCCAATTTTTCAGAATGGTGAAAACGGGTGTCGTTCCCTCTGGTCAAACCAATTACATTTACACCATCTTCAAGCGCCCTTATTACAAAAAAGTCAGATTTAAAAGTTGTATCACTCATAGGCTACCTCCTCGTTTATTCTATAGTTAAATATGTCTTATTAATAGTCCAAAGTCAATGAATACAGTATTTAGTAACACATAAAAAAAAGGGCGCGCATAAACGCACCCTTTTGCCCTATGTATATATTACTTAACGCTATCTTTAAGGGCTTTTCCTGGTTTAAAAGCAGGAACTTTACTTGCAGGAATTTCGATCTCTTCTCCAGTTTGTGGATTACGACCCTTACGAGCTGAACGCTCACGTACTTCAAAGTTACCAAATCCGATTAACTGTACTTTTTCACCTTGTTTAAGTGAATCCATGACAGATTCGAACACTGCATCAACTGCTTTGGTAGCATCTTTTTTAGAAAGTTCGCTTTTTTCTGCTACAGCATTTACTAAGTCTGTTTTGTTCATGACATTCACCTCCTCCCAAATAGTTTCAATCGACATTGGTTCAAATAATAATTCTATCATCATTTGTTTACCAATTTGCCAGCTTTTATACTTAGACGCCACTTATTTCATTAGTGACAAGGCTTATATTAACCGAGTTTGCTACAAAATTCAACAATAAGTACCCAAATTTCCGGTATTTAATTGTTAAAACATGGTGTTTAGTTAAATTTGATTGTTTTTAATACAAATTTTGGAAAAAACAAACAACTGTAGTTAAACTGCGGTTTAAACCTCTAATAAATATATACGACAATTTTTCGTAAAATCCTGCCGTCCAAAGAAATAAATATAAATAGTATCCATGTAATTAATTGTAAAATCAGAAAGTATATGAAAAATAATTCCAGTTAAGTGATCAATTTAAACTAAATTTAATCAAACAGCAAAAAAGCAGCTAGTATAAGCTGCTATAAAATAATTGCTATTAGGCCACCAGAACCCTCATTAATTATTCGTTCCAGTGTATCTTTTAATTTATATCTTGCATTCTCTGGCATGAGTGCGATCTTGGCCTGTATTCCTTCTCTTACAATCGAGCTGAGAGACCTTCCAAATATATCCGATTCCCAAATCGATAGTGGATCTTCTTCAAAGTCCTGCATTAAGTACCTGACTAACTCTTCACTTTGCTTTTCTGTCCCTATTATTGGCGCGAATTCTGATTCAACTTCTACCTTTATCATATGGATGGAAGGAGCAACTGCTTTTAAACGGACACCGAATCTGGAGCCTTGTCTGATTATTTCCGGTTCATCTAAAATCATATCTTCCAGAGTAGGAGCAGCAATCCCATAACCTGTCTGTTTCACCATTTGCAGGGCTGCAGAAACTTGATCGTATTCTCTTTTTGCATGAGAAAAGTCCTGCATGAGCTGTAGTAAATGGTCTTTTCCTCGAATCTCTTCGCCAACAATCTCTTTTAAGATTTGATCATATAAGTGATCAGGGGCATGTAAATCAATTTCTGCAACGCCTTCTCCCATTTCCATCCCGGCCAAATTTGCTTTGTCAATATAATCATAACCCGAGAAATCCCCAACAATTTGATCAACATCTCTTAATCTTTTAATATTCTTAACGGTTTCCTGAATTGCGTCCTGATAATTAGACCGTAGCCAATGGTTTTCTTTAAGTACCATTACCCAACTTGGAAGGTTAACATTTACTTCCAATACCGGGAACTCATACAAAGCTTCACGCAACACGTTATAAACATCATGCTCAGTCATTGACTCGATACTCATAGATAATACCGGGATATCATATTTTTCAGATAGATCCTGCCGCAGCAACTCTGTTTGTTGACTTGTAGGGTTTACTGAGTTAACAACCATAATAAATGGTTTGCCAACTTCTTTAAGCTCTTCTACTACTTTAGCTTCAGAGTCTATATAGTCACCTCGGGGGATTTCTCCAAAAGATCCATCTGTTGTAACAACTACTCCAATAGTGGAGTGTTCTTGTATTACCTTGCGAGTGCCTATTTCTGCTGCATCATGAAATGGAATTGGATCTTCATACCAAGGTGTATGAATCATTCTTGGTCCATTTTCATCCTCAAACCCTTTTGCACTGTCCACTGCGTACCCAACGCAATCAACTAATCGTATATTTACATTAAGGCCATCTTCAACATTTACTGAAACTGCTTGATTTGGTACAAATTTTGGCTCGGTAGTCATTATCGTCTTACCAGCAGCACTTTGTGGTAATTCATCATGTGCTCTTACACGTTCACTTTCATCTTCAATGTTAGGTAGTACAACCAACTCCATAAATTTCTTAATAAAAGTTGACTTGCCTGTACGGACTGCTCCTACTACTCCTAAATAAATATCACCATTAGTCCGTTTCGAAATATCTTTAAAAATATCAACTCTTTCCAAAAGATCCCCTCCCGATCTCCGTACTTTTAATTACGAACAAACTACGAATAATTGACATTACAAGTCTATGATGTTGTCCTATCAAAATATGACTTAAATATTTGCAAAACTCATAAAAAGTCAGTGATAAGATTAAAAAACATTTAAACTGAAATAGAGTAAACAATTAAACCCTTGCAACAATATATGTCACAAGGGAGTTAATATGATATATTTATTTAATTATTTTGGGGTAAAAATACAGGTTCGCCATCCTTAATTGTATATGGCAATGAATATGCTGGGACAAAAGGTGTGTTTTCAGCTAGAATGTAACGAATATCATCACCTTCTGCATACGTATGGTCATATTCCTCCAACGCCTGATTTAAATCTATTCTATAGTCTATATAAAGATTACCATTTACATCCATAACAATAGGAAGATTTTCTCTAGAGTATGGGCTTACCGCTGTAGGAGTAGAATCAAAACCGAGCTTTTCAAAGTCAATTGAATAGATACCATCTTCAATTTCTGCTTTAAACGGCGGATATGTATGCTTGCTCCGGTATATTTCTAATTGCACGTTAACTGAACGTATAGCTTCAGTTATTCGTAAGTCGATTAACTTTACACGAGGGTTCTCATCAGGTGTTATTATAGTGTATTGATAAATACCACCATTTTCATATGCGTTTCCAGGTAACTCAGATAGTACGTTTAATTCTTTTAACGCTGTAAAATCAATTAAATATTTTTGGAAAATAGGCGTGTCATTCATTTTTGTTTTAATGGGTACTAACCCTTGTTTTTCTTCCCTGTACGCTTCAACAGCATTTTGTACAATTTCTAATTGAGTTTCATTAGGGGCTTGGTTTTTTGATAGCTCGCTTTGTGGATAAAGACAGCCGCTTAACATTACAATACAAAGTAATGTCAAGCATAATTTAATATATGTAGAATTCACTTGATAGCCTCCTCATATGGACCTACCTTGTCGGGCCACTAAACACGATATAAAAAATAATTAATCCGCCAACTGTTAACGAGATATATGCAAAAATAGATACGATTCCTGCTAACCAGCCTTTCAGCTTATATCTGCTAAGCAAGATCAGTCCGATCGCCAAGAATAAAAGTATCATTCCTGCAAACGAAATATACATTTTCAGCATTGATTCTGACATTTCTTCAACTCCTGTTTTAAAAGGGTATAGTTTGCACAACGTATTATAACATATGGTACTTAATCCAAGTATCAAAATGTTTTATTTCAAAAATTAAGTATATAGGAGAACATTTATCCCAGCCATAAAAAATCCGAGATGAAGGGGGCTAGCCTCATCCCGGTTGACTAAATAACGTCCACGGCAACTCTATCCATGAATGCTTGTGCGATTTATTTTATGCAAGTATACGCTTTAATGTATCCTCACTTGCCCAAGTATGACTATTTTTTGAATAATTGATTTAACGATTGCATATCCATCGGCATTTTATTCTTTACAATCGATTGAACAATTTTGTCTTCTTTACTCTTAGATATTGGTTTATTAGCCATCTTTGATAAATGACGAACTAATCTTCTTACCGTTTTTTCATCTGAAAAATCTGCATGCTTTACAGAATCTGCTACTTTATAAACATCATCTGGATTGATATCAGCATTTTGTTGTAATTTGTCGAAAAGTCCTTTTTGAAAATTATTCACACACTCGCCTCCTTGCAATGTTAATTCAACATATTATATGCAAGGAGGGTAATTACGTGTTATGGTGAAACGCCTTTAACTCAATAATTTAGCGAGGTCATCCATCTCTTCACGTTTCGTTCTGTTCATTAATTGCTCAACAACATCTTTAGGGTCTTTTTCCTCAAAGAGTATTTGGTATATACCAGTCGTTATCGGCATTTCCACTTGCTGTTCTTCAGCAAATTGGTACGCTGCCTTAACTGTTCTAACACCTTCTACTACCATTCCCATCTGTTCTAAAACATCTTCCAGTTTATTCCCTTTACCGAGTAAATTTCCTGCTCTCCAATTACGACTATGAACACTTGTACAAGTTACAATTAAATCTCCTACTCCTGGCAGTCCCAAAAAACTAAGCGGGTTTGCACCAAGTGTGGTACCTAATCTTGCAATCTCAGCCAAGCCTCTTGTTATAAGTGCAGCTTTTGCATTATCACCAAAACCTAATCCGTCAGATATCCCCGCACCAAGCGCAATAATATTCTTCAACGCACCTCCTAGTTCTATACCTATAATGTCCGGACTTGTGTAAACACGAAAAGATTTATTAATAAACAGATCCTGAGCAATTTCTGCTTTTGTTAGATCAATAGATGATACAGTGACTGTTGTAGGTTGTCTTAAACCAACTTCTTCTGCATGACTTGGACCTGAAAGAACTACAATATCCTCATATGAATAGCTTTCCATTTCTTCACTAATCTGTTCAGATACTCTTTTTAAAGAAACAGGTTCAATACCTTTGGAGGCATGAATTATCGTGGGGGTATGGGTCAGTATGTTGTTTAACTGCTTGCAAACCTCACGTATTGCTTTTGTAGGCACTACAATTATAATTGCAGTGACATCTGCAATAGCTGCTTCTAAATCATGGTATGCACGTATACCTTCTGGAATCATCACGTCCAGATACTTTTCATTTTTACTGTTTTTATTAATGTTCTCTGCCTGTTCCTTACGATGAGTCCAGAGTCGGACATCATGACCATTATCAGCTAACACAATACTTAAAGCTGTTCCCCAGCTACCTGCACCCAACACTGCTACTTTTGACACAACGATCCCTCCTTATTGTCGCTTTCTTGCAAATAGTTTAATTGGAGTACCAACAAAACCGAATGCATCCCTGATTTTATTTTCCAGAAATCTTTCATAAGAAAAATGCAGTAATTCAGGATCATTAACAAACACGACAAAACTTGGTGGCTTTACCGCAACTTGTGTTGCATAAAGTACCTTCAACCGTCTTCCTTTAAAAGTCGACGTCGGATTCATCGCTATAGCATCCATGACCACATCATTTAACACGTTGGTTTGGACTCGTTTTGCATGATTCTCACTCGCCAATTTTACAGATGGCAATAATGTGTGGAGTCTTTTTTTCGTTTTAGCGGATAGAAATACAATTGGAGCATAATTAAGGTACAGGAAGTGTGCTCTAATCTTTGTTTCAAAGTCCTTCATAGACTTTTCACTTGTTTCAATTGTATCCCACTTATTAACAACGATAACAATCGCCCGGCCGGCTTCATGTGCATACCCGGCAATTTTTTTATCCTGTTCCCTTATTCCAGTTTCAGCATCAAGCAAAACCAATACGACATCGGAACGTTCAATTGCTTTTAAGGCGCGCAGCACACTATATTTTTCGGTTGTTTCATATACTTTACCACGTTTTCGCATACCTGCAGTGTCGATAATGACATAATCCTGATTATCTTTATGCAGGTGGGTGTCTATAGCGTCTCGGGTAGTTCCTTCTATTTCACTTACAATGACGCGCTCTTCATTCAGAAAAGCATTTACCAATGAGGACTTCCCTACATTCGGTCTTCCAATTAAACTAAAATAAATAGTTTGTTCGTCCGTATTATCTGCTTCTCTTTCCGGAAAATGGCTAACTACTTTATCTAGCAAATCTCCAAGCCCCAATCCATGCGACCCTGATATCGGATACGGTTCCCCAAATCCTAAAGAATAGTACTCATATACTTTCTCACGCATTTCTGGATTATCTATTTTATTTACACCAAGTACAATTGGTTTATTCGATTTGAATAAAAGCTTCGCAACTTCTTCATCGGCTGCTGTAATCCCTTCTCTCCCGTTAACCAAAAAGATGATTACATCTGCTTCGTCAATAGCAACCTCTGCCTGATGGCGCATTTGTACCAGAAGAGGTTCATCACCTATCTCAATTCCACCAGTATCAATAATATTAAATGTTGATGCCAACCATTCTGCCTGTGCGTATATTCGGTCTCTAGTGACACCAGGAATATCTTCTACAATAGAGATTCTTTCGCCAACTAATCTATTAAAAATAGTTGATTTTCCAACATTGGGCCTTCCTACAATTGCTACAACAGATTTCCTCATGAAAGGAACATCCTTTCTCTTTACGTTCTATTTGCCTTAACATTAACTAATTCTAGCAAAAGTTACACCTATTAACAATATTTTTAGTGCTTTACAATTATAAATAATTCCTCGCTCAACGCATGTGCTATACCATCGATTATTGCTTCCAGGTTTGCAGCTATCTTTTCCAGCTCTTCTTTATCATCGCAAATAAATATAGGTGCACCACCAGCTATCTTTGCATCATTAGTAGTTATGACCGCCAAAATTGCTTTTTCAATATTCACTAGCTTTTTTTCCTCCTTCTATGTGTTTTGGATTTGGATGGCATTCTAATTGCTGTTTCCAAAACTGGTACAGAACCAATTATTTGAATTGCTTTGCTTTTTTCCCGAATCTGTGGCAATAAGAATACGCCTATCCGACCATCATCTAAGTCACGTTTTATTAATGGGGTCAATGCTGGTGTTCCAGAATCCCGAAACACACCCAGGGAAATAGACACATCATGCAATATAGCCTGTCTCTGACCTAAGTTGCCTATAGTTGTTATAACATCCATACTTTTAGGAACTAATACAAATCCCATGCCGTATTTAAGTATTTCTTCTTGTCTTTCTTGCAAACCGATATTCATAATATAAATATTATCTATATAAAGTCCAGACCCTTCAAAGTGAACAGGATGGTACTCGATATCTACAATATCTTTTATAGTTGAACCGCTCATTAGCTTTTTGGCCACTATCAATCCTATCACACCACCTAATACAGCGAAGTACACATTCCATATAATATAAAATAACGTGACCAAAAAAGCAGTAAATATAACGAGGTAATTTCTGCTTTCAAAAGAGATTGCAATTCCTTCTATGTAGGTTTTCCCTCGAGAAACCAATTCAAATTCATCCACTTCTGTCAATGTATTCCTCTCCATGTTACGAACCTCTCTAAATTGAGTCGCAGCTAATGTTAAAAAGGTTACAGCTGTAAACTCCATTTCCATAATAGCCGGGACGGCAACTGCACCTAGGGACGCAGCTATAAAACCCAAAGATAAATGAATGACTTTTCCATGTAAATAAGTTGGATATTGTCTATAATCTGTTCGCAGCATCATCATTCTGGCTATGGTACCAATTGCCACACCAAAAACTATTGGAAGTGTATATTCATTCATTACGCCACCTCACCAATCCTTTATAGTTCTCCATAAATAAAAATAACTTGTTTTTCCCATTATGTAGTATGTCTAATATAGCTAGAATTACTATGATAAAAAATAAACTGTCGAAAAAATGCATTTCTCCTATAGACTCTTGAAATCCGTAACCGAATAATGTAAGGCTGTAAATCATTTCACCACCGCAGACACCCAATAAGCAGATGCTTAATCTACCGTATAATGATTTTTCCAATAAAATGATTGTGAGAGTAAGTATTAGAGGTATTTGAATATGTCGTGGCAGAATCATCCATACCGGGGCGTTTTTTTCCCACATTAAAATGGCCGCATATCCAATCGTTATCGTGTAAGAAGAAATTAAATGGTACATAAGATTAGGAAGCTTTATGAGTAATATTATTGAACCTCCAAGTATGATTAGAAATGCAACTGAAATAGAATAACTCTCAAGCGTTATATAAAATCTCGAAAAGCTTATGGAAAGTAATATCCAACAAGCAAAAAATAATCTTTTTTTAGTTTTTTTCATGAAAAATGTAATGAGAACCCAAATAATCCAACTAGTCCAATAAAAAAAAATACCACTAACCAATACGTCACCACCTACCATTAGCATTATTGCTTAAAACAAAAAAACTATACTTGTGAGAGTATCCTCAGTTTAATGAACAAGGAAAGTATTCCCGGTTTTAGTTGGCCTTCCCTATCTGTAACGTAATCGATGTTGAGTTAGATTACGGCGGTGAAGGAAGCCTCGCTAGTCCCTAGGCGCTTGTGTTGGACCTGTCTAGATAGCTTAGTTTGCTATCTACAGGCCTCAAATCATAGTTTTCTACAAAATAAAAAAGGTTCTATCTCAAAATTACTGAGAAAGAACCTTGTCTTTGTTTTTGTGTTTATTTATATTTATCTAACTTGTTACCAATAAAGTCACCAATTTGGAAGCCTGAATGCTCGTCATCTTTAGCATATTGTTTAAATTCTTTAGCTTCCTGTTCTTGTTCAAGTTCTTTAATACTTAAAGAGATACGCTCTTCTTTTTCATTCACATCCAATACCTTTACCTTTACTTGCTGACCGACTTCCAATACTTCTTGTGGAGTACCAATATGGCGGTTTGCGATTTGTGATATATGAACCAAGCCTTCTACCCCATCCGATACTTCAACAAACGCTCCGAAATTAACCAGCCTTTTAACGGTACCTTCCAGTGTATCCCCGCTTGAGATTCGATCATCTATATTAGCCCAGGGTCCAGCAAGTGTCTTTTTGTGAGATAATGAAATTCGTTCATTGTCTAGATCAACCGATAACACTTCAACCTTAATTTTCTCACCTTCTGTTACTACATCAGAAGCTTTTTCTACGTGTTTATGGGCTAATTGTGATATATGAACAAGACCATCAACGCCTCCAATATCTACAAAAACTCCAAAGTTTGTAATACGCTGCACGGTACCTTCCAGCACTTGTCCTTCCTCTAAAGACTGCAGGACAGATTGCTTTTGGCTGCTGGCTTCTTCTTCAACTACTGCACGGTGTGAAAGAATAATTCTATTTTGATCTTTGTTCAGATCAACAATTTTTACGGATAATAACTTATTTTTATATTCCGTAAAATCATCTACGAAATAAGTTTCAACCAGTGAAGCTGGAATGAATCCACGTACTCCAACATCTACAACTAATCCGCCTTTAACAACTTCCTTTACTTCTGTTTCAAAAACTTCTTCATTATTATATTTTTTCTCCAATTCGACCCATGCTTTTTCTGCATCAATCGCTTTTTTAGAAAGAATAACCTCATCCTCATCTACTTTCTTCACTTTTAGCGTAAGACTGTCGCCTTCTTTAACGACATCGCTCGTCAGTTCAACATGAAGACTTGATAACTCACTAATTGGTAATATTCCTTCTGATTTATACCCAATATCAACAAGAACCTGTTTTTCTGCCACTTTAACAACTGTTCCGGTTACCGTGTCTCCAACTTGTACTTCTGTTAACTCATTGTTAGTTTCACTCATATCCATAGCCCTCCTAATGCAATTCGAAAAGTTTAGATCATCTTATACCTTCTATAATAACAATCTAACATTTTTGCGTTGGTACCCTAATACTACTAAATGTTAATGAATAAATACAATCTTCTTTTAATAACTTCTAATAATTCTAATTATTTGTCAAGTAAAGTAGTTTTTGCTTCATGGTTTTCAATAAGTGTCTTGATCTCCAGCATTATTGCATCTGCTGCTTCCTTTGCAGAGGCTTTAGAGTTGCGATAGTGTTCTATGTTCATTGGCTTCCCATAAACTACATGAAGCCTTCTGAAGGGTTTGTAAGGACCTATTATCGCGCAGGGAACAATTAATGCATTAGAGCGTAACGCAAAGAAACCAGCACCTGCTAATGGATCACCTAATTCTCCAGTTTTACTTCTGGTACCTTCTGGAAAAAGACCCAGCGTTTCATTTTTTTCAAGAATCTCAAGTCCCTTTCTTAGCGCATTGCGGTCTCTCATACCTCTTTTCACAGGAAAAGCTTGTATACCTACTAGTAATTTACCCATAAACCGTTTTTCAAACAGTTCCCCTTTAGCCATAAAATGAATGTCTCTTGGTGAGGTTATTCCTACCACTGGGGGATCTAAGTTGGAAATGTGATTAGAACATATGATGACCGGGCCCTGCTTAGGTATGTTTTCTTTTCCATATACCCTGATTCGATAAAGAGGGTAAAAGATAATTGCTACTAGGTTTTTTGCTATTTTATATAGGCTCATATCAAATCTCCTTTGACAAATCCAGATTAGTGCTTTGATTTATTCTTTACGAGTACTAGCTACTTCCTTTAAAATCAGTTGTGCGACATCCTGTATTGATAGTGATGTTGTATCTATCTCTATCGCATCTGTTGCCTTTATTAAAGGTGCTGTCTCCCTTTGTGAATCAAGAAGGTCTCTTTGCTCTATTTCTTCTTTTAATTTTTCCAGATTAGAATGAAAACCCTTCTTAGTGTTTTCTTCATACCTTCGTTTAGCTCGTTCTTCCACAGTGGCGATTAGAAAGATCTTCACTTCAGCGTCTGGCAGGACATGAGTCCCAATGTCTCTTCCATCCATAACTACGCCGCGTTTATCTGCTAATATCTGTTGTCTTTTCACCATCTCTTTACGAATACGAGGGTGTTTTGCAACGTAAGAAACACTATTTGTAACACTTTGAGAACGTATTTCAGCTGTAACATCAATGCTGTTCACCAAAACGAGTTGTCCATTCTCACTCTGCTCTAATTCAATTGTTGTATTTGTGAGTAATTCAATTAAAGGTTCTTCGTTATCTAAATCCAATTTATTCTCTATTGCCTTTAGTGTTAAAGCGCGATACATTGCTCCAGTATCGATATAAATATAAGATAATTTTTCTGCTACTATTTTTGCAACCGTACTTTTACCAGCTGCAGCTGGACCATCTATTGCGATTGCTATTGCACTT
Source organism: Virgibacillus tibetensis (assembly GCF_036026595.1). NCBI lineage: Bacteria > Bacillati > Bacillota > Bacilli > Caryophanales > Bacillaceae > Virgibacillus > Virgibacillus tibetensis. The sequence goes on along the minus strand of NZ_JARZFX010000001.1, from coordinate 517,232 downwards.
TTATTCATTAATGCTGTTCATTCCTCTCATAACCTCTAAAGATAGGTACTATATACTTCATTTAAAAAACTTGGCGTATGCCAAGTTATTAACGTATGCCAAGTTATTAACGTATGCTTATATAAATAATAACATAATCAGTGAACTGCCTGCCACTTTTGATTTGACTAAGCCAGTTTGCAGAATCTCTGTAAGAATTGTAAACTCATATCCCAGTAGACTTTCGAATTATATATTGTATAGCCATCCTGTTACGATTATTTGTTAAAAATCTTCGCTTACTTTGAACAGGAAACTATTCCTATGTGCTCTGTTAATAAGGCTTTTTTCTAAAAGATCGTTGCTATTCAACGATAAGTAATACTTGATTTAAAAGACGAAGTAATGAAAATTTAAATTCTGCTGTTATTGAGTGTGGCTTTCTCACCCCGCTACGGAAAATACACTTCGCTAGGTATTGTGCAGTGTTATGAAAAATTCACTTAATGCTTTATAAATTTCGCTGTGGACAGTCGACTCTTGCGGAAAGCAACATTTCTTTTCGGTGGAGCGAACCAAAGGTGCAGTCCCAAAGCTTTTTGGGAGAAGAGTAATCACAGTCCCAAGTCCCAACTGAAGACCCCGCAGTAAAGCTTCGGCAATATTAAATCGCACGAAGAAAATGCAGATGTATTTTAAATGAGTCTTGCATTTCCACAGCTAGAAAATCAGGAAATCTCTATTAGCGAAGGCAGAATACGCAGACTCCTATGGGAACAGCACGTGTCCGAAGACCCCGGAAGAAGCGTTCTTTACTTCTGAGGAGGCTAAGGCCGTGCCCATGGAAAGCGAAGTGTTCTGACGGAGCGAATTGAAGCACTCCACCATCATCAGAAAGAGAAAAAGTGTCATGAAAGAGAATTTTCATTACTTCGTCTTTTATTTATTTTGTGCACTTAATTATGTGAAGAGGACTTTTAATAAAAGTTATCTTGTGTAAGGTTGGGTGTTGCACTAAATTGATAATTCCTTTTTTCTCGTTTCACGTTGCTTTTCAAAGCAATATCGTATGATGGTTTGTTGCGCCTGTTTCGTAATATCAGTAAATTTTAACGAGGCAGTTTGAATCGTATTATTTATTGATTTCAATAGTACAACTTCAGCCTCAGCGGTGATATATTTATATTGACCTGAATGCATATGAAGCACAATCCACATAGTTACTTTACTGCCCTCTTCCAGTGTTCTTCCCCTGGGGATTATAATCGATACACCACCGCCACTGATGTCAGATGTCACAGTCACTATAGGTGCGATAGAGTTAGTTGCACTATGTATGGCTACATCAATAGCTGTATCAATTCTTACAAATTCTCTCCGCTGAATTCGTTGAACTTTATCATCGTCAGGCAATGGAATAGCCAAAGCGGGAACGACTAATTTAACCTTTTTAACAATCTCTGTACGGAAATTATAAATGGATTGGTCATTTCCTATATACGTAGCTGATAGTTTTGTCCCTTTTGATAAATATGCTGTTTTCTTTGTTTCAGTATCGATTGGATAATCGATAAATAAGTATTTTTCATTTTTTTCGATAACCTTACAGCGGTATTTAATTGTTTGTTGAGCTTTTTTAAATTCTAAGGTAAGCAATGTACCTATTTTCATAAATAGTCCCCCCTTAAGTTACTACTATTACCATTGACATATCCGTTTTATAAATTCATATCGCGTTACTATAGTCCTATTATTACAGAAAAGTCAAAAAAGGGAAAGACTTTTGTCCCTCCCTAAAAACCTCCTGCAAAATTTATTTCTGTACCATTCAATTTTTCTACTTTTTCTTCACTTCCATCCATTGCGTTAATAAAGATTCGATATGTTTCATTATCAAGTACACCTAAGAACTCGTACACCAATACCTCTTCACCTAAATCATTGTCAATTACAGCTAAAAATTCTTCTTGAATATCAACGTTTGGATTGACCATTTCCTTAGCATCCGATTCGGAAATATCTGGTTCAGGAATATCTCTATCCGTATGATTCATAAAATAGTTGCTGGCAGTAAATCCTAGGATATCTCCATTATCCAATGCTACTTTTACTTCCATTGCATCTGAATAAATACGGATTTCATCTTCGTTGTGTAAAAATGAGTAATGCCCAGTGTTATTATATTCACTACTTTGAAAAAGTGTCATATTTTCAAAGTCCTGCTCTTTAATATATTCTTCCGCCTTTTCCAATCCTTCGTTCAAACTGATCTCTTTGTCGTTAATGGGTCTGTTTACCAGGACGGTGAGTGGATGGCCACCTTTTTTCGACATATCCATATAAGCGCTTTTTTCGTCATTTCGATAAGAAATGCTATATAACGGGATATCAGATCCATCGCCGCTCTCTGTAATTGTTACATCTTCTTGATTTTTAACATTAAATATTTCTCTGCCTTTCGTTAATGCTTCCTCTTTACTGATTTCATCTCCAGTTAAGAATTTATATTCGTGTTCTTTCGTAGAAGAGGTTCCAATTAATGCTGTGTTAGCATTAGCCTCAGAAAAGCCATCCACCGTTTTCTCCACTGTTTTAAAACCATCAACAATTGAATTAGTAACTGGTTCATCTTCATTTGCTAATGCAACTTGTACATCCATCCAACGTAAATTGTTTTCCAAAACGATATGCTGAACTTGTCTTAATTCGTCTTTAATTTCACCTGATTGCTTGTATAAATTCTCCAGTGATTTAGTTTCTTCCTCAGATAGAGGGTCCGATTCTAAATCTCTTACCGCTGTTCGATATGTGAAATCTCCAATATTGGAAAGAAACTCTTCCGTCTTATTGAATGGAAGTAATCCTAGTGGAAGCTGACCAACATCAGCGAGTGATTCAGACGTTAAGCGCCATATGTCCACTAATTGTGGCGACAACCTTTGTGTAGAGTTCATTGCCAGGGCTGTACCGATCTTATCATGTAATAGATCAATATGATAAGAGAGGTCATGAAATGAGCGTTGGTACGTGTTTTCTGCTTGAATAAGAATTGCATTCTTCTCCTGGCGCTCTTGATAACCCCAAACGCCCGTTCCAATAATTCCAATAGTTAGTACTCCAATTACTATCCACCGTATCATTTACATCACACCTTTCTAATGACAAAATATATGTTTTCCGATTTTTTTGATTTGTGGTCTTGTCCAAATCCAACCAGATGTAGCGGTATCAGGATTAAAATAGTACTCTGCATTACCACTTGGGTCCCAACCATTTATTGCATCCAATACTGCCTCTCTTGCAGTATCATCGGGTGTTAGCCAAATTTGTCCATCGGCAACTGCAGTAAAAGCACGTGGCTCAAAAATGACCCCTGATGCAGTATTGGGAAATGTTGGACTTTCAATACGATTTAAAATAACCGCAGCAACTGCTACTTGCCCGACATATGGTTCTCCTCTTGCCTCACCGTATACAGCATTGGCCATTAACTGAATATCGTTTTGGGAATATCCTTGAGGAACATTAACAGATGTGTTTGTAGCCGCTTCTGTTTCACCAGTTTGGTCTTCTCCTGCTTCACCTCTCCCCGTATCCTTCGCTGGTGCGGGGCCGGTTTGTTTTTGCTTATCCACTCCACCATAGTGTGTGAACCTTCTCCCTTGATTAATTTGTTCTTTAACAAAATTCTCATCATAATTACTTGCTTGTACTAATTTCTGCTTTGTAGTCTCTCCAGCTAAACCATCTATTTCCATACCAAACTCATATTGAAAATTACGTAAAGCCCAATAGGTACCCCAGCCGAATACACCATCAATTTTTCCATTGTAAAAACCCAGATATTGTAACCTGGCTTGTAATTCAATTACATCCTCACCCACTGCACCTTGCTGGATCACTTGCCCACTAAAAGCATTAACTGACTTGGGCGATTGTGAATCCAGAAGTCCTGCAAACAAGAAACATAGTATTAAAAACAAAAGAGACAGTCTTCTATAGTTCATCCTATTTCCTCCTGGTTTCCATTGTATTGTTTGTACTACCTATTTTTTGAATAAAAGTCTTTTTTATTCATGATTATCAAATGTCTTTAATATAAGTAAATAATTCCAGCAAAAAACCCTTCCATATTTGTTTATATAGAAGGGTTATGCTTGCCTTTTATTTTTTTTATAAATAGTATTAGAATTAACAGGTTCGTTAGCTTTTTTGACCCGTTGCAGTCCTAACACCCATAAACCAATCATGAAAGGAATCAGTAAAAATAACCATCCACTTGTAATGGCTTTTAAAATATAATTGTAGATTCCATGTAAGAGGAAAGGGATTATAAATGCATATGCTATATTTCTTTTTTTATAGAAATCATTCGTTTTAGCCTTACCAAAGTAATATCCCATAATAACTCCAAACAGAGCATGTGATGAAACAGGAAATAAAGCTCTTGAGAATGCATATTCAATACCATTAGTAAATAAATACAAGATATTTTCTACTGTGGCAAATCCAAGGCTGATCGCCACCGCATATACGATACCATCATAATGTGCATCAAATTCAGAATGATGATAAATAGCGTAAATAAAAATAAACCATTTGAAAAACTCTTCAGGTAAAGAAACGATAAAGAACGAGTGAATAAAAGTACTGGTATGTAAAAACTCTGCAGTTAAAACGTATTGTATAAACATTATTGGAAATACAAATAATGCTCCCAACAAAAAAGTTCTTATAATTAATGGTATTGGTTCAGTAATACGATCTTTTAAATAAAAAAAAGACATTAATGCTAATGTGGGTGCTACTCCCGCTGATAATATAGCAAACATGGCTAACTCTACCTCTTTCCAAATTCAATACAATCATCGTATCATTAAGTAATAACATTGAAAATAGCTAAAAAGCAGGTGACAAAAATGAAAGATATATTAATTATTCATACAGGTGGTACTATATCAATGATCGAAAATAAAGAAACCGGAGAGGTTAATACGACAAATACACATCCCCTGACTGATTTATCTTTCCATTTTAAAGCATATGGAAATACGGAAGAGATTATTGTGTATTCATTACCATCACCCCAGATTACACCACATCATATGTTAAATCTTGCCTTAAAGATAGAAGAATTGATACATTCATATGATGGTATAATAGTTACTCATGGTACGGACACCTTAGAAGAAACAGCTTACTTTCTTGATCTCGTACTTAAAACCGAAAAACCCGTTATTATCACAGGAGCAATGAGATCAAGTAATGAGATTGGCTCAGATGCACTTTATAACCTGATAAGCTCCCTCAGAGTTGCTGTAGAAGATGAAGCATCAAATAAAGGAGTACTTGTTGTAATGAATGATGAGATTCATACTGCTAAAAATGTTACAAAAACATCTACAAGCAATGTGGCGACTTTTCAAAGTCCACAATATGGACCTTTAGGAATAATTACGAAAGAATCTGTCTTTTTTCATCATACGGTAATATCCCGCTATTCCCATCCGATTAAAGAAATATCAAATAAAGTATTCTTACTAAAAGCATATGCTGGGATGGATGATGTTCTGTTAGAGGGGGTTTACCAAGTAAAACCTGATGGATTGGTAATCGAAGGGTTCGGGCAAGGTAATTTACCAATAGAGACCGTAGCACCAATTAGAAAGATGATTAAAGCAAATATCCCCGTAATTCTTGTTTCAAGATGTTATGAAGGAGTAGTACAACCAACTTACGGCTATGAAGGTGGGGGTAAAGACTTAAAAGAAATGGGAGTTATTCTTGCAAACAGCTTAACTGGGCCAAAAGCCAGGATAAAATTGTTAATTGCTCTTGAGGAGACGAATGATTTTCGTAGATTGAATGAAATATTCGAAGATGAGTTTTAAAAGCAGAAAGAGGTTGGGACAAAAAGAGGAATTATTCAGGAAAACCCGAACATTAACGCCTGAGCAAATGTATCGCTTCGGCAAAATACTTCGCTTTTTCGTGGGCACGGCTTCAGCTAACTGTGTGAAGAAGAGCACTTCACACAGTGGATCTTAAGCTCGTGCTGTTCCCACAGGAGTCTGCGTATTTTGCCTACGCTAAGTTCCGATTGTTCGATTTCCATTCTTCCCATTTAGTTATGTCCCAGCCTCTTTCAATTATATATTTTCACTGATAGCTTTAGCTATCAACTGACCATGAAAACGTCCATTTTCTATAAAAATCGCATTATTATTATAACCTGCAGCAACCACACCTGCAATGTAAACGTCAGCCACATTCGTTTCCATAGTTTCTTCATTATAACTGGGTTTCCCATTACTCTCGTCGATTGTAACACCTATATCTGTTAAGAAATTATAGTCCGGCTTGTACCCAGTCATCGCGAAAACAAAGTCATTCTTTATTCGTATATCCTTTCCTTCTACAGAATAACAGACATCTCCCTGTGTTATTTCTAAGACTTCTGAGTTAAAAATCATTTGAACGATATCTTTTTTGACCAATGCATCAAACTCAGGAAGGATCCATGGTTTTATACTAGTTGAATAGTCACTACCACGATAAAGGACTGTGACCCTAGCACCGGCTTTGTGAAGTTCTAGTGTTGCATCTACTGCTGAGTTTTTACCGCCAATTACAACCACGTCCGTATTGTGGTAAGGATGAGCTTCTTTAAAATAATGCATTACCTTATCTAAGTTCTCCCCTGGTACATTAATATAATTCGGTTGGTCATAATATCCCGTGGCAACAATTATATGTTCTGCTATGTATGATTTCTCATCAGTTGTACTTTTCTTGGTTTTAATAAGAAAGGTTCCTTCCTCTTTCTGTATATTTATTACCCTTTCAAAAGTGTTAATCCGTAGACCTTTACGCTCCGCTACAGCTCGGTAATAGGCTAATGCCTGATTTCTTACTGGTTTCTGTTTCTCCGTAATAAAAGGCATATCACCAATCTCAAGCTTTTCACTCGAGCTGAAGAACATTTGGTGAGTCGGATAATTATAAATCGAGTTTACTATATTCTCTTTTTCAATAATTAGTGGGTCAATCCCATGTTTCTGTAATTCAATAGCGCAGGACATTCCGCAGGGTCCCGCCCCAATTATTATGACTTTTTCATTTAGCATCTATCTACACTTCCTTTAATTAATGATAACTTTTACACAGCTATTAGACACGAAAAAACTCTTATCTAACTATACATGATAAGAGTTTTTTCGTCATATATTCTGTTTTACTTAGTTCAGTTTAAACCCAACCACGGAATCTTGAAGCTTCAGCCATTTTTCTAACTCCAACCATGTATGCTGCCAGACGCATATCAACCCGTCTTGTTTCAGCAGTGTTAAAGATTGTGTTAAATGCCTTAATCATTATTTCATGAAGTTTTACATCAACTTCTTCTTCAGACCAGTAATAACCTTGATTGTTTTGTACCCATTCAAAGTAGGAAACAGTGACTCCACCTGCAGAAGCTAATACGTCTGGTACTAAGAGGATTCCCCTTTCAGACAAGATCTTTGTACCTTCCATAGTAGTTGGACCATTGGCAGCTTCTACAACAATTCCTGCTTTTATATTATGTGCATTTTCTGCAGTTATTTGATTTTCTACAGCTGCAGGTACTAAAATATCACAATCTAATTCCAACAACTCTTTATTCGTTATGGTATTATTAAAAAGCTTAGTAACCGTACCAAAGCTATCTCTTCTATCTAATAAATAATCAATATCCAGTCCTTCAGGATCATGTAAGCCGCCATACGCATCAGATATACCTACAATCTTAGCGCCAGCATCATGTAAGAATTTCGATAAGAAACTACCAGCGTTCCCAAATCCCTGAACAACTACTCTTGCTCCTTTTACATCGATCCCTTTTTTCTTAGCAGCTTCATTAATACATATTGTAACACCTTTTGCAGTTGCAGACTCTCTCCCGTGTGAACCACCAAGTACGAGTGGTTTACCCGTAATAAAGCCAGGACTATTAAATTCATCAATTCTACTGTATTCATCCATCATCCATGCCATTATTTGTGAGTTTGTAAATACGTCAGGAGCCGGGATGTCTTTAGTCGGACCAACTATTTGGCTAATTGCCCGAACATATCCACGACTGATCCCTTCCAGTTCACGAAATGACATTTCACGAGGATCGCATACAATTCCGCCTTTTCCCCCGCCATAGGGTAAATCTACGATACCAGCCTTTAAGCTCATCCAAATAGATAATGCCTTAACTTCTGTTTCTGTTACATCAGGATGGAATCGAACTCCACCTTTTGTCGGACCCACTGCGTCATTATGTTGTGCACGGTACCCTGTAAATACTTTAATATTACCATCATCCATACGAACAGGAATTCTAACTGTCATCATACGGATCGGGTCTTTTAGAAGTTCAAACACCTCATCCGGATAGCCAAGTCTATCTAATGCTGTTTTTACGACAGTACGAGTTGAATTTAATACGTCCATTTGTTGTTTACTTTCCTTGGTAGAGTCTGCTGCTTTTTCGGCCACCATGAATTTACCTCCTAGAATATCTATAAATATTTAAATATAGCTGTACTCAGTGATTAGTATACACTTTCATAATAATTATGCAATAAAATGAAGCCATTTTTCATATAATTTATTTATATAATGAAAACGGTTTCTTTTTGTGCCTATTTCGTTAACTGTATAAACGTCTCTATCATTTCATCATAACTCAACCCAGTTACTTTTGCTGCGTCTGGAAAAAGACTGGTTGGAGTCATGCCTGGCAACGTGTTGACCTCGAGAATAACGGGTGTATTGTCCTCAGCCAAAATGAAATCCACCCTGGAATATGTTGTACATCCTAATACCTGGTGAGCCAGAACGGCATATGCCTTAATTTTCTTTGTAATCTCAGCGTCCAGTTGTGCAGGAACTATATGCTCGCTTCCACCTGGTGTGTATTTAGATTCATAATCATAATGTGTATTTTTGGGGATAATTTCAATTATTGGCAGAGCTATTTCATTTCCTGTTGAACCTAAAACCGCAACCGTTAATTCTTTTCCTTTAATAAAATCTTCTACCATTATGGTATCATCACTTAAAACTGCTTTTTCAACTGCTTCTTTAGTTTCTATTTTTTGATTCACAATAGTTAACCCCAGTGTTGAACCTTCTCTATTTGGCTTTATAACAAATGGGGGTGTATAAGACGAGTTAATCATGTCTTCTATTTTTGTTGTGCTGAAATCCGCTGTAACTGAATACACGCTACTCTTTGCTGTAGGTATGTTATTCATTTGAAATGTATGCTTAGCCTTAGCTTTATCCATTGCCAATGCTGATGCTAATACACCTGAACCTACGTATGGCAGCTCCATTAAATCCAAAAGTCCCTGGATTCGTCCATCTTCTCCATGTTTCCCATGAAGGCCAATAAATACCATATCAACATCCAGGTTTATTATCTCCTTTAATCTCTTGGGATGGAAATCTATACCGATAACTTCATGACCATTATTTTTTAACGCTGCCATGATACCTTTGCCAGAAGACAACGAAACTTCGCGCTCACCTGAGATACCTCCATATAGTACTGCAATTTTCATATCGTTCACCCCTCTGTTCAGATACTCCTAATAATAATTTTGGTACTCAGATCCATCCCATTATTGATTCCTGTGATGTTTTAATAAAAGTTACTTATAATTTGTTGAACAGCCTTTGTTTTGAATATTACTTTTCCATATTCATAAAGCCGGTACGAGGTAATTATACTTGGATTAGAGTACTCCGACATAACAGCAATAATATCTTCTTTGTTTTTATCTTTGAGGTCTTCATCACTGAATAACATGTAGTAGCGGCCATCCATATAGTATACCTGCCCACCTTCAATTAATAGGGCTGACAAGTACGAGGATACCTGGATAACGTCCTCAAAATCTGCAAAGGAGAATAATAGCTCTCTACTTTCATCCAACGTAACTTTCATCTCAATAAAATCCTCATCCCAATTCATATTATTTTCACATTTCTGTGTTACCACAACATGCATCCCTTGTGCCTGCATTAAGTGAACCTGTACCAGCAACATGCCTTCTAATTCAAAATTCAGCTCCGAACTAGCTTCATACATCATATCACTAAACAAGCTTTGCACACTTGATGCATCATGCCACAAATCTTCCTTGGTAAAACCGCGTTCGATTAAGTCATCAAATGTTAAAAATATCGTAAATTGATTATCGGACACTCTCTCTATACGCATATAGCATCCTCCTTTTAAGCCCTTTGTTTGAATCGAACATAAATCAAGCATTTCTGTATGATAGAAACAGGGAATTTATTTCTTTATACACTATATGCTTTATTCGTGATTGTTGAACTTTACATAAGTATTTTCGTTTAATTAGTATGGCGAATTTCAGTCTGTATATTATCCTTGTTCGCTATGGTCGTACACGTCGTGCATAAAAGTAATGACGTGACACTCAGATTTTGTTCCCAACCGAAAAGGCAACCAGGTGTAACCATATCCTTCACTAATTAACTTAATGGTATATCCGTCTTTTTGAAAGCTGCCCTTTTCATATGGGCCATATCCCATCAAGCGAATCTGTCCGCCATGTGTATGTCCGGATAAAACAGTATGTATACCGTATTGATCTTCCTTATCCATTTCGTCGAAAGAATTAGGATCATGTGTTACTAATATAAAGTAATCGCCTTTTGCGTTTTCTTTAGCAAGATCGATTCTTGCTTCTCGATGTCTGGAGCAGTCTAGTCCCAACAAGCTGATAACTTGTCCGTTAGCAGAAATATCCCGGCTCTCATTTGTTAATACCGTTACATTTTCTTTTATTAGTAAAGAGTATAACTTATCCGGTGAAGACTCATAATCATTATTTCCCCAAATAAAATAAATGGGAACGTTCCATTTGGCCAGCTTTTGGATATTTTCTCTAGTTCGCTCTAAAGGAACGCCTTTTTCAGTTAAATCACCACCAATAATTACTATATCAATCGAATTTTTAATCGATTTTAAAGTGGCTTCCTCAATAGTACGAGTATGGATATCCAATATAAAAAATATCCGAAAGCCTGTAAAGTTATCGGGCAGCCTTTTATCATATATCGTTTTATAATTAATCGTATCACGATGTGCTAGATAAAACATATAAAAAGACAGCAAAAGCAATGATACTGACATTCTAATTATAAATCTCACCATATATCTTCTCCTTCTGGTTGTCTGTCTGCACACATCACTTTCTTGATGATACGACAGATAGAAACAGATTCCATCTATCCGCTTTCTATAAAATCTTATACTACTTCAGGGAAATTATGTGCTCCATTATTCGCTGCCCAGATATTCAATTACTTAATATGGTGATTATTTCATCTGCCCATAAGTAATAAACACCTGTTAATACAAGCAAAAGAAGTATAATTACTATCAAAAACCGGAGTAGAGGGCGACTTAACTTAATCTGGGTTCGTTTCTTCTTTGTACCATGTACTTCCTTCCTGGGAGGTAGTTCTAATATATCAATCTCTCGTTCATATACTACTTCGTCATCTAAGTTCGCTTGTTGACTAGGTCTTCCCTTTTCTCCCTGCTGAACTTCACTTAACAGTTTCCTTAGTTCTTCTGCCTGATCATCACGTTCTGTGGCTTTTTGGCTCAACTTAAAACACCTCATTTTTTAAAGCGTATAATTAACCCTAGTAAAAAGTCTACTATAAAGTGGGCAGTTATTGTTACTAGTATGTTTTCTGTTATTTCAAATAGATAACCAATATAAAAACTTACAAATAATATAGAAACAAGTAGAAAAGGCTTTTTTAGATATCTGAAATGAACGAGGGCAAATAGGATACTTGCAACTATATACCCAAAATTTGTTTGTATAACGCCTCTGAACAAAATCTCTTCTGAAACAGCAACGAGCAATGAGATAACAAAGATATATCCAATAGATTGATTTCTGAAAATTCTCTCATTAATTCCCCCATCGTCATAATACTTCTCAGGGACTAGGAGGATTAATATCATATCAATCAATACAATAAGAAAACCAGGTAAGACACCGTAAAGTATAATTTCTGCAGGTTTCCAATCCAAGTAATATAACCATTCTTCCATACTTTCAAAAAAGAAAATACTTAAAAATATTCCTAGAAGTAAGAAAATAAGTTGAGACAGCATTAGTTGTCTTTTTAATTCCTCATCTGACATTAATTTTATTAGCTCATTTTGCTTCATTAGTTACTCCGATTAACAATAAATTTTTAAGTTTACTCTCCCAACTATCAGCTGTGTACTTTAATATCTCTGTTTCCTTGGGTTTCCACTCCCTCCATGAAAATCCACAATTACTGCAGCACTGATATTTAGGATTGCTGTACGAAGGCTGAAATCCTTTATACAGATGTTTTCGAAGACACCCTTCCTCATGAATCCATTCTAGCATTTCTTTTAATTTATTTTCTTTTGCTCGTAAACGTTTAAGAGCAAGTTTAGTTATTTCATTGTAAGCCAGTTCCCAACTTTTTCTATTATAATTAATTGTATTACCTATAATCATACCATTTTTTTCAAATTGGTAGCACAAAAATCGCCACTGAATTTCATTAACACCCATTAAATTTTCAATTTTTGATTCATTATCAGGCAATTTCCCCTGGACTACATATAGATGATACAATTCCTTAAATGCCACATTAATTTCCTTTGCAGATGGCAATTCCTTATTTATGATATTTTTGGGAAGGTATATGTCGTTTTCCGAAAATAGCAGTATACTAACGCTTGATTGCCCATCTCTTCCCGCTCTGCCTACTTCCTGTATATATGCTTCCAGTTGTGGGGGAAGGTGATAATGTATGACCATTCGAATATTACTCTTATTAATACCCATACCAAAAGCGCTTGTACAACAGATAATATCTAGTTGATCATTCATAAACTGTTGCTGAATACTTATGCGATCTATTTGTTCCATTCCTCCATGATAAAACGAAATTCTTTTTGAAGGTAATTTTTTAGAGAGAATGGCGGAAACCTTTTCCGAGGCTTTCCTGCTAGAGAAATAAATTAATGTAGGAGTACGGTAAATTAATAGTTTCTCAGCCATCACAGAAATCTTATCTTGGTCATTCGCAACTTTTTGTATATTGAAAGTTATGTTGTCTCTGTCCATCGGATATATGTGTTTTATCATATTCGGTTTATCTAATGCATTCACAATATCAAGTTGAACTGTTGGTGTAGCAGTAGCACTGAGGGCCATTACAGTTGGATTATTCAGGAATTTTATAATTGCATTTAATTTTAAGTAATCAGGTCTAAATTCATGCCCCCATTGAGAAATGCAATGCGCCTCATCAACTACAAATAAACGAATGTTAAGCTGCTCCAATTTTTGTTGTAATTCTTTTTTTTGTAGTAATTCTGGAGAAACATAGATTAATTTGTATGTGTGCAGATTTTTATAAACTTCTTTTCTTTCAAACGGGGTCATGAAGCTATTCAGGGCTACAACTTCTTTAAAATTTATTGCTTTTAATTGTTTAACTTGGTCGATCATTAGAGATATTAATGGAGATACTACAATCGTAACACCATCTAATAATTTCGCAGGCAATTGATAGCAGATTGACTTGCCTGATCCTGTAGGCAATATACCTAATACATCGTTGCCATTCATCACATCCTGGATTATCTCTAACTGTCCTGTACGAAATGAATTGTATGTAAAGTGTTGCGTTAAACTGGTCTCTAGGATTGATTGCATTTTAATCACCTGATTCAAGTAGATTTTTGGCTGAAGCCAATACTAAGCGAATTTGAAAATAACTGATATCTCCAGCCACCAACTGTTTAATAGTTTTTAATTTAAACGAACTTGTAGCATTAAATGCTTTCATAATTTCCTTTTGGTAGTGTTTAGGAACATAATTAGTTAAAGGAAAGTCCGGATCATATAAAGCAATTTCCACGATATGATCATAAATCGTGTTGTATTTTAATCCTCTAATCTGTGCAATTTCTTCAATAGTACAGGCTTTTTTTAAATAAAAATAAGTAGTATTAGCAGAGTGTGTGATTAGAGCAGTATGAAATATGTCATTAATTATAAATGACATAAATTTATAATTATCTCTTTCTTGCTGGATAAAGTGCAACATGCGGTGAAACATTCCTGTTAATACAAGTTTTACATCCACATTCGTCATTTGATACTTATCAGCCAACTGATTAATACTTTTTCCATAATTTCTATATCCGGTTAATCGCTCGACAAATAACTCAGCTTCTTGATTAGAGAAATGACGCAACAGACTTCTCAATTCGTTATAAATAGATGATAATAACCGGGCTTCATGTACCTTCATTTCTTTATAATGGAATTTTACCCATTTTTCAACTGATGAGTTTTCAATTACTGGTATAAAAGCGAAATTACTTTTTTTACTGTTGGTCAGTGTTTGTATGAGTAATGTTAACCGCTCATTATATACTTCTGCTGTATTGCTGTAATGAAGTCCATTATAATAATCCAGTGGTAAATTTGAGCTGTTTCGTTCTAACCATTCTTTTCCTGATTTAGTAATATCATAAGCCGATTTTTCCTTTTCCTGGAGTAAGCCAAGTTTGTCCAGCTCATTGATTTTTTTGTCAAATACAGGTTTTGGCAGGTTCTTAAATATACCGTAAAAGTCTTCTAGTTCGAACATTCGAATATCCTGTATGGTTTGTATAGATTTCTTCCCACTGACTATGTGAAATATTGCGGCAGCTGTACGTTCCGTTTTTATCCTTGTACTGCATGTAAGAATAATTCCTTCAAATAGCACCTGCAAGGTACCTCCTCTACGTAGGATTTGTACTAATTGTGAACTTTTTATATCCGATACAAGCTGAAGTACAAAAAAAAGGCTGTTGTCAGTTATCCTATATTGTAAAACTGGTTAATCAGTTTTACAATGAACTCAGGGGTAAATCCTCTAAGGAGGTATATTGTATGCCAAAGTACACAATTGTGGATAAAGAAACATGTATTGCCTGCGGTGCTTGTGGTGCTTCTGCGCCTGACATATATGATTATGACGATGAAGGAATAGCTTATGTCGTTATAGATAGAAATAAAGGAACTTCTAGCATTCCGGATAACCTGGAAGAAGATGCGATTGATGCATACCAAGGTTGTCCAACCGATTCAATTAAGCTTTCGAATATGCCTTTTGATGGTGATCCTTTGAAATATGAGGAGTAAACCGCAGTCCTTACTGATACACCATATACATGTTCTACTCTATACTAGAATGTGAAGATATAAAAGTCAAAAGTGTTTTAGAAAATAAACTATTTTCTAAAACACTTTTACTTAGCGCTTTTGTTCATTACCTTAATAAATAGGGTTTACTGCAGCTGGTATACGAATAGATTCGTCTATATTGTAAATACCCAATTGATCGTTTGTTATATTTTCAAATCGTACAAAGTCATACCCATAACTTCCTGCAGTCATTAATATTGCCTCAATCATTGTAGCGTTTTCTTGATCATTTGTTAAAGTTGTTTCTTCAGATAATGTTATAACAAGTTCGCCATCCATACTTTCGGTTGAAAATTCAATATAATCAGGGACTGTTTGATAAACGTCGAATGATTCTTCTGTATTTTTCAACTCATTTAGTGCTTCATGAATTGTGAATTGCTCATAATTTGGAATGGGGACCAACAAGTTCTTTGCCTTGGATTTATATAATTTATAAAAAGCTTCCCCTATTGGTTCAATAGCCATTTCCTTAAAAGAACCAAGTGACCCAAGATCTGCTTCCTCATTATCTTCAGTTTCAAAAGTAACCTTTTCTATACCATAAGGACTAAACATGGTTGTCAGCATCCGATTGAATATATATTCCCTGGTCGATCCATGGCCTATAGAAAAATCTTCTGGTAAATCCATAACTACCTGTTCGTTAGCCTGGTCTATGATAAATTCAATTCCTTCGAATAAGTAATCCTGTTCATTCACCCCAGATTGTTTTATGTGACTCTCTAGTTGATTATAATACGTATTAAGATCCTCAGTCTCAGGTAAAATAATAGATAAAGGAATGACATACTGTTGCTGATCATCTGTAATTGCGGCGTGAACTATTAGAGATTGATCATCCGCTTTTTGCAAGACATAACTTTCTGGACCTGGTTCCGTCTTAGTTATTTCTCCTTCATCTTCATCAGAATCAGCAGATTCCTCCATATACAGATTGTTTTCATTTAATTCTTCTATTATACTTTCACTACCTGATTCCTGGCGTAACATATCGGCAGAATCTTCGCTTGTTTGAAAGTTATTACTTGTATTAAAAAGGGTAGGAATCATGATAATTAAAATAGTAACAGCAACTAAAGTAGCGAATAAGGGCACGACTTTTTTGGTTCTCTGTTTCTTTCTGCCCCGAGTTTCTAATTGGGAAGAGATGCTTCTATATAAATCATTTTTATCTGTATCATCTTTTACTGTTGGCATTTGTTTTAATAGATCTATTACATGCTGGTCTTCTCTGTCTCTATTCTTCATTACTGATCTCCTCCCCTCTCCTGATCGTCTAAAAAAAGATTCTTCACAGCTTTCAAGCCTCGATGCTGGGTGGTTTTTACTTTGCTGACACTAAAATTTAGTATATCTGCTGTTTCCTGAATGGAGAAAGATTGGATATATCTTAGTATCAGCACGCTCTTTTGATCAACTGTACATTTATCTAAATAAGTATAAATTCTCGAAAGTTCTTCATTTTGAATAGCAACATCTTCGGGTAAAGGTTTACTGTCCTGAATATGCTCTCCTTTTTCACTCCAATCAAAGAATTCAAGTATTCTTTTTCTTTTTCTGCTTTGGGAACGGAAATAATCAATGGTAACATGCCGTGCAATTGAAAACAGCCAGGTTTTTTCACTGCTCTCCCCTTTAAAGTTCTCATACGATTTTAAAACCTTTATATAAACTTCTTGAATAAGATCTTCAGTTAGTGGTTTGTCTTTTACCATATAAAAAATAAATTGGAATAAATCCTGGTGGTATTTGTCATATAAATCCTCGAACATGACCTTCATAAAGATCCTCCGTTCACCTAAATAGTCGTTTGCTGGCACAAGAATGTTACACTTTACTTTCTATTTAACTATAAATTAGAAAAAGAAAAAATACCAACTTATTTAGCTGGTATTTTGAATCGTGAATCGTTTGTCTGCATACTTTTTAAAAAAATGAGCTATTAATGGATAAAGAATAATTATAAAAACAGCATTACCTATAGCATGATTGGTATCAAATGGCAGGCCAGCAAGGTAGTAAGGAAGGAATTTCCCAGTTATTTGATAACTCGTCAGAGAGATTAAAAAGCCGTATAGATATCCGCTAAAGACAGCAAATATAATAATGACCAACAGGGGTTTCCTTCCTGGGATTTTACCTATCAAACCACTCAGTAATCCAATCAGTGACCATGATACTACTTGCCAAATTGCCCATATACCCATACCCAGCATCATGTTGGATAGGAATGTTGTTAGAAATGCTAACACAACAGCAGCAAATGGGCCGAGAATCAATCCACAAATAATTATTAAGGCTGTTACAGGTTGAACACTTGGTAAAAAGGAAAATGTCACCCTTCCAACAACAGCAAGTGCTGCAAGTAATGCAATTAATGTTAATTTATAGATATTCACCTAAATCAATCCCAGGCTTGTAAATCAAAGGTTACCTTGTCTCCAGGAGTTAATTCATATTCCTGAGCACCCACTAGCGCCGCTTCATCATTCACAAAGTACATCCATGCTCTTTGCTCGTCCTCTTCAGGTTTAACACCTTCAATGGAATTGATAAAGCCACCTTCCTCTTCAATCTCGAAGTTTTCTTTCATAACTTCCATTAAAATTGCATTTTCTTCAATTGTAATTTCCTTTTCTGTAATTACTTCTTCGCCTTCATTTTCTGAAATAGTGATAACAACTTCTTCACTTTGCTCTTCTGCCTGGTTATTTTCCGATTGTTCTGGTGCATCTTCCTGGCTCTCATTGTCTGTACCACAAGCCGTTAATAGACCAACAACTACTAATAATGATGCTAAGCGTAAAATCCATTTATTCATTTTCCAACCTCCAGTTATTGTTTGTTCTAGTGTTAGGAATGTAGCATGTTGGAACCGTAAAATACAAATCCACATAATAAAAAAGACTAGCTCCCTTGAAGAGCCAGCCTTTAAGACAAACGAAACATAGTTAAACTTTTATGCATATATGTATCCGGTTGTCCCAAACGCTCATATCCTCGAAGCATTGAAACAGTGGGTAATGGCAGGTCTACTGACTTATGATAATTACCTACTTTAAGCCCTTCCCATATGACAAACATACAGTGGTTACATGCTTATTTCGTATATCAATTACAGTTGCGAGGACAGCTCCAGCTTTTCACTGGATTCCCTTTTAAGTTAATACACCATTTCCCAAATAATTACATTCAATTTTAAGTACATTTTACATCATATCATATTCTGATTGAACGAAACAGATTTAACTATGCGTGTGTGGTATTTTAAAACTAAAAGTAGTCCCCTGATAAAGTTTACTTTTTACAGTAATTATTCCGTTATGAGAATCGATAATATTCTTTGCTATTGCTAAACCTAAGCCAGTGCCTTTTTGCTTATTTCGTTTCCTTGACTTATCAGCCTTGTAGAAACGTTCAAATACAAATGGAAGATCTTCTTCAGGTATACCACTTCCACTGTCTTGAATATCTACTTGAATTCCATTTTCATTACAAACCACATCAACCTTCACATACCCATTTTCATCTGTATGGCGAATAGCATTATCAATTAGATTTGTGAATACCTGTTCTATTCTATCTGGGTCGAATTGTGCTGTTGAATTGGTTACATTGGTTGATAATGTTAATTGTATTTTGTTTTCCTTAGAAATCCCAGTAAATTTTTTCAGTATTCTCTCCACATAAAGGACAACATCTATTGTTTCTAAATTAAGCTGTATATGTCCTGCCTCCATGCGTGCCAAGTCCAGTAATTCATTAACAAGTCGTCCCATACGCAATGATTCTTCATGAATAATTTGTGCCAGTTGATTTTTTTCTTCTTTGCTTTCAGCTATATTATCAACAATTGCTTCACTGTACCCCTGCAGCATTGATATTGGAGTTCGCAATTCATGAGACACGTTAGCAATAAAATCTTTACGCAACTTATCAAGGCGTCTCTCTTCGGTCATATCTCGAATGACCGCTACTGCTCCCCTAACATAAGATTGATCGTATAATGGAGTCATCAACATTACATAACTTCTTCCTTGTAAACTTAATTCATGAAGTGCTTCAGATTCTCCACTTATTACTTCTTGAAGAATCTTATTTAAATCACTGGGCAACTTTCTTTTTTCTCCTGACACTTTAACATTGTTTTCAAAGTACCAATCCTCAATAAAACGCTCTGCCGGTGGATTAGTTACTATCATATCACCATTCCTATTCAAGGTAACCACGCCATCTGCCATAGAACTGACAATCCCAGAGAGTTGTTCTTTTTCTTGGTGCAGAGCGTTAATATGAAACTTCAGCTGCCTTCCCATCCGATTAAAAGCCATGGCCAATTCCCCAATTTCATCATGCGTCAAGATGGGCACTTTCGTGTTGAATTCGCCTCTGGTCAGATCAAAGGCGGCCTCGCGCATTTTGATTAGAGGGGAAGTAATTCGAGTCGATAGAAAAAAGGCAAATATTGTTGTTAATATAATCGCGATTCCAGCTGCAAGAAATATAATTTTAGTAGTTTCAGCTTTCGTTTGATCGACTACGTCTAAAGATTGGTATACAAAGATAGCTCCTCTACCATTTCCAATTGGTGTACCTACAATCATTGCCTCTAAATCGCTTCCAGGAATAACTATCTGTTCCCTCACTTCTTCGTTGGATGTTAACACACCCGCTAAACCTTCGTCTTCTTCCAACCAATATTCTTCTAATTTTGACAAGCTTTGATTGCTGCTTTCAGATACCCATAACTCTCCATCATCAAAAATAATGGCAACTCTGCTGGCAGAATCCTTTACTCGTTCAGTTGTCTCCAAAACCAAGGATTTATCCTCATGCTGCTCTACTAGTACGGAAACTTTAGTAGCTGTTTGCATCATGTCTTTTTCTGCTTCTTGAATATGGAAATTTTCGAAGAATTCCAGTAACAATATAGTTAAAATAAATAATACGAAAGAAACAAGCAATAATATAGTAATTGCGAGCTTACCAACAACGCTACGCCAGAACATTACTCATCATCTACCTCAAATTTATATCCTACGCCCCATACAGTGACAATCATTTTTGCAGCTGCTTTGGATACATTATTTAGCTTCTCACGCAACCTTTTGACATGTGTGTCAACCGTTCGTAAATCTCCGAAAAATTCATATTGCCATACCTCTTTAAGTAAATGCTCACGATTAAATACTTTATCAGGAGATTTCGCCAGGAAACACAGCAATTCGTATTCTTTCGGGGTAAGGCTTACTTCCACTCCGTCCGCAGTTACGCGGTGTGCATCATGATCAATCGCTATATGAGGGAATACAAGTATGTCCCTTGTAGCAGAATTTGCTTCGTTAAACGAAGATGTAGATACTCTTCTTAGTAGTGCTTTAACACGAAGAATAACTTCTCGGGGACTGAAAGGTTTGACGATATAATCATCCGCACCAACCTCAAATCCTTGAACTCGATTAGCCTCTTCTCCTTTAGCTGTCAACATAATAATTGGAGTTGCTTTTTCTTTTCTTAACTCTTGGCAAACTTCAATACCATCCATCTCCGGCATCATGATATCCAACAGGATAACATCATAATCATTATTAAGTGCACTCTCCAATGCCTCGGAGCCATTTTCAGCTTCTTCAACAATAAAGTCTTCCCGCTCCAAATACATACGTATTAACCTGCGGATTCTATCTTCATCGTCTACTACCAGTATTCTTGCGTTTGTTTCCATCTAAGCTCCCCCTCTTAATTGAAGTTATATAAAGTATAAACTACCTGCACGTGAAAGTATAAGAAAACAAGATACCATTCATCAAAATGGTACCTTGTAAAAGAACTATTTAATGTCTATGCATATGAATGCAGTCCTGCTAATACAAGATTTACAACAATTAGATTAAACATAATGATAGCAAATCCGCCAACTGCCAGCCAAGCAGATTTCTCTCCATGCCATCCTCGTGACAGTCTTAAATGTAAAAAGGCTGCATAGAAAAACCATGTTATTAACGCCCAGACCTCTTTCGGGTCCCATCCCCAGAATCTATCCCAGGCAATTTGTGCCCATATCGCCGCAAATATTAATCCCCCTAATGTAAATAAAGGAAAACCAATAGCTACTGCACGATATGTAATCTCATCCAAAAGGTCAGGTTTAGAGGATTTAAGTAAAGGCTGAATAGCAGCGCCAACACGTTTTCTTAGTATAAGACGCGTAAGACCGTAGATGACAGAACCAGTAAGGATTGACCATATCAACGTATTAAATTTCCTCCCTGAATCTGCACCATGCATCCATGCAGGTGTTTCGAACCACGGTTGCATCGCACCTTCTGTGACGAGCGCTCCGTCCGTCGGACCAGCAATTGCTGGTAAATGATACTCCGTGGTAATAGTACGGTTATCCAATGGATATTCGAATGATGCGTTATAATTCATCAGATTAAATACCGTACTAATGACGATAAACCCTATGAAAAGGAACAATGTATATAACACTAATTCCAACCATGCAGTTCTTTTACTTTTAACAGATTGATCAATTTGTCTAATCAAATAAATTAGTCCCGTAACAAAACTAATTCCAAGTATACCCTGAGATAAGGAAACAGTCGTTACATGTATATATAACCAGTGACTTTGTAACGAAGGAACTAATGGCGACACCTCTGTAGGGAACATACTTGCGTAAGCTATAATAATAAGCGCAACAGGTAATGCGAATAGCCCCAGAACAGTTAATCTATAAATAAAGTAAAGAATTATAAACGCTATAACGAGTGACATTCCCAAAAAGGTCATAAACTCAAACATATTACTTACTGGGGCATGTCCACTAGCCATCCACCTTGTTATAAAATAAATCAGTTGTGCTATAAAACCAATAATTGTAAGGGTTATTCCAATTTTTCCGGCTATATCTTTCTTTGAAATGGAGCGCTTATCTTTAATTGTAAAACCAAAGAAGAAAGTGGCTACCAAGTAAAGTATAAATGCCGAATATAAAGCCGTACTGCTCATGCTAATTAAACTCATGCAAATCCTCCTGACATGTTAAAACCTTCTTAATAACTATTCGTCCAATTCCTGTTGATCTTCTACCATTTTAATAGTGGTACCGGCTATTGCCTTTTCTATTTCACTCTTAACCCCAAACCAGTTCTTATTAGTATGAGCAGCTAATAGTACACCTTTCTGTTTTGGATGGATCCAAATCCTTCTATGCTGCCAATACATTCCCTGACTAACACCAATCATAAATATAGCAGCACCTATAATGAAAAGCGGCAGCGTATAATCTACTCTTACAGTTAACCCACTGACATTATGCATTTCAAAATCTTCTATACCCGCTTTGTATTGATTTTCACCAGTAGCATCAATGTTTCTTCCAATACCTATGAAACTAACCTCAGGTGTCACTTCACCTGGGGGATAAATCAAAAGGACAAAAGCTGGATTTCTTGGGTAGTTAGTTTCAGAAGCAGGCTCTCCATTATCATCCAAGTAATAATCAGGATAATACTGATCTACCACAACCCGAAATCCATTGTCCAGTTCATAATCGGATTCAGGAGAAGTTAGATTAATCGTAAATGAATCCAAAGCTTCTTCCTCACTATCATTTGTTTCGTGTATCTTAAAAGACATATTAGTGAATTCATTCAATTGATAACCTGCTTGATATAAAGTGTAACCATCAAATTTCAACGGTTTATTCATTCGAATATCACTTTCAATAATTTTTTCAAGCTCTGGTTCGGCACCCGCTACCTCTGATTCATGTGCTTTATAGATAATAACATCAGTCTGATAATTACTAGGTACCATTTCTCCTTGTTTTGCTAATGAATCTTTAAAACGTTCATCATTTTCATCATGTGTTTCTAATAAGAAACGTTTGTTTTCTATATAATACTCCCCATCAGTTCCAGGAATAACCAGTTGTTGCCCTTCTCTTACCCACACATACTCGTCCATATATAGTAGGGGCGTGAAACGTAACATCGCGGCTAATAATATAACAATTAATCCAATATGGTTTACATAAGGTCCCCATCTGGAAAATCTGCCCTTTTCTGCTAGGATATGCCCATCTTCATCTCTGATCTTATAACGCTGTTTCTTTAATTTTTCTTTAACTTGCTGTATTTCTTCTTTACTTACAGACTCTGACTCACTATATAATCTTTGGCGATTAATAAATGTTTCGTGTCTTTTTGCTTTTTGTAACTTTAATGCTTTGTATAAAGGAACTACTCGGTCAATACTGCAAATTACCAACGAGATACCAATTAAAGCAATCAGTATCATATACCACCAAGAGCTATATAAATTATGAAATCCTAATTGATAAAAAATAAGTCCGAAAATACCATATCGATCTTCATAAAAGATTGCAGGATCACGTGATGCTGCGTCTGCTGGTATGTACATTTCCTGGGGGAAGATAGATCCTACTGCCGAGGCAATCAGTGTGACAACTATTAGCCAAACCCCTACTTTAACAGAAGAGAAAAAGCTCCATATTTTATCAATAATTGATTTATTGTATGTTTGTGATCTTCGGGCACTACCATCATAACGCATATTCAGCAGTTTCTTCTTATCATTACCATCAATATGCTGATTCCCTTCTATAGGCTTACCACACGCTTCGCATAGAACTGTTCCCTCGGGATTTACGTGTCCACATTCACATTTTATTTTATTCATTCAAATCCCTCACAATACAAGTAGACTGCTTACATTAATTCGGTTGAATATCCTGTAAATGTCCTTCTAATCGTTCAAGTGTTAACGCGCCTTCAACAATGTCTTCAATTTCCCCTTCTGGATTAATGAAGAATGTACTTGGCATCGGTCCAACTTTATACAGATCCATTACTTGCCCTCTAGTGTCATGAGGAATGGGAAAAGTCAACTCATATTTATCAATAAACCGGTTAACAACTAACTGAGTTGCATCCAAACTAACTGCAATAATCTCTATCCCTTTTTCGTTATACTCGGGATAAAGCTTTTCCATGTAGGGCATTTCTGCTTCACATGGCTTACAGTAAGTAGCCCAAAAATTCAACATAATTCCCTTACCTTCATAGTCACTGAGCCGTACTGTTTCCAATTCGTTGTTGTTATTAATTTGCTGTAATTGAAAATCCGGTGCTTTATCTCCAACACTATAAATCGTTTTATCCTTTTGAAAGTTGGAGACAAGCGCAAAGACGACAGCGATTAATAGAACAGCCAGGGTTGCTGTTCTAAAAATTAGACGGTTTCTTTTTTTATTTCTCTTCCTTTTCTTTATCTGCTCTAAGCTCATCTATTATTCACTCCCCAAACCATTATACCACTTAACCACGTTGGTAAATTTGACTATTCTTTAACAATTGTGGCAGCCATATTTCGCATTTGCTTTATTTCGTGTGGAGTTAATGGACGATAGTTCCCGGGCTGAAGACCTTGTAATGTAAGAGTACCATATTTTTCACGCATCAATTTCATTACTGGATAGCCCAGTTGCTCCATCATTCGTCTTACATGTCTATTTTTGCCTTCACGTAATGTTATTTCAAGAATCATCGTATTCTTCTGTTTGTCTACTGACAAAACAGTATAACCTACAGCCTTTAAGTTGTCTTTGTCAGATTTCACACCTTTTTTGAGTTGTGCCAGTTCTATTTTATTTGGTATCCCTTTGATCTTAGCCACATACACTTTGTCCACACCGTACTTCGGATGCATTAAGAGATTAGCAAATTCCCCATCGTTTGTTAATAATAGAATACCTGATGTGTCATAATCCAACCTTCCAACGGGAAAAATACGTTCAGGAACTTCTCCCAGTAGATCTGTTACTACTTTTCTTCCTTTTTCATCACTAAGGCTTGAAATAACACCCCGGGGCTTATAAAGCATATAGTAGACAAGTAATTCTTTTTCTAATTGAACTCCATTTACTTCAATTTTATCATCTCTGTTAACTTTAGTACCCATTTCAGTCACAACTCTGTCATTCACCTTAACTTTCCCTTCCAATATGAGTTGTTCTGCTTTCCTTCTTGAAGTTATGCCACTTTGTGCAATAACCTTCTGTAGTCTTTCTGAGTTTGCCATAGTATCACCAAATTTTTATTTATTTTTTTCTTACATAATAATAGCGTTAACTTCATGTTAACTTAACTACTGATATAACAAGGGTTTTAATGTCCATTTGTCTATTACGTGTGTATTATGGATAACGTTTTAGAACAATTGGAATGCGTTTGATACAGTTATTAGTATAACACCTAGCGGCTTATATACAAAAAATTAAGAGCAGATATAAATCTGCTCTTTTTATTATTCGACTGGAGTTAAAGTTGTTTTTGCAGAAGTTTCTATATAGTATTCATCTACAGCAAAGAAAACATAATCTCCGCGTCCTGAACGACCGTCACCTAAAATTGTATTGACTACTAAACTACCTCCGCTATCTCGAACCACAAAGTTTGAAGATCCGCTAGCACGGTATCTACCAGGATCAATATCAGTTCCAACAAACCACTGTCCAGCATTAATTTCGATCGGCGAGCCTACAGATTCAAGGATATCACCTTGCAATTTAGCAAGTTCTTTTTCTGCGGAGCCGATATCATCATTCAATTTTGCCAGTGTTGATTCAGCAGACTTTACATCACTTTCAATTGATTCTTTATCATCAATTAGAGCAACTATCTCCTCGAAACCATCCACCTCAGAGTTGTATTTATTTTCTAAGTTTTTAAGGTCTGCTTCCTTTGAAGTTATTTTATTTTCTACATCTTTTAACTCATTCCCTGCATCTTTTATGTTTCCTTGCAGTTCCTCTAAATTCATTGCTTCCCCTTCGACTTCTGCAGTTGCTTCACTGCAACCAACTAAAAACATTAAACCTACAACCACTAATATTTTCTTCAAACTAATAACCCCCTGTACATTTTTCTATATTTTACCACTATTCAGCCGCTGGTTCAAAGTCCGATATACAACTCCTGTGAATATCAGATACATGCTGCACTGCGTTTATTAACTCCACTCTACGTGCTTCGTTTGCTTCATCGTCCAGAGCCTTCATTAAAATTTCAATTGCTTTCCATAATCTGTTTGCGTTATTCATTCTATCCCCTCCTTATTGACAGCCTTTTCGGCAATCGTCTTTTACTGATTTAGGAGCATCCATTACACCATATATAAATATTAAATATAATCCTGCATAACCTAGACCAATGATGTTGCTTGTTAATGCTGCTAAGATAACTCCTGCCATGGCTGGGGCATATGCTAGTGCTTTGTATGGGAATTTAGAAACGGGTTTATTAATCGCTGCTTGCAGTTCTTCTTCTTCATCCTCTATCACTTCTGCGTATTTGTAATCAACTAACTCAAACGGTTTGGTCTTACCTCTTAATGTGTCGGTAACCAGTACTTTGATTGTTGGCATTTCTCTATCCACCACGTATCCTTTAAACTCCTTAAAGTGATTAACGTGTACGTAGTCACCAACATGTACGCCATCAATTAACACTTTCATGGTATTACCTCCTTAATATTGTCCAGGGAAATCTTACATTCATACGACATCATTGGAACTAAAATCCAAAATTCATGATCGTACTTAGTGCGTACCTTCAAGCACCATTTATCCCAATCTAAAACTTCTAGAAAATCGAGTCTGTGAATTTTATACTGGTTACCCTGGTGGTCATAATGAATATAATCGTCATCAGATAGATTATTGATTTGTATAAAACGTCGCATAATACCCTCCTTATAATTTGATTTCATCATGCAGATACACTTCGCAAAAGATATCCATTTCCTTAGCCAACGCTTTAATTTTTGGTTTACGTGATTCTAATTTCACTACCCATATAATAGGAGGGAAGTATTTATATTGTTTTTGGAATGCTTTGGTTTCTTTTAATGATTTGTAGTTTTCCATTTTTTTAACATTGATGTTCCATTTTTGTGTATTATCGACTTCTAAAAATTTATAAGATGAGCCAGAATAAAAGTAGGCATCAGGTACAACTGTAACTGTCCTCACTTTGATCTCTTGTTCGACTTTCCATTCTGTCGGCTTAAAATAGATGTAGGCATCATTACGCATGAGTTTATGAGTAGTCTGATCTGTATACTTAAATTGACTTTTAGCGCCCACCAGGTCGATGCCTTTTTTATTTAAGTAGTAAGTGTTTTCATCCAGACGTACTGAATTAATATATGGTTTTAGGGATTTCATAATAAAATTTGTATTACGGGCGCTCTTCGTATTATGGAGGGTTTGGATTTGTGATCTAGTCAATATCTCTAATTTGGATAAGTTCGTTAGTATCTTCATCTGCCTGTTGTTCATTAGTAATATCCTTTCTCTTTGTGACGTAATGATCTTGCAGGAGTTTTTCCATTTGCTTATCATAGATACGCGGAACTTGTAACTTATGCATGGTAGCGCCGTCTTTAAACATAGCCCTGCCTGGTATCTTTTCTAAATCGGCTGCCTGTGTGTTCCCTTCTCCTAAAACAACTTCGCTAGAATAACCATTTTGCAATTTAAAGCTAATCTTTGCATCACAATTTTGTTTTATTTGCCTTGGCAGTACGTCGGCAGTAGTATATTGACTAAAGAATAACTCTCTAAATCCAAATGCTCCACCAATTCGGGCAACGTGAGACAGCATCCATTGGCATTCTTTGTGCATATCCTTTTCGTCTTTATCCATAAATGATTCAGGTACTAAGTCGCCAGCTTCATCAATGATTACAAACGTTCTTTTCTTGATTGGTGATTCGGTTACATTTGACCATCCATTATTACGATATAACAATTTCTCTACTTCTAATTTCATCATCACTTCTGTTAACAGATCGTACGTTTCCACAACATTTGTAGCGACCATCTGTACTTGTTTTAAATTTCTGTATCGGTAAAACTCCACTCCTGCTTTTAGATCAATGAGATACAACTCAACATCTTCTGGATGATTGATAATTAGTGATGTGATGATCCCCTTTACAAGATTAGTCTTACCGTATCGGGTAGTACCACCACCTACTAAGTGAGGTGTACTGTCAAAGTCATGCATGATTAATTCTTTGTATGTCTTTCCGATGGGCACTTTCCACCCTTCCAATTTTTCGTCAATATAATCCCAGGACTTCGGCAGATCGGCTTCGTAAACATTCACATGCATCATCCCCTCATCGAATTCTATTTCTACATTTTTGTGTAAGCCATCTTTGAATACACCTACATTTTCGTTGAGATATTCTAATTTTTTAAATGGCATACCCAAGGGCAACCGATACACATATTCGATTCCTATCACCTTTTCATTGACTGTTATGTTATCCTCTCTAATGAATTGTGGCTTCTTGATCTTATTTCCCTCTGTAGTTACCCATGTTTTCGTGTATTCAAATATCTTTTCTATTTTCTTTTTGTCTGGCATGTTTTTTGTTCGGATGGATGTGAGCATTGCAGACGATACCAGCAAACCTAAGCCAGTTTCAATTAACATTAAAACTCTCCTTTCGACAGCTGCTTTTTATAATCTTTTCCCCATTTCATTCTCCATGCAGGGTCTGGATCAGTGATACCAACGTCATAATCTACATTAGCCCTGCCGTTTGTCATTGATCCGATACCAAAACACATGCTGCAATTATCCGTAAATCGTTTAATGTTCCCATTTCTAACCTGAAGCACTTCCTGTACTCCGTTACCTCCGCATGTCGGACAATCATAAGATACCATTACCTATCCCCTTTCCTACTCTGTTACCTGACAGGCTACCTGACGTATTACCCGTATCAATACCCGACCAGTAATGCAGTCGGTAATTCGTTTATTGCTTACGTGGTGCGTGTGTACGTGTTGTTTTCTTATTACCTTTTGTTCGGGATGTCTTTAGGTTTTTAAGAGGAATGTTTCTAATATTACATCTATCCCCCACCACCCAACCAAAACAGCGATTAATCCTAATATGATGTACAAGACTGTTGTATTAATGGATAGTTTACCTTTGGTTTCCAGATAAGCTAACGTAACTAAAGTTGTTCCGACTATCCCAAAACCTAATACAATCACTTGTAATCATCCCATATTTGATTTGCTATCTCTTTCCATTCTCCGAAGTCCTGCATTTCGTGATCGCTTATGTGTTTGAGGATAGATGCTTTTTGTTCGTGGTTTGCATTGCTATACATATTTTTAAGCATGTGCGGTGGATGTAGATAAGGTGAGTACTCTAAATTGTCATACGCCCAATTTGATTTTCGTTTACCGCTTGTGACATCGTAAGCTGATTTAAACCAATTCATGTTATCCCTCCTTGATGTGGTTAATTAGAGTGTATGTCGGAAGGGCTTGTTTGTTTCCGATTATTTTCAGAATTATTTTTGTGAAGGATATTTATAGGTGACTGTAGAATTAGTAAGATAGGTGATGTCATGCGATTAGTAGTAGATGATCTAATAAAAAACAGTGGGTTAAAAAAATCTTACGTAGCAGAAAAAATCGGAGTAAACAGAGACACCATTACAAATTGGTGTAAGAATGAAACCATGCCTAAATTAGATAAGGCTGTGGAACTGGCAGAATTATTAGGTGTGGATGTGAATGATTTATTTGAGCATAAAAAATAACCCTCCACCAAATCAGGTAGAGGGTTTAGCTTTTTTTATAACTAGATGTTTCCGCACCACGTTAAGTGAGCTGCTATCTCACCACAAAAGTATAAGTTGTTACCAGTCTTTAATATCCTTTAGACTTTAACACAGCTTGCATTTTCTTGCGGGTATTAGGTCCATAATCCCCATCTACTTCAAACGGCAAATAAACCATTTGAAACCGCGTAATAGCATCATCAACCTTATCACCATACCAGCCATCTACTTTTCCGCACTTAAAGTATAAAGCATTTAGCGCTCGTTGGATCTGCTTAACCTCTTCATACTCGCCTCGTTTACCGTCAGGCTTCTCATAATGCTTCCATACACCACTTGGTAGAGGATATTTATAAGATGCCTGTGGTTTTTTAGGCGTATTAGGCTTAGGTGTATAACTGTTTTTCGCCTTACCCAGATTGATTGACTGCCCAACCTTTAATTTTTTAGGATCAACATTAGGATTAGCAGCTATTAAATCCTCAACCGTAATACCTTCGTCGTTATTAGCAATGCCCCAAAAAGTATCACCCTCTTGTATCTTATATTTACCGGGTACTGCAGTAGGTTTTTTAGAATCAAGAAACTTAAATGCTTCTTTGTAATTATAAACACAACAGGATTTCCAGCTATACCCTGCCATTTCATTATGACTTTTATCCTGGTTGCCAATCTTATCAGCAACCAACGCAGCTTGTAACTCGTCAATCGTTGCCTTACTGGCATCGTCTAAGTCCTCATAACGATAGTCGCCAGCAACGCAGATACCTAATGCGTACTGATTACTATTACCTACGTGATACGTACGATTATTAATATCGTTAGCATAAACAATCCTTGCTCGCTTGCCTTTTGATGTATTAACTGTATTCTGTGGTTCAATAACAAAATGATAACCGACACTAGGCCAACCCAAACCGATATGATAATTAGCAAACGCTGCAGCAATGGATCCACCTAACGCTTTTTTAGTTAGTGAGTGGTGCCATACTCGAGTAGTTATTTTTTTAGTCCTTTTTGAGTAGCTGCCTTTTTGAGGTATTGACTTCCTATGATCGACCAGCTGTGGTAAACTTTGAAATTTGTAGGACATCACTTCAACCCCTTCTTTTGCAATTCTTCTGCTTGAATCTTGGCTTTTGCAGTAATAACAAACGTGTTTTTATATACGGCATAAAGCGACCCGACTAAAATAACGCCCGATACAATAACTGCACCGAACGCATTTACACTTGCTTCTGTAAGCCATTCAAACTTAACATTCAATGTTGCCAAAAATCCCATTACAGACGTAAAAAAACCAACGATTAGTATTGATATTTCTTTTGCTTTATCTTTCAAAATTATCTCCTCCTAAAATATATTTGCTAATGCCACACCCACAACGCCTGCTATCAAAGCAGTAATGATAGCTGACACAATCGTTTTGGTTATCATACGTCTAATCCACTTTGTATCGTCTTGGATAGCTGTGAGGGTAGCTTGCAGTGTATTGATCTCTCTATCTTGCAGTTTGTCATTTAACTTAAGATCATCCACATCACTTTTAATCTTTTCATAGCTTTGCTTAAGACCATTTATATCTTGCTGTGTTTGCTCTTTCCACACGTCCATGTCTCCCAGCTCCTTCATTTTAGACCCCCTGTAAATGTGACATTCTTCGTACTATATAAACAACCGCCAAACTATAGACCCCTTGGCGGCTAGGTAGGGCCCTAATCCCTACCGCTTTCCCCTATAATAAAAAGCACCCTGTTAAGAGTGTTTTGTTACTCAACTATCGACATCCGTTAGTTGAGTAAGTCATTTTCTAATTCATACTGTTCAGCTTCTTCAAAAGTAACTATTTTTCGATAAACAAAAACTTCTTCGTTTTCAGTTATTCGTTTACCCCAAGAGTCCCATCCACTTTCAGTTATTTCTGATTCTGATTCTTTATAGATAACTGTTTTTCCTTCTTCTTTTAATTTTTCAAAGTTCATTTAGCACCCTCCTTAACCGTTGAATATCCAATAAACAATTAATTCACTATCCACTCCTTCTCCGGCGCCAAAAGTACCCGAGATGAGCAAGTCGTACCGTAAGTTTTTAAAAAGTATCGGTGTTTTGAAATACAAGTTAGTAGGTTTATCTACAAATAATTGTTCTGCATCACGATGAAAAACAATTGTGTAACTGGTAGAGGATGATATGCTTCGTGAATTTGGCATTGAATCATACTCACTGGGACTTGTGTGATTACCAAAAAGAGGTCTACCTACACTTCCTTCGTATGGGTATATTCTGATTCTATGACCTTCGCTCACCCCGAAACTACCCGTAATACCATAAACGATATGAATAAACAAACAACCTGTAGCTCCATCTGGAATTTCTAACGTATTCGCATTATTGTTGGAGTTACGTACAGTCCTTTCAATTAATGTTTCTTTTACAACTTTACTCCCAGTTAGTTGAGTATCGATCGGCTGATTTAATCTATCCAATATCTGTGCTTGTGTCTGTTTCGTATCTGCAATATCTTGCTGCATAGATTCCAACTTTGCCAAAGCTTCCTGATCAGACACATTTTGCAGTTCTGGAAAGTTCAACAAAATCATTTCTTGCAATTCATCTCGTGTGATTGGTTTCATCGTTCCATCAGGACCACCGGATTTGTCGTCGACATCAAGATATTGTGGTCCTATCTTACCGTTAAAATGCAATAAATCTACTGGTATATTTGACACTTACATCACTCCCTCACATAGATTTTTATTTTTGTTGATTCCGCACCGGGAAAGGTTTCTATCCTGCCATCCTTAAAAGTTATTTTGAACGAAGCATAAAAGGTCTGTGCTTTAGAAGTGTGTACCTCATCAAATACTACTAACAACCTACCTGTTTCGCTTTCTTTCTCCGGATAAATAGCATGTTCGCCAAATAAAAAACGGACCTCAGCATCTTTTAAATCAACTGGTCCGTTCTCATTTGATAATGTGGCTCTCCTACCAATTCCTGTATCGCCTTTAGTTAGATAAATCTCCATTACGTCACCCTCTCTTTCGGGTTGTCTACAACTTGGTAAGGGCTGACAAAAGAATGTTCTGATTCAACGTGCACAATTTCTAATTGCACTTTACTAAAGTGTTGGTCAAGCTGCACGTCACGTTTATAGTAATCAAACTCTACTTTGTTCATCGCTTCAGCAACCCTTCCATCTCATCAAATTTATTCTTTAATCTACTTATTAGTGTTGGTCTATTCTGTCCAAAGACAGCTTCCAGTTTAAATCCACTAGCTTCATGTATTTCTGTAATTTCTGTTATTCTACGGTCTACGATAAAGCCCCAGTCACGGTTCATAGTCGTTGTGATATCGCCTAAGTTGTAGTCTCTTTCATAGACAAAAGGACCCACCATTTCAATCTTTTTAGTTCTTTCGTACACAGGTTGATAGGGATTCACAAAGGTCTCAAATTCATCTTTATAAGTAGTCTTACTGACTGGTGACATAATTTCAGCTTCAAAGTATAACTCGTTCGCCATTTCATCTAGTTTTTGTTGACCACGTTCGGACAGCTCACTTGTTACCCCAATGTCACGTACATCTATAAATGATTCGTAACGATCATACCCTGTCGTTTCACCTAGTACAATTACCTCTCGTTCTACGCCTTCCCCTTGTCCGCCTACATAGCCAACGTTTCGCATGTTTAAGTCTGAATCAGCAAAAGACTGCGTCTTGACATTTCCAAACTCTGGACTAAAGTAAACGGGACTGTTTGTGTTTTGATTAACACTTAAGTCCAAACCCTCATGTACATCAAATACAAATTGCTTATTAACGGTATCAAGCGTTATGTCCCAACCTAAACCACTTGCTAGGCTTATTTCGGTTAGTTCATCGGACACTTCTTTAAATCGTGATTGCCAGCTAATAGCCTTTCCCCTGTTTTGGTTGGGCGCTATAACTAAATTAGGAATAGCCCGATTGCCATTAGCAGGGGTAACTAAATGATTATCAATAAAATGCTTCATAACTGTTTCTGCATCGCCACTTTTACTATCATAAGCATTAGTAGAGGGAGGTACAGTCAATCGTTGTTGCGCCAATCCTTTTAATGCCCATCCTTTAAATAGCCAGTTTTCTGTAGCTTTCCCGTTTTGATCAAGTTGAATTTCACGATGTTTAACAATGCCCACTTTATTTTTAGCAAGAGCGACCAGACAATTTTTAGTTATCTGATCTGCTCCGTTTGCTTCACGGTGTATGACTAATTCGAACGATCCTACACCATGCCAGGACTTTGTAAATATCATGCTTACATAGTCTGTTGTATCTCCTAATGGTTCAAATTCTTTGGATAGTATTTTAATCGTTTGCATTATCTGTACCACTTAATCAAGGTTACATGAAGCACTCCGTCAATTCGCTTTGGGTAACCTGCAATCGGAAAGCTTGGCGGGGGGTCTTCTGCCATCTCTTCGCTTTCAGGTGGTACGTAATTACTTAAATCATGTTCAATGGTTTCTAATTCATCTCCATCCATTGTGGTTATTTGCACCCTTATAATCTCATTTTCGAGATCATTATCATAAACAGTGTTTTGATAAGAAAATTGTGGTGTAAAGTCAATTACCATTCTACCGCCACCTACCTTTAGCCAATAAATACGCTTTAACATTTACATCATCCGTGCCACCGGCAGACATAATGGATTGGATACCGCTTATAGAACTCGTTGTTATGGAACGATTAAGAACGCTGTTCGCTCTACTTTGCGGATTAACATGGTCAATTTCTCCTGTCCCGAAAAATGTTGGTGGTTCTGAAAAGTTAACTGGAAAAGACCACGTATAGGCATCTGTACGGTATGGGCTGGAATATGATCCCGTTCCGTTGCTTATTCTTGAACCTAAATTAACAGCTAATCTGCATTCTTGTTCTCCATTAGAATAACGAACATAATCGCCATTACTGTTTTTACCTTTCTCCACCACTAACACAACTTCTTGCCATCTGCCCCACATTTCCAATCCACCAACTAGTGAGTTTACCGCCCTTGTGAATTTACCGTATATACGATATTCATAACCTGATAAATAGTTATAATCAAATATCGTTATTTCCTGAATACCCGTGTTACCTCTATTGCTGATAGTCACGACATAGGCACGTAAATTACTAATACTGCGCCCAAAGTCACTCGGGTTAATCCCTAAAGAATCAAACCATGCTTGTGTAATGTCTTGATTGTCGTTTCCGCTTAAATAGAAACGTGAAATGCCATCCGGGTATTGAGTAGGCATTATATCAGGTGTTTTTACGTCAGTTTGTATTTGTTCAGCCCTATTCGATGGATTGCCAACTCTACCACATACATCCACATTGCCTCGTTCATCTGTAAGCTGATAGGGTTCTATAAAGCTTTTGCCTGCTTCAACTAACACCTGCGCCAAACTGATCTCATAAACAGCTTGATCTCGTATTAATACCGGCGGTGTTGGTATTTCTTCTGCCACACCAGTACGAACTAATGCGGTCATTTGTTGCTCTGCATCTGGTGTACGGTCTAGCCTTACTACGATACGATCTATGCGGTCATAGGTTGAATTGGCTGTATTGTGCTGTAATTGTAAATCTGTTGTATTGCGGTACTCGTAACCTTCAATAAATGCCGATCCTTCTTTTATAGTAACGCCCATCGAGTTGTTGGATTCTACTTCTAAACCCATAAAAAAGCCAGTGGATAAAAAGTTTGTAAAAAACTCTGCGAAATCATGTGCCCCATATTCGGGTTCGTTAAAAAACCTGCTTACTTGTGCCATTTAACCACTCCTTTCATAATAAAAAGCACCTCATTTTGAGATGCCCTTCTATTCCATATCTTCATTTTCTGAATAAACGTTGAGATCTAAATTTATATCCCCTGCTTTATAGTGATAAGAAAACCCATTTTTGTCTCTCACATCAACTATTACCGCTCTTGTAAAATAATTATCAGAGCAAACTTCTACTCCATATTTTATCTCTAGATCCCTTAACTCTTGGGCAAATTTAGTTAATTCGTCTTTCCTCAATAACATACACCCCTTTAGTGAAACTTTTGATTCTCCACATTCAAAAAGGTCAAAACCTGACTAAAAGTTTGTATTACTTCCTTACCTTCTAAATGTTTAATGTAATTTTGTTTTTGATTTGGGTATGTTCCATTTAACACTTCACCTGCAACAACCCATCTAACAGTTATCTTGAAATTCACAGGAAACCGAACCGGAAATTTCAATCCTCCTTCTTTCTGGTGGATTTGAAAAAAACCCATGTTATGTTTCATCATATTGTAAGCATGACGCATTCCGTTTAGAAGCATTCCATTTTTGTTTTTATTTCTTCTGTCAATGTAGTCTTCCATCCCGTGTTCTAGATGCCACTCATCTGTTGTCATTATCCATAAAAGTAATTCTCCTGTAGCTGCGTAAATTTCATGATCGTTATTAGTATTTATTCCTTCTTTTAACCTTTTGTACGCAGTTCGAGAAGAATACTGATTAAACTTTAACCTCATTTTATGTTCATATTTTAAATCCGACATTCTAAACTTCCTTTCGACTTTGATAATATACTATCAATTCGACAATAATTTAGAATGTCCTCTATTCACTAGATTCCCACATACTGTTTTCTGTAGCTGATATTAACGACTGCTTGACCGCCACTTGCTAATGCATTGTAGTCGATGGTATTCACTCCTACATCCAAGAAGAATAAGGTTGAATCCCATATGTCGATGTAATGCCAAGCGTTCTTTATAACTCCATTGCCACGATCTATAACAACCATACGATCACGACCATAAGCTGTGTTAATGATAAGTTTATCTCCTTCAAATAACTCACGATCCACACGGATAAACTCTCCTGTTGTCCGGTTGGTGATAATCGGTTGTGTGGCAGGACCATTAAATTCTATTTCAATCGGGCAAGGTACGTCACCATCGTTGTAAAGCGTAACTTCTGATCCTCGTTCCCCAAATTTAACAGGAAAACTAAACGGGAATGTAAACTTAGGTACAAACGCTGCTAATGGCTCGGTTATCTGGTCGATGGATTGCCAGTATGGGTTAGGGCACTTCCAGGTGATCAAAAATGGTTGAAAAGGATTCCGACGACGTTCGAAGAATGTAACCCCGCTATCCAACGTGGCTCCAATTTGTTTTATGTCACCATCGAGTTCCAGTGTAATAATGCCCATGCCTAATTTAGGGTTACATACGCGAGATATAGTTCTTCTGTATTCGCGTATTCGTTCAAAATCCGTTACTGTTATCGATCCCTCTAAATCTATAAATCTAGGTTGTAATCTAGTATCGATATACGTATCACCATCTTGGTTTGGAGACCTCTGACTTTGTAAGTCTGCCCCCACTTCTCCAATACCACTTAGGGACTCGATAACTAAAGGTGATAGATAGAATACGATACTCTCACCTCTTGCGTTTTCAAATGTTAATCTTCGCAATAACTATCACCTCCATTCCATTGCTAGTTGACGAGATGCTTGCTTCATTCTACGCGCTGTTTCCGATGGTGATAATGGTTCTGGACTGTGGATGGTAATATGCTGAGTAACGTTCGTGCCTCTGTCAACATTAGTCGGTTGCTGATTTGCAGTAGTGCTTTGGCTACCTGCTGAACCTCCCACGCTTTTAGCGACAAGAGCCAACAACTTCATAAATTCACTGTCACGTAAGTTGTCGATTAAACCTTCCCATCCACTTGTGCCAGTTGCATATCTCGGTACAGTGTTTAAAAGTCTTTCTGTTTCTCTGTGTGGCAAGACATGAGTTCCTTTTGGTAAGTTTAAAAGCGTATCTGTGGATGGAGAAAGAAAATTCCTCCCGTTTGGTAAAGATATTAACTCACGTCCACCACCATCGCCCGTGATTGCTAGACCGCCTGGATGCCCTCCTGCTTTAGTTCCTCTGGCATAAGCAGCGATTGGTACGTGTACTCGTGGTGCATGGACATCCATGTCAACCCGTTTTCTAACAGGAGCTGCAACACGTCTATTTATATCGTCGATGCTGGGATGAACATCTAAGTTCATTCTTTTGTCAATATCCTTTTTGAGTTCTTCGTTATACTCGCCAGCTTCACCAATCAAATCTTGAATATTTCCTTTAGCAGTCTGTAAACCATGTATTTGTTTATCAATTGCACCAACTGAATCTATAAAAGAATCGTTCAATTGTAGAGCAGGGTCGGTTTGTGCATAAAGTTCATCTTTTTGATCTCTTAGTGATTTTAGTTGGTCACCTAATAAACCTGACACTTCGGCATCCTTAACCGCTTGCGCTGCTGTTTCTTCATTGATTCCTGCCGCTATTAATTCATACTCGACCATCTTAGCTACGATTTCGCCTGTTTTGTTTAAATCCGCTTCTTTGCCTGCAACCAGTTCACCTTGTTCATCTACCAAGGTAATGGTTTCACTTAACGTTTCTCTAACTTTGTCAATATCCATATCAGCCAAGGCAAGAAGTGTTTCCATCATTGCTTTTTTATTAGAAAGTTCAGTGGAAACTTCACCGCGTGCGACCGCTTCTCGATACGCTTCTTCAACGCTTTCTTGTTCAAGTAATAAGCTTTCTTTCAAAGTGTCTATATTACCATCTTGATGTGCTTTTAAAATATCCCTTAATGCAAATTCAGTTTCAGTAAGGCGGTTAAGTTCAATTTGTTCTTCTTTAATTTGTTCACGTAATTCGATTTCGTTAACTAATGACTTCTGTAATTCTGATTCCAATTCACGTTTAGCCATATTTGCTATTTCTTGGTTGTAATCTTTTAATTTACCGGTGGTGTCCGCTACTCGATTTCCTTGCTCCGTTATTTGCGTTGTTGCTTCAGGGATCTTTTCGGTTAGAGTGTTATTGTACCCAACCATCTTGTCCAACTCTTTATTAGATAAGCCTGACTTACCTTGTAATTGTTCCATTTCATCTTTTATGGTTGCTATTGCATCTGGATCAGATTCATTTCCTAGCCTTGTTTGTAAATCCAAATATCTTGCAAATTCATCATTGGTTAAAAATGACTTTTGGCGCAACTCATCAAAACTATCGATCAACGGAATATTAGCCTGATATTGGTCCATCATTGCATCAGCGGTTTCTGTTGATACATCTTGCAATTCATGCATGTTTTTATTTAAATCGTATGCTTTTAAAGCCAATGCTCCGATACCAAGGATACCAAGGCCAACTGGTGTTGCAGCACCTGGACCCATTAATGCAAATCTGCCTAATAATCCTGAGCCACCAGATCTACCAATAATACCTGTTACCTTTGATAATCCTCCGGCAAGAGAGCCAACGACTTTAAATGTGCTGCCAAGCAGTAAACTGGCAGGACCTAATGCTGCTGCTATTCCCATAGTTGAAAGAATAGTCTTTTTCGTAGAGTCGTCCAATTCATCAAACCATTTCGCTAAATCAGTAACTCCTTCAACGACTGGTGGCAGATAATCCTTTGCTAGATTTAAGAGTATGTCACCCACAGGGCGTAACGCTGCCATCGTGTTATTTTTTAATTCGGCGAACTCTTCACCAATCGTTTTCGTTTCCTCTGCTGTCTCTGAAATTAAACCTTTTGCACTTTCTGCGCCAGATCCTAAATCTTCAAACGCAGGTATAGCTTTACTTCGTATAGCGGTCATTAATCGTTGGGCACCTTGTGCTCCAAATACTTCTGTTGCAAGTGAAAGTGCCTTTTGCTTATCTTCTGTTTCAGCGATGGTATCAACGACTTTTTCTAATTCTTCACGGCTGTTCTTTCCCTCATCTGCCCATTTTCTAAATGCGCTATTTAAACCAGGCATGATACGACTAACAGCTATACCATTTGATTCCAGGCTTGCCATAAAGTGTGCTGATTCTTCCATCTCAAACCCTGCATTATTTAAAACAGAACCATGGGAAGTTAATAAGCCGTTTAATTCGCCCAAACCAACTCCATAATCTTGCGTTAGCTTGAATAGGTAATCTAATACACCTGCACCTTCTTCAGCAGGCTTCTGCCATTGCTTTAAGGACTCACCAAACGCTTTAGAGTTTGTTGTGGCATCTTCCTTCAGTAAACGAGAAACATCTAATACGCTTGTTGTTAAACCTTCTAATGATTCGCCTGTAGCGCCCGTAAAAGTATTTAAAGTGGCTAATGAGTTTGAAACTTGATCTGCCCCGTCGGGAACACTTGTAAATACGTTGTCGAATGATTTTTCTAAGCCATCTAACACGTCTCCTGTTGCGCCTGTGCCTACTCTAATGTCTCGATAGGCTTTATCAAATTGATCAGATGCTGCTATTGCTGCTGCACCTGCTGCTAATATTGGAGCAGTCACCCGGGTGCTCAATGTTCTACCCACGGTGGTTAGTGTTTCGCCATGCCGTTTCATGGTGCCTGAGAACTTGTCTAGCCCAGTTGTAAGCTTGCCCATGCCAGACTCCAAGAAAGCCTGTTCTTTTCGCATGGCTTCGAGTTCTTCGGTTGCGCCCTCTACATACCGCTCTAGGTTATTTAAAGCTGTGGCTTGAGTGTTATATGCGGTTGCTGCCTTTTCAGCTTCTTTGGATCCTTCGCCGTGTTCAGCTACCATTTTTTCATAGTGGATTCTAGCTTGATCGGTAACTTTTGCCTGTACTTCAAGTTTCTTGTTGAGACCTTGTAGTCGTGTCTCGTATTTTCCAATAGACCGATCACTGCGATCAAATGCACTCATATTGGTTTTCATCTCACTGTTAACGAGTCGCATTTTAGATTTTAGGTCCGTCAATCCACTTTCGACCTTCATAGTCTCTAAATCTAAGCCTATACTCAATCCTTCTATACGTTGCATTGTCTACCTCCTTTCTTGGAGATATAAAAAACCCTAACCTCCAAATGCGGAAATTAAGGATTTTTCTTTTTTCGGTTTGTTTTTATCTGCCAAGATTTCTAAAACAAAGTTAAAAGGCATGTTCAATATATCGTTTATGTCTTTTCCGTTATTCATCATATCTAAGATGATTTTATCCAGATATTCTTTTTGCTTTTCAGCAGTAAAATCTTCGTCAACTAACTCTTCTTCTCCAGGTACTTTTTTGTTGATACATTCTGCTGCCCCCTTGCGATAAACAGGATTTGTTCTTGCAATATCTGCATGGATTCAGGAGCATGTAAGCCATTGAATAATTCATCTTTCGTAAACTGTCCTCCATAAGCTTTCTCGGCAACAAACGCTAATAATT
This sequence comes from Virgibacillus tibetensis, assembly GCF_036026595.1. Taxonomy (NCBI): domain Bacteria; kingdom Bacillati; phylum Bacillota; class Bacilli; order Caryophanales; family Bacillaceae; genus Virgibacillus; species Virgibacillus tibetensis. The sequence goes on along the minus strand of NZ_JARZFX010000001.1, from coordinate 475,964 downwards.
TATCAACTAACTCCTTTTCGTTTTCAGCAGTTGTTTTGTCGATTTCGTTTATCATGTCGATAGCCTCATATACAACGCTCATGGGGATAAATACAGGGGTTAGATACTTTTCTGATACAATCTCGCCTGCTTTTACTTCCTTCACAATTTCGATCATGTGCCGTTTTAAATTTGCCAATTAAATTCCTCCTAATAAAAAAGAGCAGGGAATTAATCCTGCTCTTTAATTAATGGTTTTCCTATTTTGTTCTCACCAGACATTAACTCCTGGACTCTACCCTCACTCAATACTGCATCTGCTCGTCTTGGGTAGATATCATCCTTGATATAAATTGTGTCATTATCCTTTAAGTCTTTAAAATCATGAATGACTACATATTGTTTGGGTTCTTCTTGTTCCGAATAGGTTTCGGAAAGTTCCTCTCCATCTTCTTCCGAGGTATTATCTTCCAACAACTCAAGAAGATCATCCTTATTGAGCTTATCATCAAATTCAACGCCTAATTCCGTAAGTTCCTTTTTAATTTCCTTTACTGTAGGTGATTTACTCATACTATGCTCCCTCCGGTTCTGTTGGTGTTCCTGCATCAGGATGTGCGATTCCAAATACTTTCAAAAATAAAGCATCACGGTTTGTTGTTTCGGTTGGTCCATCCGCGGCAAAGATAACCGATTTGTCTTTCGTAAAACCATCAACTTTTCGATCCATAAACTGCGCTGCTATTTCTTCAGTGGAAAACTCTGTAGTTTGTCCCTTTGTTGCTCCACCCACATTTGGACGTGTAAAGAGTCCTTTTGGCAACCCAACGTATTCACGAGATCCATCTTCATACGTTTTAGCAAAAACGACCGCTTGATATTCTGGATTATCTTCACTTCCTGCAGCCGTCAAGCCTTCAACCGTTTCCCATCCTAACAATTTCTGTTTGTCTTCAATCGGAATTTTGTGGAATTGAGATGTAACAGAAACATTACCACTTGATACAGCCATTTCAGCAGTAGTGTTATCTCCATGAGCACGAACTATTTCCTGTGGCATTTCAACATTAATGTTTTGCAAGAACTTCACACGCTCAATTTCAGTAGCTACAATCCCGTCACCAATTTTTCCATAGTAAAATTCATCCACGCCCGTGGATGCACGATAGTTTTTTTCTTCTGCCATCCATAATCACTCCTATAATTTATTAAAATCATCTCGATACAACGTTCCGCGGTACCTGTCTGCTTTTCTAAAAATACCTTCGTCATATTCATTTGGTCCGTTAATTTGTTTAAATCCTAAATCATTCCACATCACATCTCTAACCGTATTTGCAAGGTTTAAAGTTGTTAATCGGTTGAGTGTCCACACATCGATCTGTATTAAAAAATCAAGCTTAGTCCATGTGTTGTCTGCAAAATCAACAGGGCTACCATCATCGAGTGGATCTATTACGATAAAAGGATTATCAACATCTCCAGTGGCTGGATATTCATAGTATTTAATCCTACCTAGTGCTTGTTCTTTGATGTAGTCATCTGCAATAAGACGGTTGTAAATAATTGATAATATATCCATTACAAGCCACCTTTTAATGCCTTTCTTACAGCATCACGATAAGCCTTTTCACTTCTTTTCATTGCTCTGGCAACCGCCCCTTTACCTCTTGGGTTAGGATTCTTAACTGTACCCCATTCGTTCAAATGGATAATACGATAACGACCTTTTGGGCCTTTCCAATGTACTTTAATGCTTCGCACACCATTTACCCATTCAGGACCCGTAGTAGTTATCTCATCAATACTAGCCCCAGTATCTCTAAAACTCTGAAACTCGGATCTTAGTGCTTTGACAAATTCATCGGCAGCATCAATTAAAGCTTGATCACTAATGCGTTGCATTCCTTCTTTTCCCAACTTGCTTTCTAAATCCGATAAAAGTTTATCTAATCCAGTTATTTTTACGCTCATGTAACCAACCTCCCGATCACAGTGATAAACTTATTGTTCTGCGGGTCCGGTCGTACATGTTTTACGTTATATCGATTATCACGATAAGAAGGATGGTCAATGGAAATATAATGTTTGTCTGTTGGGATATAGTCCTGCAACGGATCTCTAATAGTAATGGTTATATCAGACAGGGTTCCGTTGGACTTGGCAAGTTCTACATCTTTCATCCACACCTCGTCAATTTTGCCCATACAGTCGTACAATTCATCGATCGGATTCTCGCCTGGTTCAGGACCTTCATTTGGTGCGTATTCATAAAAAGTGATTGGTGTACGCATTTCTCCACTGTGCACTCTTGGTGGCTTATATTTAAATTCACGCATCTGATTCTTCCTCCAATGCAAAAACCATATCCAAGCTAAGACCGAGTATGTCACTTTGAAAGTTATCATCGAAATACTCAACAGCATCGTTGTAAGCATATCTGGTGCGTTCAAAAACTAATTCTGTAGCTCTAATATCAAGATTAGTTTTTCCGGAAAGATCAAACTCTCCACATTTAGCCTCTATATATGCAACAGAAAAGGACAACAATCTTTTTAAATTGTCGTCCTCTCCGCTGTGGGATATATGCATTCTTCCCTTAAATTCTTTTAGTAGCTCATCAGTGACCAACTAGATCACCTCCACTATGCTCCTGCCGGTTCTGTTGCAGAAGTGTTGAATTGAATATCAAGATCATAAAGCAATGCTGTCTTATTGTCTTCTGGTTTACCATTTGCGAATTGCTTAATTGTATAGAGCATTGCGTCCTCGATAGCCAGTGTTTGATCAAATTTATTAGTCTTATAACCACCGGCCACAGCTGCAAGATATTTTCCTTTCACAAAGAATAGTGCTTTTTTAGAAGGTATTTCTTCTGATTCAACCACTTTTATGCTGTAGGGTAATGACGTTACCCATTGTCCATTAGCAGTTTGAATGGTATTTCTAGCTTGCACACTAATGGCATCAATCGGGTTAACAACCATTACGATTTTATTTAACACTTTACGTGCTTTATCTTTTGCGTCAGTAGACAATTCTTTAATCACATCATGTAATTCTCCAGCTACAACCTCACCTTTATCAGATGGAGCAAAAGTTAACGTCCCAGAAGAAGTTTTAGTTGTTACAGCACCTTCAGCACTCACATCTTTCATTAAACCTATTGGTTCGTTTTGTGTCGGACCACGTCCATTAACTAATCCGTATTCTAGCCCTACAGAGTAAGACTCAACTAAAACCGTACGCACATAACGTTCAGCCCAAACTGGTCCAAGTTCTAACATGTCTTTTGGTATAACAGCAAAAGCTGTAAGCTTCAACTGTCCGATCTCTTCTTCTGTAAATGCAGCACCAATTTGCCCTTTTATTTCTCCAAACAATTTACCCCAAGCATAAGCTTTATTTGGATCTGATCTAATAAATCGAGTAACTGCCCCTAAATCTTGCAGTCCTATTTCCGCAAGTAATGGATGAGCTTCCACAAGATCTTCAAACACTCTCTCCTGAGTTGTAACTGGTAAAATCGAATCCTCGTCAAAACCACCAAATTCTACTACCTCATTGAAAAACTTTCTTTCTTCAGAAGTAAGTACATTTTGACCTCTAGCAGTTAGGATTTGAGCGTCCATTTGTTCAGTTCGAACTTCTGTAGTGATTTTTTCTGTTAAATCTTCGGCTAGAGCAGTTTGCATTTCATCCCAAGCATTAGCAAGCTTTTCTTGATCCTGCTCTTCCGCTTTTACTAGATCCATGTACGCTTCTTTTTTGGCTTTAAAGTTATCCATTTTACCTTTTAACTTGATTGTCATTCTAACATTCCTCCATTATTTTTAAATTAAAAAATGAACCCTTTTCGTTTCGTCTGCGTTGGTGCAGATGATTTAGGTTCATTTGATTCATTGTTATTTTTTTGTTGTAATTCACTTTTCAATTCATCTTTGAAATCGTTAAGCATTGATTTTAAAAAATCCTCTGTAATGAATTTTGGTGGCTCATTTGATGTAACCCCAGCCTTGGGTGCTTTGTTTCGAATAGTATTAATTACTTGTTGCGGAATCATATTTGATCCATTATATGAAGCTGCTAGTTTCATACCATTTTCTACAAACATAATCTCATCAACTAACTTCTTATCCAAAGCTTCTTGTGGACCCAACCATGTTTCCTCGGCCATCATGTTTAGCAACTCTTCATCTAGCATTCCACTTTTAATCATGTACGCATTCACTATTGTTCGGTCAGTAGTTTTTAACATATCTGCAGTCTTAGTCATGTCCCGATGATCTCCAATACCAATTGTAGAAGCATTATGAATCATCATTTGGGCTGTAGGGGCTATACGAACTTTATCTGCTCCCATTGCAATAAAAGAAGCTGCGCTTGCAGCCAATCCAACTATTTGTGCTTCCACATAGCCTGGGTAGTTTTTTAAGGCAGTATAAATTTCAGAACCATCATCTACATATCCTCCTGGACTGTTGATCGATACAATGACATCTTCCCCATTAGCATTTTCAAGTGCTTGATCTACTTTGCGAGGGTTAGTTGCATCCATGTCAAACAGATCATAAATCCAAGCTTCATTATTTGAAATTATAGGTCCCTTAATATCAATCTTGACTGTCATTTCTTATCACCTCCTTCAAGTTCATCTAAAGTTTGATAGTTTTTCGTGATAACATACTCATCCATGCGTGGATCATCAACACGCTCATCTCCAAACTTTTCTCTAACGTCATTCCTGCTCCAAGAACCACTGGCAACCATTTTGTCTGCAGCATCTGCATTTTCAATAACACTCTTTTCAGTAACGCCTTTCACTTCAATTTTTTCACCTTTTAAGTGATCCTCTTTTTCAATCAGCTTTGCATTTAATTCATCTGAAATCTTTTTTATTAATGGACCAATACAAAACTTAATATAAGCTTTCATACTGGTTTCATAGTCAGAAAGTTCCCCGTGCACCAAAGCTGTAGGTATTCCTAAAATGTTGGCCACATCGTCTGTAAGGCTTCGCTTGAGTTTTGTTATCTCATCAACCGACTGCCCTTTACCGTCCCCTTTAGAAACCTCGTTATATTCAAAACCTTTTAACTGTGGCACGAGAGCAACCGTGTTTTTCTTAAAGGAAGTGAATAACTTATCGATAAACGCTTGCAATTTGGTTTGGTTTTCCTTGTCTAACTTTTGGGACGTGTCTAATCCTACCGTTCCTCGTATTTGGTGGTTCCTCATACTTATCTCAATCATTCTACTAAACAGATCACCAAAGTCTTTAAACATGCCGTCCATGAATTTAGTTAACTTCTCGTTGTTATATGTGAGATGAATAACATTGTCCATCGGGAAGGTCCGTTGAAAAGTGTAATCCTTAACTGTTACATTTTTAAATTTGTCAGGATAAACCGCGTATTCGACACGTTCAAAGTCATCTGCAATTATGAGATCATTATTATCCGTTAAAATCACTAACACTTCATTTTCATAAATTAATTGGTAAACAAATTTCTGCCAAAAGTCTGTAGCTGTTTGGTCTGTATTCGGACGCACATTTAATAAATAATGCCAGTCGTCACTTTGACGCTTACCATCTTTCATAATCCTAAAGTCAGACTGGCTGATTGTTCTTCCTATGAAATTGATGTTTGTTTCCAAAGCTATTTGTTTTAAATAAGCCCGGTGATGAGTTTCGTCAAATAAGTCCAAATCAAATAATGATTCAAGTTCGCTGTTACGTCTTAAAACTTTATCTAGCCATCCCACCTTTTCTATTCACCTCCTTTAGAAGTTCAGGGCCTCAAGCGCATTTAATGAACTATCTATGTCTACTGCATCATCTAACTCACCAGCTCGATATAACGCATGGACAAAAGCCTGGAATCCGTCTGTTTTACGTTTCACTTCTTCTTTCTTTAAAAATTGCTTTCCTGCCTGCGTCTCTTTTACATAAACATTGTTGGTAAACCAACGCATTAACGGATTGTCTCCAAAAATAAACTTGTGGTTTGCGAATCCATCTTCAACCCGTGGAGCTAGTAAAGGATGGATACTTGAAGGGCGCCGAATAGCTTCCACTTCAAAACCTTCTGCTTCAAGTAGTGGTCTCAATATATCCAACTTGTAATTGTCGGCAATAATCTTTTCAACGCCATATTCCTCTCGCATTTCAACAAACCAGTTAACTACGTGCATTGGATTTAAAGAAGGTTCATCAACTACTTTCATCAGACCCTCTTTTTCCCATTTTTTAATTGGTGCCTTTTTCTCTGTGCCAAAGTCGTTATTGGTGTTCGAGTATCCATAATGCACGTCACAAAAATGTTTGATGGCAAAAGTGAAGGTTTTAAAAGCATATTCATCTTCTTTTTTAAATAAAAGTCCGCATGAGGCAAAATCTCTCACACTTCCAAAGTCTAATGAGCCAATTGGCTTTGTATTTAGTTCGAAGAACGGTCGATCGGTAGCTTTTAACTCTTCCCGTGTAGCAACTGAATTCTCCATATTATCTTCAATGAAGTTCATTCGCTTGGTAACAAATGCTGAACGACCAGATGGTTCATAAGCAAGTTTATTGTATTTCTTCTTAACCTCATTAAATAATCTTTTACCACGTTTATTTAAAGGGGGTTGAAGAGCTGGATTAGCTTTTGGCCACATATCGAAAATGTCCATTTCAGAAATGTCGTCCAGTTCTGCTATATACGGGAAAACACCTTTAAATTCAATTAACCCATTTAGAATGTCTTCGCTTTCTCGGTATTTAGTGTCGAAATAACCTTCTCTAACAAACCCTTTCGTTCCGATGAAAAATTGACGGCCATGATCGACCTTTCCAAGACCGCCACTAAATACATCAACAATAGATGTATCTTCCATTTCGTGGTATTCATCATACATAACGGCTCCTTCTCGACCGCCGTCCTGGGAACTTGCATTGCTGGTTTTATATTCAAAAAGACTCTGTGTCTCGTAAGATGTAATACTACTTTTGTATGCTTCAAATTCTTCGGTTAAATCTTCATTGCCTTTTTTATTGATAACTCTAAAACATTCCATGAAACTTCTTTTAGCCTGCTTTTCTGAGTTAGCAACAATCGACACATCGTAGTATTCGATTCCGTGAAGTGGGCTTATGAAGTAATTAGCTAACGTAGATAAGAAACCGTTCTTACCGCCTCCACGACCAATGTTAATAACAAATTCATCAAATACAACTTCGTCATCTTCTACATAAAATAAAAAGATGAATGCGGAGATAAATTTCTCCCACTCATCTAATTCGAAATACCATTTTTCACTGAACTCTATATAGTTCTCGATCTGCTCTTCATTGAAATAGTAAAGGTCAGGTCTAGGCAATATGTTTTTTTCGATTAAAGATAATAGCTTTTCCCTTTTGTCATTTAGTACAATTTCCCCGTCATGCCATTTCCTAATATACTCTGCGACATATTTATTATGCAGCATAGGCTATCGACCTAATAACTTCGATTTTCTATCAACTTTCGGTTGTGGCAATAGGTCGGTTAATTGTTTAATGATTGTCTGATAGGTTTTGTCTCGGTTGTCATAATTTTCAACGATAGGCCTTTTACGATCATAAGGGACCTGGTTCTCGCTTTGCGAAAACTTCTCATACTCCCCATTTTCCAGAATGTCTTTCCAGTTGTCGTCCAGTAATATTCTTAGCCGTGCAGCTTGGGTGATTAATCCTTCTGCAACATCCAGTTGGTTTTTAGGGATGTTTTTGAAAAGCCCCTTTAACCTTTTGACTTCTGACTCAACTCGACTTTCCATGTCATCAATTCTGTCGTTTAATAAATAAAGCACCGACACATCAAGTGCTTTAGCAATCCTAGCCAAGAGATCCAAGCTAGGAGAATTTTTCCCTTGTTCAAGGCTGGCATAATAGTTCGTTGATATCCCAGCTTTCTTTGCAAAATCAGCCTGTGTCATTTTTTTCTCTTTTCGTTTTTCACGCATTCGAAAACCAACTTTTTGTCTATCCAAACTAATCACCTTCTTTCTGCACGGGCCTACCGGGAGGGAGGGGGTAATATATTTCGATGTAACCGCAGAGTTGACCCCCCTTCCCGTTCCCTGGATAAAAATATTTTGGCAAAACTTTTTAGGCGGGGGGTAATGATAATTCTAATTCTTCTTTTTCTTTTTCCAGTTCTGCTAATACTTCTTTTTCTTTTTGTATTCTTTGTTCTGTTTCACTTATGAATCCTTTGGACATATCTATGTGCATATGAATATTGTCTAATCTTTGTTTTATTAAGTCGCGAACATACTTCATTCTCTCACCACCATTCATCAGCCCATTTATTCTTTTTCTTTTGAAACATAAATCGATTATGCTTTCTGTTGTGACACTTAACACATAAGACTTCCAGGTTATCTAATTCTAAAGCAAGCTCTGGATAATCTTCCAGATCTTTTATATGGTCCACATCTAAACGTTTATGCTTATCTGGATCATGTTTATCCGTATAGACCTTACCTTGTCGTTTACACTCCTGACATTCGTAGTTGTCACGTTCTAATACTATTAACCGTGTAGCTTCCCAATCTTTACTCTTATAGAACTTCTTCTGTTGTTCTTTGGTTTTGTATGGCATTGTTTCACCTCGTATAGAAAAAGGCACCCGGTTAGATAACGGATGCCTTTTTAAATCTAGCTATATTTTTTAACACTATCATTATATCACTTAGATAATGCCCTTGTGTTGCCCAATTTATGCCCTCCGCTTTGTAAATCGTGTATACTATCAATTCCAAATAGAAATACGGACAACTCTTCTATTGCTTTGTCGACATCTTTGTATACTGTTCTTGCATTGATATTAAAGTATTCAGCTATATCATCTGCACTCATTTCATTATCAGATACATATAACCTATCTAGTACCTGGTAACGTCTCTGTGTAGCTTCTCCTGCCCGATAACAATAACCATAATATGCTTTAAACATATCATCGAAATACAGCAGCATCTTTGCAGTCTTCGCTTTATACTTCATCAATGCATGTAGTTCTAATTCCTCCGGTTCATAAACTATCTCTTCATATGCTTCTAAGTCTGTTTCTACACTTTTACAGTGTTCTTCAAGCATTCGATAGTTTTTAAGTAAGAGCCTTGTGTTCCTTAGTCGCCAATCCTTCTTTTCTTTCTTAGCTTTATTATTTTCTTTCTCTATAATTTTGATAACTGATTTTGTTATTTCATCAATAAATTCGCTTGGTAATTTTGCCATTCATTAGACCCTCCCTCATTTTTCATCTTGTCCATCCTGTACCATCTTGAACGTATCCTGAACAGCTATAAGTCTTACGGACACAAGGCTTAAGTTAAGTTTTTGTTCAAGATACAAGATAAAATAACGAAAACCTACCTCTTTATATTTATACTCTCTCTTTTTCTATTACTTTATAAATACTATTACTACTATTATTATTTATCTTGAACAAAAAGAGAGTATAAGTATTGGTATATATAGTATTATAGGTGTTCAGGATAGCGTTTTTTATCTTGAACAATCCTGAACATCCTGAACAGATCTAACTAACCTTCACATAAACACTTCTTAATTTTCCTTTTAGCCGTTTCCTCTGCGATTCATAGCCTGCGGTATTAATTCTCCTACTCATTGCTATTTTACCAACAGGTTTAAGGCCCATTTCTTCGCAATATATCTGATACTGCAAATAAACTGTATCAACCGTTAAGCCTTCGATTGATTTTTCGTTTGATTCTCTATCATTTACATAGGACAGCACACTATCATTCTCGGTTAAGTATTTGTTTGTTGCGTCCTCGATCGTCTTGCTGTAACTAATACCACCATTGCTTACAATGCGCTTTAAACCCTCAATAGCCAACTTTAGTAAGTAAGACTTAGCATTTTCTGTTGACAGCTTCTGGTCGATCTCTGTATCTACTGTTTTTACTTTATTATCAAAAGGAATGATAACCAGTCTTCTGGCAATCCCTCCTGATTTATCCTTAAATGTCGGCATTTCATTACAGGTAAATATTAGTGTGGCTTTATTCTTTAATTTAAAAGGCTCCCCGTAGAGTTTACGAACTGATATAGTGTTACCACTCACTAATGTTTTAAAGTTCTTAGATCGTTCTAAATAGGCAGCATCTATGTCATCACCAATGTTCGCTAGCTTCCCATCAAGTGTAGCTATTTGAAATGACTCATTAAAATCTTCTAAACTCAACGTATGGCCCAGATCCCCTATGAAACTATTAAGCATTTCTAATAGTGTACTCTTACCATTGGAACCGGACTCACCAGCCAAGAAGAAGGCTTTGTGTGGGAATGAATGAGTCATGAGTATATGGCCGAACATTTCCTCTAATACTGTTCTAAGATCCGGTCTGTTCTTAGTTACAAAGTTAAGGAAGTTGTCTACACTCTCGTTATAAACTGTCTCATCATAAGAAACATCTAAATTAAAAGGCGTAAAGTCGCTCTCTACAGGAATAACTTCATTACTGGTATCTAATATATAATCATTGTTAAACCGGATTGGAAATACATCATCTTCAATTAATTCTGCATCTGTTTCAAAACGTTTCAGCAGCTCGCTTTGTTGTCTTGGCTTCAGTTTGATTCGCTTGTCTATCGCTCGAAGTAACTTGTTATCATCACTGATCCAGCCATCGTTAACTGTCTTATAATAAAGCGATTGATTATAATACTTAATTAAATGTTCTTTTGTTAAAACATCACTCATGGTAATAACATCTTTAGGGTCCAGGAACTTATTCTTGGTGTCATTGATAGACTTTTCCAGTACGCCGGATAGCAACGTTTTAAGTTCGTTTTTATCTAACTTTTGAGCAAACACCTGCTTATCAATAAATTCAGCAAGATCAGTTAATTGTTCAGTCGTAACATCAGGGTACATCTCCCGTATGGCTAATAAATGGGTATAAAGTAAACTGTTGCGCCCCTGACCCTCTTTTAAGCCCATCAGGGACTCTTTTAGCTTACTGGGATATAACTCAATGGGTAACATCGGCAATTGCTCCCACTGACCTAATAACAGGTTATTTTCCATTGGTCTAAGCTTGTTATTTTGTTTGATCGTAGCCATAGATTTAGAACCTGTCTTATAGTCAACTTGTACACCGGAGTTTGTTAATTTGCCTGTCCAGTTCTTAATAAATACAAACTTGGGTTTTTGGTAGTACAGGTGTATACCACGCTTTGTTTTTGTTTTTATTGTTGGGTATTTATTGTAGATAAGCTCACCGATTTTGGCAGAATACTCATCAGTGGTTTCATCATCAAAATCAACCACAACCACTTTGTTATTTAAGATGACACCAGCATCTTTATAATTTTTATGATCCGTACTGAAAGTATTGAAATCATGCTTAGGCGCTTTGCCGTCTAACTCAATATATTTGATCAAAGATGAAGACCCCCTTTCTCTGCTTGTTAGCTTTTAATTAGTCGCTTATAACCTTCCAACCTCTTCTTTTTCGTGCATTCAATTCATATTTTTTCAAAGGTTCATAGAGGTAAACTTTTTGTTCTCCTTCTCTCCTAAAGAGTAGGAACCATTTTCTTCTACTCATCAGGTACCTCATCTGGTACTAATCTCTCAGCCATTTTGACCGCCACTGCTGCCACTTGAATTAATTCTCTGTATAAATTATCGGAATCGGTTTCTTTCACACTATCCATTTCGTATTGACTTTGTATGGCCTGAGCAACTTCTCCAATTTCTTCTGAAAGAATGGCGAACATCAGCGGGAAGTTAATGTCTTTTTGTTCCCCGTATAAATAAAATTGACGATCTCGTTCTCGGTTGATGTCGTTTAATACTTTGGTGCGATAGTTTAATTTATTGATAGATTTATAGATTGGTTGTTGGTTCATGAGTTTTCACTACCTCCAGCAATTCATTATTTGATTTTTCAACCGCTCCCAGATAAGTACCCAGATCACTCACTATCTTTTTATCAATCAACAGCTCGTCCTTTTGAATCTTAAGCAAAGCAGATAATACACTTCGAGAATAGCCTTTAAATACCCACTTCTTGATAGTTTGTTGGTCTTTAGGTACAAATACACTCTCATACCTTTCAACCACCACATTCATGCCGTCGTACTCTTTAATGCGCACATTGGAAATATCGACTAATGTTCTTTTTTCTTCTTTCATTGGTTTACCTCCACATCTTCAATTGGTGGCATTTCACCAAGTTTCTCGAACGCCATCTCTCGCATGAGTATAAGCATTCCGTCAAAGTCATCTTGTTTATCAATGATTCGTTTTATTGATTCGCCGACTTGGTGAAAAAATTTGATAGAATCCTCTTTTGTGGAAGTTAGCAAATAAATCGACGAGTCCACAGGTATGTTCATTATCTTTGCGCCAGTAGTCGCTTCGGAGACATTAATGACATCTCCTTTTGGAATAGCGCAAAACTGATATTTACCGACTTTAATCCCGTGTCCTGCCTGTGGAACCCATCCTTTATCTGTTGCTAACTGAAACATTTGGGCTTGTTCATTAACTGTGATATTCATTGGTTTACCTCCCTTAAATTTTTCACTTCTTCAATATCTCCTGTATTTTCTCAAGCTTTTCAGCTGCACGTGCATTGCGTTTCGTAGTACTTAATTCGACACGCAGTTTACCGTTTTCCAATTTAAGTTGATCAAGCTCACTTTGGTTGACCATTGTACTGTCGAACCGCTCTAGTCGTCTTTCTGCATTGTAATACTTATCGCGCCATTCTTTATTCGTACCACGCAGTTTCTTTATCTGCGCTTCTAATTTCGTAATTTTGTTTTGTACCTCTTTTAACGGATCCTTACTTGACATTGGGATCACCTTTCAGGGCTTGACGTGCTTTCTTGCCTTCATCATCACCAATAACTCCGGAATGGTCATAATATATGTCGTAATTTTTCTTATCCGCATAAAACTCCAAAGCCTGTTTGTAGCGTTTATTCTCAATGTCTTTCTTCTTTCCTTTTTCATATAATTCATAAATAAAACCTTTATCTGTGTTGTGATTTTTTTCTTCTTTTCTCCACCCTTTCTTTAGTCTTTCGTTTTCCTTTTCCAATTCCTCCACACGTTCAGCTAAACCTTCTTTTTGCTGTAAAACTTCTATGATTTCAGGAATACTGTTTCTAATATCGAAAGCAATTTCTTCCATCCGTTCACTCATCACTTACCCCTCCTGGTTCGTTTTTTATTCGGAATGTTAACTAAGAAATAACCAAGTCATCGTCATTAATTAGTTCATCTTCGTCAACTTGCGAAACTTGCCTAAATGCACCCTCAATACGTACCCACACTTTTTGTTTTGGATTGTACATCTTTAATTCCTCTATTAATTCTTCAACTGTCATAATTTTCACTCCTTCGCATTTTCTGTCAACCATCACTTAAACATGCTTTCCGGCTGATAAATATACCTTTTCCCACTAATAACAATTATCGTAGGTACATCAGCTTTAACTCTTATTACAGTAACTACCGGACGATACGTGTCACCTTTTACTAGTCTTTTTGGAGCCATCTCCACTACTCCCTCCCTGATTTTTCTACAGCTAATTTATGAACCAATTCCTTATAACTCAATCCGTTTGTTTTATAAAAACCCAGCTTATGCAATTGCTCGATGATGTGGTTTTCCTTAGATATTTCTAACGTATCTACAGCTTTAAACATCCCATCACCTCCAGTAACTTAAAACATGTAGGACTCGATCTGTTTAATGTACCAATTCAGATCCAATTTCCTTTTGTCTAATTTCTTTATATCTTCATTCCAAACCAGACTGTTTTCTGACGTATAAGGAACCTTACTGTATTTGGTTTCTTTATCATCCCTTGTCTTATAAACAGACCCCATATACCTATCCTTTGTAGCAAAGATTCTGTTTACATCAGGTAACCTTTCAAACTCACTTGCATAGTTACCTTCCAGGAGCGTATCTTGTTTAACTTCCTGTGCCATGCCGTCATACTTTCCGGACTTGGCTACATATTGGAAGTACTCTAATTTTCCTTTTTTCCATAGATCGATGACTGTTTTATTAACTTTTGTTCCTGACATGTAATAATCAACCAGCGCCTTGTCAATAATAGTGAGACTGTTTCTTTCAAAGTCTCCACCTTCATAATTAGAAAATCTGCCTTTTGCTTTATATCTGCCGTCCTGGTACTGAAGCACATAATTATTTACATCTCTTTGTGCTATTTTGGTTATCAGGTCCACATCAAATTTCAGATCATAAGCCTTTTCGAATAGTTCTAGTAGTTTGATAATGTTTCTTTCAAACCCATTTTTATAGTTGATGATAATACCGTCCGTATTTGTCTGGATGATCTCACAATGATTTTCTAACAAGCAGATTAAATGTGTAATGATCAATTGACCATTAATAACAATATTATTTGCCATTCTAGGATTGTATAGTTTGTTCCATTTGCTCTTCATGGCACCATATACACTGCTATTTAGAGTCTTGTAGATTTCCTCTTTCGGATTCTTTTCCAGTTTGAATTGTTGCCTTTGGTGGTATATTTTCTTGAAGTTGTCCATATGATCTATAAAGTGGTTATTTATAATAAGAGAAGGGTAGTAACTTGCTATATCGATCTGCATGTACTCTCCTTCTCCCTTGTAATTTTCTTTAGCTGCATGTAATCCACCAAAACCATAGATGTGATCAATGCCTGCTAGTTTGTAAGTTAATTTTCTTTCTTCTAAATTTTTGAAGGGGATACCGGACTTGTATTCCTTTTCTATCCCTTTATAAAAATCCACAACCGTACCAGGTAACTCGTGTTTTGGTAACCGCTCATCGTAAGTAATATGTAGTCGCTTGTTGTCATCCGATGGCTTGGCTTCCAGTACTTCACTTGCTAAGTTTGCCCTTGTCTTTTTAACACTTGCAGCTGGTAACTTGAACTCTTTCACGATCTCGAATTTTGAAGCAAAATAGCTTTCCCTTTTCTCAAATAACTCTTTAATGAAATCCACATCTGCCAGTTGGCTATTTATATTTAACTTGGCTTCCTGTAGTTCTACCTGCTTTAATTCCTGCGATACATCAAGCGTAATAGGGTTGTTTATAGTGAGTCGTACGTTTTTACCTTCTTTTATTTTTTCCACTGTCTTATAGGGGTTTATTCCTTTTAAAATGGATGCCAGTATCTTGTCGTCATAATTAAAGTTGCCATAACCAACCAGATAACTTACACCTGACAAGAGAGCAGTTAAGCCCTCTTTGTCATTGTGTAGTTTGGTTGTTTTCCCATCCTGATTAAAGTAAATGTTCCAACTATCTTCTGTCGTTTCCGCTTTGTAAAAAGTGAACATTTATATCACCCCTTATTCGAATGGAGCTTCTTCTAACGCTTCCCAGTTCTGGAAAGTCTTCTTCTTATTGGTTTTCAATTCAATCATGCACTGGTTACCGATGGCTGCTTGTAATGCTTCGATAAGCTGATCCGTATCCTCAAAATCTTCAATGGTTAGATCAACATCCAAAACGGCCGCTGTTTTCATTGCACGTTTCAGATTCAACTGCATCATTTTTTCATTAGAGAAAAAGACGTTTCCGAAATACTTTCTATTTTCATATCCTTCATTGAGTATTTCGAACTCGAATGATAACCACTCCGTACCGTTATCATTTGGACCTTGCCACTTTACATCTGTAAGAATTCCATCATATAAACCATCCGGCAAGTCTTCGAAATCTCCACCAACTGCATCCTTACGTGGGTCAAAACCTTCGTTTAATATTTCTGCTGCCATCTCTTTTAAATTCAATCCCATTTTAATCATCCTTTTCTATTTTTAATTTTTTTGTTATAGTCACGTTTCGTGAAATACTCACCCAATGAATAACCTACATATACGCTTACAATGCAACTGATCACCAACACCACTTCATATGACATAATTAACTCCTAGCTTGTCTTGGTGGTCTTCTTCTCGCTGTTGGTTGTTTTTTGGATTGTTCAGGTTCTTTGGTTACTTCTTTAGGTGCTTGCTCTGGTTGTTTATCTTGCTTAGGGTCCGGATTATCTTTAGTGCTCTCGCCTGCTGCTTCTTCCTCACGTTCTTTTCGCTTTGCTTTTTGTTCCAATTCCTCTTGTTTCTCCTGCTGTTCTACAATCTTTTTAGCATCTTTAACATCTGTCTTTTTACTCTTTTCATAAGCACCAATAACCGTATCTAGCAGACTGGCAATTTGTTCATCATCTATTTTGTCTCTGGTGTAGTTCTTGCGTTTGCTTTCAACTTTTCGAATGTACTGTTTTCCAATCTTGCGACAAAGAATGGTGTAATCAGAGTTACCATTTACGATGTTCATCCATTTCTTTTTAAGAGATGGAACTTGTTTTGAAACGTCGTTTTCTTCAATATCAATTGAGCGCGAAATATAAAGGATGTTCACTTTCTTTTTCATGCTTAATTCTTTTAGTCGCATGATCAACACCCGGACCATCATCTCTAACATTGCATGGCCTTTACCCCAGCCAATGTCTCCTATCGACTTAACGCCTTCCCCTTCGCAAATTTCCTGTTCAAATAGCGTGATAATGTCATCGATAGTGTCAAGAACGATTGTTTCAAAACCATGCTTTGTTCCCTGTAATTCGTCGATAACATCGGATAGTACATCACTTACACTTTTAGTGATCGTTCCTTTGCTATCTCTTTGATGACTGATGTTGATACTAGGAGTTTCGATCATTTCCGCATTCCCATCCGTATTAAGATTGATCGGGTTTGGGAACTCTTCTGTAAAATATGTTTTACCATTCATTGTTTCTCCAAAGATGACAAAGTTTCTAGGTGTTTCCTTGGCTACTTTCTTTTTGTTTGGTGGTAATAGTGACATTTATTTTTCCTCCTCAATTTCAAATTCTATTTGTTCATGCTTCATAAACGATTCAAGAGCTTCCAACTGCGACTCAGTACCAGTTACTTTATATACTTCAAAGTAGGTTGGTTCGTCCTCTTCTGGAGCTTGTACAGGTGTAACTATTTCTGCGACGACTTCTTTAACTTCCACTTCTTTCTTTTGTTTCTCCAATTGCTTTTCTACTTCTGTGTGGGAATCATCTAGGATCTGCCTTTTAATATCGCCAACCTCTTTAAATTCAAGCAACCTCACGTATGCAGATTCAGTTAAGTTAATCTTGTATTCTGCATTTGCTAGTTTTACAGTGTTAACAATGTTCTCTTCATCTGCCAGATACTTAGCTTGTTTAAAACCAAGAGATTGTGCTTTTAGGCTTAATTCTTCATTGATCGCTTTCATGGCTTTTCCTTTATTCAAGTAGCTATCCTCAATCACCAATTCAGCAGCATACTTTTCATTAAGTTCTTCATCTTCTACCAGTTGGTCAATAACCGCTTGGATCTCTACCCTTTTCTCATCCTTTCTTTTTTCTTCAAACTGATCACTTTGTTCAACTAACGGAGTTAATACTTCATCAAACTTTTTATTAAGCTGCTTACACTGGTTTTCAAAATCAGTTACAGACTTCGTTAGTTTTTTCTTAGTATCCAAGCGATAGCTATCAACCGCTTTCTTTCCTTTTCTTAATTCAGCAATTGTTTTCTTACACTCAGCCACATCATCTTCTGTAAATGTAAGCCCGTTATATTTTTTAAGATTTTCTTCAAGAATTGCTTCCAACTCTTTGTAGTTAAACTCCACTTTAGCCGGTTCAAATTTAAGTGTTTTTACTTGTAATTCCGCTGTACTTGTAGCCACAATCTCATCTCCCTTTATAAAATTATTAAAATCATGTTCACTTGCACCAGGGTTATTTCTTAGATAGTCGCAAGCCTCCCAGAACTCTTTAACTGCTGCTAATATTTTGTTGATGTAATCATCATCGCGTTTTACGGTTTGGATTTTCAGGTGTTGATTATCAAATTCAGCATCGAAATCCTTCGGTCTTTCATAAAGAGCCAACCAACCTACGTCTACATCGAATTGATACATGTACAGTTGCATTTGCACTTTGTATGCTTCCATCGTCGGTGTCTTACCATGTGTTTTGATTTCAAGAATTACACTTGCGCCTGCATCAAAACCATCCGTGTTTGATCTAATACCTAATTGATCATCCTTTTTGGTTTGTTCTTTAAAAGACATCATCTCTACTGCATTGATATAATCCCTGATTTGTGGCTCCATAATGTTTCCGTATTCGGTATACTCATTGCCTTTGAATTCTGATTTTGTAATACCTAGCTTCTCCTGGGCCAGCTCGTATTTCGTTTTGTATTTATTGATACCTAAGATGGTAGGTATGTCCGATCCACCGACGTACTTATTTCTGTTTTTAGTGACGTTATCGCCTGCTTGGGTGGTAAGGCTCACAGCTTCAGCTCCTTCCTAAACAATTCTTCTGTAAAGTCCCTCTTGTTTTTAAGGGCACCATATATAGCTGTCTCAATGGTTTTGTTTGTCTGATACCTATAAATGGTCACTTTATTTTTGTTACCGTGCCTTACAGCTCTGCCCATCGCTTGCGTATAGTCGATATAACTATATGTCGGTGTGTAGAAGATCACCTGGTTACAATATTGCAATTCAATAGCTGCGCTTCCAGATTGATACTGGCAGATCGTGACACTGTTTTTTAAATCAGGGCGTTCTTCTTTTGTAGGTAAATGAAAGTTTTGTCCGTTTACCTCAAAAACTTTTTTCTTTAACTTCTTTAAAAGTTGTAATAACTTGTCCCTTTCTTTCGTATACTGATAGAAGATAAGGATATTTTCGTCGGTGCCATCTGCTAACATTTCAGTGTATGAAAGCTTATCTTTTTGGTTAGCATAATAACGTAATGCTGATTGCAATTTAGGTTGAGTATCAAAAAGTAACATCTCATCATCAATTTCTAGTACTCTGTCTTTAAGTATCGTGTTGTATTCTCTTGATGATTTGAATGTCACGTCCTTAATTTGTGTGTCCGGTAAATCAACAAAATATGTCGTTTCTTTCTTGATGCTAAATGAATTAAATTTACGCTTTAAATCATCTTGTTCTTTCCAATCGACTGGCTTTTTGATAACCCTATTACCCAGGTACATATCTCCTAGAATTGCATGTTCTTTAAAAAACTGTGTTTTGTTCTTATAGAAACCAAACATTAAGAAGTAATTTATCGTATCTTCCCAAGTAGCAGCTGCGGTTGCGGTCAATAAAACAAAGTCGCTTGATACTTTTGAAAGATGCAATGCTGCCTTTCCTCGTTTGCTTGTTGGCGTTTTGATTAAATGCGCTTCATCAAATATGACAAAATACCCTTTAAATTCCTGCCACTTTTTAGCCAACATTCCGACTGATAACTGATCGTATCGAATGGTTATCCCTTCCGCCTTTTCAACAACATCTATCTCATCTGCCCACTCCCCGGTTTTTAATTTCTGCGGAGGTTGGACAATTAATAACGGCTCACCCTGATAGTGTTTTAGGTAGTGATAAATCGAAATTAAGGTTTTTCCTGATGATGTGCCCAAGTTATACAAATAAGATGACTTAGCCCCGTCTAATACACTTTGTTGAGTTGGATAAAGAATAGTCATGTAATCCCCCTCTCTCTAAATTCTTGCTTCACATCATTAACTGAATACGCCACAAATGCATGCCCTCCAGCTTGATTGATTAATTTAATGTTTGCAGTCTGCAAAGCCGATACGCGACCGCCGATCTTCTTTACTTCTATTCCAACAAATGAAGAATTTACTACTCCGATCAAGTCAGGTATGCCTGCTTTTTGATACATACTACCGTGCACTTTCATGTGCCACGCTCCAATTGAATCAAGATAACGCTTTATTTGGTCCTCGATTGCTTTTTCCGTTTGATTCACCTCGTTGTCACCTCTCAACTCACCGTGTTATAATGATAGTAATCAAATATTTTTTAAAGCTCACTGATTGCAGTCAGTGGGTTTTTTACATGAGCAGCATAATCACTAACCCTACTGCTAATGCACCTGCTAGATTCATAGATAAATCTTTTAAACTGTACAATTATTTGTCACCTCCAACTTTCTTAGCTAACCGCTGCCAAAAACGAACTAACTCATTCAGCCCTTTTATTTCTTCGCGTAATAGCTTGTTTTCTTTTAGCAGATCATCAGCTTGTCCAGCGGTTTCCGTTAACTCTTCGACAGCAGATAACAGCTCCTCGTGGGTCACGTTTTTCACCTCCCCTCATTCGCAATTACCATTCACAAGGCAAGTATCTACGCTGAATTTTTTAATAGCTGGTAGGTTGGCGTTCACTTCTTTGTAATCTTCCATATCGACACCTAATATTTTTAAATCGTTATACGCTTTTTTACCTGTTGTTGCATTGGTAATAACAGCGTTAATTTCACTTTGTAATTTATTGAGGTCCTTCAACTTATTAAATTTTGGTCTGAGATCTTTCTTTGCTTTCTCGATCTCTTCTTCTAAACCAAACAGAGTGTATGTTTTATCGTTTCTCACACAGAATTTTATTGATGTGAGTTCTTTGTTCTTAGTGCTTCCTTTTATGCTAGTGAAGTTGTTGAAGTCTCTCAGATAACGAGAATAGAAATAATCAGATAACCCATTGTCCTCCTGGAATTTTAAGAATTCATCAGATATTTTTGAAACTTGTTTTATTGCCTTGTCCAAATTCTGAAGTTTGTCATCAAGCAAAGGTTCGATTTCACTTTCATAATATTCACCGATTTCAGTATTGACTTTTTCAGATGCTTCTCTAAAACGTCCTTCAATAAAATTTCTTAAACTACCTTTTGTAATACTCATTTCATAACCCACCCTTTCAAATTTTATTAATCAACTTAAACCACAGATCAAACAACTGCCATAATCCCATAAACGTTACAAAAGCTATGCAAATAAGTCCGTATACTGCAAATCCTCCTGATAATGTGACTTCGATATTTTTAATGAAGTTAAGCATTTTCAAATTCTCACCCTCCCCTCACAAACTCTTAACCCAATCCAACAACAGCACCATCACCCACACATAAGCAACTGCAAACAACCCGACATATATCCAACCCGACTCGACTAATTTATTTATCACCTCCATCCTCTCCTGGCATAAACTCCGTTATTTAGAGTTTCGAACTCATCACGTTTTTGCTTTTTAAAATTAAGAGCCATCATCACTTTTAAAGATTTTTGCATTTGTATTTGGTAATCATCCGTGTGGGTAAAGTCGCCTGTTGTTGCGCTGTTAAGAATGCCCATCAGCGACTTGTGCATGATATCTAAATGAGCAGCTACTTGATCATAATCTTCAGTTAAATAATGGTCCTGAATCATTTAGTTACCTCCTTGTCTAAACGGTTTTTGATGAAGCAAGCAACTTTATATTCTGATTTGATAACTTCCCAATCGTAATAGCCGTAGCCGTAAGCAAAACGAATGCCTTTATTTTCATCCACTGATGCGACTTCACAGGAGCCTCCGTATGGACTTGAAAGAAAGTCACCTTCTTTTATTACCCAGACTTCCCTACCATGTTTACTCCACCATCTGCGTTCTTTTTCTTGTTTGATTTCTTTTGGTGTGGCATGACGTAAAAAATCTGGCAATACACCCCATTTATCTTCTAAAACGAATTTTCCACAATCGCCATTTGCGTGATTTGATTCCCTCAAAATCTTTCGCGGAGTTTTATTCAAATCATGAACAACCCAATCCCCAACTTCAAACTCTGGTTCTACTTCATAACCGACGTATAAAGCTTTGATAAAATCATCTAAATCTAAGTCATTTAAGGGTTGATCTGTTTCAAGCACCCACCCTTGAATATGTTTTTCCACTAATTCTGAATCATCTTTTTCTGAACACTTTCTCCATTGATATATTGCATCCGCCTGCTCCTGTGTTAGCTTAACCTTCTCCATCTAATCCAACCTCTCTATCTGCCAATATTTTATTTTTGCGTTCAATAGATTCTTTTAATTTGTCTTCATGGACACATAAGGCATGCCATAAAGCAATTCTTAATTTAGCATCATGAGTTTTTATGCGTTCATCTGTCATATTTTGTTTAGAGCGAATTTCTTTTGCTAGCGCGCGATTTTCTTCCAAGAGCTTTAAATTTTCTTCCAGTTTTACATTCATATATTCAGGAATTTCCATCTAATCTAACCTCCCAATTAATACACCTACAACATGTTCAGTAACATCTGCGTACAACTTCATAACCTCTGGGTTATCTCTTATAAAAGCTTCATCAGCTAAAGCCAAAACTGGAATATCATATGTTTGTTCCAGGTCACGTTTAAGCACGACTAACCTTTTTTCTTTTAGTGCTTCTTGACCATTGATAATTTCGTGATAACGTTGCCAGTGTCGTTCTAACATGTTTCTACTGAATGCGTTCATTTGGTTTGCTTCCCTCCCCCGACATAATCATTTAATTTCTTAGGTGAAATGTGATAAGTCCAAACACTCGACATTTTCACCGCGTAGCCGAACGGAAAGATATTTCGTTGCAAGCCAATTCGGATAAATTGTTCGGACTTACCTAAGATTCTTGCAGCTTCTTTTATCTTTATGTTTTGCTGTTCTTCAACTTGTTGCATGCTCTTCTCCTTTCGTGAATAATCCGAGAATAATTTGGGCAAGATAACAACGGAAACGAATCGTGTCTATTTTATTTAAAAAAAATTTCATCAACGGACACCCCATAATAATCGGCTATCTTTTTAGCTAATGATAATGATGGAGTACGATCACCCCTTTCAATTGCTCCCAACATCTGAGGGGTAATTCCTAAATGAGTAGCGATTGTTTTTCGTTTTTCGTGACCCCGATAGTCGGTTAATTTTTTTCTTACCAATTCCTTCACCTCACTTGTGCAGAAACGTTTTGTTTCCTTTGTGGTAATAATATAACAGAAACGTTTTGTTTCCGTCAAGTGTTTTTAGAAACTTTTTGTGTCTTTTTGTTTTTTAAGGTGGAAAGGAAACTAAATGTTTCCTATAATGTTTAAGAAGGTGTGATGAAAATGTTGAAAGAAAGATTGAAACAATTAAGGAAGGAAAAGGGTTTGAGCCAATATGAAGCTGCGAAAAAATTAGATTTTTCGCGCGGTAAACTTGCCAACTATGAACAAGGAACGAGAGAACCGGACTACGACACCTTGGAAAAGATAGCCGACTTCTATGATTGTTCTCTTGATTATTTGTTGGGTAGATCAGACCTAACAAATAATGAAGAAGACTTTATACACGATCTTCAGAATGATTTTAGTCTTGAAGAACTACAAAAGAAATACAGCCTAACCGTTGACGGCAAGACTGCGACAGAAGAAGAAATAAAAGCTGCAATTACTTTTATTCGTTCTCTTCGTGACATGAAATAACTTCTTTTTCGGATTTGATTAATTTCTCTATGAGTTCAAACAAATCAACATGCTTGCCCAACGCGAAACAACTCCTTAGTTGATATAGAAAGGGTGTCTATTTGGCTTATTTAGTCGGAAGATGCCTGCTTCAAAAATTACTGGATCAAAAAGATATGGAACAAATTGAGTTAGCGCATAGGTTAAATGTCAAGCCCCCTCAAATAAATAAATATGTAAAAGGAAAACAAAGGATGTCGATTCAGGTGGCTTACAACATTGCACATATTCTCAATTGCCATATTGAAGATCTATATGAATGGATTGAAGTAGGCGATGACGAGTAGATTATATCTACTCACCGACACAAATTAGCCGAATAGCTAATTGCATTATAGTTCAATAACCTGTTTATAAGTGTGGTAAACACCACACTGGTAAAAAGTAACAATTTATTATTTGAAAATTATTTATTTATAGTATATCATATATAGAACAAATGTTCTATATTAATTTTATAGAAAGGTGATCATCCATGAAAAACCCTAACGGATACGGCAGTGTTTATAAATTATCAGGAAAAAGAAGAAAACCATTTGGAGTAAGAAAAACAGCGGGTTGGGGAATAAACGAAAAAACAGGAAAAGCAAAGCAGCTATATGAAAACGTAGGCTATTATGCATCCAGACAAGAAGCAATGATTGCTTTAGCTGAATATAATAAAAATCCATACGACCTTGATGCTAAAAAAATAACCTTTGCTGAAGTATTTGAAAAGTGGTCTGATGAAAACTACAAGAAAATGAGTGAAAGTAATATAAGAGGGTATAATGCAGCGTTTAAAAACACTTCCGGTTTACACGATATTAGGTTCATTGATATAAAAAAGATTCACATGCAAGAAATAGTTGATAACTGCAATAAATCCTACGCTACAAAACATAGGATTAAAGTATTATTTAATCAATTATATAACTTCGCTTTAGAAAATGACATTACAGAAAAAGATTATTCTAAATTTGTAGATGTAGGTAGAAGTCAAAATAAGGGCACTAGACAGCCCTTTACCATGAAAGAGATTAATACTTTGTGGAGTAACCTAAACACGCTAGAATCTGCTGATTTAGCCTTAATTATGATATACACAGGATTAAGACCTGGTGAATTGTTGACGATTGAAAACAAAAACATACATTTGAATGATAGGTATATAATAGGTGGAATTAAAACCGACGCTGGTAAAGATAGGATTATCCCTTTAAATAAAAAAATAGTCCCTCTCATCGAAAAACGAATGGATGAAAAGAACAAATTTTTAGTGGTGAATAAGAGAAATAATAAAATGGCCTACAATACATTCAATGATGATCGTTGGGCTTCATTAATAAAAAAAGTAAAAATGACTCATAAGCCACATGATTGTCGTCATACCTTTGCTACTATGATGGATAATGCAGGAGCCAACAAAGTGTCAATTAAAAAGATTATGGGACATGCTTCCAGTGACATTACGGATAAAGTTTACACTCATAAGAACATTGAAGAACTACTAAAAGCTGTGGATTTAATTTAACCGTTTGTGTATTACTTGTCTATTACCGGTGAATATCCGTTTACTTTCGGACCAATGCAAGAAATGTAAAACATTGATAAACCGTGTAGTTGCGCTGTTCGTGTTTCTTAGAGGACTTAACTTCATGTTAACGCTAATTTACAGTTTATCCAAATACAATGGTCACAACAACTATTGAAGCTATTATACCAATTAAGTCTGCTAGTAGTCCAACTTTTAAGGCGTATCCCATTTTTTTTATTCCAACAGCACCAAAATAAATCGTCAATATATATAACGTTGTATCTGTACTTCCTTGCATAGTTGAGGCTAATCTGCCTATAAATGAGTCAGGTCCGTGCGTATCAATTAATTCAGTTGTCATTCCTAATGCTGCAGTTCCTGAGATTGGTCTGACCAGAGCCAATGGAATAATATCTGGAGGTATGCCGACAAAAATAAGAAACGGGGAAATCGCGGTTATAAAAGCTTCCAAAGCTCCGGAGCTTCTTAAAATAGATATAGAAACAATCATTCCTACCAAAAAGGGAAGTAAAGAAAATGCCATTTTGACACCCTCTTTTCCTCCCTCCACAAATGTTTCATATGTAGGCACTTTTCTCCATGTTGCTATAAACAGTACTATTAATATAAAGCACGGGATAAACCATGTACTAACAGTAGTTATTATACCCATTTTCACTTCCTCCAAACACTTTTGTAGTAATAAAAACGGTCAATCAAAATTGCACAAACTGAGGATATGATAGTAGCAATAATTGTTGTGCCAACAATTTCGGTAGGAGAAATAGAATTGTACTGCATTCGAATTGCTATTACCGTAGTAGGAATTAATGTCAGACTGGAAGTATTTAGTGCTAGGAAAGTTATCATTGACCTTGAAGCAGTGTCACTTCCACTTAATTGCTTCATCTGTTCCATCGCCTTGATTCCCATCGGCGTTGCTGCATTCCCTAATCCAAACATATTCGCAGTAAAATTCGATAAAATATATCCCATTGCAGGATGATCTTCAGGAATGTCAGGAAACAGTCTGGTTACTAATGGCCTGAATAATTTAGTTAATGCATGTAATATACCTGCTTTTTCAGCAACCTTCATAATTCCCAACCAAAATACTAATACACTAATTAAACCGATTGATAATGTAACAGCTTCATTGGCACTTTCAAACACTGCTTCATTTACTTTATCCATTGTTCCATTAAACATGGCATAAATAATACCAATAATGGCCATACAGGCCCATATAACATTAACCATGTTTAATTTGCCCCTAGTATCTGTTTAAAAACAGATTTCATTTGGGAGACTAAATTACTCTGTTTCACAAGAGCTTTACCTGAGAAAATAGGAGTTTCAAGTATAGGGCTGTCATCTAAATAAAAAATGGTTTTACCTATTATACTATCTTCTTGGTCAATCGTATCTTTTACTATATAGGATCGTGTTTCTACATTTTCAGCTTCAGTAAGAGGATACAAGATATCTTCTTGTAAATAACCTGTAGTAACTTCATCTAATCCAATAAGTCTAAAATTCTTATCTCCTTTTTCTATAATGGATTCCATCGTATAGTTTTTGAAACCCCACTCAAACATAGATATATGGTCACGCCAATCATCTGAAGCATTTAATGTAACAGCTATCAGATCCATTCCATCTTTAGTTGCAGTTGTAACTAAGGTTCTTCCCGTTTTCCTTGTGTATCCTGTTTTTCCACCAGTGCAATACTCATAGAATTGGGTTAGTAATTTATTCTTGTTCTGCCAACTATATGTTCTGTTATCAGACTTGTAGGCAGTTGCTCCCGTTATCGATCGGAACTCTTCATTTTTCATTGCATACCGCATTAATAATGCCATATCATATGCAGTTGAATAGTGGTTGTCCGAATCCAATCCATGGGGATTTTCAAAGTTGGTATTTGTCATACCAAGCCATTTAGCTTTTTCATTCATTAAATAAACAAAACCTTCTTCGCTACCACCTAAGTGTTCACCAATTGCGACCGCTGCGTCATTTCCGGACCTCAACATTAAGCCATAGACAAGATCTTCAATTGTGATTTTCTCTCCCTGTTCCAAGTAAATAGAGGAACCTTCAGTATAGATAGCTTTTCGGCTTACCTTAGCCTTCTCAGACATTTTTCCGGATTCCACCGCAATGATTCCTGTCATTATCTTGGTGATACTCGCAATGGATTCTTTTTCATGGGCTTTTTTTTCAAATAAGACTCTTCCAGTAGATTGCTCTATTAATACAGCATTGTTTCCAGAGACACCTGGTTTTGCCTGTCCAATAATAGGGTTACTAAAACTGAAAAATAATAGCATAATACAAATACATATAATAAATCGCATAGTAGGTTTCCTCCCACAGATAGTATGTCTGTATATTTTATGCATGAGATAAATTGATATGATTTTTTTAAATAAATAATTAGTTCACATACTTTTTCCACTGTCTGCGGGAAACCATACTAGAAATTAGCTTAGTACTCAGGCCACTTTATTTTTTTTGCTTTATTGTAACGATCATTTACATTTTGCCAATTTACTACATTCCACCAATTAGTTATATAGTCTTTCTTATCCGTTTTGTATTGTAAATAATAGGCATGTTCCCAAACATCCAACACTAGTAATGGAATAGAATCAGCCAGTTGAAATAATTGATGTTTTTCAAATGACTGCACTGCTAGCCTTCTGCTTCGGGGATTCCATAATAGTACAGCCCAGCCATCACCCTCCACAGATGCAGCAACAGTAGTAAACAAATCCTTAAAGCTATTCCAGCTCCCGAAATCCTGCTTAATACTTTCCAGAATTTCACCAGAGGGCCTTTTACTTGAATCAGGGGTCATATTGTACCAGAAAATAGTATGCAAATTATGACCAGACCCATGAAAGGCCTGTTCCCTCATCCAATGTTTCATTAGTTTTTCATCCGGTTTTTTTTTATAGATCACGCTCTCCGCCTCATTTAAACCATCTACATAGGACTGATGATGTTCAGCGTGGTGCAAGCGCATGATTTCCTCACTGATATAAGGCTCTAATGCATTATACGAATAAGGGAGTGGTGGGAGTTGATGTTTGCCAAATGGAATTTGTTTATCTGCCTGCCCGCTAACTCCTGTTTTACTCTTAATTGCAGATAATATTCGTTGG
This sequence comes from Virgibacillus tibetensis, assembly GCF_036026595.1. NCBI lineage: Bacteria > Bacillati > Bacillota > Bacilli > Caryophanales > Bacillaceae > Virgibacillus > Virgibacillus tibetensis. Next base: position 447,851 of record NZ_JARZFX010000001.1, on the reverse strand, counting down.
CCTTCTGTTTGTAACAGGTCTATTTCTTCAATTGTCGGAACATGATTTCTCTTCATGTTATTTTTGATATGAGTTTGCCAATCTTCTATTTGTTCCACCAACTCAGACGAAGTACCGGCATCGAAATCCTTACTCTTTAATGTATTTTTAACCTTATCTCCCCATTCAATCAGACTAGTTAGATAATCTTGTTCCTTATTAATCTCCATCTAATCACCTCGATGTAGCATATGCCCACCTACTTTATACCGTGTATAAAAAAACCACAATAACAAGTTATTGTGGGGGAAATATTGTACTATCATTAATCTACTGCCTTTTTTTCTTCTGATTGATTAAAACGTTCAAAAAACAGGTCTGCCTCTTGTTCCAAATCGTCTGTTTCAGCGCTTTCCGACAATGGCGGTAATTCATCAAGTGATGTTAAGCCGAAATAAGTCAAAAAATCCTTAGTCGTACCAAAGAGTGCGGGTCTGCCGACACTATCCCTTCGACCTACCTCCTCAATCAAAAATCTGACTAGTAAGGTCTGCACGGGCCCATCACTTTTCACTCCTCGTATTTCTTCAATCTCGGTTCTTGTAATTGGCTGTTTGTAAGCAATAATAGCAAGTGTTTCCAATGCAGCTTGAGACATTTTAGTCGGTTGAGGAGTTTCTAATAGTTTCTTAAAATAACTGCTGTGTTCAGGTTTTGTAGTTAAATGATATACTCGATTCGATTGCATAATCATAAAACCCCGATCAGTTCGTTCGTAGTCATATTTCAATTCTTCCAACAGATGCTCTAAGACGGAATCTGATACACCTATGATTTCCGATAACTGTTTAATAGTAATACCTTCATCTCCACTGACAAACAATAAGCCTTCTAGAATTGCTTTTAATTCTGTTATCTCCACGATTTAAGCCCCCATAGAACAAACGTATAATTCCTCAAAGTGATTTTTTTGTATACAATAAACTTCATTATTTTTCATCAGTTCCAACAATGCTAAAAAAGTAACAACTAGTTGTGAGCGGGAATTACTTGTAAATAACCGATCAAATAAAACTCCCTCTTTCGTCTTTTTTACAATCCGCATGACATCTTCCATCCGTTGTTCAATTGAGATCTCTGCTCTTTTAACCTTTGTATCCAATGGCTCATTCCATTTTTTACGTTCAAACATTTTGCCCAAAGCACCTAACATTTCGTAAATGGAAACATCACCTTGGATCATTGGCGGTGCAACGGAAACGATGTCATCAAACAAAGCCGGAGGCCTGGTAAAAATTTGATTGGCATCTGTCTCAATATCTTTAAAGTTTTCAGCTGCTTCTTTATACTTTCTATACTCAATTAACCGCTGCATCAACTCTTCCCTTGGATCTTCCATATAATCATCTGGAACATCATTGAACTCTTGTTTAGGAAGTAACATGTTACTTTTAATAGCAATCAGGGTGGCAGCCATGACCAAGTATTCGCTAGCAATATTTAACTCTAATCTTTGCATCGTGTGAATATAATTCATATATTGTTCAGTAATTTGTGAAACTGGTATATCATAAATATCTATTTCATATTGATTGATTAAATGCAGTAATAAATCCAGTGGCCCTTCGAAGGCATCTAACTTAACGTGATAAGACTGATTCATAAAGTATCATTCCTTTTCTTTAAAACTACTATTAGGTGATACGCACAGGTTTTATTTATTGGTAAAATCTATCGTCCAGTCCAGGTAGGAAAAGCCAGCCCTTCTTCAGGCTGGCTTTTGGAGGTTATTCCTTATCATTTCCTTCTTCCGGTTCGTCACACTTCGTATAAAACTGCTGTGTGCTCTCACTTGCACAAACAGCATATTTCTCTTCATATAGCTTATTAATTTCATTAACCATTTTTTTTCCGATACCCAAATTACGATGAGAAGGATTTACAGATATATGTTGAATCACAGCATTTATTTCATTATCTATACGCAGACCTATAGCACCTAAGACATCATCTTCTTTCCATAGAAATAGATGCCAGTTCGGATTTGTTTCATATTCTTTTATTGTCTGTAGCAATTTTTTTACATCTTTTTCTTCTGGCATAAAAGAAAGTAATCCCATTGCAATCTTTTCTAGATTCTTTTTATAGCGAATTAACATAGATACCCCTCATTAACAAAATAACTTACACAGCTATGCAAATTATTATGTGCTTTAATTATAATTCTGAACTAAACAACATATTTCAGACGTTTTTATTATCAGGACTTTTTGAGTATGTATATATATTTATGCATTGTTACGATTATTTGTCAATCCAGAATCTACTAGTTAACTAAAGAAAGTATGTGCTGTTTTCTAGAAGATTGGGACTGTACTTGCGATTACTCGGTACGGTACAAAATACATAACAGAATTCCAATGAAGCCTATTTGTGGTTAGTCGACTCACTGAAAACAGATTTTGTTTTGAAACAAAATCTATAAACTGTGACGTAGTTGCAATGTTTTCTTGCTTGCTGTGCTTCATTAAATTTGCTTGGCAGTAGCTATGTCAGGAACGATTTACGCCTGCAGTTTAATCAACTATGACAATTAAAAAGCAACAATCATTACGAATAGAGTCAGAGTATACAAACTAGCATTACCATTATTCTTATAATTAATACTAACATTTTTTGTGAAATTATAATACTGATTCTTTTTGTGTAATGACCTGAAGGATGGTATACCCATCAGTCTGTTTCCCTTTAATTTTAAAGGGGAGAATGTTTATGATAGCAATCCAGCAGTTAAATAAAAATAACAATTGTAAATAATTATTCGGAAACATGGTATATAGGTAAAATACAAGAAAAGCTGCGATCCCATTTATAATCGGGCCAGCTATGGTAACCCAGGCAATTTCTAAATTCTTGTATGGGATTTTTCTTTGGCTTTTAGCCAGCCCACCTAAAAAATAGATTATATGTATGTTAATTTTTAATTTTTCCAGATAAATAGTCTTTATTAAATTTCCTGAGCCAACAGATAATGAAATATGATCTGCTTTTACAGTACGCGCTGCAAAAGCATGACCTATTTCATGTAAGAAAGTACTAAGTGGAGCTACTATAAACAAGAGGTATAACAATAAATATATATCCATAGATACCCCCCTCAGAATTTCGAATTATAATAGAAACCCCACTTATAATGTTTCACTATTTCATATTTACAGAAAGATAATTATTCAGCAAATACTTTCATTTCTTTCATAACATCCCCGTTTTTCATGTCCTTTGCAAATTCAATACCAGAAGTAACCTGACCAAATACAGTATGGACACCATCTAGATGTGGCTGTGAATCATGAACTATAAAAAATTGGCAGCTTCCTGTATCTTTACCGGCATGTGCCATAGATAATGATCCTTCCACGTGTTTATGCGGATTTCCTTCTGTTTCACATTTAATTGTGTAACCGGCAGAGCCTGTGCCATTTCCAGTTGGGCATCCTCCCTGGCTGACGAATCCATCTATTACGCGATGAAATGTTAGTCCATCATAGAAGTTGTCGTTTGCTAGCTTTTCAAAGTTAGCCACCGTATTCGGTGCTTCATTAGGGTAAAGTTCAAATTCAATCTTATTACCATTTTCCATTACTATATATCCTCTTTTACTCATTACGTCATCCCCTTTTATTAATTATAAGAATTATGTTTAATTTATCATTTACTTTAGTAAACTACTCAACATTTCTTTACACTGCAGATGGATCGTATGCCACTAGCAACTCCTCTCGCTTCATAACCTGACTTTTAAACCAATTATTACCCAGCGTGTTCATACACTACTGAATATTATAGCAAAAAAAGGCTAAAGACAAAAGGCAATAGACCGGTTAAACGAAAATCATTTCCCCAACCAAAACTGTGTTTATCTCATAACTGAAAAAGAAGATCTTTTAATAGCTCTGTTAAAAATATGCTACATCATGTTGAACAACATCTTTATAGTTTTCTCTTTGAACAACCAATTTTTCTTTCCCGTTTTCCACAAAAACTACTGCAGGTTTTGGTAAGCGATTATAATGACTTGCCATAGAATAACCGTAGGCACCTGTAGAGAAAACAGCCAAGTGATCCCCATCTTCAACAGCCGGAACAGGCAGATCCCAAATAAGCATGTCTCCAGACTCGCAGCATTTTCCAGCTACAGAAACCACATCTGTTGGTTTATGATTCGCTTTATTGGCGATAACGCCCTCATATTTTGCTTGATATAATGCTGGTCTCAAATTATCTGTCATCCCACCATCAATCGATATATAGTTACGGATTCCAGGTATGTTTTTCATGGAACCAACTGTGTAAAGCGTAATACCGGCATTACCAGCAATTGCCCGCCCTGGCTCAATCCATATCTCAGGCATAGGAATATTCAGTTCTTCTACATGATGTTGCACATCATGGATAAGTGCATCTACATAAGTACTGTATGGTATTGGTGAATCTGCCGCTGTATAGCGGATGCCAAACCCTCCACCAAGGTTTAATACTTCTGGTTCGTATTTATATAATTTATTCCATTCCGCTAATGTGTTGAAAAGTACTTTTGTCGCAACTAAGAAGCGGTCTGTTTCAAATATCTGGGAGCCAATGTGACAATGCAACCCTTTAAATCGTATCAAATCATGCTTATAGAGTGCTTTAAAAGCTTCCTCTGCCTGCCCATTCTTTAAGTTAAATCCAAATTTTGAATCTTCATTACCAGTCATAATATAGTGATGCGTTTTAGATTCTATTCCCGGGGTAACACGCATCAGCACATCAACTTGCTTGTCCAGTTCATAAAGAATTTTCTCGATAAGCTTTATTTCATGAAAATTGTCAACAACAATACAACCGATATTATGCTCTATTGCCATAGTAAGTTCCTGTATACTTTTATTGTTACCATGCAAGTGAATTCGTTCAGGAGGAAAGTCTGCTTGTAAAGCTGTATATAATTCGCCTTCAGATACGACGTCCAAACACAAGCCTTCTTGTTTTATCACCTGGATCATTGCTATCGAAGAAAACGCTTTACTTGCATAGGCAACTTTTCCTCTGACACCTAATTGATTGAAGGTCTTTAAAAATTCCCTGCAATTACTGCGAATCATTGAAACGTCATAAACATAGAGTGGTGTTCCGTAGTTTTCAGCTAACATCGTTGTATCTAGACCACCTATCTCCAAATGGCCATTTTGATTTACCTTGAATGGGTGGTTATCGATGATCATTCATTTCCCTCCGTCCCCTTATAAAAACTATAAGTTAAACTTCATTATGCAAATGTTAAGAAACCCTCATTAACTTGCGATAAAAATTACTTTACCACATTGAAGTAAAAAACAAAAGAGCTAATATTTCTAAGCCCTTGAATCATGGTTGGTATCCCATTCCATTTACATACCCTGTAATGGAGCACCTATAATTTCTATTTAGGCTGCCGGTAATTATTTTTTGGGTGAACAATACTAGGCCTACTATTTGATAATGGTACTGGTATGCGCAATATAATATGCATCATAGCCTTTGCATTAAAAGGTAAAAACGGCCATAAATAAGGGGTTCTTATTGACCTGAGAGAAGCTAGAAACAATATATGGACCAGCATACCAATGATAAAGCCGAAAAATCCAAATAACCCCGTAATTAGTACCAATATTATATTTAATACTTTATTAGCAACACTCAATTCATAACTCGGGGTAACATAGGAACCAATTGCACTGATCGCTACATATAAAATCACCTCTGGACTGAACATCCCTACGTCAATAGCAATTTGCCCTATTAAAACTGCTGCAATGAGACCCATCGCAGTAGCGAGCGGTGTCGGTGTGTGTATGGCAGCCATTCTTAAAAATTCTATTCCTAGTATTGCCATGATAATTTGGATTGTAACTGGAATATTTCCAATTTCGTTAGGACCTATATACGCCAGCTCTTTCGGCAAAAGATCAGGATCAATAACAAAAAGCAGCCACAGCGGAAGGAGGTATATGGAAGCTAAGACGGCTAGAAATCTTACCCATCTGACAAATGTTCCAATTGCTGGTGCTTGCCTGTATTCTTCAGCATGCTGCAAGTGATGAAAAAAGGTTGTCGGTAAAATGATGGCACTCGGGGATGTATCAACAATTATGATTACATGACCTTCCAATAAATGATTTGCAGCAACATCTGGCCTTTCTGTATATCTTACTAAAGGAAATATATTCCACTTCCGATCAATAATGAATTCTTCTAGTGATTTATCTGCCATTGTAATTCCATCAATTTCAATGGCTTTTATTTTATCCTTTATTTTCGTTACTAGACCTTCATCAGCCACGTCCTGCAGGTAGCTGACACAAACATCCGTTTTTGAACGTTCTCCCACTTTCAACATTTCATGTCGTAATCTTTCATCCCGTATTCTTCTTCTAGTTAAGGCTGTATTCTCAATTATATTTTCCGTAAAACCATCTCTGGAACCCCTTATAACTCTCTCGGTATCAGGTTCTTCAGGTGTTCTTCCAGGATAATTACGAACATCAATTACAAATGCAAATTTTTCATCATTGATAAATAATACAATCAGTCCTGATAACACCTGATCTACCGCCTCATCCATTGTCTCTATATGATCAACCTGTTGATGAATTAAACGGTTCTCAATTATTTCAGGTAATTTTTTTGAGCTGATTTCATTATCATTAATTGCTACCAGGACTTTTAATAGTTCTTGTATTATAGATGAATCACATAATCCTGTTAGGTAGTAGATTTGGATATTCCTTTTAAGCAATGTTATTTCCCGGAACCCAAGATCAAATGATACACCTAAACCCAGCCGCTCCTTCATGTAAGCTTCATTCTCTAGGACTTTTAAAGAAATTGGTTTTTTATTTGTCATTCGCTTGTTTTTTTTCATAATCAAACTCTCCAATCCAACTACACAGTCATTTCACAAAATACATCCATTGAAATAACGACCCGGCAATTTTGCCGAAAACAAAAGCCATCAATAACCACAATGTATGTTGATCTATCCCAATTCTTTTGTATAATATGGGAAATACATTTAAAACCTCTGTTAAAGCAGCTGCCAGCATTCCGTTAAATATGCCATGAAAAATCCCCCAAATTATTAAAATAATGATTGGTTGATTCCAGGTTAAATTCGTAAAAGAGAAGTATGTCCCAAACAGCGTACCTGCGATGACGCAAGCCCCATACACTTTTAGCAATCTTTCTGTTTTGCTGAGCTGTATCAACCTTGGAATGATACCTAACACTGTTAAAAAAGCAACAAAGCCACTGCCCACTGCAAGACCGCCACCAAAACCAATGAGGATCTGAATGAAATTAGCTAGGAGGTTCTGTATCATTTAACTCGTTTTCATAATGATTTATATAGTTATCCAGATCTTGTTGATAGTTGTAAATTTCTACCTCCAGCGGGCTTGGCTCTTCATTAAATCGCTTGTTAAACCAATGATTGAAAAATAACAGCATTCCTATTCCCAGTCCAAACGAATATGGTATTTGTATCCATAAAGGAAATTCCTTTTGATCACCTGTAAGTATGAAATGAAGTTTTTGTTGGACTTCCTGCATACTTACATCGTAATGGAAATTCATAATTGTCATTGCCGCTCCAATAAATAGAAGCAACCATACACATGCCACTATTATAATGGATGGTGGCTTTTTATTTTTAGATATGCGTATTATGGTCTGTGCAGGTCCTAATAACTGAAATTCAAGTCCTTCATACAAGGTTGTTAAATGGTCTATAATTAAAAAACTATCTATAATAACTACATTCAAATCTTTTTTGGTTATTCGATAAATAGGTGTGTTTTCCAGATTCTTTTTATGAACTGAAGCAGTTGATATATACGCAATGTGCTTAAGTTGAACATCTTGCAAGAACGAAAGGTCCACATTTTTTTTCATACGCAAATAAACTATATCCGTCACTGGAACGTCATCCTCTACAATTTGTCTTCAAAGATAGTATTTGTCAGAAACCCTATTTTTATCACAGTTAATTAAGGGACAAAAAAACACCACGTATTGTGGTGTCCGTTTTGGTTTCTTAAATTATTGGCATGTATTATGAGGAAAAGAACCTGCAAAGCTCCACGTCGATCACTTTTAACTATTGATCCATATTATTCTTCATTTCCTGTAATATCTTCTTTTCTAATCGTGATACCTGTACTTGTGATATTCCAAGCCTCTCAGCCACTTCTGATTGTGTTTGATCTTTATAATACCGCAAGTAAACAATCAGTCTTTCCCGCTCGTTTAACCCTCTAATAGCTTCTTGCAAAGTTAACTTATCAAACCATTTCGTATCCTGTTCAGCAATCTGATCGATTAATGTAATAGGATCCCCGTCGTTTTCAAATACGGTTTCATGAATGGAGTGCGGTGATTTCGATGCCTCTTGCGCGTGTACTACTTCTTCTGGCGAAATTTCCAATTCTTCCGCAATTTCATTAACAGTAGGTGACCTTCCAAACTGTTTTGTTAATTCATCTTTCTTTTTTCTGATTTTATTTCCTATTTCCTTAAGAGAACGACTTACTTTTACGCTACCATCGTCCCTTATAAAACGTTGTATTTCTCCAATAATCATCGGAACTGCATACGTGGAAAACCGCACATCATACGAAAGATCAAACTTATCGATTGATTTAATTAAACCTATACTGCCAATTTGAAATAAGTCATCAGGATCATATCCTCTATTAATAAACCGTTGAACAACAGACCAAACAAGACGAATGTTTCTTTCCACCAGGATATCTCTTGCTTGTTTGTCTCCATGCTGGCTTTTATATATATAATCTTTCACCTGTTCATCCGTTAAGGTCTCTTTGCGATTATTTTGTTTAACATTTACATTCATAGGCATCCCTAATTACAGACAGTCTTGCTTCTCGTTAGTTGTTTTGTCATGTGAACTGTTGTTCCTTTACCAGGATTTGATATGACCTCAACGGTATCCATAAAGTTTTCTATAATTGTAAAGCCCATTCCAGATCTTTCCAACTCGGGTTTCGATGTATAGAGTGGCTGTCGAGCTTCCTCAACATTACCTATTCCAACTCCGTTATCTTTAATAGATAATTCGATTTCCCCTTCGTATAAAGTACAGGAAATTGATACTTTATGATGTGCTTCGTTGTTGTAACCATGGATAATAGAATTTGTTACTGCTTCTGATACTACAGTCTTGATTTCTGTTAGTTCATCCATTGTAGGATCCAATTGTGTAATAAACGATCCAACGACTACCCGCGCAAATGACTCATTTTCACTAATACTAGAAAACTCAACATACATTTCATTTTTCATGAAGCCACCCCCAACGTTACTAAAGCAAACTCCTCATTCTCTTCTAAACGGATAATTTTAAATAAACCGGACATTTCAAATAAACGTTTGACTGGTGGAGAAATAGAACATACTACCATTTCTCCTCCAAGCTGCAGCACTTCTTTATATCTTCCAAGCACAACACCCAATCCTGAACTATCCATAAAGGTGACAGACTCGAGGTTTAATATGACATGCTTAACTGCATTTTTATAGATCATATCTTTCCATTTATTCCGTAGCACTTCTGCTTCATGGTGATCCAGCTCGCCGGATAATCTTACAATTAATACATCTTCTTTAATATCAAAATTTGAACTTAGGCCCATTACTTCTCCTCCTTAAATATGGCTTTGTAAGTTCTCTTTCTCGATCTAGTGGGCCAAATCCTTCCTCGGTGACAAAAGAAGAAGTTATTCGTCTAAAATAGAAGTAATTAGTTGTTTTTCACCATTTTTTGCAAAGACCTCTTAAAGAATGTTATATAAGATGCTTTATTTACATCCTGCTCTACTATTAACGGGGTTTTCGAAAGGATTTCCTCTCCATTTTTCACATATAAAACTCCCACTTGATCACCCTTTTTCATAGGAAGACTCATATTCTCATCCAATTCAACTTTTGTAGTTACGTTTTCTGTAGACTCGCCCCTCGTATGAATGGTGCTTACTGATTCAGAAGCGATAATATTAATGCTTTTATTTTCAGCTTTCATAAGTTTTAAATTGGTTATCGTTTGATTTTTATCAAATAGTCTTTTTGTTTCAAAATGATTAAAAGCATAATCCAACATTTGAGAGATAGTTGCATTTCTCTTTTTTGGAGTTTCTGCCCCCATTACAACTGCGATAACTCGCATATCATTCTTTTTAGCAGTAGCCGTCAAACAATATTTTGCTTCATTGGTAAAACCTGTTTTCAGTCCATCAACGCCAGGGTAAAACCTCACCAGTTTGTTTGTATTTACTAACCAAAATTCATTTTCCTCTCCTTTTCTTAAATAATCCTCATAAATTGAGGTGTATTCCGTTACAGTTTCGTATTTTAATAATTCTTTTGCGATGATCGCCATATCGTAGGACGTAGAGTAATGGTTGTCTGCAGGAAGACCGGTTGTATTTTGAAACTTTGTATTACTTAGGTTTAGTTCTTTAAGTTTGTCATTCATCTTTTTCACGAAAGCATCTTCACTGCCTGCTATTCTCTCTGCTAAAGCTACACTCGCATCATTGCCTGACGCAATTGCCACACCTTTCAGCAGGTCCAGTACAGACATTTCTTCTCCAGCTTCCAAAAATATTTGTGAACCTCCCATTGAGGCTGCATAGTCACTCACACGAATAATTTCGTCAAGCTTTAAATTTCCCTCTTCAATTGCTTCCATAATCAGCAAAAGTGTCATCACTTTTGTCATACTAGCTGGAGGGAGTTTTTCTTGCGTATTCTTGTCAAAAAGTATTTTTCCAGTGTCTCTCTCAATGAGAATAGCTGATTTAGCATCTGGGGCTAGATTTAACGTACCGGGTTCATCTTTCTTTTTTTCTTCTCCCAAAACAGACATCGTGCTAACAAAAATTATTGAAAATATAATGCTAATGATTAAAACAAATTTTTTCATAGTTTTACCTCCAACAATCAATATAGTTTTAGGATTGCCATTACAGTTGTATTTTATACAACAAAAAAAGCACAACGATGTGTGCTTTTTAAAGGGGGTTTAACTTTTATTTTGTGATTGTGTCATAAATTAACGTTGGTGCTTCAGTAACGTGTTCTGATATCGTTATACTAGCATAAAGTTTATCTTTTACATCATCCACTGAGTCCTGATTTGCATGAATAGTTAATAAGGACTCTCCCACTCCTACAGCATCTCCTACTTTCTTATGTAGTACAATGCCCACAGCAAGATCTATTTGAGATTCTTTCGTTGCTCTACCCGCACCCAGTAACATTGCTGCTGTGCCGATATCGTCAGCGATAATTTCTGAAACGGTACCAGATGTTCTGGCTGGAAGCTCGATCTTATACGCTGCTTGTGGAAGTGTCTCAGGATGATCAGCAACACGTACATCTCCACCCTGTGACTCAAGGAAAAGCTTAAAGTGGTCAAATGCCTTACCATTTAAGAGATTTTCTCTTAATTTAATTCTAGCTTCTTCAATGTTAGATGCTTTACTAGCTAGTACGACCATTTGACTACCCAACGTTAGACAGAGTTCCGTTAAATCGTCTGGTCCTTTGCCTTGAAGTGTATCAATAGCCTCTTTTACTTCTAATGCATTGCCAATAGCATTGCCAAGCGGTTGACTCATGTCCGAAATAACTGCCATCGTATTTCTGCCTACTTTATTGCCTATAGCAACCATTGCTTCAGCTAAATCTCTAGCATCGTCCAGCTCTTTCATAAAAGCTCCAGCACCTGTTTTAACATCGAGAACAATCGCGTCTGCTCCTGAAGCTATTTTTTTGCTCATAATAGAGCTGGCAATCAGCGGAATAGAATTTACTGTTGCAGTAACATCTCTCAGGCTATAGAGTTTCTTATCTGCAGGTGTTAAATTACCAGACTGACCGATAACTGCAACCTTGTTTTTGTTTACCAGTTCAATAAATTGGTCATTGGTTATTTCAACGTGAAAACCTGGCACCGCCTCAAGCTTGTCTATCGTTCCACCAGTATGCCCTAATCCTCTTCCGCTCATTTTCGCAACGGGTACGCCCAATGAAGCTACTAATGGAGCTAGAATTAAAGTGGTAGTGTCTCCCACGCCTCCGGTGGAATGTTTGTCTACCTTTATTCCCGATATAGCTGAAAGATCAATTTGATCACCTGATTCAACCATAGCTTGTGTCAAATTGGCTCTCTCATCTTTAGTCATATCCTGAAAATAAATTGCCATTAATAAGGAGCTTACTTGGTAATCTGGAATATCTCCATTTGTATAACCATTGATAAAAAATTGGATTTCTTCTGATGTTAACTCCAGTCCATCTCTTTTTTTCTCAATCACATCATACATTCTCATCTATCAATCACCTCTTCCTTTTATTGTGGCAATGTGTTAATAATTTCCTTCAGAAAATTCAAAAAGTCTCCCCTGACTTTTTCTGTTGTTTCGATTACTTCGCTATGAGTTAGCGGTTGATCTAGTATTCCTGCAGCCATGTTTGAGATACACGAAATTCCCAACACACGTATTCCTGCATGTGCAGCAACCATCACCTCCGGAACTGTGGACATTCCGACAGCATCTCCGCCCAGTAGTCTCAACATCCTAACTTCTGCCGGTGTTTCATATGCAGGTCCAGTGTTACCCACATAGACACCCTTCTTTATAGAAAGCCCTAACTTACTTGCACAAGCTTCTGCATGTTTAATATATTCTTTATCATATGCCTGTGACATATCCGGAAAACGAACTCCTGATTGGTCATCATTTTTCCCTATCAGTGGATTTATTCCCATATTGTTTATATGATCTGTAATAACCATTAAATTTCCCGGACTAAAACTGGTGTTAATTCCTCCTGCTGCATTTGTAACGATTACAGATTCGATTCCCAAATGCTTCATTACACGTACTGGAAAGGTTACCTGCTGCATGGAGTACCCTTCATAATAGTGAAATCGTCCTTGCATTGCTACTACCTGTTTACCTTCCAGATTACCTATAATCAGTTGTCCCTTGTGACCAGATACGGTTGATTCCGGAAAATGAGGAATATCCTTATAAGGTATAGTAATCTGATTTTTTATTTTTTCGCCCAGGACTCCTAACCCTGATCCTAGAATTAAACCAATCTTCGGTGTGGTTGTCATTTTTTCCTGTATATGTGAACTTGCCTCTTGAACTGCAGTATTGTTCATTTAATCCAACCTCTCTATTTTAATTCTTCCAGAAAGCTCGTTCCAAATTCCGGCATTTTTATATTGAAGTTTTCTGAGATGGTAGCACCAATATCAGCGAATGTCTCCCTGATGGGCAATTCGGTTCCTTTAGTGACTGCTGTATGATGTACCAGTAAAGGTACATACTCACGGGTATGATCTGTGCCTTCATGTAAAGGGTCATTACCATGATCAGCAGTAATAATTAATAGATCATCCTCTTTCATTTCTTTAATTACCTCTGGAAGTCTTGCATCGAAAGCTTCCAGGGCCTTTCCATACCCTTCCGGATCTCGTCTGTGTCCAAACTTAGCGTCAAAATCAACCAAGTTTAAAAAGCTGAGCCCCGTGAAATCTTTGCGCATTGTGTCAACTAACTTTGTCATTCCATCTTCATTATCGGTAGTACGTATTGACTCAGTAACTCCTTCTCCATCAAAAATATCGGAGATTTTCCCTAATGCAATAACGTCATAACCCGCATCCTTCATTTCATTCATTACAGTTCGTCCAAATGGCTTCAAAGCGTAATCATGACGATTAGAAGTACGTTGAAATGCGCCAGGCTTTCCTACAAATGGGCGGGCAATTATTCGACCCACCATATATTTCTCATCCAGCGTTATTTCACGTGCGATTTGACAAATTCTATATTGTTCTTCGATTGGAACAATATCTTCGTGTGCTGCAATCTGTAAAACAGAATCAGCAGAAGTATAGACAATCAATGCTCCGGTATTCATGTGCTCCATACCTAGTTCTTCTAAAATTGCTGTACCTGATGCGGGCTTGTTACCAATAACTTTCCTCCCTGATTTTTCTTCCAGTTCGTTCAGTAATTCTTCAGGAAAACCATCAGGAAATGTTTGAAATGGTTGTTGAATATTTAAGCCCATTAGTTCCCAGTGCCCGGTCATTGTATCCTTTCCGTTAGATGCCTCTTGCATTTTCGTAAAGTGTGCAATTGGTGGATCTGCCTTTTCAATTCCCTTAATTTCTTTTATATTACTAATTCCTAAACTAGCTAAGTTTGGCATATGAAGGCCATTCATATACGCAGCAATATGCCCCAGAGTGTCTGCACCTGTGTCATTGAATTGTTCTGCATCAGGGGCTTCTCCAATACCTACAGAATCCATAACAATTATGAAGACACGTTTATAATTTCTCATACTTAAAACCTCCTATAATTAGATTCCCTAGTTTACGTTTTTATATGTCATTATTTAATCTATCCTGATCATCGTTTTATGTTGTAGGATGTCAGACGACTGAGAGTAAAAGATTAAGCTCGAGGGTGATAAGATTTGTATACATCTTTTAGTCTTGCTTTTGTAACATGTGTGTAGATCTGTGTTGTCGAAATATCTACATGCCCGAGCATTTCTTGAACCACACGAAGATCTGCCCCATTTTCCAGTAAATGAGTTGCAAAGGAATGACGTAATGTATGTGGCGTGATCGACTTTTTAATATTTGCGTTTTTGGCGATCCCTTTTAATATTTTCCAAAATCCCTGCCGCGTTAGCGGTCTTCCATGCTGGTTTACAAACAAAACATTGTCATCCAAATTTTTTTTTGTTAACACCCTTCTAGCTTGCTGTAAATAATCTTCTACCGCTTTATTCGCAACATTTCCAAGGGGAACAATTCTCTCTTTAGATCCTTTTCCTAAGCATTGAACAAAGCCCATAGTTAAATGCAGGTCACTTACATTAAGTGTAATTAACTCACTTACACGCAGCCCTGTAGCATATAGCAATTCAAGCATTGCTTTATTTCGAATAGCCAGAGGATTATCTCCATGAATCATTAATAATTTCTCAACATCCTTCATCGATAATACATCTGGCAGCTGTCTTGCCTTTTTAGGAGTTTCAATATGTAGACTAGGATCTAGTTCTGCAATTTGTTCACGGATTAAAAACTGATGAAAGGAACGGATGGATGAGACATGTCGGGATATAGTTGATGAAGATTTTCCACTGTCTTTTAATAAATACAGAAAACCGACTATATCATTTCTGGTCACTGTATCCCATGATGCTTTATTAGTAACCTTATCTATGTAGTTCATGTAGTTTTTCAGATCCCGTTTATAAGAGCTCAACGTATTGTCGGATAATCCTTTTTCTATTTGCAGGTAGTGAAAAAAATCCTCAAATGCATGCGTAAGCATATTTTACTCCCCTAGTCGAAAAAATAAGTTCAATCGATCAATAAAGCTTTGATCCGTATTAAATACCTTTACTGCAGGACCCTCTGGAGGATCATAACGGTGATATTGTTCATATTCGGAGTGCATAGCTCGTAATCCAAAATAAAATAAAAATGTACATGCTATAAATATAATAAACACTTTACATGTATCCCATACTAGTCGTTTCATATGGCATATCCCCTCTTTTAAAAATCTTATACTATTAAAAGATATGCCAAAAAAGAATCACATTATACATATAACGGAGGACTTATGAAAATACTATAACTCAAATGTACCTTTTTCCCATCGTTTTGTAAATTATAATTCTAGTACTATAGTGTAAATAACGATTTAAAACCAAATTACCTATTTAGGAAGACAAAAGAAACTATTTACTGGTCGCTTCAACTGTAACTACCTGACACTGTTTACAGACTCCGTGAAAAGTCAATCGGTGATCTATTACTTGAAATCCCCAATCATTTTGAACGATTTTCTCCACATCTTCCAGTAAATCATCAATAATTTCCTCCACTGAACCACATTCTATGCATACAAGATGATGATGAAAATGCTCAGCGCCTTCTTTGCGAAGATCATAGCGTGAGACTCCATCACCAAAGTTTATTTTGTCGACAATTTTTATTTCTGATAATAATTCCAATGTACGGTATACAGTAGCCAATCCAATTTCCGGCGCTTTATCTTTTACGAGTAGAAAGACTTCCTCGGCACTTAAATGGTCTTCCTCTCGCTCAAGCAAAACCCTTAGTGTCGCTTCTCTTTGTGGTGTAAGCTTATAGCTCTGTGCATGAAGCTGTTTTTTTATACGATCAATGCGATGTTCCATGGCCAGTAACCTCCCTCATATCCCACCTTTATTATATGCACCAAAGAAATGTGTGTCAAAGTATACTGTAACCCGTATACCAATACCAATAATTATTTCTAAAAAGAATAACTATTAAAAAAATGACTTGATCAATAATTCCATTGCTTTATTAGATACATAGGATTCAAGCAATGCTGCAATAAAGGAGAGAGCTAACAGTAAAGAAAACATAATAATATACCTGCCAAATGGCTGAAATACTGGTTGTGAAATCTTTCGTGTAAATAGTTTGTTCAGTAAATTCAATGAAAAAATCATGGATAAACTTCCTGCAATAATATATATCGGTATAATTAATATGTTTTGCGGAGCGATGGAAAAGGAAGCTAATAGCAATCCATCGACACCTAGTTGATTTACAATAAATCCAACAGAAAAACCAATCACCAGACCTTTTATAAATAATAGAATCCAGACGATAGGTAGTCCGATAACAGATAATCCTAAAACAAACAGTAGCAATAAATACTTTACATGGTAAAGAAAACTGCTTTTTAATATTTCACTGCTTTCAATATGCTGCTTATCTATAATCTGTCCAAAGAAACGCTCTAGATAAAAAAATAAGTCCTGCTTCTGTACAAAGTTCATACTATTAACTAGAATAGCACCAAATATTATTCCTGTTAAGAATAGAATGATCATAAACAGGTAGATTGTTGCATTTTCTTTTACATGATTTATTATTGCTGCTCCATATTTGTACATCGGAATCCTCCATTCAAGAGATACTACTATAATTAAAAACTATGAAGAATTCCTAGTAAAAATACCAAATACACTATCTTTTTAATAAATCATTTTAAAATCACGAGGGAGTGATGGTACCATACTTACCTCCACCACCGGCTTTTATAGCTAACTTACCTTCTCTCATTTGAATAATAGAAACTGCTAGTTTTTCCGGAATTACTTCCTTCAATTGCTCTAAAGAAGTATGATGGATAACATTCATTTCCGTGTCAAAATGATATATTAGTTTCTCATATGTTTTCTTGCCCAGTGATGGTAAGTATTCCAAAGGAACCTGGTACAAATAAGGTGGTCTTTCTCTGGACTTATTTTCAGCATCTTTCAGCTCCTGAATACGGTCATATACGCCTTTTATAATTTTTGCGGATCCACATACTGAACACCGTTCTGCATCAGGTGATAAAGACACTAAGCATTCGTTACAAACAGTAGTATGGTATTTTCCCAGTTGTGGATTCATACCAAAGTTTTGTTTTATTTTTCTATCATCTACCTGATGCAATGCCCAATAAAATTCTTTAAAAGAAGGCTCTTTCATATAAATCTCCTGATATTCACGTGCT
Source organism: Virgibacillus tibetensis (assembly GCF_036026595.1). NCBI lineage: Bacteria > Bacillati > Bacillota > Bacilli > Caryophanales > Bacillaceae > Virgibacillus > Virgibacillus tibetensis. The sequence goes on along the minus strand of NZ_JARZFX010000001.1, from coordinate 430,167 downwards.
ATTTTAGCTAATGAATGGGCATCTGAGTTTGATACAAATGTATAATCATGTAATTCACTGATTTCATCAGCCATAGCTGTGTCTGAGCTTAGTCCTAACTCAATACCGTCAATTAAATCTGGATCCAGAACTTCCCTTAGGCTTCTATTTACGCCCTTGCCATACAAGCTTTTAAAAGGAGTAAATACATGGGCGGGAATGAAAATACCACCTAACTCCTTCACCTTATATTGCAGATCTTTAGCAGTACCATAATACCTTTGGGAGCTCAGTGTGATATTTTTCATTTTTGTTGTTAACCATTCAGAGAATTGCTCGATAGTTTCAAGCGTCGGAAAATAGCATAAGACGTGTATTGGTCCTTTACAAAATTCATCATAAACTTCTATCTCTGAACCTAATAGTAACGTAACCGCTTCAAAACGAATACCTCCATCGGATAACTCGTATGCTTTTTTTTCCTCGATAAGCTGTTTAATCTCTAATTGTACAGCTGGAGCATGGCTATCAATTACACCAATCATATTAATTCCTTTATTGCGGCTGGATTCCTTCAAGATGTTTGTTAATGTCAAGGACCTTGCACCAGTAATTTTCACAGGTTTATCATACATATCCCGACCTATATGGATGTGCATATCAGCAAAATAGGAATTTAACATTTATACCCTCCCCAATGCGTGTAAATAGAGCACAGCATAATTTGTTTTAGCATCATGTATGCGTTCTTCTTCGACATATTGCTTTGCTTCGTCCAATGTTAATTCAACTACTTCAATAAACTCATCATCATCACCTGTTACGGTGCCTTTCAATGGTTCCAGCTGGTCTGTAATGTAAATGTACATCAGCTCATCAGCAAATCCTGGTGAGGTATAAAAAGACGTTACAAACGACAATTCACTTGTCGAATAACCTGTTTCTTCTTCTAATTCGCGTTTAGCAGTAACAATGGGCTCTTCTCCGACCTCCAGCTTTCCGGCAGGAATCTCTAAAATAGATTTTTCCAAAGGTTTACGGTACTGTTTTACAAAGACAATTTTATTATCCTTGGTAATTGGGATAACCGCTACTGCACCCGGGTGTTTGATTAATTCCCGTTTTGCTGTTTTTCCATTAGGAAGCGTAACCTCATCAACTTGTAAATGAACAACTTTACCATCATAGATCTTTTCGGTTTTTATCGTTTTTTCTTCAAATTTTTTCATTTTTAATCATCCTAACATTAGCATGCTATTTTTCTATACTAGCATACATTATTTAGTTCCAATTGCGAAATAGTTGTATTTGAGTATGGCTGTTTCTACAATAGAATTAGGAAATCAGAAACGGAGGTAGTAACTGTTGAAGAAAAATCAATTAGGGAAATCAGATATTTACGTTTCCGAATTAACATTGGGTTGTATGTCACTGGGGACTAATTTACAAAGAGCAAATTCAATTATTGATGCCGCTCTTGAAGCAGGTATTAATCATTTAGATACAGCTGATTTGTATGATTATGGAGTAAATGAAGAAATAGTTGGTAATGCCATCAAGGGGAAACGTGACAAAATTATACTAACGAGTAAAGTTGGTAATCACTTCAATAGAAAAAAGAAGGAATCGTTTTGGGACCCATCTAAAGAGCATATAATAAAAGGTTGTAAAGAGAGTCTGCATCGCTTACAAACAGATTATATCGATTTTTATATGCTTCATGGCGGAACTATAGATGATCCAATTGACCAATCAATTGAGGCATTCGAAGAGTTGAAACAAGAAGGTGTCATTCGCGGCTATGGTATCTCTTCTATTCGCCCTAATGTTATCCGGGAATATGTAAAACGCTCTAATATGGATGCGGTCATGATGCAGTATAATTTGCTTGACACAAGACCAGAAGAAGAAATCCTCGACCTCCTGCACGCTAACAGTATTAACGTGCTTGCTCGAGGCCCTCTGGCTAAAGGGATGTTGAGTAATAACGCTGCTGTACAAATTGATAGCAAAGGGCAGGACGGTTTCTTAGATTACTCGTATGCAGAGTTAAAAAAGATCCATTCTATAATAACAGAAACTTATTTAAAAGAAAGTTCATTAAATGAAATTGCTTTAAAGTATGTACTAAAACACCCTGCTGTAGCCAGCGCCGTATTCGGAGCAAGTTCACTAGACCAATTAAAAGAAAACACGCTTCATGATTACTCTAAAGCTCTTACACATTATTTGTATTTGGATATTCAAAAAGTAACAAAACCAATAAAATATACACAACACAGGTAACTAAGAACAAAAACGCAGGGCGCCCGTTTATCACCGTATGCGCTGCGCCCGCGCATCGCGGGTGGGTCGACGTTGCCGCGCAAAGCGGCGTAGTTAGTCGATCTTCCTTTAGAGTATGAGATATTAGTTAAAGGATGTTCGACAAGATCGCCACGTCCTTGAAAAAGAAAAGCACTTTTCCTGCGTGCGATGCATCTCACAGATGCTTTCCTTATCCTGTGGCATCGTCGAACTGACCTACATCCTGTAGGCCCGAGTGTAATGAATTGGTTTATGTTGAGACCGGAAGGGCACTAGGTGATGGCGCTTGGAGCTGGACGTGGCTGTTTAAGTGTAAGAATTAATTCCAGCCAAAAATTTATACTTTCTTACCTAATTAGAAAGGGGCTGACAAGCTGAACAGCCCCTTCAAATTAATTTATATAGCACACACTTTGCTGAGAGATGAACGGATTTAAAATTCCTTCAGAGCTGGAAAGTCGAAACATACCGTTGCTTATATCGAGCCTCATTTTCTCCGCAAAAAATACCGCTTGATCCCTTTGAATCAGCGTAGAGAATGTTTCGTTTTCCACTTCTATATACGATTCATTTTTTTTATCAGTAAAACGGAGAGCAGGCAACCCATTCACCCCACAACCACAATCCTCCGTGTCATACCACAACACTAAATAGTTAGAATTTGCTTTGTTAAGTTTATTCAATTGTCTTTCAGCTTCAGGGCTGATTACTAGTTTCACTTTATCACTCCTAATTTCTTTTACTTAGCACTATTAATCCATTCGAACAAAGGCGCTGGAGCAGGACGTGGCTGTTTAAGTGTAAGAACTAATTGCAGCCCAAAGTTTTATACTCACTCTATATTAAAAAAGAAAGTAACACACTGTTTTTACTTTTTATTAAATTGTTTCTTAAGGATAGTCTCCATTAAACTTGGAAACAGGTGGTAGAGTTTGCTTCCAAACTCCATCCAGCTAGGCAAGTTAACCTCCCTCTTATTTGTAAACAAAACCGCTGTAATTTTTTTCGCTACTCGATCAGGATCGAGCATATATCGATTAACATTTTTCTGATAGCTTCCTTCTGGATCAGCAAGAGTAAAGAAATTTGTTCGAACTGGTCCAAGATTAACCGTAGTAACCTGGATATTCGTACTCGTATTTTCAAGCCTCAGTCCGTTTGTAAAGCCAAGAACAGCATGTTTCGTTGATGCATAGACAGAAGATCTTGGTGTAGCTATTTTACCAGCCTGAGAGGCAATATTTATAATATGCCCTTCGTTATATTGCGAGAAATGGGCCATCATTATTTTTGTAGTACGCATTACGGCAAACACATTCAACTGATACATTTGATTGACTTCCTGCCAATCCATGTCCTTTATATAATCAAAAAAACCCACGCCTGCATTGTTAATCAATCCATGAAGTTGAGTGTGTTCCTCAAGTATCTTTTTAAAAACAATCTCTAGTTCAGTTTCTTCTTGCAAGTCAGCTTGATAAACAAAGCTTTCAACTTGTAATTTTTTCTCTAATATTATTTGTTGAGCCTCCAGCTTATCAATGGAACGGGCAATCATAATTGGGATTCCGCCATTTTCAGCAATATGCCAGACTAATTTCTCACCAATTCCACTTGAAGCACCTGTTACAATAATTTTTTTGTTTTCCAAGTTACGTCGCATGATAAATTAAAGTCCCATTCTTTGACACTTTACCGATGAGGCCTTCATCTTCAAGGTAATCAAGCTGTCCAATCGTTTCGGACATTGTTAAATCGAGTTGTTTCTCGTATTGCCTCGGAAAAATCTGCTCACAAATTTGAAAGACAGTTTGGGCCTCTTCCTTCAATAATAAATGGACCTTGTCTGCACGTTGTTCCTGCTTTAGTAATCGGAAAGGTATGATTTCATCTACATTACTGAACACCTCACCATGCCCTGGTAATACTTTGCTGATACCCAGAGATAGACATTTCTTTAAATTAGCTCGGTACTGAAGCATTGGCTTGGGCCTTTCTATATCCCCCTCAAGCGGTGGTTCAATTAAAGGGTTTGGTGATATGTGCTGAAGCAAATGATCTCCACCTATAAACAATCCATCACTTTCCCTTAAAAATGATAAATGGCTTTGAGCATGTCCCTTCGTGTCGATCACTTGCCAATCAGCATGTCCTGGTAAACTGTCCCCTTCATCAATCATTGCTGTTAATTTTCCTTCTCCAGCAAAATGTAAAGGAGCCCGAAGATTATCCAAGTCAGTATGAAAACGATCGGGTATGCCGCTCGTTATAAAATAGTCTTTAAAAAACTGTTCATAATGCCTGAAAAACATTTCATTTTTTGTTAACCATACATCTACATTTTTATGTGCAACCAAACTATTAAGACGAGGAAATTCTTCTATTAATCCAGTATGATCTGGATGGTGATGAGTTAATATAATTTGTTCAATATCATTTGGATAGTAACCAAGCTCTTTTAATTGCATTTTCAATGATTCCCATGCTTCTTTGGTCTTTACCCCTGCATCAACTAAAGTTAAAGCATCCCCTTTTATCAGGTATACATGAGTATCACCTACTGCAAATGGTGTTGGTATAGTAAGCTGCCTAATTGTTTCATCTAATACTTTCATTAATAAAATCCCCCAAAAATGAATGATCATTCAGTTGATTTTTATTTTACACTTTTCCTGTCGAAAAGTCACTAATATTAGATCAATCGGCTAATAGTTGATGGATAGCCTCATTAAGTATTTCGGGTAAATAATCAAAGCTATAATCTAATTCCAAGCGTTCTGTCCATTGATGCGGGTCCTTTCCTAAAGGTCCAATATTTAAAATAGGCATCGTTAATTGTTCCATAATATCTTCTGGGAAGACAAACCCGTTATTTTGTAGAGGCATATTCGTTGTAAGCTGATTTAATTTACTGTTTGAAGATACCGGGCCTACAAAACTTAAGTCAGACAGACCTGTAAAAAATTCTGAAACAGTTAAGTCAATATCATGATGTTTTTTGGTATATTTTTTTACATAACTCATTACATTTTCAATATATGGATCATTATTGGACGAAACAGCTGGATAAAATGGCGGACTATAAAATAACACAATCATTGGAGCAAGGTCTTTACACATTGCTGCCAGTTCCTGGACAAGCAATGTGGAAAAATCACGATCCCCTTTATCCCGTTGATTTACCAAAAGGTTTTGCCTGCGCGTAATTTCTTCTTCTCCAAATCGCTCTACTGCTTCTTTATAAAGATCTTCATACATGACAACATTTACCTTCAATGCAGGGATAGTGAAATCGGAAGCTATTTCAGCAAAGTTTGCTGCTTTTTCATGAACGTAAGATTCAATTTCAATCGCCGCTTTTTGGGCTCCTACTAACAATTTTTCGTTTATCTCCTTAAAAGTCTGCTTTAAATATAATACATTGTACATAGCTATTGCAGCATGTGGAGTCTGAACAGAATACTCTTCCTTTAAATCACGCTGCATCAGGCTCACTGGGGGCGGGGTTACTTCATCATCGATTTTTTCAATAAATGATTCATTCAATTCTAATTGCTGAGATAGAAAGCTGACCATTAGATTTGGATTAATACCTGCAAAAGGCTCTCCTACATGGGATTCTTTTCCATAGCAATAAAAACCTGGGAGCACCTTACCGATTGATCCTGTATATACATAATAAGAAGGATCTCCTGGATACTTGCTGAACATTGGTTCGCCATTTAAACATGCGCTAAACGTTAAATCATATTTCTTTTTTACCTGCTCTAATACAGGTAATGCTGTTAACATGCCTTGTGAATTCACTTCTTCATCAGGAACTGTAAGAAATAGAATATTCCCATCAAATTCACCGTCAATGGCCCTTTCCAGCATAGATAAGTGAAGTGCTATTCCTGCCTTCATGTCCATCGTGCCCCGACCGAATAACCAATCACCAGATTCTAAATCAGCTTGGACAGCTAATGGCAAATCTCCTTTGATCGTATTCATCTCTTCTGTCAATTCCCTTGGGTGAAAAGCAAGGTTTTGTAACGAGCCATAATCCTCAATACCAACTACATCAAAATGACTCAGTAAAATAATAGTATCTTTCTTTTTACCTTTACCTTCTACAAAAGCTGTTAAAAGACGTCTCCCATCCTCTAAAGGGTGAAGATTTAAATAGGATTCATTAGTTTGAAAATAGGCTTTTTGAGCCAATAAATGATGTAAGTACTCTGCTAAAGCTATTTCGGCATTTGTACCTGTTATACTTTGATGATTTACAAGGGAACAAAGTAAATCGGTTAATTCTTCTTTCGTTTGCCAACTATTCATACAAATCCTCCTTAATATATATCTAGCTACATCACCTAGAACATACCGGCATAAGCAATTGACATTCCCAAACGCACGCAAACCCCGGTGATTTACAGACTCTTGCTTTTTCGTCCACTTTTCGAACAATCACATGCGCCTTTCATTACAAATTGACTTTTCCAGATAAATAAAACACAATTAACATGAGGTGAATTTAGTGAGAACACAAATTTTAGCCCATCGGGGAGCTAGTAAACTTGCACCTGAAAACACTATGCCCGCTTTTGAACTCGCATATTTTCAGGAAGCTGAAGGTATTGAAACCGATGTTCAGCTGACTAAAGATAATATACCGGTCCTCATTCACGATGAACATGTAAAGCGAACAACTGATGGAGCCGGTTATATTAAGGACCTGGCATTTCATCAACTGAAAGAGCTGGATGCAGGTTCATGGTTTTCACAGAAATTCTCAGGAACACGCATACCTTCCCTTGAGGAATTTCTGCACTGGGCCCAAAATAAGCGGTTACATGTAAATATTGAGCTTAAAAATAATAAAATAGACTATAAGAATATAGAATCGATTGTTTATGAGATGATACTCCACTATCAATTACTTGATCGTACCACAATTTCGACTTTTAATTCAAACAGCCTGAAACGGATGAGAGACTTCGATAATAATTTAAGTGTAGCCCTATTAACATCAAAAAGAAATAAAAATATTGTTGCTTACTCAAAAACAATCGGTGCTGATGCCATACACGTAAAGTACCGTTCGCTAAGCAAACCCCTCATCGAACATTCCCATCAGGAAAACATGGCTATTCGTGTATTTACAGTTAACCGATTTGCGCACATCATGAAATGTTTTAACTATGGATGTGATGGTATTATTACCGATATTCCAGGAGAAGCACGCCTGTATCGTGATTTGTTTGAGAAATAAACCATTATTTATAGGAGGAATTAAATGTCAGCATTATTTGAACCCTTAGAGATTAAAGGAATTACATTAAAGAATAGAATTGTAATGTCCCCAATGTGCATGTATTCATGTACGAATGAAGATGGTAAGGTTACTCCCTTTCACATCACACATTATGGCTCTAGAGCTGTCGGGCAAGTGGGACTGATTATGATGGAAGCTGCAGCTGTTCAGCCAGAAGGCAGGATTTCATCATATGATCTGGGTATTTGGAACAATGAACAGATTAAGGGATTAAAAGCTTTGAATGAACAAATTAATAGTTATGGATCTTCATCTGCTATCCAATTAGCACATGCTGGAAGAAAGGCTGTGTTAGACTCATTAATCTATTCGCCTTCTGCACTTGCATTTAATGAAAATTCGAAGATTCCGGAAGAGATGCGCATAAATGATATTAAAACAACTATAGATTCTTTTAAAAGTGCAGCTAAACGAGCTAAACTTGCTGACTTTGATGTTATTGAAGTTCATGCAGCCCATGGCTACCTTATTAATCAATTTTTATCCCCACTAACAAATAAGCGAACTGACGAATATGGAGGCAACCGGGAAAACCGTTTCTTGTTTCTAAAAGAAATAATAACATCAATTAAGGAGGAATGGAAAAAGCCCCTATTTGTCCGTCTATCAACAAATGAATACAATGAGGAAGGAAATACGTTGGATGACTTCATTTACTTTTCAACTCAGCTTAAAAAATTAGGCGTTGACTTAATTGATTGCAGTTCTGGTGGTGTAGTACCAGCAGCTATTTCTGTGTACCCTGGCTACCAAGTAAAGTATTGCGAAAAAATAAAAAGAGAGTCTGGAATTCCTACAGGAGCTGTTGGTCTGATTACATCAGGACTGCAAGCAGAAGAAATTCTTCAAAATGAGCGTGCAGACCTGATTTTTATTGGACGAGCTTTATTACGTAATCCTTATTGGGCTACTACAGCTGCAGCAGAATTAAACTACAATTTGCCTGCACCGAGGCAATACAAGCGTGGGTGGAATTAAAAGAATGGAGGATTTGTTATGGAAATGATATTTCTTGGGACTGGCGCAGGGGTTCCTTCTAAAAAACGAAATGTATCAGCAATAGCTGTAACCTTATTGCAGGAACTAAATAGTATATGGCTATTTGATTGTGGTGAATCCACTCAACACCAAATTCTGCGTACTTCTATAAAGCCTAGGAAAATTAATAAGATTTTTATCACGCATATGCATGGGGATCATGTATTTGGTTTACCCGGCTTCTTAAGTAGCCGTTCTTTTCAAGGTGGCGAGGATGAATTAACTATATATGGCCCAGCTGGAATTAAAGAATATGTAGAAACAAGCCTCAAGTTAAGTTCAACTCATTTAGCCTACCCCTTAACGATTGTGGAAGTATCAGAGGGAAAATTATATGAAGATAAGATGTTTATCGTATTTGCCAAGAAGCTTGAGCATGGGATTCCAACTTACGGGTTTCGGATTGAAGAGAAAGAAAAGCCTGGTGAGTTGTTAGTAGAGAAGTTAAAAGCGAGTGGTATTATGCCAGGTCCGGTATACAAACAGATTAAAGAGAATAATGCAGTAAGGCTGGAGGATGGAAGGGTTATAAATCGTTCTGACTATATTGGTGCTAGTAAAAAAGGCAGAATACTATCCATTCTTGGAGATACTCGTTCACCTGGCCAATTTAAAAACTTTGTAAATAAATCTGACGTATTAGTCCACGAGGCAACTTTTGGACACGATAAAAGAGATCTGGCTCATAATTATTTTCATTCTACAACAACAGAGGCAGCTGGGCTTGCTAAAGAGAGTCAAGTTAGTAAGTTGATCTTAACTCATATATCATCACGTTATCAATATGAAGACAACGCTAGTTTATTAAATGAGGCAAAAGCAATATTTATTAATACAGAACTTGCACATGACTTTTTTCATTTTACTATTTAATCAAATGAAAGGAAGTGAGTACAATAGAACAGATTGTTAACCTTGTTAGAAATCAAAGAGAATTTTTCAATAGTGGTAAAACACTCCACTATTCATATCGGAAGCATCAGCTTAAACTACTTAAAAACATGCTTAAGGCTTATGAAAAAGAAATTCACCAGGCTCTTTATAGTGATTTAAATAAATCAGCTTACGAAACCCATACAACTGAGCTGGGCTTTTTATATTCAGAGATCGATTTTACCTTAAAGCATTTAAAGAAATGGATGGATCCTGAGAAAGCAGACGCACCAATTACGCATAAAGGTACCCGTAATTATATTTACAAAGAACCTTATGGTGTTATCTTAACAATAGCTCCATGGAACTACCCTCTTCATTTGGCAATTGCACCTCTGATTGGGGCAATTGCAGCCGGGAATACTGCTGTATTAAAGCCATCCGAATTCACACAATCAACATCTTCTTTAGTTGCTGAAATGATAAAAGAGACGTTTGATCCTTCCTTTATAGCTGTTGTTGAAGGGGCAAAAGAAGTTACTAAACAGTTATTAGAACAGCGTTTTGATTATATCTTCTTTACTGGAAGTACTGCAGTTGGAAAAATAGTTATGCAGCATGCCAGCAAGAATCTTACGCCTGTTACACTCGAACTAGGTGGAAAAAGTCCAGCAATTATTGATAAAGATGCGAATATTGATTTGGCTGCCAAGCGTCTTGTATGGGGAAAATTCACAAATGCGGGTCAAACATGTGTAGCTCCCGACTATTTATACGTCCATTCTAAAATAAAATCCAAGTTGGTCAAAGCAATTAAAAAATATATTACGGAGATGTACAGTAAATGGCCACTTGAAAATGATGATTATATCCGGATTGTAAATAAAAATCATTTCAATAGATTACGCCCCTTCTTATCAAACGGAAAATTAGTTATTGGTGGCGGTTTTAATGAAGAAGACTTAAAAATTGAACCAACTATTTTAGATGAGATTACTTGGAATGATCCAGTTATGCAAGATGAGATATTCGGTCCCATTCTGCCATTAGTAACATTTACTGACCTTCAACACGTGATTACTGAACTAAAAGGAAGGGAAAAACCACTTGCACTATATTATTTTGGTGAAAAAGAAAAGTCCCAGCAAAACGTGCTGGAAAATGTGGCGTTTGGTGGAGGATGTATTAACGACACGCTTTATCATTTGGCAAACCCCCATCTTCCATTTGGTGGAGTAGGTAATAGTGGTATGGGAGCGTATCATGGAAAGTACAGTTTTAATACCTTTTCACACCAAAAGAGTATTTTACGACAAACAACCAAGTTTGACTTGCCATTCCGCTATCCAGGAAGTAAACTTTCCTTTGCAATCGTTAAAAAAATTATGAAATAGCAGTATTATTCGGCTAACAAACCCAATCGTCTGTAAAGTCTTTTTCGAGTCCTAATGTGCAGTTATATTATGAGATCTATACGCCTTTATATTTTCCTCACTAATAGAGGTTGGGACAAAATAGGAATTATTCAGGAAAATCCGAACATTAACGCTTGAGCAAATGTACCGCTTCGGCAAAACACTTCGCTTTTTAGTGGGCACGGCTTCAGCTAACTGTGTGAAGAAGAGCACTTCACACAGTGGATCTTCAGCTCGTGCTGTTCCCACAGGAGTCTGCGTATTTTGCCTACGCTAAGTTCCGATTGTTCGGATTCTCATTCTTCCATTTAGTTATGTCCCAGCCTCTATCGTTTATAATCATCTAAGAAATCTTTTTGAAAGCTAGTCTTCGGTTGTTGCTCCTCTCTGCTGCTTTGACTCGGTTCACTCAGGCTCTTAAAAGTTTCCTTACCGTATTTTTGAGATAGTTCATCTATGGCTGAGTCCAGTTTTTCTCTATTAGCTACTTTTTCATAGGTAAATAAATCCAACTGCTTTGCTATGTTTTGTTTCTCCTCCACATCTTGAACGGTAATACCTAATAATCGTATGGGTTCCAAATTCCAATGTTTATCAAGCAGATCGGTTGCTACCAAAAGAATATCTTCCTTTGATTCAATATAGGTTTGAAGCTTTTTACTTCGTGTGATTGTTCTTCGATCATGGTAGCGAATGGTAAGCTGCACACTTTTTCCTGCCGCGGCTTTTCGCTTCATTCGCCGCTCAACATTATCTCCCAGTTGGTTCAGCAATCGCTTTATATCGGTCACGTCCGTGGTATCATGCGGTAAGGTTTGGGAGCTGCCAATACTCTTGAATTCATAGATTGCATCAGGGTCAACGGGTCGTGTATCAATCCCATTGGCTCTATTCCTTAATCGTTCCCCATTAATACCTAAAATCTGTTTAAGTGGATATATATCCTGTTGAGCAAGGTCTCCAATTGTTTTAACATCAATAGTGTTTAATTTAGCCGCTGTCTTTTTCCCTACTCCATACATATCGGCAACAGGTAGAGGCCACAGTATATGTTGGATGTCTCTCTTTCGCAACACTGTAATACCCAATGGTTTCTTCATATCTGAAGCCATTTTCGCCAGAAATTTATTTGGAGCTATACCAATACTGCAAGGTAAGTCAAGTTCCTTTAAGAGTGTTTGTTGTAATTCTATTGCACTATCTACTGGGGACCTATGAAGGTAGCTTTCAGTAACATCCATATAGCCTTCATCAATCGATACTGGTTGTACATATGGAGTAATATCAGATAATCTTTTAAATATTTCCCTGGAAGCAATACGGTATCTTTCAAAATGAGGCCGCATAACAATCAGTTCTGGACAAAGCTTTTTAGCCTGCCATAACGGCATAGTAGTTTTAACACCTTTAGCTCTCGCTTCGTAACTGCTGGTTACAACAATTCCTTTTCGCTCTTCAGGGTTACCTGCAATCGCTAAGGGCTTTCCTTTTAGTTTAGGATTATGAGCCATTTCCACAGAAGCATAAAAGCAATTCATATCAATATGGAAGATAATTCTACCTTTTCCTGGAATTGGCTTTATCATAATAATTACATCCCTTTTAGCTCTATTAGTTACTACTAATTATAGCATAATTAGTAAAAACCCTTTAAGTAAGGTATCTCTTAAAGGGTTTTTGCAGCAATTTAGTTCCTCGCAACTTCTTGAATAATTGCTGTTACTAATTCAGTTATCTTTACAAGTTCATCCACTGCAATACGTTCGTTTGTAGTATGAATTTCTTCATAACCAACGGCTAAATTAACTGTAGGAATTCCCATTCCAGCAATAACGTTAGCATCACTGCCACCACCACTTTTCAGCAATTTGCTTTGACGGCCAATCGTTGTAGCTGCATTACGTGCAACTTCAACAACATGATCTCCTGCTTCCTGTTTAAAACCAGGATACATGATCTTAACTGTGACATCAGCCGATCCGCCCAGATCCTTTGCTGTACTCTCAAAGGCTTCTTTCATCTTGGCTACTTGCGCCTCCATTTTTTCCGGAATTAATGATCTAGCCTCTGCTAGTATTTCTACATGATCTGCTACAATGTTCGTTTGCTTTCCACCTTCAAAGCGGCCAATATTGGCTGTTGTTTCATCATCAATGCGACCTAGTGGCATCTTTGCAATCGCTTTAGCTGCAAGAGTAATTGCTGATATCCCTTTTTCCGGGGCAACACCAGCATGAGCTGTCTTTCCTTTAATTACCGCAGAAACCTTAGCCTGTGTTGGCGCAGCGACTATAATATCTCCTACATCACCATTACTATCCAAAGCATAGCCATACTTTGCAGTTAGCAGGGAACCATCAAGTGCCTTAGCTCCTACTAGTCCTGACTCTTCTCCAGCAGTGATTATAAATTGGATGTCACCGTGCTTCATATCTTTTTCCTTCAGCGTACGGATTGCTTCCAGAATAGCAGCTATGCCAGCCTTATCGTCTGCGCCTAATATCGTAGTGCCGTCTGAGACAATATAACCATCCTTTATCGAAGGATTAATTCCTTTCCCTGGGACCACTGTATCCATATGGGAAGTGAAATAAATCGTGTCCACATCTGTCTTGTTCCCCTTCAGTGTACATATTAGATTACCAGCACCATGACCAGTTTGTTCTTTACTGGAGTCTTCAAACACCTCTACTCCAAGGTCAGTAAACTTCTTTTTTAAAACTTCAGCTATTTCAGTTTCGAACTTCGTTTCAGAATCCACCTGTACCAATTCCATAAATTCATTGATTAATCTGTCTTGATTTATAGCAGTCATTCTAAACAGCCTCCTGATTTTTCTAATGTTATATTTATTATAAAGGAATGTTGCCGTGCTTCTTTTTAGGTCTTTCTTCCTGTTTGTTGTAGAGCATTTCTAAAGCCTGTACAAGTTTTATCCGTGTCTCGCGAGGGTCAATCACATCGTCCACCATCCCCAACCCGGCAGCTACGTAAGGATTCGCAAATTTTTCACGGTATGTATCGATCTTCTCTTGACGCGTTTCTTCTGGATTCTTACTATCAGCAATTTCTTTTGCAAAGATTATATTAGCTGCCCCTTCTGGACCCATTACAGCTATCTCTGCGTTCGGCCAGGCATATACTAAATCAGCACCTATGGATTTACTGTTTAAGGCGACATATGCCCCGCCATAGGCTTTTCTAGTAATTACAGTTATTTTGGGAACAGTTGCCTCTGAATAAGCATAAAGAATCTTCGCTCCATGGCGAATAATTCCTCCGTGTTCTTGTTTAACCCCCGGGAAAAATCCTGTTACATCTTCAAATGTGATTAAAGGAATATTAAACGAATCGCAGAAACGGATAAACCGGGCTGCTTTATCACTTGAATCAATATCAAGACCTCCCGCCAGGTACTTCGGTTGGTTACAGACCAAACCAACTGTTTCCCCTTGTATACGTGCAAAACCAACAACTATATTTTTGGCAAAATTTTCATGAATTTCAAAAAAACTCTCTCTATCAACTACCTGATTAATAACTTTCTTCACATCATAGGGTCTAATAGAATCAAATGGTACAATATCTGTCATATCAGGTCGGAAGTCTTCACTCTCATCACATTCAATAATTGCAGCTTTTTCTTGATTATTCGCAGGCAAGTAGGCAATTAATCTACGTACCGCGTCCAGTGCTTCTTCCTCATTCTCCGCTTTTATATGAGCATTCCCACTTTTAGCATTATGGATATCCGCCCCACCTAAATCCTCAGATGTGATCTTCTCACCAGTAACAGTCTCTATAACCTTGGGTCCTGTGATGAACATTTGTGATGTTTTTTCAACCATAATTACAAAGTCAGTAATAGCTGGAGAGTATACGGCCCCACCAGCACTAGGCCCCATAATTACTGAGATCTGAGGAATTACTCCCGAATAGATGGAGTTACGGTAAAAAACCTGCCCATAGCCATCCAGAGAGGATACCCCTTCTTGTATACGAGCTCCCCCAGAATCATTTAACCCAATAAATGGCACACCATTTTTTGCAGCTAAATCCATTACTGCAGCAATTTTCTTCCCATGCATTTCGCCAAGTGCTCCACCATATACCGTAAAGTCCTGAGCGAATAAATAGATAGGTTTGCCACATATCTTGCCATATCCTGTAACAACGCCCTCTCCTTTTGCAGTTTGGTCGTGATCAGATGAGCGATCCTCAATAAATGGATTTAACTCAACAAACGTGCCTTTATCGACGAGATAATCAATACGTTCTCTGGCAGTCTTTTTTCCTTTAGCATGCTGCTTTTCTATTCGTTCATCTCCACCGCCGAGTTCCACTTGTCTGCGTTTGTCATACAGTTCATTGATCTTATCAAAAATATCCACTACTATTCACTTCCCTCAGCTTGTTGGCATAATTCAAATAACACTCCATTTGCGACCTTTGGGTGGATAAAAGCAATTTGGCTATTATGTGCCCCCTGTTTTGGCTCCTTGTTTATCAAAGGAAGTCCTTCCTTCTTTAATCGAGCTAGACGTTCCTCAATGTTATCGACTTCCAACGCAATATGATGGACACCTTCCCCTTGCTTTTCAATGAATTTTTGAATTGGTGAAGAATCATTTAAAGCCTCTAACAGCTCAATCCGTGATTCACCGATTTTTAAAAAAGCAATTTTAACAGCCTCGGAATCAACAGCTTCCACAGCTTCTACATGCATTCCCAGGGAATCAGTGTAGAAATTGATCGCGCTATCAATACTTTTTACAGCTATTCCTATATGCGCAATTTTTTTTGGTGGTGTTACTGCAGATTTCTTTGGGTCAATAAGTTCCTGAATATAGTTTGCCAAAGACTCTGTGGAGGAGCCACTTGTAAAGATTTTCTTAATTCCTTTCTCTATCAAAATGGGAATGTCTTCACTTGGGATTACTCCGCCAGCCACTACTGGTATGTCACTTGCATCCCGCTTCCTAAGCTCGTCTATAACTTTAGGAAATAAAGTATTATGTGCTCCTGACAAAGAAGATAAACCGATGACATCAACATCCTCCTGCACTGCTGCTTGAGCTATTTGTACCGGAGTTTGACGGAGCCCGGTATAAATAACTTCCATACCGTGATCCCGCAGTGCCTGAGATATTACTAATGCTCCTCGGTCATGCCCGTCTAATCCTGGTTTTGCTACTAATACACGAATTTTCCCCATTGGTATCTCCCCTTTATTATCCTGTATACTCTCCGAATTCTTCACGTAAAACATTACAGATTTCACCGATCGTTGCATATAATCTTACCGCATCCAAGATATACGGTATCAGATTGCTATCCGCTATTTTTGTTTGTTCTTTTAAAGCAGTTAATGCTTCGTTTACTGCCTCTTGGTCTCTTTCCTGGCGAATAGTGTTTATTGAAGCTAATTGTGCCTTTTCTAAAGCTTCATCGACTTTCAATAAATCAGGGTTAACTTCTTCATCCACTTTAAATTTATTTAGCCCAACAATAATTTCTTTTTCTTTTTCTATATTCTTTTGAGTTTCATAAGCATTCTGATGAATTTCTCTTTGCATAAAACCTTCTTCGACTGCCTGTACGGCACCGCCTATTTCTTTAATACGGTCCAGATATTTATTAACTTCTTCTTCCATACGATCTGTTAATTCCTCAACATAATAAGAACCGCCCAGAGGATCAATTGTATCGGCTACACCGCTTTCATTTGCAATTATTTGTTGGGTTCTAAGTGCTATTCTTGCGGATTCTTCTGTAGGTAAAGATAATGCTTCATCACGAGAATTTGTATGGAGACTTTGAGTTCCACCCATCACAGCAGAGAGTGCTTGTAATGTAACCCGAACAATATTATTATCCGGCTGTTGTGCTGTCAGTGTAGATCCACCAGTTTGCGTGTGAAAGCGCATTTTCCAACTTTTAGGATCCTTTGCCTGATAATGTTCTTTCATAATTTTTGCCCAGATTCGTCTTGCTGCTCGGAACTTAGCTATTTCTTCAAAGAAATTGTTATGCGCATTAAAGAAGAATGCAAGTCTTGGTGCAAACGAATCAACATCCATTCCTGATTCAATTGCTGCATCTACATATGCCATTCCATTAGCTATTGTAAAAGCTGCTTCTTGTACAGCAGTTGATCCAGCTTCCCGAATATGATACCCGGAAATACTTATCGTATTAAACTTTGGCACATTATGTTGACAGTATTCAAATATATTTGTTATTAAACGCATGGATTGTTTCGGTGGGTAGATATATGTTCCTCTTGCAATGTATTCTTTAAGTATATCATTTTGAATCGTTCCAGTGAGTTTTTCTAATGGTACCCCTTGTTTTTCCCCAACTGCTATATACATACAAAGCAATACAGAAGCAGAAGCATTAATTGTCATCGATGTACTTACTTTATCTAGAGGAATTTGATCCAGTAATTGTTCCATATCATGTAATGAATCTATTGCTACACCTACTTTACCAACTTCCCCCTCAGACATGACATCATCCGAATCATATCCGATCTGAGTTGGTAAATCAAAAGCAACGGAGAGTCCTGTTTGTCCTTGATCCAATAAGTATCTAAAGCGTTTATTCGTCTCTACAGCAGAACCGAAACCTGCATATTGTCGCATCGTCCAAAAACGGCTTCGGTACATGGTTGGCTGTATCCCGCGTGTATAAGGATATTCTCCTGGAAATCCCAGATGATCATCTGAACGCTTCTTTTCAATATACAAACGTTCAACTTCAATATCAGAAGAAGTTGTGAAGGTTTCTTTTCTTTCTGGAAAGCGCTTTATTGTTGATTCTACTGCCTGTTCCCATTTCTCTTTATTTGAAGACTTTTTATTTTTATTATTCATAATCATAGTACCTCCATTCATTTGAATAAATTATTTCCCTATTTTTAATTTTAAATATTTTTTAAGACTTGTCCAATGTCATTTTTCACGTTAAAATATAAGTAGTAAAAAGGGTCAAAAGGAGGATTTAATATGGCTGCAAAACAAAAACAGTATTCAGCACCTAGAAAAAGTTCAAAACGTGAACGCAGAATAAAGGTAATTATATATATTATGATTTTAGCTATGGTACTATCTTCATTAACCGCTGGATTAGCATTTTTAATATAAAAGTAAATAATCAAAAATGGACTGGGCCGGACTTAAGCACAGTCCATTTTTAATTTACAGTTTTTTCTTACCTTTTACATCACTTTCTTTATATTTCTCTTTAAACTGTAAATAATCTTCAACCTCATGCAATAAACGAAATAGATTTGCCCTCGTTTCAAACTCTTCTCGTGTTGAAGGTAATTCTGCCTTATTAAACTCTTTTCTCAGCTCTTCCAATTCGTCTAAATATAGAGAAGCTGTATTTCCCGGATGTACCCCTTCGGATAACCCTTCGAAAAACCGTGCAATCTTTTCCGAAATAGATCCCGTGTTTGGTATCTTAGTTACAAGTGGCAGCATTCTTTGTAACAATTTGAACTGTCGTGACCGCATCCGAAAGTAGTCACTGTACGGATGCTCATTCCGTAATAAATGATTCTCACGGTCAAGTTCTACCAGGCTTGATGCTTCTTCTAATAATTCTTCACATCTAGTGATCTCTTTTCCATCCCAGCTAATATCTTTATCTCTTATGTATACTGCAACCTCAAATAAAATTCTTTGGAAATAATGTTCGACTTGTTTTTGCTTGTCTTTCAACTTATTATCCAGACTTGGCATGTACAGATTCAATAGTAAACCAGTACCAATTCCCACAATAATTAGTATAAACTGATCCATAAAAAAAGTAAGCGAAATAGAGGAAGCGCTGTATAAGTTCAGAATAATTACAGAGCTTGTTGCTATACCCGGCGTTATTTTCAAAAGCACAGTTGTTGGAATAAATAAAAACAACATTATTCCAATCACAATTGGATGATAGCCAATTGTTTCAAAAAGTACAAACGAGTATATACTGGCTATTACACATGCAATAAAACGGTGCCATGCACTCAAGTAAGATTTTTTTCTTGATGGCTGAATACATAGTATAGTTAAAATACCTGCAGATACGAAATTAGTCAGCCCTAATAATTGTGCAATCGAAATAGCAATTGGCGTCCCTACTGCGGTTTTAATTGTCCGATAGCCAATTTTCACCTTACCTATCTCCTTTATATCAGAAACTCATTACTCTAATAAAATAAGGCTGACCTACTTAACATAGAGACAGCCTCATTTAAACTGGATTAATTCGAGTAAGAAAAAAGACTTACAACGATCGGAACTCTAAAAGTCTTAATTACATCGGAATTAGACCTCTTCGCAATGTTTATCAAAAACCTGTTGAAGTTTACCGATTACATCCATAGCACTATAGCCTTCAATTTCATGACGCTCCAGCATAGTCACAATCTTGCCGTCTTTTAAAAAAGCAAAAGATGGAGATGAAGGCGGGTAACCTTCGAAGTAAGCACGAGCCTTTTCTGTTGCTTCGCGATCTTGTCCTGCAAATACAGTAACAAGGTGATCCGGTCGCTTATCATAGTGTATTGAGTTGGCTGCTGCTGGACGTGCAATTCCACCGGCACAACCGCATACTGAATTAACCATGACCAATGTTGTTCCTTCTTTGGTCAGCGCCTGATCTACATCCTCTGTAGTTGTAAGCTCCTGGTAGCCAGCTTCTCTTATATCTTTACGTGCAGCATCTACTACATCATTCATGAACAAGTTAAAATCCATATGATCATCCATCCCCTTAATAATATAAAGTATAGTTAAATCTATTCTTAGCTTATCAATTTTGAACAGATATTACAATTCAAACTAACTAGTACCAGATGACTCATTATTCAATGTACGATTATAAAGAAATAGAGAAATCAGTATTTAGCCGATTTTCATCTAATACATTTTCTGTACTTTAATAAACGTTAGTTGTATCTTGGTTTATATTTTCAAGAATTTCTTTAACACGCGCTAAAAATTGTCCGCAAACAAGGCCATCCAAAATTCTATGATCAAGTGAGAGTGACAAATTAACCATATCCCGCGCTGCAAACATATCGTTAATAATTACCGGCCGTTTAACAATGGATTCAACTTGCAATATTGCAGCCTGTGGGTGATTAATAACACCCATGGAATGTATAGAGCCGAATGAACCTGTATTATTAACGGTAAACGTGCCACCTTGCATATCTGCGGATGTTAACTTGCCTGAGCGTGCTTTCATAGCTAGTTCATAAATATCTTTTGCGATTCCCTTAATAGTCTTTTCGTCTGCGTGCTTAATTACAGGCACAAAAAGTTCCTGATCTTTTGCTACAGCAATTGATAAATTAATGTCTTTTCGCTGAATTATTTTGTCTTCGGCCCACGTGCTGTTTAGTTGCGGGTACTCTTTTAAAGCTTGAGCAACTGCTTTTACAAAGAAGGCGAAAAATGTTAATCCGAAGCCTTCTTTTTGCTTAAATTCATTTTTTACTTGGTTTCTATACGTGACCAGATCCGTAACATCCACTTCCACAGTCATCCATGCATGCGGGATTTCCTGAGTGGAACGAACCATGTTTTGTGCAATTACCTTACGTACACCTGTGACAGGAATCTCAATATCCCCTGCCTGTGATGTCGGCTGTGCTGACTTTTGGCTCTTCTGCTGTTGCTGGCCACTCTCCTTACCATCTGCTGTCTGTGTTTGAGGCTCAGCTGCTTTTGGTATTTCACCAGTAGTAATAATCTTCTCAATATCTTTTCGAGTTACTCTTCCGCCACGACCAGTTCCATTTACCTGTTGTAGGTCAATATCATTCTCCTGTGCCATTCTCAGTACTGCAGGTGAATATCGTTTTTTCATAGATTGATCTTCTACAGGCGCATCTGAGCTTAATGTATCACTTGTTTTTGTTGTCTCTTGATTTGAAGGGACGTCATCATTACTGGAATCTCCTTCTATATCGATATAACACATTAGTTCTCCTACAGGGATGGTTTCACCTTCACCAGCTACTAATTCTTTGATAACTCCAGTAAATGATGAAGGAACCTCAGCATTTACTTTATCTGTCATTACCTCAGCAATGGGATCATATTTATTTACCTTATCACCAACACTTACAAGCCAAGAACTAATGGTCCCTTCTGTAACACTCTCACCAAGTTGAGGCATATTAATTCTTTCTGTAGCCATTACACGTTCCTCCTTTATCTTCCAATTTCAACGTCTATTGATCAGCAATACCCTTCCACCTGGAGCAGGTATTTAGAACTCTGCCAGTTCACGCATCGCTTTCTCTACTTTATCCGGGTTAATCATGAAAAACTTCTCCATCGTAGGTGCATAAGGCATTGATGGTATATCTGGACCGGCCAGCCGCTGGACTGGAGCATCAAGGTCGAACAAGCAATTTTCAGCAATTATTGCAGCTACTTCACCGATGATACTACCCTCTTTATTATCTTCTGTTATCAGTAATACTTTTCCAGTCTTTTTCGCTGCTTCAATAATTCCTTCTTTATCTAATGGGTAAATTGTTCTAAGATCAAGGATATGAGCGTTAAT
Source organism: Virgibacillus tibetensis (assembly GCF_036026595.1). NCBI lineage: Bacteria > Bacillati > Bacillota > Bacilli > Caryophanales > Bacillaceae > Virgibacillus > Virgibacillus tibetensis. The sequence continues at coordinate 408,660 of NZ_JARZFX010000001.1, read as the reverse complement.
CCCATCTTCAGCTAATTTTTCAGCAGCCTGAAGCGCAAAATGAACACATAGACCATATGTAATAATCGTTATATCCGAACCTTCACGTTTCACATCTGCTTTTCCAATTGGTAGTACATAATCTTCATCTGGAACTTCGCCTTTAAGTAAACGGTAGGCTCGCTTATGCTCAAAAAATAACACAGGGTCATTATCTCGGATAGAAGCTTTTAATAAGCCTTTGACATCATAAGGTGTAGACGGCATAACTATTTTTAAGCCTGGTTGATTAGCAAATATTGCTTCTACCGATTGTGAATGGTAAAGGGCTCCATGAACACCACCACCGTAAGGCGCACGAATTGTAATCGGAGCGTTCCAATCATTGTTTGATCTGTATCGCATCTTGGCAGCTTCTGAAATAATCTGATTAACAGCAGGCATTATAAAATCTGCAAATTGCATTTCTGCAACTGGTCGCAATCCATACATTGCAGCACCGATACCAACTCCAGCAATAGCTGATTCAGCTAAAGGTGTATCCAAGACGCGGTACTCCCCAAATTCATCGTATAAACCATCTGTAGCTCGGAATACTCCGCCTTTTTTACCAACATCTTCTCCCAGTACAAATACTTTTTCATCGCGCTGCATTTCTTCTCTCAGTGCTGCAGTTATTGCCTGAATATATGACATTACTGGCATAATAACATCCCCTCCCTACTCTTCATAAACATACTTTAAAGCATCTTCTGGTTGTGCGTACGCTGCGTTCTCTGCATAATCGGTTGCTTCATTAACCAGGGCTCCAATTTCTTCAATCATCTTTTTTTCGATTTCTTCGGTTAGCAGGTCAATCTCTTTTAGGTAGGCCGCATATGTTAAAATTGAATCTTTCTTTTTAGCCTCTTCTACTTCCTCACTTTCACGGTACAGACGATCATCATCGTCACTGGAGTGAGCAGTTAATCGATAAGATACAGCCTCCACTAATGTTGGTCCTTCCCCCTTTACTGCACGTTCTCTTGCAGCTTTTACAACTTCATATACTGCCAATGGGTCATTACCATCGACTGTGAAACCTGGCATACCATATCCTTGTGCACGGTCAGAAACATTTTCACAAGCCAGTTGCTTCTCTATTGGGACAGAAATCGCATATTTATTATTCTCCACCATCGTAATAACTGGGAGTTTATGAACGCCTGCAAAGTTAAGTCCTTCATGAAAATCTCCTTGGTTTGATGAGCCTTCCCCAAGTGTTGTAAACGAAACGAAGTCTTTTTTCTCCATTTTCGCTGCCAGAGCAACTCCTACTGCATGTGGTAATTGCGTTGTAACAGGAGATGAGCCTGATAGAATTCTGTTTTTCTTTTGACCAAAATGTCCTGGCATTTGGCGCCCGCCTGAGTTAGGGTCTTCTGCTTTTGCAAATGCAGACAACATTAATTCTTTTGCGGTCATTCCGAAAGCAAGAACTACTCCAAGGTCACGATAGTATGGAGCAACATAATCAATGTCTCTATCCAAGGCATAAGATGCTCCTACTTGAGAAGCTTCTTGTCCTTGACAGGAAATTACAAATGGTATTTTACCTGCGCGATTTAATAGCCACATTCTTTCATCAATTTTCCTTGCTGTTAGCATCGTTCTATAAATACCTAAAGCTTGCTCATCTGTTAAGCCTAATACTTCATGACGATTTTTAGACATAAAGATCCCTCCTCTTCTTTACCCGTGAATTTGTTTACCTTCCACAGCCAGTGCCGCTTCACCCATGATCTCCGATAATGTTGGATGTGGATGGATCGTATGTGCTATTTCCCAAGGGGTTGCATCTAATACTTTAGCGAGTCCTGCTTCCGAAATCATATCCGTTACATGTGGACCAACCATATGAACACCTAATATATCTTCTGTATTATTATCGGCGATTATTTTTACAAAGCCCTCTGATTCCCCTTGGACAAGTGCTTTACCTATGGCTTTAAAAGGAAACTTACCTACTTTTATATCAAAGCCTTTTTCAATTGCCTGTTTTTCTGTTAATCCCACACTGGCAACCTCAGGGTTAGAATAAATGCATGATGGTACATTATCATAGTTAATAGGCAAAGGGGTCTGATCAGCCATATGTTCTACTGCAACTATTCCTTCATGGGAAGCTACATGCGCTAATTGCATGCCTCCAATCACATCGCCAATAGCATAAATATGTGATTCTTTTGTTTGATAATACTGGTTTGTTGAGATGAACCCTTTATCAATTACAATTTCTGTGTTTTCAATGCCAATATTTGTTGTATTAGCTTCTCTGCCAACAGATACCAACATTTTATCAGCTTTAAAACTTTCCTTTTTCCCGTTTATTTCTGCTTCAATTGAAACGCCATCTTTTTTTGAAAGAGTATCGGCTAATACTTTTGCCCCTTTAACAAAGGTAATACCTTTCTTTTTCAAAAGCTTTTCAACTTCATTTGCTACCGCTTCATCTTCAGTTGGTAAGAGTTGATCTAAGTATTCAATGACAGTAACTTCTGAACCGAAATCGGCTAACATAGATGCCCATTCTATTCCGATAACACCGCCGCCAACGATTATAATTGATGAGGGTATCTCTTCCATATGTAACGCTTCATCTGAACTCATAACAGATACGCCGTCAATTTCCAAGTTAGGAAGCGACTTAGGTTTTGATCCTGTTGCAATTAATACATTTTTAGGAACGATCATCGTATTTTCATCACCATTGGCGTATTCAATAGAAATGGTACCGGGCATTGGTGAAAAGATACTCGGGCCCAGTATTCGTCCGTATCCGTGAAACACATCAATCTTTCCTTTTTTCATTAAGCCTTGAACACCTTGGTGTAATGTATTTACAATACTATTTTTTCTCTCCTGAACTTTTGAGAAGTTTAATGTGGTGTCTTTTGTTTCTATTCCATAATCACTTGCTTCTTTTGTCTGTCTTAATACCTCTGCACTTCGTAACAAAGCTTTAGATGGGATGCATCCTCGGTGTAAACAAGTTCCACCCAGTTCATCCTTTTCTACTATAGCCACTTGCATACCTAGCTGAGAAGCTTTAATTGCAGCTACGTACCCGCCGGTTCCCCCGCCAAGTACAACTAGATCATATTCTTTTGCCATAATGTTGTACACTCCTTTAATCTTTATCTATTCGGATACACTTTGGGTTGTTCTTCTTGACGTAACACGCGTAACACACCTTCATTTAATGCTTGCAGTTCGTTTTCACCAGGGTAAATGATCGTATCAGCAATCCAATCAACTCGTTCTGTAATCATTTCTATAAATGTTTTACCGTAAGCAAGTCCGCCGGTTAAAACAATTGCATCAACCTGCCCACCTAAAACTGCACTCATAGAAGCAATTTCTTTTGCAATCTGATAAGCCATTGCTTCATATGTTATTGCTGCATTTTCATCTCCGTATTTAATTCTATTTTCTACTTCAACGGCATCATTTGTTTGTAAATATGCCATTAATCCACCTTGCCCGACAATTTTTTTCATAATTTCGTCTCTATAATATTGTCCAGAGAAGCATAAGGAAACCAGGTCTCCAGCAGGGACAGTGCCTGCACGCTCCGGTGAAAAGGGGCCGTCTCCATGCAAACCGTTATTCACATCAACCACTTTCCCCTTTTTATGAGCACCAACAGTTATCCCGCCTCCCATATGTGTTACTATAATATTTAAATTTTCATAGGCAGAATTTAAATCCATTGCTGCTTTTCTCGCTACAGCTTTTTGATTTAGAGCATGAAATATACTTTTTCTAGGTATATCAGGAACTCCAGAAAAACGGGCTATTTCATCAAGTTCATCCACAACAACCGGGTCAACGATAAATGCAGGTACATTAAGTCCAAAAGCAATCTCATGTGCTAGTATCCCACCTAAGTTGGATGCATGTTCACCGTTATAACCAATGCTTAAATCATGCAGCATAAGATCATTAACTTCATATGTTCCACCTTCAATTGGTTGAAGCAAACCACCCCTGCCGCAAACAGCATTCAATTTTGATATACTGATGCCTTCATAATCTAATTGTTCAAGTATTACTTTTTTTCGAAAATCATATTGGTCGATTACATTATTAAATTGTCTTATATCATTCATATCATGTCGTATAGTTTTTTCAAAAATACAATGTTCATCATCAAATACACCGATCTTAGTTGAGGTAGACCCAGGATTAATGACAAGTATTCTATATAGTGATTGCAAAGCGTTGACCTCCGTTGTAATACTTGAATATATATTATCTTCTGCTTAATGTGTGATGACCATTTAATAAAAATTGACTTCTTGACTTACTTTCTGATTGTATTCTCTCCTCAGCCATGCGATCTGCTGCCATATAGGTAGGTATATTATCACGTCTTGAAATTTCAAACACTTTGAGTAAACTATCATAAATTGTTTCTACTTTTTTCATAGCTCTTTTCGGATTATAACCATTTAGTTCATCCGCCACATTAATGACCCCACCCGAGTTAATTACATAATCAGGGGCATATACAATCCCTTTTTCATGAATAATATCACCATGAACAGTTGATTTTAACTGATTGTTAGCAGAACCAGCAATGACTTTTGCTTTCAATCTGGGAATGGTATCATCGTTTACTGTTGCACCGAGTGCGCAAGGTGCATAAATATCACATTCCACGTCGTAAATAGCGTCTGGATCTACTGCTACTGCGCCAAATGCTTCAACAGCACGATTAACAGCAGCTTGATTAATATCTGTTACGATTAAATTAGCACCTTCTTTATGCAAGTAATCACATAACGTAAACGCAACATTCCCTACACCTTGTACAGCTACAGTTCTACCTTCTACTGAATCACTACCAAAGGCTTCTTTCGCAGCTGCTTTAATACCTTTATATACTCCATAAGCTGTCACTGGTGAAGGGTTACCAGATGAACCAGCAGCTTCAGGCGAGATACCGGCGACAAAATCTGTTTCCATATGAATCAAATCCATATCATGGACAGTTGTTCCAACATCTTCCGCAGTAATATAACGGCCATTTAGGCTTTGGATGTAACGACCGAACGCACGGAACATTTCAGGGTTCTTGTCTTTTTTAGGATCACCTATTATCACAGTTTTACCACCGCCAAGATTTAATCCTGCTGCTGCATTTTTATAAGTCATCCCTTTAGCTAAACGAAGTGCATCTTCAATTGCCTCTTCCTCTGTCTTATATGTCCACATTCTTGTACCACCTAATGCTGGTCCCAGTGTTGTATCATGGATGGCAATAATTGCTTTTAAACCTGAGTTTTTGTCCTGACAAAATACAAGCTGTTCATAATCATATTTCTCCATATAAGTAAATATTTCCATTTTCTATTCCTCCTAAAAAGTTTTTGAAGCTACTAAAGCTAATGCTAAGGAATTCAGTTTGCTTTCAGCAGTATCTGCACGAGATGTTAATATAATTGGAGCTTTTGCTCCACTAATAATTGCTGCTACCTTTGCATCTGCAAAATAAATAAATGATTTGTAAAGTGCATTGCCAACTTCTATTGTAGGAACCATTAAAATATCGGCTGATCCGGCAACCTCAGATACAATCCCTTTATGACGAGCAGCCTGAAGCGAAACTGCATTATCAAATGCTAAAGGACCATCGACAACGCATCCAGTAATTTGACCTCTTTTTTGCATTTGAGTTAATGCAGCTGCGTCTACCGTGGACTGCATCGCTTCATTAACTATTTCTACTGATGCAATTACTGCAACATTTGGAATATCTAATCCAATTCCATGTGCTACTTGTACTGCATTGTTAATAATTTGAGCTTTTTCTTTCAAGTTCGGCGCTATATTCATCGCGGCATCAGTTAGGAGCACCAATCGCTCCTGATTTGGTATTTCAAATAAGGCTACATGCGATAATACCTTGCCTGTTCGCAACCCATATTCTTTATTCAAGACAGCTTGCAGCAAATCTTTTGTAGAAATATTTCCCTTCATTAGAATTTGAGCTTCATTGTTATGAATAGCCAATACAGAAGCTGGCGCAACATCCTCTGCTCTTATTACATGATTTATGCTTATAGATGGGAGAGATAGATCTAAATTAATCTCTTCTGCAATTGAAGTTATCTTATTTTCATCATCAACTAAAATAAAAGAACATAAATTTTCCTTTAATGCTGCCTTAATTGCAAGAAGTACTTCTCTATCTGCTGCTTTCGCCACTGAAACCGTTTGTTCTTCTTCAAGTTTCGCGCGATTTTTCAAGGATGCTAATTTATTCATAAATTCCTCCTGACTACCCACATAATTTATATTGCAAAAAACGTGCCAATTCTAATGTATTGAAAGCGCTTTATTTCTTGTTTCATTAACCATGCACTTCTTGCAATTATGCAATTAGTTGCATGCAATTCTATTCTATTTTATATTTTTCGATTTTATAATAGAGATTTCTAATTGATATCTTTAAGTCTTTAGCCGTTTTTGTTTTGTTAAAATCATTGTGCTTATAGATAGTAGATATAAAATCTTTTTCATACTCTTCTACCGCCTGCTGAAGTGAATGATTTGCTGGTAAATGGTTATCAATAACAGCAGTATCTTTTGTTGTTATAGTTTCCAATTCAGGCAAGTGCTGTTTTTTTATTATCTCTTCATTCATATCCATGTATATCATGGCTCGTCCGATTGCATTTTCGAGTTCACGAATGTTACCCGGCCAATGATATGCTTTTAATTCAATAATTGCTTCATTTGAAATGGAGCGGACATTTCTACCATAATCCTGATTAATCTTTTGTATAATATGATGTATTAATTCTGGTAAATCACTCATTCTTTCATAAAGTGAGGGAATAAAGATTGGCAAGCGATTAAGACGATAATAAAGGTCTTCACGGAAGGATTTGTTCATGATTGCCTTCTCCAGATTTAAATTAGTCGCTGTTATTATGCGTACATCAATTGATATAGGGTCTGTCCCACCTACCCGAACTATCTCCCCTTCCTGCAGAACACGAAGCAATTTAGCTTGCATATTCAGAGAGAGTTCACCTATCTCGTCAAGAAACACGCTGCCGAAATTCGCTTCCTCAAATAACCCTTTCTTCCCTCCATGCTTTGCACCGGAGAATGCACCTTCTTCGTAGCCAAATAATTCGCTTTCTAGTATAGATTCTGCAATTGCCGCACAATTAACTCTAATAAATTTATTGTGCTTCCTTCCACTTTCATTATGAATTGCATGTGCAAAAAGCTCTTTTCCAGTTCCGGATTCACCGCGTAAGAGAACAGTAGCTGGTGTTTTAGCACCCACTTTTGCTTGCTCTAAAGCTAATTTCATCTCAGAGGAATTTCCAATAATATCATCAAATGTGTATTTCGCTTCTAAATTTCGGATTATTTGTCTTGCTCGCTTCAATTCCGTTGTTAATGATTGAATCTCAGAAACATCATGAAGTACCCCAACACTGCCTTTTATCTTTCCGTCTACAATAATTGGTGCAACATTAACCAAAACGTCCTTTTTGCTTGGACCGACCTTCATTCTTACCCCTCGCACGGCCCTTCGCGTTTGCAGCACTTTCATATGCATGCTTTCACCCTCAGAAATATCTGTAGTAGCAGGTTTTCCAACGATATCAGATTCTTTTAATCCAGTAATACGAGTATATGCCGGATTAACAATTAAGCCATTTCCATTTTCGTCTACTACACTAATTGCTTCATCAGAAGACTGAATAATAGCTTCAAGCATTGTCTTTACTTCATTTAAATCAGTATTTTCTACAGCCAGGTTCATTACCTCAGTAATATCCTTAAACACAGAAAATGCACCAATTAATTGATCATCAGAATTAATAATCGGAATTCTTGTAGCTATTACCTGCTTCCCGTTTTGCAACAATAATTTCTGATTAACTTCTTTTTTTCGACTTCTAAGTACATGTGGCAGTCTGGTATTCGCTATTACATCATGGATATATTGTCCTTCAAACTTTTCTTTCGTAAGTCCAACGATTTGTTCAGCACTGTTATTTACAAACTGCACTTTCTCTTGTTCATTTATGACGATCATGCCATCCCTAATACTATTAAGTATTAATTCCTGATTAGTCATTTGCAGCTTTATACGATCTAGTAATGATTCCTTCTCATCAAACAGCTCCGAAATTATGTATGCAACCGAACCTGGAATAACAACCGTCTTTCTGCTCCTGCATTCAATCAATTTTTGCAACGTTACTTCATCACCAGTTGCTTCAATAATAATATCAATATCTTTATCAACCCATTTTTTCCAGTCATTGTCAGTAGGGATGTTATAACTATTAGCTAACTGAATACCTGTAGCGTTATTTTTTTTATCAATTACTGCAGCAATCTCCATTCGGTCCGTTGCATGTAAAATATTTAAAAGTGCACGTCCCCCTTTTCCAGCCCCAACAATAAGCACGCGCTTCATTTCATCCCACCTTGCATTATTTTGCATACATACATCATACTTTAGTGTGCACTATTTGGCAAATGTTCTTTTATTCCTATTTTATTTAAAATTTGGTATACTGTTGAAGGTTTATTAAGAAGCAAAAAAGGAGAAATAACATGGCTAGAATTATTGCTGCACTAATGCTGTTTGTTCCTGGTATTATTTCTGCATTTGGAATAAAACTCATGCGAGATACATTATTTGATGATTTCCACCCCATTTTCTTCCATGTTGTGGTGCAATTTTTCGCGGGGTTTGTTCTATTTATTATTGGCATCGGATTTATTGGTGGTTTTATCGTACATCGTGATCGTAAAAGACAACTAATAAAGAATAAAAATAAGAAACGCGACTAACAAAAGATGGGTAAAAAAACCATCTTTTTTTAATTGCGAAATAAATCTAATTTTATGATAAAATAATAACAAACCTAATTCAATATAGTTTTACTCCACGCAGTAGAAAAAGACTTAGGATATATCAGGAGGGTTATAATGAAAGTAGCAAAATTTGGAGGAAGCTCTGTTGCAAGTGCAACACAATTGAAAAAAGTAGGGAGTATTATTAAGAATGATCCTAACAGAAAATTTATTGTTGTTTCGGCACCAGGTAAAAGATACAAAGAAGATTTCAAAATAACTGATGTCCTTATTAAGCTGGGCAGCGATTACTTGAATCAAAAACCTTATGAAGAACATGTAAATACGATAATTGAGCGTTTTACAGAAATCATTGATGGCTTAGAGCTTTCCAGCAATATCATTAATGATATAAAACATACAATGCAGACCGCTTTGACTTCTGAATCCGTTAAGAACGGAAAAATGGATGCGATAAAAGCTATTGGAGAAGACAGTCTTGCTAAAATCCTAAGCGAGTACTTGAACTCCATTGGAATAAAGGCACGCTACATAAATCCTCAAGATGCAGGGATAATTGTAAGCAATGAACCAGGTAACGCACAAATTCTTCCAGAAAGCTTTGCAAAAATATACTCATTGCGCGAACTAAATGAAGAAGTATTAGTTATCCCAGGCTTTTTTGGATACACAGAATACGGAGAGCTCATGACTTTCTCCAGAGGAGGTTCTGATATAACAGGATCCATCGTTGCCGCTGGTGTACAAGCAAGTTTATATGAAAACTTTACCGATGTAGACTCCGTCTTTACGGTTAACCCTACAATTGTGGATAATCCAAAAGAAATATCTACACTAACCTATAAAGAAATGCGTGAATTATCTTATGCCGGTTTCTCTGTCTTCCATGATGAAGCGTTAATACCCGCATTTAAAGGGAAAATACCGGTTTGTATTAAAAACACAAATAATCCAGATTCTCCAGGTACCATGATCGTTTCTGAAAAAACACACAATGAAAAATGTGTTGTAGGAATCGCTAGTGATAATGGATTTTGCAGTTTATATGTAAGTAAATATTTAATGAATCGTGAGATAGGGTTTGGACGAAAATTATTCCAAATACTGGAGGATGAAGGTATATCATTCGAGCATGCACCCTCCGGTATCGATGATATGTCAGTAATTATTAGAGAAAGTAAATTAACTTCAGAAAAAGAAAATAATATTTTAAAACGTGTAAAGGAAGAGCTGCACCCTGATTTAGTAACAATACACCGTGATTTAGCGATGATTATGATTGTTGGAGAGGGGCTTATGCGTACGATTGGTGTAGCACAAAGAGCAACGAGTGCAATAACTGCTGCAGATGTTAATATTGAAATGATTAATCAAGGCTCATCAGAGGTATCCATGATGTTTGGTATAAATGCTGGCGGTATAGATAGAGCTATACAGGAGTTGTATAAGGTTTTCTTTGAGTAAAAAATATGGGAATAAATAAAATATTACTGTACTCATTTGTACAGTAATATTTTTTCGTTAACTCGCTTTGTGTTCCAGGCGCAGACGGTCTGCAACCATCGCAATGAATTCACTATTTGTTGGTTTTGCCTTATTAATACTTATCGTATATCCAAATAAAGCTGAAATAGAATCTATATTCCCCCTGCTCCAAGCTACTTCTATTGCATGACGAATTGCTCGTTCAACCCGTGATGCAGTCGTATTAAACTTTTTGGCAATGTCAGGGTAAAGGACTTTTGTAATAGATCCTAAAAGTTCTATATCATTATACACCATTGTAATCGCCTCTCGTAAGTACATATAACCCTTAATATGTGCTGGGACACCTATCTCATGAATGATATTCGTAATGTTTGCTTCCAGATCCTGTTTTTTCCTTTCCTTTTTGGTGGCTTTATTGGTACTCGAGGAATACGCAGGACCTCCCTGCGCCTGCCGAATCTGATCAGATAAATTATCCAGATCAAACGGCTTCAGTATAAAATAGGAAGCACCTAAGTCAACAGCTTTCTTCATAACTTCTTCTTGTCCAAAGGCAGTTAACATAATAACATTAGGTTTCTTTCTCTTCTCCATACCACGCAACGTATTTAAAACCGCCAAACCGTCAATATGCGGCATTATAATATCCAAAAGTAACACGTCTGGTTCCAGGTCCTCGAGCATAGTTAAGCAATCCCTGCCATTGTAGGCTGTTCCAATCACTTCTATATCTGCCTGCTCATCAAAATAATCTTCCATTAATTGAATTAGTTCCTTATTGTCATCAACTAAACATACCGATATTTTCTCCACTTAAAATTTCCTCCTTTTATGTAATTCAGCGTTTCTATTCTACTTATTCTACAAAAGATCCAAATATCCTTTATTTATTTAAAAAACTTTAGGTTTTTTTGTATTTACTTTAATTATCATCATTTACCTTTAATTTTCGATGTAATTCGATAAGTGATGACAAAAAGGGGTGGTAATTGTCGAATAATATTTATGCCTATTATATCATAGTTTAATTTATAATTTTCCCTACATGAATAATAAAATGACTTGTATGGAATTAATCCATCACAAGTCATTTTTTTAACTAGCTTTATTTTCTTCATTTTTATAAATATTTAAGCCTGCATCCTGAAGCATCCATTCAATATGAACACCATATCCGGAAGTCGGATCATTAACAAAAACATGTGTTACTGCACCAATGATTTTTCCATTCTGTATTATTGGGCTTCCACTCATGCCTTGGACAATACCTCCTGTTTGATTGAGTAATTTCTCATCAGTCATCTGAATCACCATTCCCTTTGTAGCCGGAAACTTTTGAGGTACAGTACTGACAATTTCAATATCAAATTCCTCTACCTTTTCATCTTCAACTACTGTAAGAATTTTGGCAGGTCCTTCTTTAACTTCATGAGACAATGCAATTGGGAGTGGTTCATCACTTTTACCATTTGATATTGGATCATTAAGCTTTCCAAAAATACCAAAAGGACTGTTTTTGGTTATAGAACCTATTTTGTTTTCCGTGATAGAAAATTTGGCCTGTTTTTCCCCTGGAACTCCATTATTTCCTTTTTCAATAGATGTTACAGATGAACGTACAATTGTTCCTTCATGAATTTCAATTGGTTTTTTTGTATCCATATCAGAAATGACATGGCCAAGTGCACCATACTTTTTTGATTTTGGTTCATAAAAAGTCATTGTACCAATTCCAGCAGCCGAATCCCTTATATACAAACCAATTTTATAATCATTTACTTTTGTATCTAAAACTGGTTTCAACTTGGTTTCAATTGTCTCTTTTCCTCTTTTTATTGTTACGTTTAATTTACCTTCTTTTTCTCCAGCCTTTTTTACAAAAGGTTTAACTTCCTTCATTTTTTTTATTGGTTTTCCTTCTATTTCCAAGATTACATCACCTACTTGTATATCTGCGTCTTCACCAGGTGACAAAGTACCTTCTTGCCCATTAACAAGATGATGTCCAACTACAAGGACACCGAGTGTATGGAGCTGTACACCAATCGACTGACCTCCTGGAATTACTTTCATATCATCTAAAACTGATAAATTTACTTTCTTAATGGGGAAGCCTGCAACCTCATACACCAATTGACTGTCACCAGGTTCTTCAGCATAAAATACGGAGGAATCTAGCGCTTTAACGCTTTTTGAAGGGTCTATCTTCACACTCTTACCTAAATATGGAACTTCTATTTGAGATTGGTTATTAAAGGTGACTATTTCATTTGGGATGGAAAGATATGTTTGCATTGGGGTTAAAAAAGGAACCGCACCTACAACAAAAAGGAGTACAATACCTATCCATATTCGAAGTTTATTTGTAAGTCTCAATCTCAATCGTTTCACTCTCCTCGTTCCAAACCCATACCATTTTTTATTTCTGTACTTCTAATTTGACCTAACAGAGACTGTTTTAAACTGGTGAAACATAAGTAAGATGTGTAACATTTCCTATTACGAAACATATAAATTATGTATAAGTAACGATAGTCAAGGTTAAATGGAAATGCATTGTTTTTCATTTGTAATAATTAGATAAAAAGGCAATTTTAATTTGCCAATAAAAAAAAGCCAGATACTCTATCTTCTGGCTAGATGGACAAAATTATCCTTATTAATTTGATTTAAAAGCAGATACTAAATCAAGCATTTCTTTAGCATGGTCTTTAGCAGTTTCTGTAAGTTTAGTTCCGGTAATCATTCTGCTGAGTTCTTCCACCTGTTCATTCACAGTTAGTTCAGAAACACTGGTAGATGTTCTATTGTTTCTTTCCATTTTGCTGATGAATTTATGCGTATCCGCCATTGCTGCAACCTGTGGCAAGTGTGTTATGCACAGGACCTGTGAGTTATTTGAGATTTGGTATATCTTTTCAGCTATAGCCTGTGCAACCCGCCCACTTACACCTGTATCAACTTCATCAAAAATAACACTCGTAACACCTTGATGTTTTGCAAAGATTTTTTTCAGAGCCAGCATGATACGAGACAATTCCCCGCCTGATGCCACTTTACTTAATTCTTTAAGGGGTTCTCCAGGATTTGTAGATATTAAAAACTTGATATGGTCAAAGCCATTTTTTCCAAGCTTCACTTCTTCATCGTTCTGGACTTTTAAATTATGCTCATCAGGATCAAATGAGATTGCAAAAGATGTCTTTTCTAAATATAGTCCCTTTAATTCTTTATAGATATCCTCCGTTAAAGAATCAGCTGCCTTTCTTCTTATATCATGAAGTTGCTTTGCTTCCAAATAAGCGTCTTTTTTAATTTCATCAATTTGGTCACCTAATTTGGACAAATGTGAGTCCTTATTATTGATTTCTTCGATTTCTTCTTCAATAGTTGCCATATATTCAAGTATTTCATTAACTGTCGTTCCGTATTTTTTCTTTAATCTGTTTATTTCATTTAATCGTGATTCGATTTCATTTAATCGGCTGGCACTATACTGTTGTGTGTCTGAATAGTTCCTGATATCGTAACTCAACTCTTCAAGAGCATAATAATGATTTGATATTTCTTCAGCCTTTTTAGCAATGTAATCATCATAACTGCTCGTATTTTCTAATGCTTGCTTAGCCTTGCTTATCCATTCCAATCCCTTTTGCTCACCATATAGAGCGTTATAGGTATCTTGAAGCGCAGTATAAATTCGTTCGTAATTAACTAATGAAACTCTTTCTTCTTCCAAAGCTTCATCTTCATTCGGTAGTAGGTTTGCTTGCTCCAATTCCTGCATTTGAAATGCAAGCAAATCAAGCCGATGAGCTATTTCCTGTTCATTTTCACTCCATTTTTTATACCGCGTTTTTAAGGTGGTAAGTTTATCATATAAGAATGTATATTCTTCCTTTGATCTTTTTATAATATGAGGATCATATAGGTCCAATAAATCAATATGGTTTTCAGAATCCATGAGAGATTGAGTTTCATGTTGACTATGTATGTCAATAAGTGTTTTTCCAAATTCTCTTAGTATAGCTAACGTTACCAATTTACTGTTTACTCTACAGATGCTTTTCCCATTTGCTGTAATTACCCGTTGTAAAACAACTTGCTGATCCAGTATTTCAATTCCGTATTCCTTGCCCACACTATAAATAGGGTGATCTTTATTATCAATAGTAAATAAGCCTTCTATTTCAGCTTTCTTAGCTTCATGTCGCACATACTCTACAGAGCCTCTGCCACCGGCCAACAACTGTACTGCGTCAATGATGATGGATTTCCCTGCACCGGTTTCTCCAGTTAAAACAGTGAGACCATCATTAAATGTAATCGATATTTTATCTATAATTGCAAAGTCATGAATGGATAATTCAGTTAACACGCTATCATTCACCTCACTAGTTACATTAGTTCATTATTATAATGGGCTATAGCATTCCTATAAATCGTTCTTTCAGTTTTTCTGAATCTGCTTCCGTTTTGCAAATAATTAAGCAGGTATCATCACCACATATAGTTCCCATAATTTCTTCCCAGTCCAGATTATCAATTAAAACACCTACAGCATGAGCATTGCCTGGAAGTGTTTTCAAAACAATAAAATGGCCTGCATTTTCTATTTTTACAAATGCATCCATAATTAAACGCTTCAGTTTATTTAACGGGTTAAATCGCGAATCCGCGGGCAGGCTATACTTATAAGTACCTTTATTAGTAAGAACCTTCACAAGATGAAGTTCTTTAATGTCTCGTGAGACTGTAGCTTGGGTTACTTTATAGCCCAAGTATTTTAAATGGTCCACAAGGTCATCTTGGGTTTCTATTTCATTTTCCGTGATTAACTCACGAATTTTGATGTGCCGTTGTATTTTACTCATTTTTGCACCCCCTATCACATACTATTACTAATTTATAGGTATACAATTATCTATAATTATTTAGCGAGAGACTTTAGTTCATTATGCGCCATTTCTACTAATTGTTCTAGTTCGACATCTGACACCAATTTCCCTTTATTTTTTTCCCAGCCGAAGTGTGCCAAAAATTCAATATTGCCATCGCCTCCAGTTATTGGAGAAAACGTAAGGTCAATGACTTCATATCGTTCACTTTGTGCAAATGCTACTATTTGTTTTAACACACTGTAATGCACTTTTTTATCTCTTACAATTCCTTTTTTACCTACCTGGTCGCGACCAGCTTCAAATTGAGGCTTTATCAAAGCAATGACATCACTACCTGATTCCAATAATGTTTTTAATACTGGCAAAATCAATTTTAAAGAGATGAATGAAACATCAATGGAAGCAAAGTTCGGTTGGTCACTATGTAACATATCTGGTGTTACATACCGAAAGTTCGTTCGTTCCATGACAATTACACGTTTATCATTTCTTAATTTCCAATCAAGTTGGTTATAACCTACATCAATAGCATAGCTGAGTCTAGCTCCATTTTGCAGAGCGCAATCAGTAAAGCCTCCAGTTGATGATCCTACGTCAATCATAACTTTGTCTTCGACAGAAATAGAAAAGTACTGCAATGCTTTCTCGAGCTTAAGTCCACCTCGCCCAACGTAGGGAATAAGTTTTCCTTTTACTGTAAGCGGAATTTCCTCATCTACTTTAACACCTGGTTTATCCAACCGGTTTTGTTCTGAGAATACGAGTCCAGCCATAATTAACCGTTTGGCTTTTTCCCTTGTTTCGATTAAATTCCTTTCGACTAATAGAACATCTAAACGTTTTTTCACCATTATATTGCGTCCTTACTTCTTCTCTAATTTTTAGGAAGTATATTTATTTTTATTTTATTTTCAATTAAGAAAATGACTTTTCCTACAAAAAATATTATCTTTGTTGAAGCGTTTATCGCGAGAAATTTCCCGATTGCTTTACCACCAACTGTAATTGCTGCTACCATGCTTGTCAATAAAACAGATAGAACAATCTGCACCGAAGAGCCATCTCCGGATTCAAAGAGCGCAGCAATTTGGAGGACAACAATTGCAGTTGCTGTTCCACTTACTATTCCCGAAATATCTCCTATTACATCATTACAGAAACTGGCAAATCTGTCAGCATTTCTAACAATAATTACCGCTTCTTTTGCACCTACAACCTTTTCAGCAGCCATCGCATGAAAGGGTGTTTCATTAGCAGCAGTTGCTGCTATCCCTAACATATCAAATATGACTCCTGTAAGAACAATTAATAAGACAATCAACAAGCCGATTATCCACACAACTCCGCTTAATATGGAGGATGATATGACTGAAAAAATAGCCGCTAACACAAATGTGATAACGGCAATTGTCAAACTGAATTTTAGTGATCTTTTTAACTGTAATTTCATTTTTTATTTTATACCTCAATTAAAGTTGGATTTAAAATACGTGCTATGTATAAGGAATGGTCATTTAAAAGGTAAAAACTGCGGCTTAGGTCCAGTAGGTTTTCCCAGATGAGTACCCCATGTTGCCATGTAGGCGGTTCCCCATTAAACCCATCTTAGCTTGTCACCATTAGCTAGACTGGATTACCACTTAGTCCACACTATAATCCCTTTTAAACGTCAATCGAACAGTCTAGGAGATTTCCTCAGCAGTCCTTAACCGTTCCCTAGCCTCTTTTGCAGTGAAGATTTCATAGAGAATAAAAACAGTCAAACTGGTGGCCACCCAGTTTGCTATTTGCGACTCTAATCCCCTCTAACACCACTCAAGGCAGGCTACGCTGCAAATAAGGTGTCCCTTACCATATTGTACAGGTTCATACCCCATTCCATAATGGTCCCTAGGCTTAGTTACCACTACAGAGATGGGCCTCCACGGTAATCGGGTCAACGCCCACATGCCTTTGTGGATCGCCCAAAAACCTTAACTCCCAGCACTGACCCAAGGCTGGGCGCCTCAAGCCAACACAAGGAACTTCATCGATATGCCCTTTGGCAGATTTTTAGGCCCGCCTTCAGGAACGGAGGACTGACTAGAATACTGCACCATTCCTATATTCCTTATAATTATAACATATAATAGCGGAGACTTCCAGAAAATATTAGTGATCTCTCTGACTGAAAAAATCTGTCAACTGCATTAAATAAGAGTGTTCAGCATTGGCTTTCTTTAGTGCTTCTTTCGCCTTCATGACATAGGAGTTCTTCTGTTCAACAGCACCTTCTAAACCCAATAGTTTCGGATACGTGCTTTTTTGATTTCCTTCATCACTGCCTACTGGTTTACCGATTTTATCCGGGTCTCCAGTAATATCTAAAATATCATCTTGCACTTGAAATATTAAGCCTAAATAATAAGCAAAATCCTTCAAATAGCTTAATTGTTCACTTGTAGCTTTTCCCAGGTATGCTCCTGCGTATATAGCAAACCTTAATAGCTCACCTGTTTTATGGGTATGAATTTCTTCAAGCTCTGTCAGGGTAATTGGAAGGTTTTCAGCGTGCATATCCAGCATCTGCCCGCCTACCATTCCATTCGGTCCGCTGGAGTAAGATAACGCTTTTATAAGGTTAACTTTTTGAGTATCATTAAGCAGTGGGTCATTAGAAATGACCTCGAAGCTATATGTTAACAGAGCATCCCCTGCCAGTATGGCGGTAGCTTCATTAAATTCTTTATGGTTCGTGGGTTTACCTCTTCGATAGTCATCATTATCCATTGCAGGTAGATCATCATGTATTAAAGAATAGGTGTGAATGAATTCAAGCGCAATTGCTGAAGTAAGAGCTTTTTGTGTATTGTCACCATATGCTTCGTAAGCAGCAAGTAATAGGACTGGACGTAATCTTTTCCCTCCAGCTTTCACAGAATAGAGCATGGATTCTTTTAGCTTATCAGGGATAACAAGGTCTTCTAGGTATCTAATCAGTTCTTTGTGTATTGCTTCCTTCTTATCTTTAATATAGTTGTTTAGGTTCTCCTGCACAGTTATTCTTCCTCCTGTATATCAAACTCTTCAAGATCTCCTTGCTCATTCATTATCTGGGCCATTTTTTCCTGAACGTTTTTTAGTTTGTCATTACATAGTTTTGACAGATTCATACCTTCTTGGTAATAATTAATCGCCTTTTCTAGTGGGACATCTCCCTCTTCCAGTTTTTCAACAATTACTTCTAGTTTTTCCATCGCTTCTTCAAACGTTAGCTCTTTGTTCTTACTCATTCGGATCCCCCTCTACTTCCAATACTTTACAACTTAAGTTCCCATCCATCAAATTAATCTTAATAATATCCTGTTTTTTTACTTGTCTGTATGATTTAATAATTTCCCCGTTGTTATCATATGGAACAGCAAATCCGCGTTTCATTGTTTCCAATGGATTTAATAAAGTTAATTTCTCTAAATTATTTGATAATTGAACGCTCTTTCGTTTGATAGCCTCATTAATATAGTAGCTTTGTTGTTTAACATACTGATTTAATTGCTTCTTTGATCTTTCCATTTGATTTTCAGGGTGTTGATTTTTAAAACGAGTGTACAGATTTTTATACATTTTATTCTTTTGATCCAATTGATTTAACAGCGTTTTCTGGACGTTCTCAACGTGTTTATCCAATTCCTGTTCCTTTTGTTTTAAAAGCTGTTCTGGGTAACGAAAGGCGTAAGATTGCTTTATGCGCTGTAAATGTTGATCATTGGTAGTAATTTCCCTATCCAATTCGCGTGTCATAGACCGGCTGAGAGTAACTATTCTGGCCTTTAACTCATCTTGGGACTGTACTGCTAATTCAGCGGCTCCTGTTGGTGTAGCTGCACGTAAATCAGCCACATAGTCACAAATGGTAACATCGGTTTCATGGCCGACCGCAGAGATAATTGGTATTTTCGATTGGAAGACAGCTTCAGCGACTATCTCTTCATTAAAACTCCACAGCTCTTCAATGGAACCACCACCACGCCCAACTATTAATACATCGAAGATTGCTTTTTCATTAGCCAATTCAATTGCATTCTTTATTGAATTGGCGGCATTTGGTCCCTGCACAAGTACTGGAAGCACTGTAACTGCTGCAATTGGATACCTTCTTCTTAATGTTGTGATAATATCTCGAACCGCTGCACCAGTTGGTGAAGTTACTATTCCAATATGCTTTGGAAATAATGGAATTTCCTTTTTATGGGTGTCGTCAAAATAACCCAGTTTATGTAATTTGACTTTCAATTGTTCGAATGCTAAAAACAATGCACCGACACCGTCTGGTTCCATTTGCTGAATGTATAACTGATATTGACCATATGCTTCAAAAACACTTATCTCACCTTTTATTAAAACATTCATTCCATTCTCTGGGTTGAATTTCAAAGATCTGTTGTTTCCTGCAAACATTACAGCCTGCATACGGGATTGTTCATCCTTGATTGTTAAGTACATATGTCCACGACTGTGGTGTTTAAAATTAGATATTTCACCCTTGAGCCAGATGTTCTTTAAATGGGGATCTGTATCAATCTTACGTTTAATATACTTAGTTAAGGCAGTGACTGTTAAGTAGTTATTCTTCAATTAATGGACAGCCCCTTGGCTGCTTTAATTGTATTCTTCAGTAACATTGCAATTGTCATGGGACCAACACCTCTTGGTACTGGTGTAATATAGGATGCTTTGCTCTTTGCACTTTCAAAGTCAACATCTCCTGTTAACGAACCGTTATCTGTTCTATTTATACCCACATCAATTACAACGGCATCCTGTTTAAGGTGATCCCTATTAATAACATTTGGAATCCCTATGGCTACTATTAGGATATCTGCTCTTGTAGTATGTTCTTTTAAATTACGAGTTTTCGAATGACAATAAGTAACTGTTGCATTTTCATTTAATAACAACTGACCCACAGGCTTACCAACTATATTACTTCGTCCAATAACAACAGCATGTTTACCTTGAATAGTAATATTTCTTGATTTCAGCATGGTTACAATTCCGTATGGTGTACATGGAAGTAATGAATCATTGCCTGTCATCATCCGCCCTATATTTATTGGATGAAATCCATCAACGTCCTTAGACGGTATGATTGTTTCAATAATATGTTCTTCCTTTATGTGTTCTGGAAGTGGAAGCTGAACTAATATTCCGTGAACAGAAACGTCCTGGTTTAACTCTTTAATTAGATTAAGAAGTTCTTCCTCTGTAGTAGATACTGGAAGCTCAATGATATCTGAAACAATACCAGTTTCCTCGGAGGCTTTTTTCTTCCCGTTTACATATGATTTGGAAGCAGGGTTATCACCCACTAATATTACTGTTAAATGAGGAATTATGCCTTTCTCTTTTAACTCTGAAACTTCTTCTTTCATATTATTTCTTAGTTCCTGAGCGAGATCTTTTCCATTAATTACTGTAGCTGACATAGCTATTATCTCCCTTCATGCAATGATTTTTGACAGAACTCCATTGATAAATTTTCCTGATTTATCATCCCCATATGAGTTAGCCAGTTCTACAGCCTCATTTATGGAGACATTTGTTGGAATGTCTTCTAAAAAGTTAATTTCATAAGTTGCAATTCGCAGAATGGTTTTTTCCACAGATGCTATTCGGTGGATGGACCAATTTTCAAGATTCCTTGTAATAATATTGTCTATTTCAGTCTTATACTGAGCTACACCTTCTACAAGCGCAGTTAGAAATGTATTATTCTCTTCATTTTCAAGAAACTCTGCTATTGCTGTGGTAGGTTCATTGTCATTTATATCCAATTGAAATAGTACTTGAAATGCCTTCTCTCTTGCTGTATGTCTATTCATCTTTATAGCTCCTTTGAACATATCTCCTACAAATAATAACATGATTAGATAGGCAAAGCTAGAATCTAATCATATGCAGGATAGAAATTCTAATCTGAATATATCAAGGCCAAAAGACAGAGTCTTTTGGCCTTGATATTATTCGAAATTTTCTTCTGTACTGTCTTTACCGTCCATCTGAATCCCGACAACATGAACATTTATTTCATCAATCTCTAATGCTGTCATATTTTTTAGTGTCTGCCTGATGTTCGACTGTATCTTTTGAGCGACCTGTGGAATTGATACGCCAAAGTTCATTACTACAAATAGGTCAATTAAGATCCCACTTTCAGTCAGCTCTACCTTAACCCCTTTGCTATGTGATTTCTTACCGAATCTCTCAACTACACCAGAGGCGAAATTACCTCGCATTGCGTATAGACCCTCAACCTCAGCAGCAGCTATTCCCGTAATAACCTCAATAACTTCAGGTGCGATTTCAACTTTCCCCAAGCCCGTATTATCACTTACATTTAACAAAGGTTGCTCACTCATCGTTACCACTCCTTTATTAATACTTAATGAAAGTCGGAATATTTCTATTCTTCCTTTTCCAAAATTGGATTGTCCTCCAAGAAATTCGTATTAAAATCTCCTTTAAGAAAAGTATCATGTTCCATTATCAACCGGTGAAACGGAATAGTAGTAAAAACTCCTTCAATGACAAACTCATCCAATGAGCGTTTCATCCGTTTAATTGCTTCTTCACGTGTAGAAGCATACGTTATTAGTTTGGCAATCATTGAGTCATAATAAGGAGGTATACTATAACCGGGATAAGCAGCTGAATCTACTCTCACCCCGAAGCCTCCTGGTGGAAGATACATTTCTATTTTGCCAGCGGAAGGCATAAAGTTCTTAAATGGATTTTCAGCATTGATTCTGCACTCAATTGACCAACCGTTAAATTCAATATCTTTCTGCTTAAAAGAAAGTTCCTCGTTATTAGCAATATTTATTTGCTCTTTAATTAAGTCGACCCCTGTTACCATCTCTGTAACAGGATGTTCTACTTGAATTCTTGTATTCATCTCCATGAAGTAGAATTCTTTACTTTTTCTGTCAAAAATAAACTCAATGGTACCAGCACCTACATAGCCAACAGCCTCAGCTGCTTTTACTGATGCTTCGCCCATTTTCTGACGAATTTCAGGTGTAATTGCCGGGGAGGGGGTTTCTTCTATTAGCTTTTGAAGTCTTCTCTGAATAGTGCAGTCCCTTTCACCCAAGTGTACGACATTGCCATGCATATCGGCTAACACTTGAATCTCAACATGACGGAAGTCTTCAATATACTTTTCTATATAAACACCAGGATTACCGAAAGCCTGCTCAGCTTCTTTTTGGGTAACTCTGATCCCTTTGGTTAATTCCTCTTCATTCCTCGCTACACGAATTCCCTTTCCACCACCACCAGCAGTTGCCTTTATTATAACTGGATAACCAATGTCTGCTGTTATATCAATTGCATCTTGTTCATTGGCAATAATTCCATTAGATCCAGGTACAATTGGTACGTTTGCACTTTTCATCGTTTCCCGTGCTACATCTTTGATGCCCATTTTCTGAATCGATTCTGGAGTTGGGCCAACAAAGATAATATTGCATGCTTTACAGATCTCTGCAAAGTCAGCATTCTCCGCTAAAAACCCATACCCAGGGTGAATAGCATCGACTTCAGTTAATGTAGCTACACTCATAATATTAGTAAAGTTAAGATAGCTGTCTTTACTTAACGTGGGCCCAATGCAATAAGCTTCATCTGCTAATTGAACATGCAGTGATTCTTTATCTGCTTCAGAATAGACAGCCACAGTTTCTATGTCCATTTCTTTGCACGCACGTATAATTCGAACTGCTATCTCCCCTCTGTTAGCAATTAACAGTTTCTTAATCAATCGGTCCATCCCCTTACTTCTTCTTTACTCTAAATAGTGGTTGTCCATATTCTACTAATTCGCCGTCCTCGGCTAGTACTTCTACAATTTCACCTGTTACTTCTGCTTCTATCTCATTAAATAATTTCATTGCTTCAACAATACAAACGACAGTGCTACTCTCCACCTTGCTCCCTTTTTTTACATAAACATCACTTTCAGGGGATGGTGCAGTGTAAAGCGTGCCCACCATCGGAGATACAATTTCAACATCATAATCAACCTGTGTCTCCGTTTTAGACTGTTCCTGTTCGGATTCCTTAGTTTGAATCTTTTCTTCTGTATCAACAGACTCCTTTGTTATCGGTACTGTCTGCTGTACGACCGGCACAGCTTCTTCTTGCTGCTTTACGGAGCTAGTACCGTCTGCTTTTTTCAGAGATACCGTTGTTCCGTTTGTCTCATAAGTAAATTCGTGAATAGATGATTGATCTATTAACTTGATTATTTCCCGTATTTCTTGAACTTTTAACATTTCTGCACCCCTTTGTTTAAATAAAAAAAGTCTTGTTATTAGCTACTAATAACTTCTCTTAAACATTTTACGATAAACAAACATAAAACATCAAGGGAAATAAAGTGTGTTAGTATGAAATGACTGTTGTTATTGGTCTAATTTGATTCAAAAAAACGTATCACAGAGTTGGAAACAATAATTACTATGTATCCATCCTTATTTTAATTATAACAATGTTATTCTAGCAAAGCGAATTGTTTTCTAATCGGACATAATATTAAATAAGGATCCGGACGTAGTAAACATCCGGGCCCTTATTTATTATCATCCTATTATTCGCTTTTTTCAGTGGGTTGGAAATTCACATCTACAGGTACTTCCCCAAATTCATCTCGTACCATTTGCATAATATTTACTACTTCAGACTTAGATAGCTGTTCCACTTTTACATGAACATGCACTTTATCGTTATCTGAGCGAACTAGTACGTCTTGATAGTCCGATGCACCCAATATCGATTCCTCTAATATAGTTTCTTTGGTTGAAATGTTTTCTAATACATCTATATCCTTTAAAGCTTCTTCTTTTTCATCCGCAGATGAGCTGCTTGAGGCAACAACATCTGTTAAACGATCTTTTTTCATACTACGTTCGTCTTGTAGTTCCATACGGATTGTAGTAAACAGCTCATCCTGTCCCAGATTTGTAATGTCACTTACTTCTGCATCATCGCCTCCATTTGTATCTGCTTCATTGGAATCTGTTGTCATTGTCTCTTCTGAATCACTTTGCCCACTATCAATATAGGCCAGATCTTCGTTAGTTGGAGAGGTCATATAATAGACACTCAGGACAATCATTAAACTCAACATGGTTAACAGCCACACCGTTTGTTTCTTTAACATAAATTTATTCCTCCCTTAATTCTTTGGCATTACAGAAACTCTATGTGTTGGAACATCAAGTACACGAGATACCGCTTCAATTATCCATTTTTTCACTGTTGCATGATCTGCTCCCTTTGCTACAACAAATACTCCTCTTACTTCTGGCTTTTTTGTTTGTATCAATAAAGGAACCTCTTTATCCCCTTGCCTCACCAGTACGGTTTGAACTTCTTCTGTACTGTCTTCTACTTTCCTCGTTCCTCCGTTTCTATCATTCTCATCACTTGTTTGCTGTCCTTTTATAAGATTTTTTTCATATACCTTAATATCTGTTGAATCAAGATTCACCATTACCTCAGCTTCTGAAACACCTTGTATCTTGTTTAACATAGATTCTAAATCCTTTTTGTAAACTGATTCCAGTTCATCTACATTTGAAGTAGTGGACGCTTCTTCTGCCACTGGTTCATGAATTGTTTGCTCCATCTGATTTTCAAAATTTTGCTCTATATCTGCTTCCGGTGGTTGTGAGGTAAACACATTACCCAGGATAATCAGAAGTAGCCCAATTAGAGCGAGTACGATTATATAACCAGTTTTTCTTGACGGTTGTTTTATTTTACTCTCACTATCTTTTTGTTGAAAATAATCTTGGATTTTTTTTTTCAAGATGCCCCTCCCTCCCACATGATAGTTAACTTCTTGTTATCAAACTCCCAAATCTCTCTTAATAATATCTCGATCTGATCAATATCTTGTCCTTCATCAACTGCTGGGTCGTCCATATTAATTACAACGTCTTCAACTAAACTCACTGCTCCCTCCCCGTTCTCTAATTCTCGCAGATACACAATGACTTCTTCCAGATTATCAAATGCCAGATCACTTTCTGCAATAAATACAAATTCGATGTCCGTAATAATTGCATGATAGTTTTCAAACAATGGATCTTTTGCTACCTCTTTTAGTTGAACAGCCATTTGTTCTAAAATATATGCATCCTGAGGTGCTTGTATTTCTTTTTTTTGAAATTCAATTAAATTTTCGATGGAATCGCTGCTTATATTTTCCTGATTAAGCTGTGATAATGAGGTTTCCAAGGCTTCTTGTATGTTTATATTGAATAAAAAAAAGACAGGTTTTAGTAAGATAAGAATTAAAATCAGCCCAACTACTAATTTTATATATTTTTTCATGCTAGTTGCCGGTATTAGTAAATCTATTATTGCAGCCAATAATAAGAAAATTATTATTTGAGTAACCCATTGGGTCAGCACTTCCATTTTTATCATCCTATCTTAGAAGGAGAGTAATATTGCTTGCCACAACAATGATTACGATGGCTAATAAAAACATAAAAGATACAGCGAGCAAGCATGCCAGAGTATAGACAATATACTTACTGATCGTATTTAAGGTAGAAATAACAGGCCCATCGCCTATTGGTTGTAACACAGCAGCCGCTATTTTATAAATGATGGCAATTGCAAATATTTTTAAAGCGGGAAATAGGGCCAGAAAAATTATGATTACTACCCCTACAATACCTACAGCATTTTTTAAAAGTAAAGAAGCACTTAATATAGTATCTGCTGCATCAGTAAATGTTCGCCCCACAACTGGGATAAAATTACCAGTAATGAATTTTGCCGTTTTCATGGCTACTCCATCCTGAATGGCACTGGCTGCACCTTGAACTGACATTACACCAAGAAATATAGTTAAAAATACTCCAAGGACACCCAAAGCAACGGTTTTAAATAAATTCGCCAGGTGAGTAACCTGATAATTTTCACTTAGACTACTTACAATTAATAATAATGCCGATAAAAATAACAGTGGAAGGATAAAGTTTGAGATTAAAACCCCACTTACATGAATTAGAAAAATTATGATAGGGTGGAAAAAAGAAACAGAGACTGCACTCCCAAAGGTCGCCATTAAACCCAAAACCAGAGGCAGTAATGCAATCATGAAGCTACTCATTGTATCAATTGCATCCTTGGCATATGAAAAAGCTAAATAAAAGCTGTTCAATGCTATAAATATAAGTACTAAATAGACAACAAAATAAGCAATTTTACTAACTGTGCTACGTTCAAATGCGTTATGCATTGTTTGTAGAACAATAGAAAATAATGTAAGCATTAAAAGTAATCCAAGTAGTTTTCCATTTAGAATTAGTTCGTGAAACAAAAATTCAAGAATCCCAATAAATATATTTTTTAGTGAAAAGGAACCTTTGTTTTTAATAAATTCATAGATGCTGGTTTTTTCCAGTTCAGGCAAGTAACCTCCATAGTCATTCACTAGCTCGTCCCAATAACTTTGGACCCTGTCGAGCGATATCTTCTCCAGCATTAGTTCATCTAAATCCTCCGTTTGAGGTGCTGCTAAAGCAACTGTTGTTTGTGCAGAAATGGAAATAATTAAAGCGAACAGTAATATAACCATTCCTTTATTTCGTTTCATTCACCATAATTACTCCTTTCATACTGGAATCATGTAGCTGGCAGAAAGCTCAAAATAGCCTCTATTACTGCAGTAATGATCGGTACAGCAAGCAGAAGGATGAATATTTTGCCTGCCAGCTCAATCTTAGTTGCCACTGATACTAGACCTGCATCCTTTGTTAAACTAGCTCCAAGTTCTGCAATATAGGCAATCCCTATTATTTTCAGAATTGTTTCCATGTACATTCCTTCAACATTTGCTTTTTCTCCTAAGGATTCAATTAAACGAAAAATACTGCCTATTTGCTGAATAATAGATAAGAAAATTATAATTCCGGTTATAAGGATTAAAAAGAAGGCAAATGATGGGCTTAGATCCTTCAAAACGATATACAATATACTTGATATAATCCCTAAAGTGACGATTTGTAATATATCCATCTCATTTACCCCTGGAAAAGAAATACAGATTTAATCTGTTGAAATAAATCCGAAAGACCATTTATTACCATGACAAGAACGATAATAAACCCCAACAATGTTGCAAATTGTGCGATCTCTTCTTTTCCCATTTGCTTTAATATGGTATGAATCAATGCTACTATGACTCCGATTCCTGCTATTTGAAATAATATCGTTGCATCAGTAAGCATAGATGGTCTCCTTTCCTCCTTAAATAAGCAGCAATACAATAAACAGTCCACATAATACCCCTAAGCCTTTCGCCATTTTACTATATTTATATTGGTTATCCCTAGCTTCCTCCAGCTCGCGGTCCAGATGACTGAGGGTGAGTTGAATATACTTTTGCTGCTGATAAAAATCATGCTGACCTAATGTCCGGCCAAATTGCTTAAGAATTTCGCTTTCATTATTTCCCAAACAAGAGACCCTTAGAAAGTCATTAACATTCTTGTCCCACAGACCTGGTAACTCTGTATTGCCGTTTTTCATAGAAAGACCCAAAGCATGGAAAAAAGACTTAGAAGGTTGTGGTATCTGTTTTGCAATTGTTATAAATGCATCCTGCAATGGTGCTTGACTATACAGTATTTCTGCTTCTAATATCTGAAGAGCATTCTTCACCTGCCTGATATGCTTTGGCCGATTATTTAATTTATTACTCCACTCAAATCCGATCCATGTTGTCGTGCCTATGAAAAGAAGTGCTCCAATCCACTGCATTCGATAAGCCCCTCGATTTCTGTAGAATATTTACCTCATTATGATCGTATATAGAGTTAATACGACCTGGATCACGATGTTTCTCCAGCAAAACGATGCGTTTAAACACGTGTTGAAGAAACAAAGGTTGTATAATTGGTCTTTTTTTCAGCTCAGTTAGTGATTGACCATGTATTGTACAAATTACAACTACACCTGCATTAATTGCCTCCAGCAGTGCTGCGACATCGCTCTTGCTGCCAATCTCATCTACTACAAGAACGTCCGGTGACATGGAACGGATCATCATCATCATTCCTTCAGCTTTAGGGCAGGCATCCATCACATCTGTTCTACGCCCTAAATCATGTTGGGGAACTCCCTTTATAGAAGCACCTATTTCTGATCGTTCATCAATAATTCCTACTTTTTTTGCTGGAACATTTCCCCAACCTGTTGCAATTAACCTGCTGACATCCCTTATAATAGTCGTTTTTCCAGTTTGCGGTGGTCCAACAAAAAGGGTACTGAGATAAGCAGATTTATACATATAAGGAATAATAGGTGTAGCCGTTCCAATTATTTGCTTTGCAATTCGAATATTTAAGAAAGTGATATGCTGAATTGCTTTAACATTGCCACCTAGTGTATTCACTTTTCCCGCAAGACCTACCCGATGTCCACCTTCTATGGTTATATAGCCTTCACGAAGTTCGTCTTCCATACGATAGAGTGAGAATTCACTTAACTGGTTTACAACAAATACAAAATCTTCCCTTACAGAAGTTATCTCAACCCATTCACTTTCCGTATTGAATATCAGTTCAACCTGCTGATTTAAACGAAGCCGGATTTCCTGCAGTAACTGCCACCTGAATGCAATTTTACTTTCTATTAATCCTTTTAGTTCGTTTGGAAATAAACGCAGAATCTCTTCCATAACTTGTCCCCACTCTTTAGTAGTAGCTTTATAGTAAAATGTATGTTTAACTGTTAAAAATATGACTAGCTGACTTTATTCCATCATATTTGCACACACAAAAAAACAGCCCTTATAAATATAAGGACTGTCTATAGCTGTGTATATAAATTTATGCTCTTGATACGTACTTGCCATCCGATGTATTTATTACTAACATATCGCCTTGATTAATAAAGAATGGTACTTGAACCGTATGGCCAGTTTCGAGTGTTGCAGGTTTCGAACCACCACTTGCTGTATCGCCTTTTATACCAGGCTCTGTTTCAGTTACAGTCAACTCAACATTATTTGGTAAGTCAACACCAAGAATTTCACCTTCATAGGTAATTATGTGGACTTCCATATTTTCTTTTATAAACTTTAATTCATATTCAATCTGTTTTGACTGAATTTCAATTTGTTCATATGTTTTTGTATCCATAAATGCATGTGTATCACCTGAAGCATATAAATATTGCATTGTTTTATTTTCTATATGTGCTTTACTGACTTTCTCTCCACCACGGAAAGTTTTTTCCTGAATATTGCCATTACGTAAGTTCCGGAGCTTTGAACGAACAAAAGCAGCACCTTTCCCTGGTTTTACGTGTTGGAACTCCAGTACTTGCCATATATCATTATCAACTTCAATAGTTAAACCGGTTTTAAAATCATTAACTGAAATCATTCTATTATTCCTCCCTTTAAATCCTAAAATTATAAAGTAATTAATGCCTTCGATGCAACAGTTAACCGTTCATTCCCAGTCTCTGTTATTATAATATCGTCTTCTATCCGGCAACCGCCAATACCTGGAACATAGATACCAGGCTCCACTGTAACAACCATGCCAGCTTCTAACTTTTTATCTGTACGGAAAGATAATCCTGGTCCTTCATGGACTTCAAGCCCTAAGCCGTGCCCTGTGGAATGTCCGAAATATTCGCCGAAGCCTTTTTCTGTTATATAATCCCGAGTCAGCGCGTCCGCTTCCTTACCAGTAATCCCTGGTTTAATTCCATCCACACCTATTAATTGAGCTTCGAGCACTGTGTCATAAATTTTCCTTAGTTCACTACTAATTTCCCCGACAGCAAATGTTCTGGTAATATCTGAACAGTAGCCTTTGTAAAGTGCGCCGTAATCTATTGTCACGAGCTCCCCATTTTGTATTTCTTTTTCAGAAGCAACGCCATGTGGAAGGGCTGAACGGGAGCCCGATGCAACAATAATATCGAAACTAGAAGATGTTGCTCCCTTTTTCCGCATAAAAAATTCAAGTTCATTTGAAATATCTATTTCTTTAACTCCCGCTTTAATATAGGCTTGAATATGCTCAAATGCCTGATCAGCTATTTCGGCTGCCTTTTTCATTACGGCCAATTCTTCAGGGGTCTTAATTAAGCGCAATTCTTCTACTAAACCACTTACTGGAACCAATTCCGCTTCGATAACTTTCTTGTATGTCTCGTATTGACTGTACGTTACATGATCTTTTTCAAAGCCAAGATGCTTAACATTCATATCCTTCAATTGATCTCTTATTTCCAAGTCAATTAGTTGCTTGTGTTCGACTACCCGAAAACCAGCAGCCTGTTCAACAGCCTGCTCCATGTATCTGAAATCGGTAATAAATCGTGTATCATTTCTGCTGATAATTGCCGCACCAGCTGTCCCGGTAAAATTCGTGATATACCTTCTGTTAATTCCACTTGTTATTAGAATTGCATCCAAATCATTTTCTTCCAGTGCTTTTCTTAGTTTCGTAAGCTTCTCCACTGATTTCATCCCTTTCTCTTTCTAATTTATAACTAATTAGTATTGTAGTAAAAACGGATGTTATCAGTTTATCATAATCCAATTCATTTGAATAACAATACTGATGCAGTTGTAGTTTCAGTTTTCGACTTCGGTTTGTTGTTGTTCTTTTATTTTCGTATCATGATAATCATAGGATATGGAATAACCTATGAATGTACCATACAATATAAATAAGCAGATAGTAGACACAATTGTGTTATTATTCAAATCAGTGAGCAAGGGGACATTTTCAAAAATAGGCTGCAGGACATAAAATATTACTCCCCAGAGTACAACTCCAAAAGCAGCACCTACCCACATCGAATTTATTTTCTTTAACAATCCATAATAAATAAATGCCACCAGAATTGATAGAATTCCGACCAATACTATTGTTACTGTATTTCCTAACCAGCTATTCGTCCAATCTGCAGTTGTCCATGAGCGTAATATAAACGACTTAGGTGAAACCTCGGAGAAATTGAAGTAGTACATGACTATTCCAAAAATACTCCATAGTATTCCACCGATCAGTCCAGTTAGCAACGCTCGTGACAGTAACGACATAGG
The DNA here is from genome assembly GCF_036026595.1 of Virgibacillus tibetensis. NCBI lineage: Bacteria > Bacillati > Bacillota > Bacilli > Caryophanales > Bacillaceae > Virgibacillus > Virgibacillus tibetensis. The sequence continues at coordinate 377,262 of NZ_JARZFX010000001.1, read as the reverse complement.
AACTTCACTATTATTTTGCTCTAATTGTTTGTTATGTTTATTTTGTTTCACAATAGCCACCTCCAACTTGTATTATTACCAATAACTTGAAAACCAATTCTATTCCCTCTTACCATAGAAATGACTTATACTTAAAATGGTGGCAGTTTACAGTACACTTTTTTTGGTAAGAATACATATCAAACGTATATTAATTTCATAACCCAAAAAATACCACAAAAAATTAAAGTTATGACCTGAATATTTTATGCAGGAAAGGAAAGAATCTATAATAGATATAAATTTTAGAAGTTTTTAAAATAGTTTACCCTTTACTAATTATGTAAAAGGATTAATATGTATTTCAGACCACAGTTTAACCAGCTTGCTGAAACCAACTTACACTACATTTAAATGTAGTAAACTAGTTAATAACATTTCCCGTGCCTCGTGATAAACTAAAAGCATTGAAAATGGTGACTTAAAAGTATAAATTAGTGGTATACAATATAGTAAAGTATGTAATAACCTTAATAGCATGAATGAAAGGAGGATGGTCCTGTGAACCGCAGAAGACTCCCCATAGTATTATATATAATTATTGGCTTAGCAGTTATAGGCCTGTTTTCACAATTATTTACTAATACCATAGGCTTTTTAACAAATATAATTGTTATGATAGCGGTAGGTATAGCCATATTTTCTGTTATCTATTTTGTTTTCCTTAAAAATAGAGCTCCTTCTAACGATATGAAAAAATACAAGCAGGCTGTTAAGCAATCCAAATCTAAATATCAACAACATTCGCATTCGGTACCTAGTACTAGTAAATCTATCGTACTGAATAAAAAGAAACCGAAGAAGAAAATAAATAAGCGCGCACCTCATCTGCGCGTAATTGATGGAAATAAAAAAGGAAAAGACCGAGCTACTTTTTGAGTAAACTTGGTCCTTTCTTTTTTTTGGTTCTTTTCTTAATGATTGTTGCTTCTAATGCATTATATTCTTACCATTCAAAATGCTTCCATTTTCTTCAGGGAAGTGGTTTTTACTTTTCGGGGAATTTGAAGCGGTTACTACGGCAAAGAAAATGGCCTTCTTTTTTTATCTTACTTTGGCCAGTGCTTTAGAAAAAGATCAGCACTATTTGTTCCAGCACTAATTAGTTGTTCCTTCTTTTCATTGGAAATGTAAAAATCAGTAGTCCCCATGTCTTCTTCTATAGGGATAAAGATAATATTGTTTTTCTGCGATGTAGAGATATATCTTGCATCATGTGCTTGTTTCATTGTCGAAAAAAGTGCATGAAACATATCGAATGCGTTTCGAATCTGCCGAGGCTGGCTCTTTTCTTCAACTGTAGTACTCAATTTAACTCCCAAAATAGGGCGGTTATTTTTAGTACCCCGGTTCTCAAAAATCCATAACGGAAAATTACTCAACAATCCTCCATCTACAATAACACTTTTATCATTCCCTCTACCTGCTAATTTTTTTGGCATAAAAAAATATGGAAACCCTGCACTCATCCGTACTGCCTTAGCTATAGAAAAATTACCGGGATCTAATCCATAAATTCTTTGTAGGTCATCAGAGATCACAACCAGTTTTCCTAATGATAAATCACTGACAACTACTTTCAGATATCCTTCTTTAAGGTCATTAAAGGTAAATATATTTTTTTTAGCTAGTTGTTGATATAACCAATTTTCTAGCCTTTCTCCTTTATTTATTCCTAATTGGAAGTATAAAAAAAACCACTTACTAAAGGGTATCCAAGTGGTTAACCTTGGTGGATCCAAAAAATACTTTAAGTCTAACTCAGTTAACATATTGCTTATCTCATCATGTCGGTAATCTGCTGCTATAAAAGATGCTACAATAGCTCCAGCAGACGTACCTGCCACTCGTTCCAGCTGCAAGGAGTTTTCCTCGATACTTTTTAGGGCACCGATAAACGCAAATGATTTTACACCACCACCAGAAAATACACCATCAATTTTCATTAGCCCTCTCCTTATGCCTTTTTATATAATTTAAGCAAAAGAGCAGAAAAATAGAACCGAATACAAGCGGGCTTTAATTTAATGTTTTACCTACTGTTTACTACTTGATAAGTTAGTTTATGGGTTATTTATTTTCCTCGTTATTTTCTGTTTCATTCTCCGTATGTAATGACCGTAACTGTTCAATCCGTTCTTCATCTTCTTTAAAATAATTCACTAAATCTCCTATCCGATCAATTGAATTCCAGCTAAGGTGATGTTCTATGCCTTCTACATCATTATAAATTTTGTCTTCATCCACCCCGATGATTTCAAGAAAATTTTCCAGTAATTCATGTCGAAAAACTAATCGTTCCCCAATTTTCTTTCCTTTTGCTGTAAGAATAAATCCCCGGTATTTTTCATAATTTAAATACTTATCTTTATCTAGTTTTTGAACCATTTTAGTTACAGAGGATGGGTGTACAGCTAATGCTTCAGCAATATCAGATACTCTGGCATAGCCTTTTGTGTCAATCAGATTGTAAATTTGTTCTATATAATCTTCCATACTTGGTGTAGGCATAATAACTCCTCATTTCATAGCATAATTTTTTATCCTGGGCAAAAATGTTTCTATATTATGAGGATACAACAAATTATGGTCTTAGACAAGTAACCCAATGTCAAAGACAAAAAGAGGTAACCCCTTTGGTTACCTCTTTTTGCTTCAATAATAAGTCCTTTACGTGTTACAAGCCACACTTTAATTGTGCACTACAGCTTGTACACGTGTTGCAGCCACCAATATCCTGCACCCTTCCCTTCCTGCAGACAGGGCAAGTATCTCCAATTTCTGAACCAATGGTTACATTTGTTTTTTCTAATTCCTGAATAGTGTCCATCAGTACTACTTTTGGTTTTTCTGTATCAATAAATAATTCAGTTTGCTCTCCAAAAGTGTTTTCTTCTGCTTTAAGAGTCAGGACTTGAGAATCCCGGCTGCCGTCTACATAGACAGTTCCGCCTTTAGCCCCACCGTTGTATAATCGTCGGTATACACCCTCTACCTGATCAACTTTATAACCTTTAGGCGCATTAACCGTTTTAGATATGGAACTATCAACCCATCGTTGAATAACGCATTGTGTATCAGCATGTGCTTCAGGTGCTAGTTCCATTGCTGTAATAAACCATTTAGGCAGATTATCATTGTCCTGATCCGGGTTAGCGTCCAGGTATTCTTGGACAATGTCTGCTTTTACTTCAATAAATTTACCAAGTCTTCCGCTTCTGTAGTATGAAAATGAAAAATACGGCTCTAGACCTGTTGATACACCAACCATTGTGCCAGTACTGCCTGTTGGTGCTACAGTCAAAAGGTGTGAATTTCTGATTCCGAATTCTAATACACCCTTACGAATATCCTCAGGCATGTTTTTCATATATCCTGTGTTGATGAATGCTTCCCGTAATGCCATTGTTTCTTCTTCAGTTGCCCCTGTAAGGAAAGGAAAGCTGCCTTTCTCCTTAGCAAGTTGGATAGATTCACGATATGCCGTAGTTGCGATTGTTTCAAAAATCTTATCTACTAACTTATTGCCCTCTTCTGATCCATATTCGGTTTGACAGTAGATTAATAGATCGTGTAATCCCATCACTCCAAGGCCAACACGTCGTTCACCAAGTGCTTGTTTTTTATTTTCTTCTAAAAAGTAAGGTGTTGCATCAATTACATTATCCTGCATTCGAACTCCAGTTTTTACCGTTTTAGTTAACTTTTCAAAATCAACTTTATTAGTAGTCTTATTTGCCATTTCTGCAAGGTTTACAGCAGCCAGGTTGCATACAGAGTAAGGGGCTAATGGTTGCTCTCCACATGGGTTAGTGGCAACTACCTGGTCACCATATGCCTTTGCGTTTGTCATGTCATTCGCATTATCAATAAAGAAAATACCTGGTTCTGCGGAGTAAGTAGCGCAAATATTGATCAGATTCCATAGCTCTTTTGCTTTAATACGTCGATATACACGAACACCATAGCCCATTTCTTCCCATCTTCGCACGTCACCAACTTCATGCCATTTTTCATTATATGCTGCCATTTCTGCCTTCGTATAATTCTCTACATCCGGGAAGCGCAGCTCGTACATTTCATCTTTTTCAATAGCTTCCATAAATTCTTTTGTTAGGCATACCGAGATATTAGCACCGGTTAAAAATTCTGTATCGTGAACGGAGTAAGTTCCTCCATTTAGCAGCTTTTCTTCCGCTTCGCGTATCGCAGCTTGTGTAAAGCCACCAAGTCCTGGCATTTTTTTATAATTCGTGATCCCTTGATAAAGATCAATTTCCGTATCTGTAAATGGTACAAACTTTAGTTTTTCTTTCGCTAAATGTCTTATTTGTTCATCTTCTGTATTTTCAATCAAGTATCTCAGGATTCTTGGGTTTTGCATTTTGGAAATAATAAATTCAATAATATCAGGATGCGAATCCACTAACATAATCATTTGAGCACCACGTCTTGACCCGCCTTGCTCGACCAGGTGCGTTAATTTAGCTATATCATCCAGCCATGAAACAGAGCCCGAAGATTTTCCATTTACTCCCCTAGCGAGTGTATTCCTAGGTCTCAATGTGGAACCGTTCGTACCGACTCCCCCACCTCTGCTCATTATCTCCATCACCTGCTTGCGGTGATCAGAAATTCCTTCTCTGGAATCTTTAATGTAAGGCATTACATAACAATTAAAATATGTAACATCCGTGTCGGCTCCAGCACCATACAATACTCTTCCAGCTGGAATAAAATTCAGGTTTGCCAGCTCCTCGTAAAACGTATTGTACCATTGCTGCTGCTTATCCTCCGTCTGCTCTACGCTCGAAAGTCCCGTAGCATTTCTCTTTGCTATTTGCTCATAAAAAATTTCCAATGGCTTATCAATAACATCCAAACTTCGTTTCACAATACCAGTTGCAGCTTCTTCGTTATCCAGGACAGCAACAAACTCTTCGTCTACCTGTATTTCAGCTTCCTTGCTTGTCCAATCTATTGATTTTACAAATCCTAACCCTCTTGCTGGAAAATTGGGATCCGCTTTTACTGTTAAGACTACAAAGTCACCTTGACTTAATGTCTTTTTTTCTGTGTCCTTGAAAGCATACCGATCCAGCATTACTAACCGGGAGACCCCTCTATGTGTTAGTTTCATATCATCAGTTATTGAATGAACTTGAGAAAACATTTTAATGTCTTCATTTAATGCCTCTACATTAACTTTTCTTCTGTTTTTAACAATTGTCGACATTTTATCGCTCCTTGCTAAGATAATTACATAAGCTATTATCTTATACTTTTGTTAGTATTACAATACCACATTTAATAAAAAATAAACAATATATTGTGCTTTAAAAAATAAACTATACCATATATTGTGATTCAACCGAATAATTTGCAATCTGTCAATATCAGAAACATATGATTTTAACAGCAAAACAACGATAAATAAAGCTTGAAGAAATTTTTTGCTATAAAATCATTTTTTTTATGGTTTGCATTTCATACTAATTTAGTTGCTAGTAACTAATCACAAATAAAACTCAAAAAAAGATATAACTAAGATTATTAGACAAAAATACTTTAAAAAATTATTAAATCAGCCTATAATAGAGAAGGAACAAATGTGATAGATGGGGGAAAAACTATGGAGTTTTTAGTAATAGCGATAGTTTTATTAGTTGCGATTGGTGTATTCCGATATTTTAGACAGCGTAATTATATGAAGACTTTGACAGAAGAACAATTTCGGGAAGGTTATCGGAAAGCACAATTGATCGATGTAAGAGAGCCACAGGAATTTAAAAAAGGACATATTCTGGGAGCCAGAAATATTCCTGTCACACAAATGAAACAAAGATTAATCGAAATGCGCAAGGATAAACCAGTATATCTTTATTGTCAAAGTGGTTCCAGGTCCGCTAGAGCAGCACAACTACTGCATAAAAAAGGATACGAAGATATTAATCAATTAAAAGGCGGTTTTAAAAAGTGGAGTGGCAAAATTAAATAACTTCCGCTTTAAAATAGTACAAATAAAATGCCTGAGACAGGTTTACCCCCTATCTCAGGCATTTTATTTTATTTATAATATCTTAGTATTGGTTTTCTTGCTGCGGTTGTCTCATCCATTCGTTTGACAATGGTATTATGAGGCGCCTCCTGTACTAACTCAGGATCATTCTTAACCTCTTCTGATATGGAAAGCATTGTGTCAATAAAACCATCTAACGTTTCTTTAGATTCAGTCTCGGTCGGCTCAACCATGAGCGCTTCTTCCACATTTAGCGGGAAGTAAATTGTTGGCGGGTGATACCCGTAATCGAGTAAGCGTTTCGCAATATCCAACGTGCGAACACCTAATTTTTTCTGTTTTTTCCCTGAAATTACAAACTCATGTTTACAATGCTGCGAGTAAGGTAAATCAAATTCACTTTCCAACTTACGCATCATATAATTAGCATTTAAAACGGCATACTCACTTACTTTCTTAAGCCCTTCTGCACCCATCGTACGAATATAGGTATATGCACGAAGATTAATACCAAAGTTACCGTAATATGGCTTTACTCGCCCGATGGATTGTGGTCGGTCGTATTCGAACACATATAAATCATCCTTTTTAACTAGCATAGGTTTAGGCAAATAAGGTTCTAATTCTTTGGACACCCCAACAGGTCCAGAACCTGGTCCACCGCCACCATGTGGACCGGTAAATGTCTTATGAAGATTTAAATGGACAGCGTCAAAGCCCATATCGCCAGGTCTTGTATACCCCATTATGGCATTTAAATTAGCACCGTCATAATACAATTTACCTCCGGCACCATGTACAATTTTGGCCATTTCCATGATTTCCGTTTCGAATAATCCCAGTGTATTTGGGTTTGTCAGCATAAGTGCCGCAGTATCTTTACCTACAACTCTTTTCAAATCTTCTAAATCAACTAGACCTTTTTCATTCGACTTTACTGTAACTGCTTCGAAACCGGCGACGGTTGCTGATGCTGGATTCGTTCCGTGTGCAGAATCAGGTACAATAACTTTTGTACGCTCGACATCTCCATTTGCTTCATGAAAAGCGCGTATCATCATTAAAGCAGTCCATTCCCCGTGAGCGCCCGCTGCAGGCTGTAAAGATACCTCGTACATACCAGTAATTTCCCGTAAGGAAGTTTGTAAATCATACATCATTTCCAAAGCCCCTTGAACACTCTTGGGATCCTGGTACGGATGTATGTGGCTAAAGCCGTCCAGACGTGCAACATCTTCATTCATCTTCGGGTTGTATTTCATCGTACAGGAGCCTAAAGGGTAGAACCCTGAATCTACACCATAATTTCTATTCGAAAGACCTGTGTAGTGTCTCATAATCTCCAGTTCACTAACTTCCGGCAAATCTGGTGCAGTTTTACGAATATACGCCTCTTGTAATTCATCATCAAGATTAATTTCTGGTACATCTAATTCTGGTAGGCTATAGCTTGTTCTTCCTTCTTTACTGCGTTCAAAAATTAATGAAAAATCTTTATTAGCCATGGATATCCCCCAATTCTTTAACAAAAGCATCAATTTCTTCTTTTGAACGAATTTCTGTTACTGCAACTAACATATGCCCCTTAAGTTCCGGGTAATAATGTTCTAAATCATACCCACCGATGATACCTTTTTCCAATAGTCTTTCGTTAATTTCAGAAACTGATTTTGACAGATTTACTACAATTTCATTAAAGAAAACACCTTCAAAAACAACGGGTAAATTTGCCTCTTCCAGTTTTTTCTTGGCATAACGTGCTTTTTGCATGTTTAAGGCTGCCATCTTCTTTAAACCATGCTTTCCTATAGAAGTCATTGCAACCGAACTTGCTAAGGCGTTCAAGGCTTGGTTTGAACAAATGTTTGAAGTTGCCTTATCTCTTCGTATATGTTGTTCTCTTGCTTGTAAAGTCAATACAAACCCACGGACTCCATCTTCATCCTTTGTTTGCCCGACAAGACGCCCTGGTACTTTTCGCATCAGTTTTTCTGTTGTAGCAAAGTAACCACAGTGGGGTCCACCAAATTGTGCAGGAATACCAAATACCTGCGAATCACCAACAACTATATCAGCACCAAAATCCCCTGGTGGTGTAAGGTAACCTAAAGCTAAAGGGTTACTCGAAACAATAAACATTGTTTTCTTCTGGTTTTTAACTAATGCATTAACCTTATCTAATGCTTCAATTTGTCCAAAAAAGTTAGGATATTGTAATACTACACTTGCAGTATTATCATCTATTTCCTTTTCTAACTGTTCTAAGTCTGTCTGGCCATTCAAATGATCGATTTCCACAATATCCAGGTTTGGCCCTTTTGCATAGGATTCAATAACTGCTCTGGATTCAGGGTGTATAGCTTTAGAGACAAGAATCTTCTTCCTTTTTGTTTGTGCGGCACTTAAATTCACTGCCTCTGCAAGTGAGGTTCCTCCATCATACATGGAAGAGTTAGCGACAGGCATACCCGTTAATTCAGAGATCATTGTTTGAAATTCAAATATTGCTTGAAGCTCCCCCTGCGATATTTCAGGTTGGTAAGGCGTATATGCTGTGTAGAATTCAGACCTTGAAATGACATGATCTACAACAGAGGGTATAAAATGATCATAAACCCCTGCTCCCAAAAATGAGCTGTATTCTTTTAAATTGGCATTTTTATTGGCCATATTCGTAAGCTCTTTCTTTAAATCAGCCTCATTGGCAGGCTTTTTCAGTTGAAGATCTCCTTGAAAACGAATTTCTTTTGGAATATCAGAAAAAAGTTCATTGGTTGACTGAACTCCAATTGTATCAAGCATACTTTTTTTATCGTCATCGGTCATTGGCAAATAACGAAATTCCATACGTAATCCCTCCTTATTTATCTCGCTTGTAAAATGGTGTTTTTACGACAACAGCTTTTAATTTACGTTTCCTCACCTGTACGTCTAGTTCTGTTCCTTCTTGTGCGTACTCACTGTTTACTAGCGCCAGGCCAATATTTTTTTGCAGTGTGGGTGACTGTGTTCCAGAGGTAACTGTACCACATAATTCCCCATCATGATAAACTTCATAGCCCGTTCGGGGAATTCCTTTATCGATCATTTCTATTCCAACTAGCTTTCTCTTTGGATTATTTTCAACTTGTTCTTTTAACACATCTTTACCAATAAAATCAGTCTCTTTGTCTACTTTCACAGCAAATTTCAACCCTGCCTCAATTGGGGTAATATCTTTAGATAGTTCTTGTCCATATAATACTAAATTAGCTTCAAACCGTAGTGTATCTCTTGCTCCAAGACCGATTGGTTCCAGCCCCTTGTCTTTTCCTGCTTCTAAGATTAAATTCCATAACTCTCGGCCACTCGACTTCTCAATATAAATTTCAAATCCATCTTCACCCGTGTAGCCAGTTCGTGAAACTATAGCTGGTGTTGTAAGTGAACCAAGGTAAACTTCACTTTCAAAACGGAAAAAACGAATCTCATTTAAGTTCGTTTCTGTTACGGTTTGCAATATTTCTTCAGAGAGCGGGCCTTGTAATGCTACCTGGGCATATTTATCTGATACATTCTCAATAGTTAACTGTTCCACAGTATAATTATTCTGCTTCACTAACCAATCATAATCCTTTTCAGTGTTAGCTGCATTAACAACCAGTAAATAATCATTCTCTTCCATCATGTAAATAAGAAAGTCATCCACTGCACCGCCATTTTCATAACACATAATTGTATATTGCGCGCGGTTTGGAGTTAGTTTAGAAACATCGTTAGTTACAAGTTTTTGGAGGAAATCCAAACTTTTTGGTCCTTTCACTACGATTTCCCCCATATGAGAGACATCAAATAAACCAGCTTTCGTTCTTGTTGTTACATGTTCATGCTTAATACTTGAAAAGTGTACAGGTAAATCCCAGCCGCCAAAGTCAATTGTTTTCGCACCATACTTTTCATATTCAGGAAATAATGACGTTCTCTTCAACTCATCCATCTTATCTACTCCTTTACTTATTTTTTAATTTTCTAACTATTGAAAAACACAAAAATAGAGATTTCACTGATATTCAGGGAAATCTCTGTCCTTAGACCAGAAAGTTGCGTACTTAGTATGGAAAAGAATACATATTCCATACTAAATACTTGCTTCGTGGGTGGCCCTGTACTAGCACAGCAGAGCACTCTCCAGAGTTGCGTCCTACAAGAGTCTTTTTGCCTGAGAGATTCACTATTCGCTTGCTCCTTCGGCGTTACCTGAGGGAATGCAGAAGATTCTCCCTCGGTAATCTCTCCCCTTGTATTCATTCGCTTTTATGAAAAAAGTTATATTTGGTTATACTATGTATAAATACCGTGAAAAATCTATTTTTACTAATTTCATTATATCACAAAAGTGATTTGGATTATATATTGTAATTAATCTGGTCCATCCAATCAATATAAAAAGGATGTATATTATGAAAGATATTCTTTTGCAAAAAGATACCAATTTTATTAATCAGCTCCAGTCAAAACTTGAAAAAGACGAACTTATTTCTTCATGGGAACTTTTTTCTATGACCTACGAAGCTGAACAAACTACAATGACCCCTCAATTTAAGGGTTTACGTGCATTGGAGTTTTTACCCCATGTAGATTTTTTGGAACACCAAGTAACATGTGCAGAGCAAGTGATCGAAACAATGAATGGACGGGCTATTTTAGCTGATGAAGTCGGATTGGGAAAAACCATTGAAGCTGGATTAATATTGAAAGAATATATGATTAGAGGCTTAGTAAAAAAAGTCCTGATATTAGTGCCTGCCTCTCTGGTAAACCAATGGGAAAGAGAATTGAATGAAAAATTTTATATACCAGCTATTGCGCATCGAAAGAATTATGCATGGGAACACTATGACATTATCATTTCATCTATTGACACCGCTAAGCGTTCGCCGCACCAAGAAAAAATCCTGGACATAGATTATGATTTCATATTAATTGATGAAGCGCACAAGCTTAAAAATCATAAAACAAAAAACTTTTCATTTGTACGCTCCCTCAAAAAAAAGTACTGTTTGCTGCTCACTGCTACTCCTGTACAAAATCGGCTTATTGAAATCTTCAATTTAGTATCTATTTTAAAACCCGGCCACTTAGGTAATTATGATTCATTTTTAGAACGATATGGTAAAGATCGAAAAATGATCAAACAGGATATTTATTTGAAACAACTTATTCAGAAGGTTATGGTACGTAACACTAGAAAAGATACCACTCTTAATAATACAAGACGAAAAATCGAGACTGTCTGGCTGGATTTTAAGCCCGAGGAAAAAGAAGTATACGAGGAACTTAATAAAATAATGCAGTCTTATTCAACTTTCTCCAAAATTACTTTTCTGAGAGAAATATGTTCATCAAGAGAAGCTTGTTATTTGTCTCTCAAAAAACTTATTGAAAAAGATAAAGATAATCCTAATCAGCATATTCAAACGATTACGGAAAAAATAGAACAATTACCTCAACATATCAAAGCGGAAAAAGTTGTTGAGTTAATCGAAGGATTTGGTGATGAAAAGGTTATTGTGTTTACTGAATACAGGGCGACTCAGCTTTATTTGCAATGGTTTTTAAAACAAAACGGGATTACGTCTGTTCCTTTCCGCGGTGGCTTTAAACGCGGGAAAAAAGATTGGATGAAGCAGCTTTTTAAAGACCATGTTCAAGTTTTAATCGCTACTGAAGCTGGTGGTGAGGGAATTAACCTGCAATTCTGCAACCACATGATAAATTATGATCTGCCCTGGAATCCCATGCGACTGGAGCAACGTATTGGGCGTATACACCGGTACGGTCAAAGTAAGGATGTTCATGTTTATAATTTCGCAATTAAACAAACCATCGAGGAGCACATCATGACTTTATTGTATGAGAAAATAAATTTATTCGAGCAAGTTATTGGACAATTAGATGATATTTTAGCTGAACTAAACATACCTGATCTTGAAAAGGAACTTCTTGATATTTACGCAGAATCAACCTCCGTTGGCGAGGCCAAAATTAAATTGGCGAATCTTTCTGCAATTATTAAACAAACCCATGAACAAACAATTAATGAGGAGAAGCACTATGGCAATTACTAACTTAGAAAGCTTTTTGCAAACGTACTTTAAAGCACACCACTGTACCTTTATTAATAAAGATGAAGGTTTACTCACTGTACAGTTGACAGAAGAAATGGATAAAGCTTTAATGAACCGGCCATTCTATTGGCATTATATTAACAACATGGGCCGCTCCGGTGACCCAATGCAACTCACCCTCATCACTAACCCAGATAAAAGAGGTGAAAAAGGTGAATGGATCCACTTTGGCAGCCCCAGATTACAGCAGATTATTAAACATCTTAAGGAAAATCAAAAATACACAAAATTATTTCAACTAGTAGATGCAAAAAAAAACACAGCCTTATATCCATGGTTAGTGACAAATATAAAAGTCAGTTATAGAGGAAAGCATAAAAGAGATGAACTCATTTCGATCGGATTACATTTAGTCAATGGTACAATGAAGGTAGAAATGATGGGCCTCTTAAATAAAATTCCTTTGCAAAAGACTATCTCAGATTATTGTTATACGATTTCACCAATTATAAAGCTTTCCAGTGGATATCGAAGAATTGAGAAGGTGATTGATAACTATATTGAAAATCAGACTCATGATTGGGCTGAAGAGTCAATGCAAATTATGGATAATGAAATTCATATGCTAAAGCATTTTTATGAGGGACAGGTAGATACAGAGGAAGAACAAATGAAAAAAGAAATTTTTGAAATAACCGATCGTTATAGACCTTCTATAACATATGAAGTGATAAATGGCGGAATTTTTTACCTTACATCAACAATGTAGGGTAATAGGTCCACCACTTCTTAATAAATTGACAGTGTTAATTATAGCTTCATACGACAATTCCTGCATTCCATGTAGAATGCAGGCAATTTAAGTTTTTCTCATAAATACTTTAAGTGCAAACGGTATTATCCCAAGCCATCTACTCGTATATAACGGACGTTTTAACTTTTGAACTTTTCTTCGTTCTTTCCTCTCACTTGAAGGTAATTCCAAATAGGCAACAACCTGTTGTGTCATATATTTTAAGTAATCACTTCCAGAAATTATCTTCACCTCATTAAAAAACTTATTACCTATAGCCTTTACTATTAAATTGATCCCTATTCCAATTTTTTTAAAAAATTTTTAAAAAAAGAAGGAATTTATCAAATAATGTCGAATTAGTAGTTGTTGCATTTATGTAAAAGGAGGTGAAATCACATTGAGCCCTGCTGCAGCACTTTCAGAAAAACTGCTTACATCTGCCTTCGAAGTACAAGCATCAGATATTCACTTTTATCCATTTCCCGATCAAACCGATGTTTATTTAAGAATACACGGCAAAAGAATATTTCACAAATCCATCGTAGCCAGTCAGTATCAGCTGTTACTAACCTATTATAAATTCACCTCCGGAATGGATATTGGTGATACAAGAAAACCACAAAACGGCACAATAACCCATTATGAGAAATCGAAATTATTCTCACTTCGTTTATCTACGCTCCCTGTAAACCACAAGGAAAGCCTTGCCATTCGAATACTTCCACAGGAAGAAAAACTCGCACTCGAACAACTCTTTCTTTTTCCGAGCCAATTAACAAAATTGAAGGAATGGATAACAAATCGCGCTGGTATTATTCTGTTTACTGGTCCTACAGGTAGTGGAAAAACTACCACCTTGTACGCACTCCTTCAGGCTATATTAAAAGAAAAATCATTTCAGACCATCACGCTTGAAGACCCAATTGAGAAAGACATGAGAGACATTCTGCAAGTCCAGGTTAATGAAAAAGCGGGTATCACATATCAAACAGGATTAAAAGCTGCTTTAAGACATGACCCCGATATCATTATGGTAGGTGAAATTCGCGACTCGTACACTGCACAGTTTGCTTTTGATGCGTCATTAACTGGTCACCTAGTTCTGAGTACATTACATGCAAAGAATGCTGCAGGTACAATACACAGATTGTTGGAAATGGGATTAAAGAACACCGACCTGCAACAGTCATTAATTGCTGTAGCTGCACTGCAATTAATACCTGTGCAAATAAACGGAAAAGTAGTGAGACGTGCAGCAATAGTAGAACTATTGGATGGAGATTTATTGGACCAAACAATAAAAGGAACTGACCATAACCAGTGGAATACCTTCCATACATTTGATCACTTGAGAAAGAAGGCATTTGCATATGGCTATATATCTGAAGAGATTTATAACAAATCATAAACCATCACTAAACAATGAACTCCAACTACGCTTCTTACAAAGATTACAGCGATTATTATCAAAAGGCTATACCCTATTAGCAGCCCTTGAAGTAATTGGGTGGGATAAACAAATGACACTAATTGCTGCAGCAATTACGGAGTCGTTAAAAAAAGGACATACCATTGATGAAGCGTTTGAGGCTGTTTCCTTTCACCAATCAATAACAACTTATCTGTATTTCATCAGATCAAACGGAGACGTACCGGGGAGTATTAGAAAGTGCATTGAAATGTATGAGCATCGGATGAAATATACGCAGAAGTTCCAACAATTTGCAAGATACCCTCTTATTCTTCTCTTTGTCTTTTCAATACTCCTTTATTTCATAAAGCAATCCGTACTCCCCTCTTTCGTTGACCTGTTTCACACAAGCGCCGAAGCCTCTTTTACAGTAACTGTATCCATGATGATAATAGACATACTCGTATTTCTCGTAATAGTAATGTTTATCCTGTTATGCCTGGGTGTATTTATATGGCGGATTATCAAAGAAAAGATAAGCATCGAAAAACAAATAAAATTCTATAATACAATTCCAGTTTATCGACATTTCCTCAAACTTCAAATTTCCTTTCTCTTTGCCACACATTTCAGTTCACTCCTGAAAACTGGTATGCCTTTCAAAGAAATTCTACTTCACATAAGCAGACAGAATAAGATTCCTGTAATATCACATTATTCCAAAAAAATGACGGAAGAATTAACGAAGGGATTTCAAATAACTTCCCTCCTGTCTCAGTTCAGCCTGCTGGAAAATCAGCTAACTGCCATTTTTCAAAAAAATGCTGATGTGGAGGCACTCGAGAAAGACCTATCCATATATGCAGAATTACTAACAGAGGAAATGCAACGTAAAATAATAAAGGCAATAACACTTATTCAGCCAATCTTCTTCCTTATACTGGCAAGCTTTATCATTTTTGTGTATGTGACACTAATGTGGCCAATGTTTCAGCTAATAAAAACAATTTAAAAGGAGAATAATTATGTTTAAAAATAATAATGGATTTACATTAATTGAAATGCTGATTGTTCTAATGATCATTTCGATATTGATTATACTTATAGTTCCCAATCTAAGTGGCAGAAGCAAAGAAGTTCACGATAAGGGATGTGACGCTCTTGTGGCAGTTGTCCAGGCTCAAGTAGATGCTCATTACCTTGAAGTAGGGACATACCCTAGCACTCTTCAGGAATTAGTCCCAAAATATATAACCTCTAAACAAAAAGAGTGTTCTAATAAAAAGGAATTAATCTATAATGATGGTGTAGTCTCCAATCCTAACGTAAGCTAATGACCCGTAACAATGGTTTTTCCTTAATAGAGTTGCTTGTTGTGCTCGGAACATTATCGGTATTACTACTACTAAGTGTTCCCTTAAGTTTTTCACTTATAGAAGAAAGTCAAGATCAGCAGTTTCTCAACATGTTTGAGTTTGATGTGCTGTATATACAGAGCTTATCCACAACAACTGAGGAATTTGTTCGTATTACTTTTTATGCCGATCATTATATTGTCTTAAGGGGGTCAAAGGAACAGCTCGCTGTTAGATCCTACCCTCCTGGCTGGAAAGTGGACTGGAGAACTGATTCTACTATTGTATTTGAACCAAATGGAACGATAAAACAACCGAGGACAATTCAAATGGTATCGCCAAATAATGCATACGATATTATCTTTCCATTTGGGAAAAGCAGGTCTATATTGTTAAAAAATAGTGGATTTACCTTAATTGAAGTCTTAATTGCCTCCAGTTTACTGATGATGATTGTTACTACTATAGTTCCTCTGCTGTCACTACTTAGTTATGAGCGTACCATTCTAGGTGAGCGCCGCGCGGTATCCTACCAACTACATGATGAACTGCAAGATTATATTTGGGGAGAGAACGAAACAATTCCTTTTTCATCTATAGAAACAATAGATGAAAAAGAGGTGTTATTTGAATTCAAAATGGAAAATGAATTCGTTAAAGGATGTGCAAAATGGGAAAATGTTAAGAAATTTAATGAAAAAATATGTTTATACGCCCTTTTACCAAAATAACCGAGGTTTTACTTTTATTTCCACCCTTCTACTGATTATAATTTTGGCACTAACGTTACCATTCGCAGGATACTTATTAAAAGCAAGTAGTTATACTGTCAATCCTGACGAAATCTCTATCCAATTATTCTTTCAGTTTTTGCGTAATGATATGATTAATGCTACCGATTATCAGGTTAGCTCATCAAGTCTTTCTTTAAACCTGGATAACGGAAATACAGCAACTATTGGAAGCTATAATAATCAAATAAGGAGACAAGTCAATGGGCTTGGGCATGAAGTTTACTTGCAAAATGTAAAAGAATGGAATCTCATACCCTTATCCTATGGTTTTCATGCGACAATCACTTCACTGGAAGGAGAAATATATGAAAAAACCATTGTTTTTTATAAGTAACGAAAAAGGCTTTGTATTACCGTATATTTTATTTATTATCACGTTAGTATTTATTTTCCTTACCAGTAACATTTCTACTTACAAAAATGAAATTAAGATGACAGAAAATCATTTAGAACAAGTTATAATAGAAACTTTATATCAAATGGGGCATACAAAATTAAAAGAAGAATTCGTTACGAATAACTACCATGCCACCCAAATTTCCTATTCATTTCCAGATGGATTAGTAAACATTAACCTTACCCCACTAACACAAACTAAGTATCGTTTGGAATTCAACATAACAACTACGAAACGTTCTGTATATAACCTATTTAGTTTTCTTGATACAAATGACTTAATATAAGTACAGGCTCAGTTATAAATAATTCGGTTTAATACTTATTAAAGTCCATGAAGACGCCAAATATGTACATTCTTTAACACCTGTTGTTAAAGCCTCTTTTTTATTACTATATCTATTATACTAGAGGTATTAACTATGGTGAGGTGAATTTAGATGGAACGTACACTAAAAGTGACAAATGTACTAAGTGATCCAACCAGATATGCTATATACCAATACATCATCCAAGAAAAAAAAGAAGTCAGTGTCTTATCAATTGCAGAAAAATTTGATATTCATCCTAATGTAGCAAGACTCCATTTATCAAAATTAGAAGATATTAATATGGTTGTTTCTTACTCCCAAAAGACTGGAAAAGGAGGAAGGCCCAGCCGGATATACAGACTTTCTGACGAAGTGATTGAACTAAACTTTCCACATCGTGATTACAAGCTGCTTTCTTCTATTGCAATTGAAACATTCGTCGAATTAGGTGAACCCGGACGGAAGGCCTTGTATCTGACTGGGAAGAAATACGGAACCAAGGTAATGGAAAATTACCGAGCAATGCCACTTTCCAAAGACTTGACAGTTGAAAAGAAAATCCGCCTATTAGAGAGTGCAGCAACAATGTTAGGAATGTATCCAACATTCCATTATAACCAAAACACAAATAGTATAAGGTTTCAAATAAAAAATTGTCCATTTAAAGAATTAGCAACAACTAACCACACTGTGATTTGTAATATGCATAACGCTTTTATCAAAGGCATGCTTGAAGTTCTCTTTGTAAATGTTGAATTAATTGAGGAGGAAAACATGTTTAAAGGGTGTGAAAATTGCACTTATGTAGCAAAATTTACAAATGTTTAGCAAGATTTATTTACAAGATGGAATTCGTCGTTTATAATGACAATGATAAGGTTACCTAAAAGGAGGGGGAAAGCATGGATCGCATGTTTCGTGTGCTTGCCTTTTGGACGGGTATTTTCACAGTAATGTTTTATGTAGGAGATATGCAGAAAACAGCACTACTATTCCTAGTTCAAACGGTGTTTTTCCTTACAGTAAGTTATTTAAAACTATCTGAACGCATGTATATGTATCTATTCGGAGCTTATTGTACAGTATTCATGGTTGGTTTTACATGGTATTCGGAGTTTATACTTATACCAGGTTTCGGACATTAAAAAACAAAAGAGCCCTGCTTACCTAGGTAAGCAGGGCTCTTTTGTTTTACTGAGCCTGGAATTTCACTCCAGCTGATAATCTATTGGTTTTACTTTGTGTTCAACTATTTAAGTGAGCTCTTTTTAAGAATCCTAATAGCTCATACACTGAAAAAAGGATTATTAGACTTCTCATTACCTATGGTGGTATTAGGACCGTGTCCAGGATAGACTATAAAGTTATCACCTAACTTATATAGCTTATCTTTAATACTTTCTTCCAGCTGCTTTCCATTCCCTCCTGGTAAATCTGTCCGACCAATTCCTTGAAAGAATAAGACATCTCCACTAATTACAAATGATGCATCATTAAAAATAAAACTTACACTTCCTGGCGAGTGTCCAGGTGTATGTATTACTTCAAACTGAATCTCTCCTATTGTCATATTGCCCGGTAATAATAATTGTTCGGCTTTTTTAGTTATAATACTTTCCCCCGTAAATAGGGCCGATCTATTTAAATGGGGATTTTCGAGCCAAGAAGCTTCTGCTTCATGAATATACACATCTACATTATAATGATATCTAAGGTCTTCTACAGCTCCTATATGATCGAAATGAGCGTGTGTTAATAAGATAGCAGCAGTTGTGAGCCCCTCCTTCTGTATATAATCTATAATGGTAGCAGCCTCACCTCCTGGATCTACGATAATAGCATGTTGATCATCATATACAATATGACAATTGGTACCTAAAGGGCCTAGCGACATACTTTTAACATTCATATACGAACCTCCTGTAAGTAATTATAAAAATCAATATGATTTGCCTCGACAAAATAACACTTATACTATAAAATATATAATATAACTGCTTAGTTACATAATAATACAAATGTAATTCCTATACCAATCATGAGAATTAGGAAACATACAAGGAGGATGAAAATAAATGCATATCGTATTAGCAATTTTACTACTAATAGTTGCTCTATTGTCGGTTGTATCTGTTATCCGTCAACTTAAATACAAAAATGTTTTTGCTTTGGCATTCTCGGCAATCTCTGCCTTAGCCTTTGGTTTTTTCTCAATTGCTACTATTATATCTGAGATCGCTGGTTAAAGAACAACTAAACAATATGATTGAGTAAAGCTAACTTTTCAGTTAGCTTTTTTGTATGATAAAAAATAAAATCCGATAATTATAGGACTGGGGCAGTGAGCCAACAGAACTGAAAAAGATTTATCCTCTCTCCCATTCATCTCCCCCACTTAAATGAAAACTTTGGAGGGAATTCTGTCTATTTTTCGTTAATTTTATAAAAAGAAGCTGTTTCAACAATGTTGAAACAGCTTCTTATTTTAGTTATCTTGATCAAAATCTATGAAGCGGAAAAGGTCTCCATAAACCAAATCGTCTGAATACCCCATTTCCTTTTCAACTTTTTCACCTATTGAAGCACAGGCGTCTGTAGATTCATCCGGTTGAGATTCCGTTTCTGTTTCTGCTTCATTCTCTACAACTTCAATCGCTTCACCGGTTTTTCTGTCATAACATACTCCGCTAGTTGAAACATAATCATCGCTAATGAAATCACCATTCCTTAAAGCAATATACCCTTTCCGGTCATTGTGGAAAAGATCATTACCAAAATAGATGTCATTATCAGTCTCAATGCCTAACATGTGCAGTAATGTTGGTTTCACATCAATTTGTCCTGAAACCTCTGATTTAATTTCACCCTCGCCGTGCCCTGGAATATGAATGAAGAAGGGTACACGTTGTAATTGAACATAGTCAAATGGTGTGATTTCTTCTTTATCTAAATACATACTCATTGCTTTGTTATGGTTCGCACTAATCCCATCATGATCACCCATTATGACTATGACAGAATCTTCGTATAACCCAGCATCTTTTAATTGGTCAAAGAATAATTCAATCGCTTCGTCCATATATCTTACAGTTGGAAAGAAATTATTCAGTGTATTTGAATTAGAATCATACGGATCTATCGACTTATCTTCTTCATCTAGTTCAAAAGGAAAGTGGTTAGTCAGTGTTATGAACTTTGAATAGTACGGTTCTTCCAGTGATTGCAGGTATTTAATTGATTGCTCAAAGAACGGTTTATCTTTCAAGCCCCACCCAACAGAGTTTTCATCTGTTATTTCATATGCATCCTGCCCATAAAAATGGTCCACTTTCAAGCTGTCGTACATTTGTTCTCTGTTCCAGAAACTTTTATTATTTGCATGAAACACAGCAGAATAATAATCTTTTTCCTTCATCATTTCAGAAAGACCATGGTATTCATTTTGTGCATGAGTAAAGAAAGCTGCACCCCTTGACAGTGGGTATAATGAATTTTCAATTAAAAACTCTGAATCTGATGTTTTCCCTTGTTCCGTTTGATGATAAAAATTTTCAAAGTAATACGTATCTTCATCGGTTGTCAAACTGTTTAAAAACGGGGTAATTTCCTGTCCGTAAACATCATTATCTATAACGAAGCTCTGGATCGACTCCGCCCAGATAAAGATTACATTTTTATCTTCTGCTACGCCAAACAAATCCGATGTTTCGTTACTTCTTATATTTTCTTCAATATAATCCTGAATTTCCGGCAATTCATTACCATCGGCAAATACACGTTGAGTCTTTGTCTTGGAATGCATTGCTATATCATAGGCATGGAAATTAAAGAGGCCTATATTTTTAACTAGATACTCTCGATCAAAGCCACGTTCAAACAATTGCGGTCTTTCCATCTCAGCGAGGAAGAAGTTCCCTGCAAGCAATACAAATGACATTGCTAATGCAAATACTTTTCCACTGCGCGGATAGCTAACAGCCATTCTTGTTTCTTTCTTTTTACTCAAATACCATAACGCAAGAACATCAGCAAATAACAGCACGTCAAGCGGTTTAATTAATGTTAAAACACTTGAACCTAAATCCGCGGCATTACTAGCTTGAAATAATTGCGGTATTGTAATGAAATCAGTGAATGAACGATAGAAAACCATGTTCGCAAATATTACCAGCGTTCCAATAAGAGCAGTGTAACGGATAAACTTCATCTGACGTGACTGCTTTTTAAACCAAACGCTTAATGCAAAAATCAGAAATGCAGAAACAAACGGATTTATAAATAGAATTAACTCCTGCATCGAGTTTTCTAAATCAATACTAAATACAAAACGGTAAACAATATAGGTTTTCAGACCAAATAATATAGTTGCAATTAAAAACAGTGGTATTTTAGCTTTAAATAAATTCATAGTTATCCTCCTGGTATACAATTCATGCTTTATCAAAGTTAATCTTAATTTTATAATTATAATTACTTACCCGTTATAGCAGTTTTCAAAACATATAATTGACTACTCTATATGACGTATTAGGTTAACAAAAAGTTTCATAGTTCTTATAAAATAGTTATTTGTTAAGGTTATATTTTAATAGATTACGGATAAAAAAGAAACAGTTAAAATTTAACATCTTGTGTTTTTTGTTTAACTAAGTATGCTCCGCCAATTATTCCTGCATCATTGCCTAGTTTAGCAATTTTAATTTCACATATGCTCTTAACTCTAGGCAAGGCATAGTCTTGAAAGGCGTGTTCAATCTCCAGACGTAGTTGCTCCCCTGCTTTTGACACACCTCCACCAATTAATACTTTTGATGGATTAATTATTGTGCCCATATTTGCAATGATTAAACCCAAGGCATTCGCAGTATTTTTAATAATCTTTTTACAGGTTGAATCACCATTTCCAGCTAATTTAAATATATCTTCAGCAGATACCCTTCCATTATCCCGGTAATGATTCAGCAGGGAATTACTAGCTCCATGTTCAATAGCATCCATAGCTTGGCGAACAATCCCTGTAGCAGACGCAACGGTCTCTAGGCAACCGCGTCGCCCGCAGTTGCAAGGAAGTCCATTTGGATCCAATGTAATATGACCAATTTCACCAGCCATTCCATTATCACCATTGAGAATCTCACCATTCGCTATAATTCCTCCACCAACACCTGTACCGAGAGTAATAGCAAAAAGGTTTCTTGCCTGGTTCCCAGCGCCTTTCCAGTTTTCACCCAATGCAGCGATATTAGCGTCATTTTCAAGAAATACTGGCAAATTGGACCTTCCTGTTAATTCAACAGCCAAGTTGTACTCTTTCCATCCAATGTTCACAGCTTCATAAACGAAGCCCGATTCACCATCGATGAAACCAGGCGCACCTATACCAATGCCTAGTATAGTAGTTTTTTTCATATTTGTTACCGCTAGTTTTCTTTCAATCGATGTCCATACATCACCAATAATTGATTTTCCTGAATTAGTGGTATTTGTGGGTATTTCCCATTTATCTATTATTTCGCCATTATTCGTAATCATTCCAATTTTAACTGTTGTGCCGCCGATATCAATTCCAATTATATTTTTATTCATTAGGAGCCTACCCCTTTTTATCGTGTAATTGAGATCGTTCTCTTCTTATGATTAATTTTGCTACTGTGTAGTCCTCTGGAAGTATAAATTGTAATTGATATAATTCATTGACTTCCATTTCCATAAGTTCTAAATCACCAAATCTATTACCAGTGTAAATAAACGTACCGTATTTTTTAAGTAATTGTTGTACATCATACATTGTTTTCATAAAATCACCAACCACCATTATACCAAATTTAAGCGTCATAAGGAATAATTAAATTTACCTATTAAAAACCAGATCGCTTTTAACGATCTGGGTCCTGTGGTTTAAGTATAGTTGGCCTTCTGTTTTTCAAAGGGATAGGTGTTCGTATTAAAATATTTCTGAATGGTCGATACGCAAAAGGTATGAAGGGCCAAAAATAGGCTACATTAAATGAATTCATTCTTGTTATATATAAGATCCACAAGGTAAGCCCCAACACATATCCATTCACCCCAAATGCAGCTGTAATCAGTAATAAAAAAATTCTAACCATCCGGTTCGCAAGACTTAACTCATAACTTGGGGTCGCATAGGTGCCGATTGCAGCCACAGCTAAGTAGAGAACGACCTCGGGAGTAAACCAGCCTACCTCTATAGCTACCTCCCCAATAAGAATCGCAGCTACTAAGCCCAATGCAGTTGCTAAAGCAGACGGTGTATGGATTGCAGCCATTCGCAGCATATCTATACCAACTTCCGCGATTAGAAACTGGATTAATATCGGGATAACTCCTGTATCACTTGGACCAATAAATTCCATGCCTGCGGGCAAAAGATTCGGATTGACGGAAAATAAATAATAAAGCGGTAAAATAAAAATAGATGCCCAAACTGCAATATATCTAATCATTCGTAAATAGGCTCCAACCACTGGCTTCTGTCGATACTCTTCAGCGTGTTGTAAATGATGCCAGTAGGTTGCTGGTGTTATCATAACACTTGGCGTCCCATCAACTATGATAAGTACATGGCCTTCGAATAAATGCGATGCTGCTGTATCCGGTCTCTCTGTATAACGCACAGTTGGAAAAGGATTCCAATGCCTTCCGCCCAGAAATTCTTCTAATGTCTTTTCAGCCATTGGTAACCCATCAGTATCAATATTTTTTAGAGCCTTCCTTAAATTGCTTACACGGTCCTTGTCTACAATATCACCGATATAACACATGCAAATATCCGTTTTGGATCTTCTACCTATTTGAAGATATTCCATACGCAAGGAGCGGTCACGTACTCTTCTTCTCGTCAAGGCTGCATTAAATACCAACGTTTCTACAAAACCATCTCGTGCACCTCTAACAACCCGTTCCAAATCAGGCTCATCTGGTGATCGTACAGGATATGATCTAGCATCAATGACAATACCTTTATCAATACCTTCTACTACTAAAACTGTAGGACCTGCAAGTACTTGATCAGCTGCTTCGTTCAAATCGTCCGATTGTTCTAACTCGATATAAGGTATATATGTCTTTAGCAATTTTGTTAATGGATCGGGTTTTAAGTCCTTTGGATCTAACTTAGCCAGAAACTTCATTAGCAAATGCAATATGTCGTCCTTTGCAAAACCATCTATAAAAAATAACGCCATCTTTCTGCCAGCATACTCAAGATCAACCTGTACCACATCAAAACTTTCATCCACGCCTAATCTATCGTTCATATAGTCCAGGTTCTTCTTATAAGAAGAATAAAATGGCTGTTTGCTGTTTTCCATATCCCTCACCCAATATCTTTTAAGTTTGTATATACAGTAGTTTGGACAGGGTGTACTATTCTATACATTTATACCAATCATAAAAAAATGGATTGGCCATATACATTAAGAAAGACAAGCTAATCAGAGGGTGACAATTCATGAATAAATGGATAATAATTTCTGTGGCCGCATTAATAATATGTACAGTTAGTATGCTGTATATTGTTAGACTTACATCACTTCCTGCGATTACCTACTTTCCTATAGACAAAGAAAGTTCATTCGTTACAGCTGCTTCTTCTCTCCAATTATCCCCTCCTGTAGAAGATAATTCTAATGAACTGATGTGGGTCAGCGAGTCGGAGAGTGACAAAAAAATGTACTTAAGGCAGGATGCTTCTATTTTATTTGAAAATGGAAGGTTAAAGGGGATACGTAGTAAATGGAAACAGGATACAGCAAATATCCGTATACAAGAAAGTATAAAAGTGGAAGGGAGCAGTTTATTCCAGGTCATTTCTTTTCATCACGGTGAAGTTCATCATACAGACAAAGAAATCAGAAGCCTCCACCAACTAAGCAATGACTTCCTGTATGTGATCGATTCGCCTACCACTTCTATTGAATCATTTAAGTCACCAGCTAATGATTATGAGACAGAGTGGAAAACCCTGTTGGATCGTACAACCAAACAAGATTTATTATATCATTGGTATCAATTGTTTAACCATTTCAATATCTCAAGTGATTCCTATACCGCGGTTCCCCTCACTAACTTATATCGTTACAATCAAGAAGCTCTACCTTCATTATCTCAAGATAAAACAGCACAGATTATGGGACAATTATGGGAAGGTTTATATAAAAATTACATCATTCCAATAATAGACAGCGAAGGAAAGCAGATTAGCTACGTTCCTATAATATTATTCGATAAACAGAACCAGCACCTACTTGTATTATTTGAATTGAATGGAGAAAAGAAGCAACTGATTCAACGCTATGGAAATGATATCTAAAGACGATAGCTGCAGTGCAGCTCTCGTCTTTAATCAATGTTGTTTCCTGTAATCTCTTCATATAAATCAGTGAATTCTTCTCTGTCTGGATCCATTTCATATGCTTGGCTGATCGCTTTTTCAGCATCGTTAAGTTTCCCCTCACTATAATACAGAAGAGCTAAATTATAATGTGCCTCTGGCATACTTCCATCTAATTGGATACTCTTTTCCAGATCTTCAATAGCCAAATCTATCTGATTCAATTCTATATAGGCATAAGATCGCTGAAATAGAATTGGTGCATCCAGTTTATCTGAATTATCTAATGCTGCACTAGCTAATTCGACCACATCTTCATACTTTTCCTCCTTTATTAGTCCCTCCATTTTCATAAGTTGATACGATTGACTGTTCTCATTATTAAATGTTCCAAATGCAACTAAACCGCAAATAATACTTAGGTAAATAATAAGTGCGAGAAATTGTTTTTTGTAATCTCTTTTCTTAGGCAAAAAACATATAGCAGCAGCGATAAAACCAGTAATTAAACCGCCCAGATGTGCACCGTTATCAATTTGTGGAACAACGAATCCAAAGACGATGTTTACAGCAATCAAAACGAGTATACCTCTACCCATCGTTTGAAAAAATATTTTTTTATACATTAACCCAAAGAGCATTAAAGCTCCGAACAAGCCAAATATTGCTCCTGAAGCTCCCGCAGAAACGCTAGTCGTAAACGCAAAACTAGCAAGCCCTCCCCCTATTCCAGCCATAAAGTAAATGAAAATAAAGCGTGATACTCCAAAAATACGCTCAACCATACTCCCTAAATAAAACAATGCCATCATATTCATAAATAAATGAAGAAATCCAATATGTAAAAACATGGAGCTTATTATGCGCCACCATTCGCCCTCGATGATTGCTGGATTATATTTAGCACCGAATTCTATAAGGTTTTCAATAGAGGTACTATCACCTGCACTCTCTAAAACAAAAAACATAAGAATGTTTGCCAGTAATAAAACGTATGTGAAAAATGGTTTGCCATAGGATAGTATGCTTTCAGCTTCTTTTTTCTTAGCATCTTTCGAATTGACTAAAAACGATTTATAAGCGTCGATCTTTTCTTCTTTGTCTACTTCAGACAAAGAATCCATTGTCTGTACTTGTAATGCACCTAAGTTTGTATAGAGTCTGGACTTTTCCTTTGTAAAATCATTTCCGGAAAAGTAGTAAACGCTCATTTTTATTGGTTTTTTTTCATTCAGTTGCATTGGCTTCCTAAGAATCTCCCAATCATCAACTGGGGCATGTGAGGATATATATACATTATGTACTTCAATATTCTTACCAATCAGTAGATGCCTCAATGATTTTGTTCTTTGGAAAACGCGGGCAATATCTTCTTTCAGCCGATTCTTCCAGTCGAATCCTTTGTGGACAAGCCTTACAACAGAAGATGTTTTATTTTCATACTTTTCCAGCCATATTTCACCATCTAATTCATTGAAATTTAATACTTCATAATGATTATTCAGTACTAGCTGATGGGCAATTTGGTACATCGTATATTGTTCATTTAAAAACATATATTCTCCTCCCTGCTTCCATCATACCAAAATTCTTGCAGTTTTATTATTGAAAAGGAAGTTGTTCATGAACAACTTCCTTTTTTCCTGTCTCTTTTAATTGGTAGAATGATTAGTAAACAAATTGGGCAGTATTCTGTGTCTTAATGCCGGCATATTCATTGACAGAGAAACAGCAATCTTTCTTATATAACGTATGGCAAGCAGCGTGTTCATTATCCGGTAACGCCATCTATAAAAAACAGAAATTACAGTAACAGCAGTGGTTAACAATAATAAAATTCTCATCCAGTCACCTTCTTTTCTATGTGGTAATACTAGTTATTTTCCATCGGATGAAAATTATGCATGTATCACAGACTAAACAATTTCAGTTATTTAAATCAATTTATGCATCCTTGTTCAGTGATAAGGTGGTCCACAGCGATATCGAATGACTCCCTTGGTAATTCGTCAACTAACTGCAACTTACTAAATATAGAAACTGTTTCATTAGGAAAATTTTGGAGAAATCTGTCATAATACCCCCCTCCAAAACCGATTCTAAAACCTTTTTTGTCAAATAGTAATCCGGGTACAACCAATAAATCGATTGTTCTTTTATCTACTTCCTTTGTTTCTTTTGGTTTAGGCTCTAATAAATTATAGTAAACTTTCTCTAATTGATCATAACTTTCTAATAAGTAAAAGGTGAGGCTTTTGTCGAGAGGATTGCACTTAGGTACACACACGTCTTTATTTTGACTCCAAGCTGTTTCAATAATTTTTTTTGTATCCCATTCAAACCCCTGGGCCATTGTAATACCAATCGTACTTGCATTTAACCATATGCTGGATTTTACTAACCGATGCGTTAATTGGTTTTCTATAGATTCTCTATCCGACGCAGGTAGTGTGCGAAGTGTTGCAATTGCAGATTTCCGTAGTTCTTTTTTATTCATAATATACCTCTCTCCTCCTTTATTAACTTTACTCAATATAGTTAATTGCATTTTATTAAAGGTAAAAATAAAACTCTCATCAACTGAATTGATAAGAGTTTCCGTTTGTCGCAAATCGAATTATTTTGTTTCGCGATGTAATGTTTGTTTTTTAAGACGTGGACTATATTTCATAAGCTCTATACGTTCAGGATTAGTACGCTTATTTTTTGTTGTAATATAAGTGCGATCCCCTGTTTCTGTACAAGCCAAAGTAATGTTTACGCGCATGATTTTCCCTCCAGACTTTTAAATGCTTGCTTTATAGGCAACTAATATTTCATTTCAGACTTAATTATAATAGCAGATCATAGTCAAACTTTCAAGATTTTAATGTAAAAAAAATAATGTTTATTCCAAAGCCTTTCTATGATATAACTAGTATTATAACAGAAATGGAGGAAATTAAATGATCTATGCAATAATCTTTATTGTCATTACCGGCGCTGTACTGTTCGTCTTATCTTTCTTTATGAATGATAGACTGGAAGACCTTGAGAACCAATTAGAACAATTTTCTATTACGACGATGCAGGATACATACCAGATGAAGAAAAAAATTAAGATACTGGAGGAGGAATTACTGACGGAAGATATTTTCACAAAAGAATCAAATACTAATTAAGAATTACTTAAAGCAGAGAAGGAGATAATTATGAAACAACTAATACGTTCATTCTCAGTAGGCTTACTTACAGCTGGGATTATTCTATTAATAGGTTACTACTTTATTGATGATTCTTCTACCCAAGCTGAACAACGATCTGTTGATTCCATGATAATAGAAATCGAACAAGAAGGGTACCGTGTTTTAACAGAGGCTGAGTATATTTCTATTTCAGTTAACAAAGACCAGGATAATAAATCTACTGCCAGCACTATAGAAGAATCAATGGCAGAAAAAGAAGAAGAAGAGGACGAAGATTCTGAAGCTGAAGTCGAAGATCCACCAGAAGAGGAAACTTCTGAACAGGATAATACTGCAACCTACACGCTTCATATAGAACCTGGTATGGCTTCTTCTACCATAAGTTCAGTGTTGGCAGAAAATAATATTATTGAAAATGCTGCTGAGTTCAACAAATACTTAGATGAACAGGACTATAGTCTTAAAGTGCAAATTGGTGAATTTGAGTTATCCAGTACTATGAGCTTTTTTGAATTGGCAGAAGCGATTACAAAGTAAACCATCCAGTTTGAAAGCCTTGAATCCATAAGAATATGGTTTCAAGGCTTTTCTGCTTCGTTTTATTCTTCAGCTTCTTTCTCAAACTTTTCCTCATCTCGATCTTCTTTTATATCGAAATACGTGTCTAGTATTCTTTCGCCTATTTTATGGTGAATAGGATGACGTTGACTTACTTTACCAGTATGTGGTGCAATAACTGCAAATGCTATTTCCGGTTCATCATATGGGGCATATCCTACTAAAGAAAGATTTTCTGTATCTATTTTAACACCATCTTCAAAAACCTCATTTTCTGCAGTCCCTGTTTTACCAGCTGGATTATAATCTTTACCTTTGAAATAAGTTGCGGCAGTACCACCTGTTTCTTGGAATACTCTGCGGAAACCTTCTTGAACCCGATCAATATTGCTTTGTTCCATTTCCACTTTATTTAGCACTTCGGTATTTGTATTTCTGTATACAGGACCTAATTCATTTTCAGATGGCACAGGGTTGCGTACTTCTTTCAAAAAATGAGGTCGTACCCGATAACCGTCATTTGCTATCGTAGCAACGTATTGTGCCATCTGCATTGTTGTAAAGGTATCATACTGACCGATAGCAAAATCTAACATATTCCCAGCTTTAGGCTCAGTTCCAACAAAACCTGTAGCTTCATAAGGGTAATCTATTCCGGTTTTCACACCAAGCCCGAATTGTTGAAAATAATTTCGCATTTCCTGTACAGCATCTCTATTGAATGCTATTTTTTTACCACTTTGATAATTATATTCTCCCCCCATACGCATAGCTATATAGAACATATATACGTTGGATGATAATTTCAATGCATCAGAATCATTCACCAGTCCTAAATTTCTCCAAGACTTTTTCACAGGTGTTCCGTAAATATTTATAGGAGCATCGTAGAAAGACTGGCCTGGTGTTATTACTCCTGACTCGTACCCCGCTAATACAGTCGCACCTTTTATTGTTGATCCTGGTCTGTGTGCATCATATAATGCTTTAAAAGCAGTATTACTAAACTTCTCTGACTTGTGATCATAATGCTGACCAGATACAGCTAATAACTCACCAGTTTTGGGATTTATTACTACAGCAAGTGCATCCTGTAAAAAACGGTGCTGATAAGGGTGTTTTTTGATAGTAGTTTCCAATTCTTCGCGAACGATTTTATCCACTTCTTTCTGAAACTCCATATCAATAGTTAATACTAAATCTTTTCCTCGTTCACCTTCAACAATTGTTTTAGTATCAACAACTCTTCCATTTTTTGTAGTGGTATACTGAATCTGTTCTTTTCTTCCTCGAAGAATATCTTCGTAATATTCTTCCAGGCCACTCCTGCCAACACGATCATTTCTGCTGTAACCTCTTGTTAAGTAATACTGTTCTTTATCAGCCAGTATCCCCTGTTCTTGACTCGTAATGGATCCAAGTAGACTACTGAATGTATCTTCAAATGGATAATCCCTATCCCAGTCAGTTGTAGCATTAATACCGGGCAGTTCACCAAGGTGTTCAGCTACACGTGCGTATTCTTCGGAAGTTACGTCTTCATTCTTAACTATTTGCGGTGTTAGAGAGTAAGCTTTATCCAGCTCTTTTTTTATAGCAATTACTTCTAAATCCTGTTTCGATAAATCCAGTAACTCTTCATTTGTAATCCGATTTAATATAGTATTATACTGTTGAGCATTATCTAAATCGGCAGACTCTTCTTCTGACAACCGGCTATCAGCTTCTTCTTTATTTTTTAAATACCAGTATTCCTGTTTATTTCTATCTGTAATTCCATTTATATAATCTTCGCTATCCATCGAAATATACTTTGCCAGGTTTTCAGCTACTTCCAGTTTATCAGCAGCCTGAATCCCTTTCGCTGGCGTATAAGTTATAGAATACTTAGGCTTATTATCCACAACCACCTGGTGATTCCGGTCGTATATCTTACCTCGTGGTACAGGAATTTTAGTGGTATCCTTGATGGTACGATCAATTTCCTCTTGAAAATCTGCACCATTTAATATTTGCACTACACCTAATTGCATAATTAGGATAGAAAATAATAAAAAAACAATAAAAAACAATATATTCAATCGAAAGGGAAGTTGCGTCTCTTTCTTTTTCATTTTGTTCATCTTTTTTCCCCCATGATAGTCGTATTACTTCCCATTTATTATACCACTTTTTTTAGGATATTTAATGAACATTATCGATTTTTTTCATCTGTTAATTGTTCTTTAATCAGTACTTCTTTTTTTGGAGGGCTGCCTAAATGAATATTTCTAATGAATAAGTAAACAAACAAGTGACCTGTTCCAAAAACCACAAGGAGAATTGGAATAACTGTCTCGGCCGTAAATAATGATACGGCTATCAAAAATATAATAATAGAAGTAACCCTGCCTAAGTTAACAAATAGTTCCCGAACCACGATATACTCTACCCGCAGATCTTTAGCCTTCCAGGCTTTACCAATAACATCATAGGTCATAGAAGCGTATGGTACGTTTATTATTGGATAAGCGATTCCTATAACGATGGCATAAATAATAAGTTGAAAATAACTTATATTAAATACAATTATAAATATTGATAAACTTAGGATTAATGCCCCGGTAAAAATGGCTTTTTTCCTCAAATATGGTTTGATAAATTTAGTAACGATAAAATAAAAAACAAATGAAAGACCGGATAAAAATAAATTAAACATACCTAAAGCAAATTCGCTTTTGGTTATGAGAAATACCCATATTGCAATAACAAAGAGGAAAATCCCCTCCCGTAAACCTTGAAATATATGAGCATATAGTATTCTATTCCAATTTTTATTATGAAGTCTTTCATTTAGAATCCGCTTAAAGTGAAAACTACCTTCAGCCTGACGACGCTTTAATAAAAAGCTACATGCTACTGCACATATAAATAAAATAAACGAAATAGTAAATATAGTTGTATACCCTATGAAGGCATCCATTTTAGCTATTACTGTGCCTGCTACTATCGGTCCGATCATACCACCGAAAGATTGAAGTACACCTAAAAACCCATTAAAGAAATCTCTTGTTTCAGGTTCTGTAATCTCAAATGTCAATACATTAAAAGCTAACCAATAAAAACCATAGCCTATCCCTAACAAACTTCCAAGAATAAAGTTATAGGTAGCCGCCTTCTCCCCTATAATAAGTACACTCAAAAAAAACAAAGACAAAAATATGACTCCCAGCCGCAGCACAATCACTCTGTCTACCTTCTTAGCAAGTTTCCCTGCTACAATAAAGGTTGCAGGTTGAAATAAATATATTGCTAAATTGTACATCGCAATTGTTATGTAGTCTCCAGATTGCCTCCATAAATAAATGTTAACAAATGTATTTGAAAGAAATATTCCTAATGAGTAGAGACCGCCTATTACTAATAAAAATAGTAAGTCTCTATTTATATTCAGTTTTTCTTGAAAAAAGTGAAGACTTTTAAGCATATCCCATACTCCTTTTTATCTCCTTAATAGTTTGATCAATTGAGTATGAGTTATACTTGAAAGAGAATTTAATTATTATAAAAGGCTCCTGCGTCATAATTCCGCTACAGAAATACGTTTCTCTGGTATAGGGTGTACAGTCCCAACCTTTTTGAAGACAATGTTAAAAAAAGCAAAAAACACGTGAAATTTCTCACGTGTTTTTCGGATCTTTGTATTCATTTATTTTGCTTCGTTATAATTTCTGGTTACTTCATCCCAATTCACTACATTCCAAAAGGCTGCAGCGTACTCAGGACGCTTGTTTTGATATTTTAGGTAATATGCATGTTCCCATACATCAAGGCCTAATAGAGGTGTCTTACCTTCCGTTAATGGAGAGTCCTGATTAGGTGTACTTGTAATTTCCAACTCACCTTTATTAGAAACTAACCAAGCCCAACCGGAACCAAAACGAGTAGCGGCTGCCTTTTCAAATTCTTCTTTAAACTTATCAAAGCTTCCAAACTTATTATTTATTTTATCAGCTATTTCTCCAGATGGCTCTCCCCCACCGTTAGGTGACAACAACTTCCAGAAAAGACTATGATTAGCATGTCCGCCACCATTATTACGCACTGCAGTGCGTACTGCTTCAGGTACAGCATCCAGGTTGCTTACTAATTCTTCAATTGATTTAGATTGAAGGTCTGGATGTCCTTCTAGTGCATCATTTAACTTTGTTACGTACGTATTATGATGTTTCGTATGATGAATGTTCATTGTTTCTTTATCAATTGTAGGTTCTAAAGCATCGTACGCGTAAGGTAGTTCTGGTAATTCAAACTTTGCCATAATTAATCTTCCTCCTCTGATAAATAGTAGTACTAAAAAGGATTGAATATTCTTCCTTTTAATCAAGATTATCAGAGCTCACTAGTACTTGCAAATTATATGCATATGTTATTTAACATACTTCTTAAAGGTTAAATGTCTTTAAATTTAAAAATAAAAAAACAAGCAAAATGCTTGTCATGAAATGGTGGCTCGGGACGGAATCGAACCGCCGACACAGGGATTTTCAGTCCCTTGCTCTACCGACTGAGCTACCGAGCCATATAACCAGAATGCTGTTTGGACACACTGTTAAAATCAATTGATGAGATTTCACTCTCTAGTAAGCCTGTAATTCATCGCATTTATACGTTGTAATGGATGTATAGCTCTCATTCGTTTCATTGAATATGTATGGAGGAGGAAGAGGGATTCGAACCCCCGCGGGCTTTGACACCCCTGTCGGTTTTCAAGACCGATCCCTTCAGCCAAACTTGGGTATTCCTCCGAGTTTTTAAATGGTGGACCCTGCAGGACTCGAACCTGCGACCGATCGGTTATGAGCCGATAGCTCTAACCAACTGAGCTAAGGGTCCTTCTATTAAATTTAATGGGGCGATCGATGGGTTTCGAACCCACGCATGCCGGAACCACAATCCGGTGTGTTAACCACTTCACCACGATCGCCGTGGTTTTATTTTATTGGTAGCGGCGGAGGGGATCGAACCCCCGACCTCACGGGTATGAACCGTACGCTCTAGCCAGCTGAGCTACACCGCCATTTTGGCTCCACAGGTAGGACTCGAACCTACGACCGATCGGTTAACAGCCGATAGCTCTACCACTGAGCTACTGTGGAATAATAGAACTTAATATTTGATAAGTATTTCATGACTTCTAAATTAACAGCAACGCAATATAATTTACCATGTTCAACAAGATATGTCAATATCTTTTTTAATTAATACTTCACTAATATGTAAATAAGTTGTTAAAACAACAATATATACTATAGCACCTCCACTCATAGATTTCAACAGAAATATTACAAAAAATTAAAGTTTAATATTTCCGTAAATTGTCTAATAAAAAGAGAATGTAAACTATCCGACACAAAATGACAGTAATTATATGTTTCCAGTCAAGGATTTTTGGTGTTAGACACTTTTAATATCTGCCAAAGTAATTAACCAGCCGATAATTCCTTTGGTATATTAGCCTGCCGTTAGTAAAATAGTATTGTTCTGTCCTATCCATTTAAATATTCCTAAATTAAAAAGAAGAAAGGAGCCCCCCTTCTTCTTTTTATTACCTATTTACCTAAAACTTCTTCTGCTATATTTACAGCATGATCTCCTATTCGTTCTAAATTACTTATAATATCTACAAACACGATACCAGCAGACCCACTGCACTGGCCTTCATTCATGCGGATAATATGTTTCTTACGGAAGTTCCTTTCCATTTTATCAATTTGATCTTCTTTTTGAACTACTGCAAGCGACTCTTCTCTATCCATAAGATCAAGTGCTTTTATAGCTTGTTTGACAGTTAAGATAGTTAGATCAAACATATCATTAAGATCTTCTTGCGCTTGCTCCGTTAAATTTACCTTATTTGATATTTTATAATCAATTAGTTCAATAATATTTTCAAAATGGTCACCAATTCTTTCAATATCACGTACGGAGTCCATCAAAGCTGTGTGTTTAGCGCTTTCGTGCTCGGATAATGACCCAGCAGATATATCTATAAGATAATCGGTAATTTTGCGATCAAGGTTGTTCAAGGCACCTTCGACCTGCATAGCCATTTCAGAATGTTTTTGATGATGTGTAGTTAAATAAAGGTTTGTTTCTTCTAAACCCTTATATGCATATTCACCCATACGAATGACTTCTGCTTTCGCTTGATCCAACGCTAAAGTTGATGACTGTTGGATGAAAATCGGGTCTAAGTGCTTTGGTTTATATTCAACAATTACATCTTCACCCGGAATAATTCTTGTTACTAACCAGGCAAGCGCTCCAATAAATGGAAATTGAATAATTGTATTAACGATGTTAAAGCTACCATGACCAAATGCAATGGTCATTTCGGGATTTAAATTAAGTTGAGCCTGTAAAAAATAGACATACTGGGTGAAAGGTACAAGTAGTATTAAAACAACCACGGTACCCACAATATTAAACACCACATGTGTCATAGCAGCTCTTTTAGCAGCTACGCTTGCACCAAGTGATGCCAGAATTGCTGTTATAGTTGTGCCGATATTATCACCAAATAATACAGGCAGGGCTGCTTGTAAAGTCAATGAGCCTTCGCCAAACAGGGTTTGCAATATACCGATCGTAGCACTGGAGCTTTGTACGATTACGGTAAGAACTGTACCAATAACTACACCTAGCACTGGATTCGAGCTCATCTGAAGTGTTAGATCCTGAAATGCATCTAATCCACTTAATGGCTTCAAACCGCCACCCATTAACTCTAAACCAAAGAATAGCGCACCAAAGCCAAATATAGATTGTCCAATATTATTTACTTTAGCATTTTTAAAGAAAAATAATAGGAAGCAACCAATCGCAAGAATAGGCAATGCATAAGCTCCTATATCTATTCCAATAATAAATGCGGTAACTGTTGTTCCAATATTAGCTCCCATGATAACACCGATTGCTTGTCTAAGTGTCATAAAACCAGCGTTTACTAAACCGATAGTTAATACCGTAGTCCCTGTACTGGTCTGAAGGAGGATGGTGACTATAATCCCTGCTAATACACCTAAAAACGGATTACTCGTAAATTTATCCAGAATGCCTCTTAGACGATCTCCTGCGGTTTTTTGCAGTCCATCCCCCATATACTTGATTCCGAGAAGAAAAATACCGAGGCCGCCAATAAATTCAAAAAGAAGTGCTTGTATATCAATACCCAAAATTTTTCCATCCCTTCAGTCATGTTGAATCTTGTCGTATACCTCTACCATTATTAAATGATTATTAATCGTTTGTAAAGTCCCTAGCAGAATAATTTACACTAAATTTACAATCCCCGGAATTACTCTTTCTTAGTAACTACCCAACCTGGAGCTAATTTAATCTAAATATGTCATGTTAAAAGACAAAAAGATAACCCTTGACAGTTTGATTAAACGATCAAGAATTACCTTTTATGGTTTATTCTATAATTTTTTCCACCAATATCTTTGTACCATCCACCTGCACTATCTTTACACGACTATCTTTAGCAATCCACTGTCCATTAGAAATAGCACTATAATCAGTATTATCTACACGGATCGTACCAACAGGTCTCAGATCGCTTCGTGTTACACCTTCTTTATTAACTAATTTCCCATACGTTTTGTTCATTGAGTTGTAACCAGCTTCTGAAGTCAATTGATCCTTAAGTGTAATTTTAGTCCACATTTCTCTTCTTTTAAAAACTTTTAAGAAGAAAAAAGAAGCTCCACCTCCTAACAATACACCAACTACCGCATACATACCTGCGAATAAACTGGGAGCTGGCAGAGCAACAGCAGCTAACATACTAGCTACACCAAGTGTGGCCAGAGTGCCATCATTTAAAAGCTTCCCATCAATAATAATGAGTAATAATCCAACAAAATAAATAATAAGCATAATCATAAAGGAGCCTGTTTCTAAATAGACAGAAAAATATACCGTTATAAATCCTATCCCCAATAAAGCGAAAAATCCACGCATATTAACAAGTACTTCTCCAATTAAAAACAATGTACCTAATCCCGTTATTACGAAGCCTATCCATTCTAATGAAAAAATATCCAAATCGCTACCTCCTTCCCCATTACTTACGTATTTTCATTATATATTGTTTCATTATAAAGGAGAATAAATATGTATTTCATAAAAAGATGTTTTATCTACGCTTTAATTTTATTACTACTTATCAGCGTTTATAAAGATTTAAGACAGGGTACTAGTTTACCTCCTGCCATGAATTCTTCTACTCCAACTGCTATAATAAAGTTTAACGTTATTCATATTAAAGTACAACCGGGAGACACTGTGCTTTCCATAGTCGAAGAATTAAACGAAGACACATTGGATTCCCTGGATATATCCCAACTGATTTCCGATTTTAAAATGATTAACCCTAATAGCGATCCATACAACCTTCAAGCTCACCATTACTATTATTTTCCACTATATACAGATACAAATAAATAAAAAAAGGGGCTGAATTAACAGCCCCAACTTTTAAACGAATGGAAGAACAAAGAGTGTAATTAATATGGAAATTGCACCTGCTGCAATTGCAATATTTCCCAGAGTATCTGCTCCGCGTCTTCTAGAAACGAAACCGAGAATAATACCTGCTCCACCCAAAATAATTGGCATCATGAAAAATGATATGACAGATAAAGCAATCCCAATCCAGCCAAAGGTACTGTTTACATCTGTATCTGTATTGGCGTTCGTGTCATTTTCAGTAAGTTCTGCATCATAATCATCAGCAGTTAATTCAGCTGCATATTCTTCATTTCTGGAACTATCGGGTTCTATGCCTACAAAATCTTGATTCTTCCTGTGTTCCCCATGGTTTGGCGGGGTTTCCACTCCGTTGTCTTTATAATTTTGAAATTCATCCATAAACTAGACCTCCCTTTCTTAAATTGAGGTGCAGAGTTAGTTTATGGAGTTATCAACTTTATAATAATGTTAATTTTTGGTAGTACCTGATAAATAAGAAATACAAGTTGATATTAATTATACAGCTGCATATAGTAAATCAGTATTATTTATAGGGAGTTTGATTATGTCTACATTCATAAAGGATTTAATTACTAAAAAGTTAAAACAGCTAACACCTGGGGAACTTCTGCACTATGGGAAACAATATGGCTTTAAATTAACACAGGAAGAAGCACAGCAAATAACCACTTATTTAAAAAACAACCGTGTTGATCCTTTCAATACGGGTGGGCGAAAAATAATGTTGAAGGAGCTAGCGAAGATAACAGATGTTGAAACTGCAAAAAAAGCACAGAAGTTATTTGACAAATTAATTAAATCATATGGTTTGGATCATTTATTTAATTAAAAGAGTAAAAAATGATTTGTCACCAAATAGTCAAGTTTATAACAAAGGATAACACCTGTTTCCAAGTGTTATCCTTTGTTAAACATTGACTATTTTTTCTTTTAATTCATGAATAAAAGTACCGTTTTTCAACATTTCAATTTCAAACTTATACGGGGGCTTTTTATTTTTTTTATCTTCTCCAACATAAGGTGTTTCTAATATTTTCGGTAAGCTTTCTAACTGGGGATGATAAACCACTTTCTGCAATGCATTAAAACCAATATGGCCGAATCCAATATTCTCATGACGGTCCTTATGAGCTCCGATTTCATTTTTACTGTCATTAACATGAATCACCTTTAGCCGCTCAACCCCAACAATCTTATCAAACTGGTTTAATACGTCATCAAAGTCATTCACGATATCGTATCCTGCATCGTGAATGTGACATGTATCCAAACAAACAGATAACTTTTCATTATGTGTAACTCCATCAAAGATACTTGCTATCTCATCAAAGGATCTGCCAATTTCTGTTCCCTTGCCCGCCATCGTTTCAAGTGCAATCTGCACATCAACATCTTTTTCCAATACTTCATTCAATCCTTCAATTATCTTTTTAATTCCCTCTTTAACCCCTGCTCCAACATGTGCACCTGGATGCAGAACAATTTGTCTGGAACCCAGAGCGGCAGTACGAGCTATTTCACTTCGTAAAAAAGAGACGCCTAATTCAAATGTCTCAGGCTTTAATGAATTGCCTATATTGATTATATAAGGTGCATGAACGACAATATCTGTAATCCCGTTCATTGCCATGTTCTCTTTTCCTGCCTCTATATTTAGTTCTTCAATAGGCTTTCTTCTAGTATTTTGCGGAGCGCCAGTATAGATCATAAACGTATTTGCCCCATAAGATGCTGCTTCCTCACTTGACCCTAAGAGCATTTTCTTCCCACTCATTGATACATGTGATCCTATTTTAACCAATTTTTGCACCTCTCCCGATTTAGCCTGTGGCTCTACCACATTATTACAGCTATTTCTTATAATTATTCTTTTTCGTCAGTTGTCTTTTTATTGACGTTTGCTGCTGTTTCATTTTTTTCTTATAGCCTGGCTTTACTTTATTCGTTTTACGTACTTTTTTCCATGCTTCTTTGTCAATATCTGTCGTTACCTTTGTTCGTAATGAGCGCTCATTCCAGGATTTAGCATCAACCCATTCTCCATTTTTCACATCAGCATACGTGAATTTTAATCCTTTTTGCTCCAGTTTTTCAATTAACTTCACATCGTTTTCATGATAAATACTAATTGCCGTTCCTTCTAACCCAGCTCTTGCAGTTCTACCAACTCGGTGAATATAGAAATTTTCCTCTTTAGGTAGCTGAGCGTTAATTACATGGCTCACACCCTTAATATCGATCCCTCTTGAAGCTAAATCGGTAGCAACGACATATTGGTAACGAAGACTTTGAATGTCCTTCAGGGCACGCTTACGTTCACGTGGAGTCAATCCACCATGAATCAATCCAGCATCCAGTCCTTTTTCCTGGAGGGAAGCTGCTAATTTATTGGCTATTTCTTTTCCATTCGTAAAAATGATGGCTAGATATGGTTGAATTGTTTTAGAAATATCCATAATTACATCCGCTTCGTTACGATGTCTCAAATCAATTAATCGATGCTCCATTTTTTCAGGAGAGAAATGATCATTCACCTTTACATGCAAAGCATTATTTAAATATTTTTTAAAAAAATGCTGCAGGCGCTGTGGAATGGTTGCGGAGAATACAAGCAACTGAATATCCTTCTTAGAACGTACTAACAGTTGATCTACTTCTTCAATAAAACCCATGTCAAGCATTAGATCTGCTTCATCAATAACAAAAGAGGTTGCAGAATATATGGATATTACTCCATCCTTAACCAAGTCCAATATTCGTCCCGGAGTCCCAACAATTATATGGGGAGGTTCTTTTAGTTTTTCTGCCATTTTCTGTTTATCTGTACCACCAACTAATAATTTCGAAATCCATTGTTGGTTACGCCCAGCGTAATGAATAATTTTTTTAACTTCTTCGTGTATTTGCATTGCCAGTTCTCTTGTTGGTGCTGTTATAACAAACTGCACTTGGCGTTTATTCGTATCCAATTGGTTAAACAAAGGCAGTAAGAAAGCATGTGTTTTTCCCGACCCTGTTCGTGATTGTCCAATAATACTCCTACCCTGTAATACTTTAGGAATAACCTGCATCTGAACATCCGTTGGTTCGCGAAATTCCAAACGTTTGGTAACCTCTACTAATGTTGGATGAAATGAAAACTGACTGAAATTGTTTTTTTCCATTAAATAAACTCCTTTTTATGTTGGCTGCTATAAAATCTGAAACGGATTTGTATTTGATTCAGATAGAACCACTTCAATACTATTGTTTTGAACTTTTTTTTCGATATACTGCTTTGCTGCCTTTTTCATTATGTTTTCTATATAATGACCCGGGTCAATGACAGATAAGCCCATTTGCCAGGCATCTTGAGCTGCATGAAACGTCATATCTCCCGTTACATAAACATCGGCACCTTTTTGTTTAGCTGCGTGAAGATATTTTTCTCCACTACCCCCAAGCACAGCTACTTTTTTCACCTTACTTTTTAAATCCCCTGTTACTTTGACGTGAGAAAGTCCAAATACAGATTTAACATGATTGGAAAACTGTTCAAGGCTCATTTCGTTCTTCATCGTGCCGATCCGACCAATTCCATATGTTTCTCCTTTATTATCCATGGGATAAATATCATAAGCAACTTCTTCATAAGGATGAGCTCTTATCATAGCATTAATTACTGGCTGAAGCTTTTCTTCTGGTACTATTGTTTCTATTTTTACTTCATCAACGAATTCCATTTGATTTATATTTCCTATAGAAGGATTAGCACCTTCTAGTGGCTTGAACGTTCCTTGTCCTTCTGTTTGAAAAGTACAATGACTGTAATTACCTATATGACCTGCTGAACTATCGCCTATAGCCTCACGAACCTCTTCTGCATGTGATAGAGGAACAAATACAACTACTTTAACTAACTTCTGTGTATGTGTGTTAACTAATACATCTGTGGATTCAACTTTCAATAAATCACACAGTATATCATTAACTCCGCCATTTGCTATGTCCAGATTAGTATGTGATGCATATACAGTTATATTATGTTTTATTAATTTCTCAATTGTACGAC
Organism: Virgibacillus tibetensis; assembly: GCF_036026595.1. Lineage (NCBI taxonomy): Bacteria > Bacillati > Bacillota > Bacilli > Caryophanales > Bacillaceae > Virgibacillus > Virgibacillus tibetensis. The sequence continues at coordinate 335,346 of NZ_JARZFX010000001.1, read as the reverse complement.
CTTGAGGGCTATCAACATTAACTTGTTTCAAGGGTTTAAACAAGAGCGGGTGGTGAGCAATAATGAGGTTAACATTTTTTTCGATCGCTTCATCAACAACAGACTCTAAAACATCCAATGTTATCATGATTTTTTTTACGATTGAAGCATGTGATCCAATTTGTAAGCCAACATTATCCCAGTTATAAGCTAATTTCCTTGGCCCCCACTCTTCCATTATTTGGAAAACATCAGAGTTATTGAGTATTCTCTTCATCTTCAATTACCTCCCTGATCAATTGTAATTCAAACTCGTACCGTATTATTTTTTCTTCATTTACTTTTTTAGCTTTTTTCATTTGTTCAATGACATGTTGGAGCTTCTCGTATTCAAGCTTCCATTTAGAATAAAACGCCTTTGGTTTATTTTCCATAAGCAAAGGTCCAAACAATAATTGTTTTTCACTTATGTCTTCATTATCCGGATTTATAATGTTTATTTTATCAGCAACAATAATTTCGTAAATATGTCCACTCTCTTCAATGATTGCTTCATTAGTAATCATGAAACGATGCTCAATTAGCCATTTTCGGACACTTCTTGCATCCACGTTCGGTTGGGCAATAATGCGCTGAACGGAAGAGAGTTTCTTTTTACCTTCTTCTAATATCATACGAATTAAAGCACCCCCCATGCCAGCGATAACAAGTTGTTTTATTTCATCTTTCTCATTTATTACCTGTAAACCGTTTCCTAAACGCACTTCAATGACAGATGTTAAGTTGCATGTTGCCACAGTATCCTTTGCACTGTTGAATGGCCCTTCATTAACTTCACCGGCAATCGCTTTAGCAGTTTTATCTTGAAGGCACACAAAACAAGGCAGATATGCATGGTCTGATCCTATATCCGCAAAAACAGTTCCTTTTGGTAAAAATGAAGCTATTGTTTTTAAACGTTCTGATAGTTTAATGCTATTTATCATATATATCTCTACTTTCTGTTAGGGTTACCCACTTCAAAGTAAAAAGAAGAGCTTCTGTTCATAGCAGAAAGCTCTTCTTTTGTATTATTATTCTTTTTCAGATAACCAGGTTGCCAGTACTTCAGCTTCCGTATCAGTAGCCATTCCTGCAGGCATAGAACCTTGTCCATTAATAATAACATCTTGAATTTCTTCTTCTGAAAGTTTACTTCCTACTTGTGTTAAATCCGGCGCATTTCCTCCGGACAAATCACCACCATGGCAGCTTGAGCAATTCGCTTGGTAGATCTCATCAGGATCTCCAGTTGTTTCTCCTTCTTGTTCATCCGTTTGCTCAGTTCCGCCTTCTTCAGCTTGCTGAATGTCTTCACGCTGGTTTAAACCAACAAATGATATAACAATTACTGTAAGTATCCCAAAAATAGCAATGATTGCAAATGGGATAACTGGGTTCTTTCTCATAGCGTTTCCTCCTTATGTAATCCCCATATTCTAATTCATTTGAAAAGGCTATATATATTTTACTCGATATTCAAATTAGTTTAAAGGGATAAGATGTGAATATTTATAAAACAATAAAAAATAAGGTAAATAATAGTCCTATTATACTGGAGAACATAAGGTATTTCATATGATTCTTATACCCCAGTAATAACCAGATTAAAAAATTTAACGGAAGCAGGATGTTGATTAACCATTTGTAGTCAGATAAGAACTGACTTGTAATAACTGACATGAACAATAATAGTAATAAAGCTATTACTAAAGCAACCTGAAAGAAAATAGTATTGTTTTTTTTAAGTAATACTGCCATCCAACAAGAATAACTAAAAAAAAGAACAAGAATACCAAGTTGCAAAATAAGATGAAATTGCGTAGAATATATGACAAGAAATGAAAACGGTAACAACAACACTAAAAGGATCATTTGGACAGTTAAAATAGTATTCCTGCTTCTTATTGACTGTGCAGAAACTTCTGCCGTATCGCCTCTTGTGTATAGTGCAAGAAGAAAATCACAATACACGTCCGGCAGTAACTTATGAGCCTTCCAATAATTAATTTCTTTAACAATTGTAGCAATTCGATCATTAGCCATACACCTCACTCCTATGCAAATGGCATGAACATGTGAGATTATTTCTCTATCGAACCTGCAAAAGAACAGGAAAAGTCATTGTTCACAATTTGCGCCCAATGACTAAACATATTAATCTAAAAAGTCTTTTAGTCGTTTACTCCGGCTCGGATGTCTTAGCTTACGCAAAGCTTTCGCCTCAATTTGGCGAATTCTTTCTCTAGTTACACCAAAAACCTTACCTACTTCTTCCAACGTTCTGGTACGTCCGTCGTCAAGACCGAACCGCAAACGCAGTACATTTTCTTCGCGATCTGTGAGGGTATCCAATACATCTTCAAGCTGTTCTTTAAGTAATTCATATGCTGCATGATCTGATGGAGCTATTGCCTCCTGGTCTTCAATAAAGTCACCTAGATGGGAGTCATCTTCCTCGCCAATGGGTGTCTCCAATGAAACAGGTTCTTGGGCAATTTTAAGAATATCCCGGACTTTGTCTGGTGTTAGTTCCATTTCATCACCAATCTCTTCAGGTGTTGGTTCTCTCCCCAAATCTTGAAGTAATTGACGCTGTACACGTATAAGTTTATTTATTGTTTCAACCATATGAACTGGAATACGGATTGTTCTTGCCTGATCAGCAATTGCACGTGTGATCGCCTGGCGAATCCACCATGTTGCATAGGTACTAAATTTAAACCCTTTGCGAAAGTCAAACTTTTCAACAGCTTTAATTAAGCCCATATTTCCTTCTTGAATAAGATCAAGAAATAGCATTCCCCTACCAACATAGCGTTTAGCTATACTCACAACCAAACGCAGATTTGCTTCTGCCAGGCGACGCTTTGCTTCCTCGTCTCCTTTTTCAATACGTGTTGCAAGTTCAATTTCCTCTGCAGCGGACAATAAATCAACACGACCTATTTCCTTTAAGTACATGCGGACAGGATCGTTGATTTTAATACCTAATGGCACACTGAGGTCACTTAAGTTAAATTCTTCTGTTTTTGCGATTTGTCGCATATTCGGATCATCTTCAGACTCACCAATTATTTCTACACCCTGTTCTCCTAGGTACTCATAAAATTCATCCATTTGATCTGATTCAATAACAAAGTTGGATAAGCGATCTGCTACTTCTTCATAAGCCAAGACGCCTCTTTTTTTGCCCATTTCAAGCAATTGATCTTTTGCTTGCTCCAGTGTTAGCTCTGGTTCATTTTCTTTTGTTTGCGAAGGCTTATTATCGGCCATGAGTCCCCCTCCTTCCAGACTACGTAAATATTCATTTCGTACTCTTTAACTGTTTTTGTATTTCAATGATTTGCATAGCTATTTGTGCAGCCTTCATGGGATCATCTTGTTGTTCAGCTAATCTTTGTTGATCCCTTAATGATTTGATGCTGCTCATATCCTTAGTTTCAGCACGAATAATCCTAATATAATCATTGATTTCTTTATCGCTGATATCATCAAGCATAGGAGTCATAGCTATTTCAATAACTAGCTGTTTTACTCTCTGATCTGTTAGTCTTTCGATAAATAAACTAACATCTGCAGGATGACCTTCTTCATAATATGCATATAAGTGTGTTGCAATAATCTTATGCTCATCCAAGTTAAAGCCGGCACCTATTTCCTCCTGCACCTTATCAGTTATAATGGCATCTTGCAACATATATGAAATAAGCTGTTTTTCAGCATTATGAAAAGCTGGTAATAACTTTTTATTTCGAGAATTACTTGTTGTTCTATTAGTATATCTGTTCTTTTCTCCCTTATCCTTATGAATGCCTTTCTTTTCTCGAAGTGTGACAATTTCATCAGTTAAAGTATCTAGTGAGATGTTGTATTCATTACTCAGCTCTCTTAAATAATATTCCCGTTCAACTGGACTTTCAATCACGGCGAGTTGGTTTAAAACTTTTTCAATATATTTTATGCGGTCTCCTTCCAGACTTAAATTGAAATCTTTCTTTAAATACCGCATGTAGAAACTTATAAATGTGCTGCTCGCCTGTATTACCTCTTTTTTAAACGCTTCAGAACCATGTTGCTTAATAAAATTATCAGGATCCATGTTATCATGCAGGTTTGCGATCTTAACATAACAGCCAACTTGACGTAATAAATTGGCGGCTTTATACGTTGCTTCAATTCCAGCTCTATCCGCGTCATAGCATAGAATAACCGTATCCACATATCTTTTTAAAAGCTTGGCCTGTTGTTCCGTTAATGATGTTCCCAATGTAGCAACAACATTTTTTACCTCAGCCTGATATGCTGAGATTACATCCATATACCCTTCAAATATTATTACTTCACTTTCTTTACGAATATGCTTCTTTGCTAAATCGAAATTATAAAGTAGCTTTCCTTTTTGAAATAGTTCACTTTCAGAACTGTTCAAGTACTTAGGTTCTTGTTCTGCTAGGGAACGACCACCAAATGCTACCGTCTTCCCCAAATGGTTCCTGATTGGAAAGATAACCCTGCCTCTAAAGCGATCTGTTACACTGTTATCTTCCTGTAGGGTGACTAATCCTGCTTTAACCAGTAACTGCTTGTGGAATCCTTTTTTATCGAGAAATTCAGCTGTGAAGTCCTTAACATTAGGAGCGAAGCCCAATTGGAATAAATCAATAGATTCGTCACTCACGCCTCTTTCTTTAAAGTAGCTGTAACCTTCTTTACCATCTTTAGTGTACCTTAGCAAGTGATGATAAAGTTTAGTCAGCCATTCATTCGCCGATAATATACTTTGGTTTTCCTGAGATAAGGCAGTTTCTCTTTTAATTCCTGTTTCTGGTAACTCTGTGCCACTTCTATTAGCAAGCAACTGTAATGCTTCGTAAAAGGAGAAACTTTCCATTTCCATTAAAAAAGTCATTACGTTACCGCCTTTTCCACAACCAAAGCAATGGAAAATCTGTTTTTCTTGAGTGACAGAAAAAGAAGGGGTCTTTTCACCATGAAATGGACAAAGTCCAAAATAGTTTCTTCCTTGTTTTTTTAATTGTACGTATTCACCAATGACATCCACAATATCATTTGATTTACGTATTTCTTCAATTACTTCTTCAGATATTTGATTGGCCATATAAACCACCATGCTCTACTAATATTCGTGTTCCATATTAGAAAATCCTTCATTTTTCGACAATATTTTTTATGAAATCGAAAAAAATTACCTTCTGGCAGTCTGTATACCCATTGAAGGACAATTTTGATCATACTTGGTTCTTGGTTCATGTACTATTCTCTTATTTACATTTTACCTCTAAGACTTAATATATAAACCCAATATGTATTCGGGTGCTATATCTTTATATATTAATTCTATGCTGCACCTCTAATATCCTTCTTATAAATGAATGTTTTACTTTTCAGAATATCGTGTACACGTAAAAATTTATTTATATATTATATCTTTACACAAAAATTGATTATAATACAGATCTGCAGAAATTGCTAACAAAAAGTATTTAATTTTGTAAAAAGATATTCATAATGAAATAGTAAAAACATTCTACCAGTCCATCGTAGAATGTTTTTATATGAGTTTTTTTAAAGAGTGTTGTTTTTCAAGTATATACTGCTTCGTAAATACACTACGTAATCATAGCATTTGTGTTTTCGCTGTAGCAGTAGCAGTGGATTGTCGGAAAAAGCAACAGCTGAGACAAGAAAAGCTTCGGCAGCATTACATGTTATCATTCAAAGTGTTTTCCTTATTCAGGAAAGAAGATTTTGCTTTTCGGGAAAGCCGAAGCGTTGCAACTCCCGATACGGAAATCAACATTGACACAGTTTATATAAAATAGCAACAAACTATGCGAAAAGGGCCTTTCATGTAAATTAAGTAAACTACTTTTGTATCATGTGTAGAATAATATTTGCAGTTTCTTCAACTGCTTTATTTGATACATCAATTACCTCGCACCCAATCGTATTAACTACTTTATCAAAATAGGCCAGTTCTTCGTGTATTCTTTGCATATTCGCATAGGTAGCTTGATCTCCGAGTCCTAATGCCTTTAAACGTTCTCTTCTGATCTCATTTAATTTTTCTGGACTTATGCTTAACCCAATACATTTTTTAGAATCAATCCCATATAACTCCTCAGGTGGATCTACTTCAGGTACAATTGGCACGTTAGCAACTTTCAAACGTTTATGTGCTAAATATTGGGAGAGAGGGGTTTTAGATGTTCTTGATACACCAATTAATATAATGTCCGCTCTGGCTATCCCTCTGGAATCCCTGCCATCGTCATACTTTACAGCAAATTCAATGGCTTCAACACGTTTGAAATAATCCTCATCCAGTTTATGAACAAGTCCTGCCTCGAGACGAGGTGTATTCTCAAATGCTCTTTCCATTGCAGATATCATTGGTCCCATTATATCAATTGCCTCTATATCAAACTTTTTAGCCTGTTCATTAACATAATTTCTAAGCTTTGGATCAACCAACGTAAATCCGATTATACCATTTCTCTCTTTGGCTAGTTGGATTGTCTCGTCAACTGTCACCTTATCCTCTACATAAGGAATTCGTTGTATTTTATAGTCACCATTATTGAACTGGCTTAAACCTGCTTTAATTACTAATTCCGCTGTTTCCCCAACAGAATCTGATAAAACATATACAATCGGTTCAGTTTTCATAATTAGCTCCCCCTCCTACGTAAGCGTTTAGTTATATGGTGTTTATATATGTTCGTCCATAATCAATTCAACAAAAGCTTTTGTAATCGTTGTTTTAGTAATACGACCTACTACTTCTAAACCAACTTCTGTGTCTTTCACTACAGGTACACCATCAATTTGCTTATTTATAAGGTCATTTGCTACATCAATCAACTTATCTTCTTTCCTGCACACTGTTATATTAGGCATTCTAGTCATAATAATGTGTACTGGAACTGCATTTAAGTCTTGCTGTCCAATACTTGCCCTCAGCAAATCCTTGCGCGATAGAACACCTGTTAAACAAGAATTATTATCTACCACAAATAATGTGCCTACGTCTTCTAAAAACATGCTGGAAATAGCATCGTAGACAGAAACACTTTCTTTTACTACTACTGGTACGTGCTGAAATTCATGTACTTTAAATTTTTTAATATTTTCTGTAAGTAATTCAGATCCTGTCTTACCGGTAAAAAAATATCCTACACGAGGTCTTGCATCCAAAAATCCAGCCATGGTAAGTATCGCTAAATCTGGGCGCAATGTAGCTCTTGTTAAACTTAATTGCTCAGCAATGTTTTCCCCTGTTATAGGTCCATTTCCCTTAACTATTTCAATAATTTTCTCTTGTCTTTTTGATAATTCCACTTTCTCACCACCCGGAGCAAATATGACATACTATTCCTTAATATTATAGACTATTTCCAATCAAAAAGAAAATTCCGTTATACTTAAAGAAATAAAGCATGCTTTAATAAAGTTAAGACGCAGACTGTATATCATGATCCAGTGGCTGCTTATTACTCTAATAAATATTCTGGGATCCAGTTGAGTACAACAAGTTTTTATTAGATATTGATAGCAAGAGAAACAGTTAACTTTTGGGTTACCTGGCTGCTTTGATTAAAAATGCTGTTTCCATTCAATTTTTCTTAAATCAGCATAATCAAGAATTAACATAGCAATAGAATTCACTAATGCTATCCGATTATTACGTATCTGCTCACTCTCTGCCATAACCATATTATGTTCAAAAAAATCATGAATCGGCTCAGAAAGTTCTCCTATATTTGTCAATGCCATTGCAGACTTCAACTCTTTTTTGGCTGTCTTATATTCCTCTGTAACGGTTAAATATCTCTTATACAGAAACACCTCTGAATCCGTTTCAAGCAAGTCAGGGTTAACATTGGTTTGCTGTGTATTATTACTTAGATTCAAAATTCGGACCAGTGCTTCCTGAACAGATTTAAAACTACTATCATTCCTTATTTCCGATAAAGTGGCTGCTTTTGACATTGCATAATCCACTCTCCCAATTTCCTTATGAAAGACAGCCTGTATTATATCCTGTTCAATAGACATTTCTTTTAATAAATATGTTGCGCGTAATTTAAAGAAGTCGGTAAGTTCCTTTTTTATTTGCTTATGATCGATTTGGTCGATTCGAAGTGTACGATACAACTCTTGCGTAATTTCCAATAAATCTTCCATAGTGACATTCCATTTTTCATTATTCATTATTCTTAAAATACCAGCAGCTTGTCGTCGCAAACCGTATGGGTCCTGTGATCCTGTTGGAGTCAACCCGACTGAAATGCATCCTACAATCGTATCTAATTTATCTGCAATACTTACAACAGACCCTACTGTCGACACAGGTAATACACCATTGGCCTGCTTCGGTAAATAATGCTCTCTAATTCCATTTGCCACTGCTTCATCTTCACCAAATACCCGTGCATACTTTTCACCAATTACTCCTTGTAATTCTGTAAATTCATTCACCATATTAGTTACTAGATCAAACTTACAGATTGCTGCAGTTCTTGCAGCAAGAGAAGAAGTAGCTGCATCTAAATTCAACAATTTTGTGACTTGATTGGTAATATGACCAATTCGTTTAACTTTGTCACTAATTGTCCCAAGTTTTTCCTGGAAAACAACTCGTTCTAATTTCCCGTTATAGTGATCAATCGAGTGCTTCTGATCTTCCTCATAGAAGAATTCAGCATCAGACAACCGTGCATGTAACACCTTCTCATTTCCTCTAATTACAGTGTTAATTTCATAATTATCTCCATTTCGAACACCAATGAAATAAGGTAATAGCTCTCCTTCCCTAGACTTCACAGGAAAGTACCTTTGGTGTTCTTTCATAGAGGTTATAAGTATTTCCGGCGGCAGCTTTAAAAACTGTTGCTCAAAAGAACCAATAAAAACAGTTGGATACTCAACAAGATTTCGTACCTCATCCAATAAGTCTTTATCTATTGGAATTAGATAACTATTCTTTTCTTCGATGTCTTTAATGCCTTTTATTATTAGATGTTCTCGCGCCCCAGGATCAACGATCACAAAATTTTCATACAGCTTACGCTGATAATCTTTCGGTTTGCTTAAGTTGAATTCAGATCCCAAAAATCGGTGTCCAAAAGTTAGATTGCTTGTGCCTACACCAGCAATCTTAATAGGAATTACCTTTTCACCATATAGAGCCACAAGCCAGCGTATTGGTCTGGCATATCTTAGAGTCTCTTCACCCCATCGCATATTTTTCCCGAATTGTATCGATTCAATAATCGTTTTAAATTGTGGCAATAAATCAAACGTAGGTTTACCATCAATATATTTTCTAACAAAAATATATGTAATTCCTTTTAAATCTTTTGTATAAATATCTTCCACCGTTTTACCTTGACCTTTTGTGAAGCCTACAGCTGCTTTTGACCAATTCCCATCCGTGTCTTTTGCAATCTTTTCCGCGGGACCCTTGGCTTCTTCTTCAATGGTGGTTTGTTCTTCAGCCATCCCTTCTATTAATACAGTTAGTCGCCTAGGCGTTGAAAAAGTAGTTATCGAATTATAAGAAATACGTAATTCCCTTAACCAAGCTTCTGTTTTGACATTTAACTGCTTTTCTGCATCATCTATAAATCGTGCTGGTAATTCTTCCAATCCTATTTCAAATAATACATCCTTAGCCATTATTTTTCCTCCTTATTCAACAGTGGAAAGCCCAGTCGTTCTCTTTCGGCAACATATGCTTTTGAAATATTTCTAGCTAAGTTACGAATTCTCGATATATAGCCAGTTCGCTCTGTCACCGATATCACCCCTCTAGCATCTAGTAAATTGAAGGTGTGTGAACATTTCAGTACGTAATCATAAGATGGGAAAACCAAGCCTTTTTCCATTGTTGCTTTTGCCTCTTGCTCATACATTGAAAACAACTGGAACAACATATTAGTGTTGGATTCTTCAAAAGTGTACTTAGAATGCTCGTATTCTGGTTGAAAAAAGATATCTCGAACAGTAACGCCTTTTGTCCATTCCAAATCGAATACATTATCTTTATCTTGTATGTATGAGGCAAGGCGTTCTAATCCATACGTCAATTCTACAGTCACAGGTGATGCTTCCAAACCGCCAATTTGCTGAAAATAAGTGAACTGGGTTATTTCCATGCCATCTAACCAAATCTCCCACCCTAATCCGGCTGCACCTAATGTTGGGTTTTCCCAGTTATCTTCAACGAATCGAATATCATGCTTTAATGGATCAATCCCAAGCTTTTTCAAGGATTCTAAATATAGCTCCTGTATGTTTTCAGGTGAAGGTTTCATAATGACTTGAAACTGATGATGCTGATACAACCGATTGGGGTTTTTTCCATAACGACCATCAGCAGGTCTTCTTGAAGGTTCAACGTAAGCAACGTTCCATGGCTCCGGACCAAGACTTCTCAGAAGAGTCATTGGTGACATTGTTCCTGCTCCTTTTTCAACATCGTATGCTTGCATAATAATGCAGTTTTCTTCTGACCAATGCTTTTGCAGTGTTAGAATCATTTCCTGTATGTTCATAATTTACATAGCCTCCATGAATTTTTTAAAATAATAAAAACCCGTCCCTATGTCTATACTGTATAGACATAGGGACGGGTTCTAGCCGCGGTTCCACCCTACTTGCTCTAAAAAATTGTATAGAGCCACTTTATATCCATGCTCAAGAGTGCCATTCCTTGTTGTTCTATTACCCAGCTCTCACTATTCCAGGCTCGCTATAAATAGAATTCAACTAAGTACTATTCTCTTTCTTAGCAATCAGGTTATTAATTATTTCAATATGTAAAATAATACGTTATCTGATTTAAGCTGTCAATTAATGCCTCTTATTTTAAAAGGTCCAGCTGGTTTAAAAATTTCCTCGATTTCAAATGATATCCGCCATATTTATCATAATACGCGTCCATCAACTGGCGAAGTAATTTCTTGTTTTCCTGTTTCACAGAAATAGTGCCGATTCTGTTAAGTTGTAAAGTGGAAAATACATATAATAATTTTATCATTGAAGTGGGTAAGTTAAATGCTCCCTGATCTATACTCCTGCATCGGTTACATAATAAACCGCCTTCTGTAATTGAAAAAGCTATTAACTGGGTTGAATTTCCACAGTTAACACATTTGTCAACAGTTGGAGAGAATCCACCTTTTGCATATAGTTTAAATTCATACATCATAACGGGGATCTCTGCATCCTCATTTTTTTCTATCCAGGACATGGTTTCATAAAGCTCTTCATATAAAAAGATATCCGGACTTTGCATATCAACTAACTTGTCGGTTAATTCTGTAATATAAGCAGTATAGGCAGTTTTTATAATATCTTCACGGATTGGTCTGAAGGAATGGATCATTTCCCCCTGCTGAATGGTGCTTAATCCGCGATTAACGTATACAAAAAACTCACCATAGATGAATGGCTGCGTTACTGCAGCCATTCTACTTTTAGGCTTTTTTGCACCTCTTGCCAGTGCTGTAAATTTCCCTAGCTTCTTACTGAATATCGTTACTATCTTATGTGTCTCACCATAATCTTGCGTTTTTATAATTATTCCATCTATTTTTTCCAGCAAACAGTTCACCCTTTTTAATCACAGTTCTAATAAAATAGATATACATTTAAACCTCTGTCTCTCTACAAAAGAGCATCGGTTCCCTTCTGATTAAATTTTGGTGTCTAAAGGTGAAATCTCTTCTATAACACTTTGTCCATGCTCATCTGAATTTGGTTCATTTTCCAATTCTTTCATTAATAAATAGGTTTCAATGTTTCCCGTTTGACTGAATATTCTCCAGGTTAAATCTACCACAAGAAACCCCACCCTTTCTTTAATGTTTGAAAATGTAACTTACTACATAGAATGACCACCCTGACCTCAAACAATTAGTATAAAAATTTACCATGTTTAATATTCGTCACTTCGAAACCCGTATTCATGTAGTTGGCTTTCTTTATTTCTCCAGTCTTTCTTGACCTTTATCCACAGTTCTAAGTAAATTTTTGTACCTAGTAATGCTTCAATATCCTTGCGTGCGTTTTTACCAATATTTTTTAACATGCTTCCTTGTTTTCCAATCAATATTCCTTTTTGGGTTTTTCTTTCCGTCACTATTGTTGCTTGAATTAATACTGATTGAGAATCCCTTTTTTCAATATTTTCAATTACTACTGCAATGGAATGAGGTATTTCTTCTCTTGTTAACTGTAAAACCTTCTCTCTTATTAATTCACTTATGATAAATCTCTCTGGATGATCCGTTACCTGATCCTCAGGATAATATTGCGGTCCTTCTGGCAGCTTTGTTTTTAATAAATCAAGTAAATGCGTCACATTATTTCCTTCTAAGGCAGAAATAGGTATAACTTCCTCAAACTTAAGTTTGTCCTTGTATCGATCAATCAATGGAAATAAATCATCTGGATGAATTAAGTCTATTTTGTTTATAATCAGATATACAGGGCTTTTCACTCGTTGTAAAAGATCAAGTATATACTGATCCCCTCTCCCATAACCATCTTTTGCATCAATCATAAATAACACAGCATCTACTTCATTTAAACTATTTACTGCTGCTTTTACCATAAAGTCACCTAAACGATGCTTTGGTTTATGGATGCCTGGTGTATCAATAAATATTATTTGTGAATCATCCTGTGTTAACACGCCCTGAATTTTATTTCTTGTTGTTTGCGCTTTATCACTCATTATAGCAATTTTTTGTCCTATAACCTGGTTCATAAAAGTTGACTTACCTACATTAGGTCTTCCAATAATTGCTACAAAACCTGATTTAAACTCATTATTTTCCATGTTGTTTCCTCCGTGACGTTTTTCTTATATTTTATAATACTATAAATACTATCTACTTTCATGTAATCGACAAAACCTTTAAAAATATTCCTTTGTTCTTTAAAATACCACATAATGTTAATTCTTTAACCTTATAATAACATTCCGTGCATATTAAATACATTCTCTCTCGGAGTCTTGTTTTTGCATTGAGGAGAGAGATGTATGACTGCATGTTAATCAGAGATAAAAAAAAGTCCCTGTAAGGACTTTAAAAAATTGAATATAATTTAGGCAGAAAAATTAGAATGCCTAAGATTAACGAAGTAACAGCTGCTACTAAAACAGCACCGGCTGCGATGTCCTTAATAACTTTTGCAGATGGATGCAGACCTGGTTTAAGGTAGTCCATCATTTTTTCGATAGCAGTGTTTGTTATTTCAGCTACTAACACTAATCCAACAGCCAGTACAATAATTAACCATTCTGTTACTGTTAATTTAAAGACTATTCCCGCTGCAAAAACAAGTAAAGTTGCTAGGAGATGAATTCGAAAATTCCTCTCTGTTCTGGCAACCTCCTTAATACCATTCCATGCATGGGTAAATCCAATGGATCTTTTATTACCTTTCAATTCCAAATTCACCTAGTATAGTTTCTTGCCTTTTTAACATTTCTTCTTCATCCTCTTTATTAATATGATCATATCCTAATAAATGAAGAAACCCATGAATGGTTAAAAAGGACAATTCTCTTTCGTAGGAATGATTATAATCCGCTGCTTGTTCTACAGCCTTATCCACTGATATTACAATATCCCCTAGAGCCAAAGGCAGTTCCTCACCAATTATTTCTATTTCTCCTTCCACAGGCTCCTGAAGCGCAAATGAGATTACATCAGTTGGCTCGTCTTTTTGCCTATAATTACGATTCAACTCTTGTATTTCGTCATTATCTACAAAATTAATAGAAACTTCAGCCTCTTTCGAAATACCTTCTTTCTCTGCAGCAAAAATAAGTAAACGTTGAAGTAGATCAATGTGTTCAGTCGGGACTGACCTCGTCTGATCGTGAAAGTCTATAAACATTTATTTTGCCTCCTTCATTGGATATTGTATTCTCGAATGGAAGATTCCTTTAAGTGTATCACATATTGTACGATGAATTATTTTTAGTTCTTTTAACGTGAGCGGTGTTTCATCCAGTTGTCCATCCATCATCCGGTCATTTACAATCGATGATACAATTTCTTCTATTTTTTCTTCGGTAGGCTCTCTTAATGAACGAACAGCTGCTTCAACTGAATCACATATGCATATGATAGCTGATTCTTTGGTTTGAGGCTTTGGCCCAGGATATCTGTAATATTCCTCTTTTACATGCTTATTTGTATCTTTATCTTTATAGTAAAAATACTTGAGTAACGTTGTCCCATGGTGCTCTTTAGCTATATCAATTATTTCTTTTGGTAATCGATGGTTCTTTAGCATGGCAGCCCCGTCATATGGATGACTAATTATAATCTCTGCGCTTTGCTTCGGTGCCAGAACATCATGCGGATTATTAATTGATAGTTGGTTCTCAATAAAATAGGACGCACGTACTGTCTTGCCAATATCGTGATAGTATGCACCAACTCGTGCAAGCAATCCATTTGCCCCAACTGCTTCACATGCTGTTTCACTCAGGTTAGCCACCATAATAGAATGATGGTAGGTACCTGGCGCCTCTGTTAAAAGTTTCTTCAACAATGGGTGGTTAGGACTGGATAATTGTAATAATTTAATATCCGACAGAATTCCTAATCCTGTTTCGAAAAAAGGTAACAACCCGATTGTAAGTACTGCCGAAAGAAAAGCTGCGGTGACTGCAAAACCTGATTGAATAAATATATCACTTAATGAATATTTTTCAAATGATAGAAATAAGAATAATAATACAGTAACTGCATTAACAAATGCCATTCCAACACCGGCTTTTAAGATTGCAAGGCGGTCCTTCACATTTACTAAAAAGAAAATACCTGCTAGTTGTGAGAAGAAGAAATACATACCGGCTTCAACATTTAAAGAACCTGGAATTTGGTTGTTGAATATAATCGTACCTAATATTGCATATAGGGCCGCAAGGATAATAGCAGTTCGCTCATGAATTAATTGCTTTATTAAAAGTACTCCTGTTGCTACTGGTACTACTAAGAATAATTGATTCCCCTGCGTTGTATATAAGCTTACAATCTTCATTAATATAATTACAATGATACTAATTACAAAAATTGATACTATCGTACCTCTATCAAGCTTTTTTATTAGCGCCAATCGGTTCATCTCGTACGCTATTACACTACTTATTAATAGTACAAGTAAGCCGAGGCCAATGATGGGGAACATATTACGTTGATTATCTAATAGACCAACCAGAGCCATCTCTTCATAGATTTCATTTGTTATTGTTTGTCCCTCTCTTACAATTATCTCACCAGCCCTGGTTACTACCGGCTCAACACTGCTCGCAGCTTCTTTTCTGGCATTGGCCGTCTTTTCAACGTCAAAAAACGAGTTTTCCACTACAGCGAATTCAGTAAGTTGTGTGAGAGCTTCCTGGGTATCGGTATCCATATCTGAATACTCGATAATCTGCTTAGCGTTAGATATAGCACTTTGAAGGTTCTCGGTCCGTACACCAGTTTCCATACTGTTCTTTATTGATGATATAAAGAGCTTTTTTGCTTCATCTCTATCAGAATCTGGTATTTCAATTAACTGTGCAAGCACCTCGTTACTTACTTCTTCACTAATTTCTGAAGAGAGTATTTGTTGTAAACGCTGAACCTTCTCCTGATTAGTCAATGGGACGGGAGTGTCTTCTATGTCAGATTTCTCACTGAAAAATTCTTCATCCTTTAATTTTTCGATAGCATCAAAAATCTCTTCAATATATTCCTCACGTTCTTCAGTTACTTCAGCAGAAATACTAAACCTGTCTTCTACCGACTGAACCGCTTCTCTTGTTTTCCGTTGAGTCTCCTGTTCATTTTCAATCGTTATAGGTGAACGAATGGTTTCCTTAGCACTATTAAAACGTTCTATATCATATACTTCTGTATGTACATTATTCAATGTAACGAGAAAGAAAAAGATGCCTAATCCAATCACTGGAATAAGTATGGAAAACCATTTACTCGTTGGTCTGAAAATATATTTTATAACTAACATCATTTTCTTTTTCATACGTTACACCCCATTTTAAAATGAAGAATGAATATAGAAATAAGACCCACTTATTTTTTGGGGGTCTTACTATTTCTCTGCCATAGAATCTAAGTACTCTTTTCATAAGCGTCAATTATTCGCTGTACGAGTGGATGTCTCACTACGTCGGTTTGATCCAGATGAATAAAAGATATACCTTTCACTGAATCAAGTAGCTGATTAGCAGCGTGTAAACCAGATTTCACCCCTTTAGGCAAATCAACCTGTGTAATATCACCTGTTATAACCATTTTTGATCCAAACCCCAAACGTGTTAGAAACATTTTCATTTGCTCTGGTGTTGTATTTTGTGCTTCATCTAGAATAACGAATGCGTCATCAAGGGTTCTGCCCCGCATATATGCTAACGGCGCAATTTCAATTGTCTCTCTTTCAATTAATCTTACAGTATGTTCTGCGCCCAATACATCATGCAAGGAATCATATAATGGGCGTAAATACGGATCGACCTTTTCTTTTAAATCTCCAGGTAAAAAACCTAAACTTTCTCCAGCCTCAACTGCCGGCCGTGTCAAAATAATACGTTTAACCTGTCCGTTTTTAAGAGCATGAACAGCCATTACTACAGCCAAATATGTTTTACCAGTACCAGCTGGACCAATGCCAAAAACAAGATCGTTTGATCTTATTGCAGATATATACCCTTTTTGACCTAATGTTTTAACTCGTATTGATTTTCCTTTCGCGTTCTTAGTAATTTCATCTTCAAACAATGTTTCAAATTGATTTATCTTTCCGTTCTTCGCTAAATCAACAGCGTATACAACATCTCTTTCTGTTATAGTTAACCCTTTTCGAATAACTGATAACAATGTTAAGAGAATATCTTGTACGAGTGAAATATTTTCTGTTTTCCCAGCAACATTAACTTGTTCTCCCCTTGTCACAATGGAAACGTGCAGCTGTTCTTCAATTTGATGCAAAAACTTATCATTTGTCCCAAATAATGACAATGCTTCGCTTGGGTTTGATAGTTGTAAATCGATCTCGGTAAGGTTTTCTGGCATAATCGATCTCCTTAATTTAGAAGTTGGTCAACGTGATAACGAATAACAAATTTAATCTCGTTATTTACGGTAATGAATGCCTTTTGAATAGTCATTTTTCCAAACTTTTACTAATGGGCTGTTCTTCGCTAATGTTTTCTTCTACACTAATGTATAAGCTTAATTTAACTTTACCATTCTCGATAGTATCATGCAAAACTTTTTCAGATAATATTCGTGCTTCCTGGCCTAATTCAAGCTTTAAATCTTCTTTTGCTTGTTGAATACCAGTATTTATTGCTTCTTCTCTAGACCTTTCTACCTTTGTATACATCTTTTCACTTAAAATAGTTTCACCTATTTTAACTGGTAGCTTCCATTTAAAAAAATTCAGTTCTCTTTCGACTACTTCACTATGAATATTTTTATAATCTGGTTCACCAAATCCCCATAATGGTGCCCGAACAGATCCGATACGTATGTAGTGTTTTTTCTCTTGATTTCCAGTCAGATGTTCGTAGCTTGCTTCTAAAGGGATGGTAACTAAAACTTCATACCACGTTGTCGCTGTGATTTCACCAGCAGCTGCGACTAATTCCAGGTTTTTGTTTCCACTTTCAGAATCTTCATCTTCATCCGTTTCCTCAGATTCATTAATAATTCCCGAAACCAGTACATCCCCAGGTTCAACAAAATCATTAACATGAACTTTAGGAAGGCCTTTAGATACATACATTGTTTTGATAATACCTTTTTTGGTAGCTACTAGATTGCGTGGACCTTTTACTTCTTCTTTGTTTACAATGATTTTTTCTACTCCTTCAAGAAAAAAGGTTGTCCCTTTTTGATGCACTCCAACCCACAATAGTTCTGGTACGTCTTTAACTAACTTTTGTTGGATGGAATTTGGCGATTCAAGTGTAATTATCCATGATCCTGGATGGATGCCATAGCTCTCTAACTGTTTGCTTATTTTTTCTTCAATTTCCTTTGGGACACCAGTAATTTTAACCTCCCAAATAATATTAGACAAAAAAATAATTAATAAGATACTCATTATAAGGCCAACTACCAGCTGCTTTTTTCTTAGAAATAGTTTTACTGTAAATGGGTATCCTTTTTTGCCAACAAAGGTTATTTTGTAATTCGAATTTCGTTTTATTTGTCTGATTACTTTTATGTCTTTTAATTTTATATTTCCTGTACATGTATCGTCGGCTGTCTTTTTGACATCCCATATTGTTAGCCCTGAATGGATACATTTCTGGAAAAAAAGTTCAGGATTACTTCCTTTTACTGATATCGTTACATAGCCGGTTATAAAAGCACCTTGTATCTGTTTCATGTCCTCCTCCTTTACTTAATACTCTCTAATCAGGGATAAACTTTACCTCTTTAATAATACCTTCCAGTAAAATTTCTTCTGGTAACATCATTTTTAACACAAATGAAGATCCAAAAATCTGAATAAAACCTTTGTTTGTTTTTAACTTAAGTTCAGAGTCTGTAAAGGTTGCTAATCCTTGATGGTTTTCAATATAAACATGCAGTTGTCCAATTATTGTTATCCTTGGTAACTCGAGAATAATATCAGAAGGAAGGGCAAGATATTTTATTAACCACGGGCGTATGCCCTGTTGCCACTTTTTCACAAATGCAGCCCCCTCTCACAGTATATTTATGAAATGATTGAAAAGATAAGAACAATAAAGTGAAAGAACATTGATCATTACCGTAAATTAACAAGCTCAATACGCGGTGGTTTGAAACAGCTATTCCTTTCGTAGCCACTTGATCTGGACATCTCATAGTTGGTAATTTAACTTTAACAGTTACAATTACTATTTTTATCAGAACAAAAGCACTGGGCGCCCGGATAAGGACGTACGGACTGCGCCCGCGCACCCGCGGGTGGGTCGACGTTGCCGCGCAGGAGCGGTGTAGTTAGTCGATCTTCCACTGCCACAGCAGATTCACTTAGACTTTCGCCATTTCCGGCGATTAGTCAAGTTCATCTGTGGTGTAGCGCTGGTTTTTGCCCTACATGAATGACTAAAAGGAAACATGCTCATCTCTAGCGGGTATGCCGACGCCTGAGTACAAGCCCGATTTTAGTCGGCCATTCTTTCCATTTTTCGAATTGGTTTATATTGAGTTAGATTACGGAGGTGAAGGAAGTCTCGCTAGTCCCTGGGCGCTGGTCGATGAAAACGCCACGTCCTTGAAAAAGAAAAGCACCTTGAATGGTAAGATGTATCTCATAGATGCTTTCCTTATCCTGTGGCTTCATCGGCACTAGGACGTCCTGCGACTGCAAACTCTCGTCCCACCGAAAACATTTGTCCATCGGAACTGGACGTGGCTGTTTAAGTGTAAGAATTAATTGCAGCCAAAAATTTTATACTCCTATATATTAAAAAAAGCACCAACAAGTAAGCTCTTCTAGCTTACTTGTTGGTGACTTCAATTATTACTATTTTCTTCTGTTTGTTATAACACTTCTGTATGGCTTCAAGGCTCTTGGTGAGCCTAGAACTTCCGCCATAATAATGCCATTTACAAGACCATTTTTATTTAAATTTTTACCTATCTGTCTTTTTAGCTTCTTTTGTTTGGTTGACAGTTCGTTGATAGGTTCGAGTGAATTATCATCTGTAATGGCATTACTAGATAATTTATCCATTCCTTGCTTTATCTCAGTACTACTATTGTATTGATCGGCTAAACGCTCCATTTGTTCTCTTTGCTGTTCTTCAATGGTTGATGTTGAATACGTACGTTGTGGTTTCGAATCACGCGATCTACCCTGCTGTGATCGGCTATACCCCTCGGAAGGCGTATTCGTTGGATTTGGCCTGTTAACAGGCTTTCTCTCCTGTTGTTGCTTTTGCTGCTGTTGCTGCTTCGCTGTATTATCTCTAAGAAATCCGATAATACCTGCGATAATGATAATTACGATGAAGAAGTTGCTAAAAATAGCATCAAAGAGACCTTGCATTATAATCCTCCTTTAATCGCATGTTTAGGATTATTATTGATCATTGTCTTCGTTTTTGTCCTGCGACAATTTACCAATTGTGTCTCGCATTTCTGTATCAGCATCGATATTCTTATAATTCATATAATCCATTACACCTATGTTGCCTGAGCGTAATGCCTCTGCAAGTGCACGAGGTACATCTGCCTCTGCTTCAACAACTTTTGCACGCATTTCTTGAACGCGGGCAAGCATTTCTTGTTCCTGGGCAACAGCCATAGCACGACGTTCTTCAGCCTTCGCTTGAGCAATATTTTTATCTGCTTCAGCTTGGTCTGTTTGTAAAATAGCTCCAATATTTTTACCGATATCTACATCTGCGATATCAATCGATAAGATTTCAAATGCAGTACCTGCGTCCAGCCCTTTGCTCAACACAGTATGTGAAATCGTATCCGGATTCTCCAGAACTTTTGCATGTGTTTTTGAACTACCAATCGTACTTACTACACCTTCACCAACACGGGCAATAATTGTTTCTTCACCAGCACCACCAACTAGGCGGTCAATATTTGCACGCACAGTGATTCTTGCTTTCGCTTTTACTTCAATTCCATCCATCGCAATACCCGCAATGAAAGGTGTTTCAATAACCTCAGGATTTACACTCATTTGTACTGCTTCAAGAACGTCACGACCTGCTAAATCAATAGCAGCCCCGCGCTCGAAAGGCAGTTCAATGTTTGCTCTGTGTGCTGCAATTAAAGCGTTTACGACTCTGTCTACATTACCACCAGCTAAGTAATGACTCTCCAATTGATTAGATGTTACTGTTAGACCGGCTTTATGTGCCTTAATCAATGGATTAATAACACGGTTAGGTACTACTCTACGAAGTCGCATACCCACCAATGCCAGTATGCCAACTTTAACACCAGCTGCCAATGCACTAATCCAAAGCATTACAGGGATAAATGTGAATAAAATTGCTACTGCAATCAAGATTACCGCTATAATAATGAGCGGCATAATATCAACTATTTCCATGATAAATTCCTCCTGTTTTTTAAAATATTTATTATATATTAGATTTCTCTAACAACAATACGAGCTCCTTCAACCTTGATTACCTTTACATGTTTACCTGCTTCGATAAACCCACCCTCAGATATAACATCTAGGCGTTTTTCTTCAAATACAGCAGCTCCAGATGGTCTGAGTGGTGTAACTGTTAAACCTTCTTCACCAATCAGTTCCAGGCGATTAACTGTGGAAACATACCCTAATTCTGTTGTGGTTTGATCTCTTAAAATAATATGTCTGAAAAAACCCTTATCCATACCTATCGTTCTAAAGAGTATCACTGAAGCTATGGTTGCCACCAGGAACGCTATTCCTATACTTAACGACATATGTCCAATATCATACCCGGACATAAATAGTGAGCCGATAATAGATCCTACTCCAAGTAAACCTAGAATTCCACCAGTTACAAAGAATTCGGCAAATATCAAAATAAGCCCCAAAATAAGTAATACAACTGCCTCGAAACCAGCGAGCCCGGCAATAATATGCCCATAAAAAAACAGAACAAGTGAGACTAATCCCATGGTTCCAGCGATCCCGAAACCTGGTGAATATAACTCTACAATCAAACCAAGACTAGCTACTGACAGTAAAATTGGAATAACAATCGGACTCGTTAAGAATCTGGCTATTTCTTCTGCAAATGTTGGTTGTGTATCAATAAGAGTCGCGTCAGATAAACTTAACTCATTTAGTAATGCAACCCGGTGATCCACAATACCTTCTGCATAGTTAACCTCCACTGCTTGTGTGGGGTCCAGTGTTAAAAATTCACCCTCTGCTGCACCATACTCAGGTAAGTCAATACTCTCATCAGCCATCGCTGTAGCATAAAGTGGATCTCTCCCTTTCGATTCTGCTGCACTTCTCATTGCTGCAAGCCATGCAGATTGTGCCTTTTTGTCTGCTGCGTTTCCATCCCCTGTTATAACCCCGCTCGCTCCCATAGTTGCCTGTGGTTTCATATAAATTGAATCCGTATTTAAAGCAATATAAGATCCAGCTGATAATGCTTGGTTAACAATGAACGAAGTGGTTGGTATCTCTAAATCTTGAAGAATTTTGGCGATTTGCCCTGCAGAATCAACTCTTCCGCCCGGGGTGTCTATCTCAAAAACAATATGGTCCGCGCCCTCTTCTATGGCTTCCTGAGTCGTACGAGCCAAAAATGCCTCTAAGCCGCGTTCAACCTCTTTTTCAATTGGTATGAAATAGACTAATTTCCCTTTACCGCTATCACTTGCCTGTGTATGTTGGTGCAGGCTGAATACCGTGAAGAAAAGAAAAGCGATGAAAAACATTATGTATCTTATTGATCTCTTCCTCGACAAGATTAATCACCCCCTTAAGATGTTAATAGTATATACGAGAAAACATCCAATTTGGTTTCGATTAAAATGATTTACATAATTAATTAAATACTATCACAAACAGGTACTAATTAGATACAATTACATCCTATTATTCGCAAATTAGGTAAAAAATTATAACATTTTAAAGTTAAACACAATACGTAGAAAATAAGGAGTTTATTATGTGAATATTTCAACAAAACAAATAAAAAAACTAGACAACGGTATGATACTCTTTTATATGCTAAATTCTTACATGTGAATTAGCGTGTGGCAGATTGGGGAAATGCAATGAAAAAATCCTTGCCATAATGACAAGGATTTTTATAAGTTAGTTTAATCTAGCTGCCTTTGTACAAGATCTTTTAGTTGAGAGCCATCTGCTTTTCCTTTTACCTTGGGCATCAGTGCTCCCATCACCTTACCGATATCCTTCT
Organism: Virgibacillus tibetensis; assembly: GCF_036026595.1. Classification (NCBI taxonomy): domain Bacteria; kingdom Bacillati; phylum Bacillota; class Bacilli; order Caryophanales; family Bacillaceae; genus Virgibacillus; species Virgibacillus tibetensis. Next base: position 312,362 of record NZ_JARZFX010000001.1, on the reverse strand, counting down.
TTGATGATGCATTTACTTCCTGAATCGTTGACTGAACAATTAACTCCAGCTCTTCAGTAGTAAGCTGTTTTGGCATATATTCTTGTAAAATATCAATTTCAGTTTCAAGTTTTTTAACAAGATCATCGCGTCCAGCTGATTTGAATTCTTGGAGGGAATCTTTTCTTTGTTTTAACTCTCTAGACAGTATGGTGAGTTCTACGTCTTCTGAAAGTATATCTTTACCAAGTTTTATTGATTCATTCTGCAATGAAGCTTTTACCATGCGAATTACGCTTAGCACTATCTTATCTTTGTCCCTCATCGCTTGTTTCATATCTTGATTCAGCTGTTCAAGTAATGTCATACTCGTGCACCTTCTTTAGAATTTACGCTTTCTAGCAGCTTCAGATTTCTTCTTACGCTTAACGCTAGGTTTTTCATAGTGTTCACGCTTACGATATTCTTGCAATGTACCACTTTTTGATACACTACGCTTGAAGCGACGAAGAGCATCCTCAAGAGACTCGTTTTTACGAACGCGAGTTGAATTTGACATGCTAATTTCCCTCCCTCCGAAGCACAAAACAGGTTTGTACAGGCAAATGCATGCTATCACATGCCTTTTTAAAGTATAATATATTACTACTTACAGGTCAACAAATTATTCACTATATATTAAAATTAAATGTATTAAAGTAAATAATTTTATGTAAAAACACCTTATTTATATGCTTAATAAACAATATTAATAATCGGATGTACCTATACTTCCTTTAATAATATCTATGCCAGCACTGGCACCAATTCTGGTTGCGCCTGCAGCAATCATTGCTCTCGTTCCTTCGATATCACGAACGCCACCAGATGCTTTGACGCCCATTTCACTACCGACCGTTTGACGCATTAATTTAATATCTTCTATTGTCGCCCCTCCACCAGAGAAACCAGTAGATGTTTTTACAAAATCAGCTCCAGCATCTTTAGCCAAATTGCATGCACGTACTTTTTCTTCCTCTGTTAAAAGTGCAGTTTCAATAATTACTTTTGTAAGTGCATCGCCTTTTGCTGCAGCAACCACTGCTTCAATATCAGCTTTTACAGCATCGTCATTATTTGACTTTAACTCCCCTATATTAATCACCATATCAATCTCTGTTGCACCATCTTTAGTTGCTTGTTTCGTTTCAAAGACCTTTGTCTCTGTAGAGGTAGCACCCAATGGAAAACCAATTACAGTACAAACTTTTACATCTGTATCTTTAAGATTTTCATAGCAGTACGATACCCAATACGGATTTATGCATACTGACGCAAAACGGTACTTCTTAGCTTCATTCACGATCTGGGTGATCTTTTCCTTACTTGTATCTGGTTTTAATTGTGTATGGTCAATATACTTTGCTAGTTCATTATTCATCCTACTAATCATTCCTCTCTCGACTATGTTGTACGTACCTCTACTACTTCCCTATAATCATAGCATGTACATTTATATAAATCTAATTTTTAGTTATTGTTCACGTTGTTTTTCTTTAGACGCGTGAACAAATTGATAAAAACCAAACAGGGCTATTACAATGACCACAAGCAGGGCACATAAAATGTATATAGCCTGGAAACCAATGCCTGTGACCAGTATTCCCAGAGTATATGTTCCCAATGCAACCCCTATATCGTACATCGTGTAAAAAGTAGCAGTAGCATGTCCACTCCGTTTAAATGTTGTAGATTGTACCGCCATTGTTTGGAAACTGGGCAGTAAAGAGCCATACCCTAAACCGATTAAGCCGGCCGAAAGCAGTAGAATACCTGCAGTTTCTGTAAAGCTGAGGACTAATAACCCGAAAGCAAATATTAGCAAGCTTGGAATAATAACGAAAGTCGGTCCTCGACTGTCGAACGCCCTTCCTAAGGTAGGGCGGGTTACAATCATAACGATAGCAAATATCACAAAGAAATATCCAGAAACCGCAGTAAGGTCCAATGTATTGGCATAAACAGATATAAATGAAATAATTCCTGAGTAGGAAAATGCCACTAGACTAGCAATTATAGCTATTGGTAGTGCTTTTATTTCAAAAATATCATGAATGGAAATTCTTCTTTTCTCATGCTTTGTTACTTGTTGTTCTTCCTCCGGAGCTTTAACAATTGTTGCGAAGAACATTCCCAGGGTCATCAGGATTCCTAAACTTAAAAAGAGCATTTTAAAAGAAGTAAATTGAAGCATTGTTAATCCAAGGAATGGACCTGCTACAATTGCAACATTCATCGACATAGCAAACTAACCCAATCCTTCTCCTCGACGTTCCGCTGGTATTATGTCTGCTGCAATTGCCCCGGTTGCAGTTGTGACAACTCCAAAGGATAACCCATGTATAAAACGGATTATTAATAATATATTGTAGTCGTCAAAAATAAAATAAAAAAACGTAGTAATTGTATAAACTACTACAGTAAGCAAAAGCACTTTTTTCTTCCCTGCATATTCTAAAATCATACCGGAAAATGGCCTTATTAATATAGCTGCTATAAGCATAATAGTAACAAGTAATCCAGCCTCTGCTTCGTTTCCCCCTAAAGAATTAATTACAAGCAATGGCAAAGTTGTCATTAGAGTATAAAATACTGTAAAAATAATAAAATGTGTTATTGAAATACTTATAAAACTTTTTGTCCAAATAGGATTTCTGCTATAGTTACTCATCTGTTATCACTACTCCTTCTCAGACAGTTTTTAAGTAAAGTCTTACTTTAGAACATTAAAAAAATAACCTAGTCAGTAGACCAGGTTACGAAGTAGCTTTAATTTTTGAATGTGATGCATCTTCCACTATCCGCACGAAAGTTCCTTGATTGTATGGATAGCCCGATTTTGTAATTTTAACCCGGACTATTTTACCAATCATTTCAGGTGTACCGTCAAACTGTACTTTTAAATAATTATCAGTATAGCCAACTAATAGTTCAGGATGATCTGCATCTTGTACTCGCTCTTCCGGAATTACTTCCAATACTTCGTTCTCGTACGTCGAAGCATATTCTTTAGCTAACTGATCTGATAGATTAATTAATTGGTGCACACGTTCATTCTTTAGTTTTTCATCAACTTGATCGTTCATTCTAGCCGCTGGTGTACCTGTACGCCTTGAGAAAGGAAATACATGAAGCTCAGTATATCCAATTTCCTTTATGAAATTATATGTCTCCATAAATTCTTCATTCGTCTCTCCTGGAAAACCAACAATAACATCCGACGTAATGGCTAGCCCAGGTAATGCTTTCTTTATCTTATTTACTTTCTGCTTATAAAACTCACTGGAATATTTTCTTCGCATTCTAGCAAGAACTGTGTCTGACCCTGATTGGAGTGGTATATGCAGGTGACGTACAATTTTATCAGATTTATCAAGTGCTTCAATTACTTCGTCTGTAATCTGGCTTGCTTCTATTGAGGATATACGTATCCTCTTCAATCCTTCTACCTTTGTTTCCAGGTCATTAAGGAGCATGGCAAAGTTATAATTCTTCATGTCCTCCCCATATCCTGCTGTATGGATTCCAGTTAGAACTATCTCTTTATAACCAGCATCCACTAATTTCTGTGCCTGTGAAACAACACTTTCTGGATCTCTTGACCGCAGTAACCCACGGGACCAGGGAATAATACAGAACGTACAGAAATTGTTACAGCCTTCCTGGATCTTCAGTGAAGCACGCGTTCGATCGGTGAATTCAGGTACGTCCATTTCTTCAAAAACACGGTTCTTCATTATATTACTTACGCCGTTGATTGGCTCTCTCGTTTTTTGGTGCTCATCAATATATTTCAACATGTTTTTACGATCTTGCGTTCCGACAACGACATCAACACCAGGAATCTCCATGATTTCCCCAGGAGAAGTTTGTGCATAACATCCAGTTACACAGACAATGGCCTCCGGGTTCTTTCGAATAGCCCGACGAATAACCTGCCTGCTCTTTTTATCTCCTGTATTTGTTACTGTACATGTGTTTATGACATATACATCTGAATCATGATCAAAGTCAACTCGTTCATAGCCATTATCCATGAACATACGCCATATTCCTTCAGTTTCGTAATGATTTACCTTACACCCCAAAGTATGGAAAGCTACTGTAGGCATCAATTACACCTCAATTCTTCATAATGATAGGAAATGCTTGCTAACACATATAAAGCTGCAGTTTCTGTTCTTAAAATTCGTGGACCCAAACGAACCGGCGAGAAGTCTTCGGCCTTTAGCAGTTCTGCTTCCTTTGCTGTAAATCCGCCCTCCGGTCCAATACACACAAATAAACGTTGATTCTCCAATACGTTCTCTATTACCGTTCCGAATGAATGATAATTAGACACTTTAGCTTCTTCTTCATATGCAAATATTTTTACATCATAATTTTCACTTTCTTTTAACAACTCATCGATAGACATCGTAGGATGAATGAATGGAATTCTATTACGATGGCTTTGCTCACTTGCTTCTTTAACAATTTTAGTAAAGCGTTCCATTTTTTTATTCATCTTCTTACTATCCCATACAACGATTGAACGCTCAGCCTGAAACGGAATAAAGGCATTGGCACCAAGCTCCGTTCCTTTTTGCAAAACGAAGTCGAATTTATCTCCCTTGGGTAATCCTTGTGCGATCGTTACATCAATTGGCAATTCAACAGCTTCTTCTAACCATTCTTTAACCACAGTCTTAATATGATCGCTTTCAATTGATACTATTTCACAAATCGCAGCCTGCCCTTTAGGATTATTACAAATAATTGCATCGCCATTCTTAGAACGCATTACCTTGTTAATGTGATGTGCGTCATCGCCTCTTACTATAACCTCGTTATTATTCCAATCTTCTGCGTGGACAAAGTATCGTTGCAAGCCAAGCACCTACTTCATTGAAAGTTTAAGCCTTGCTAAAAAAGTCCTCCAGCCGTGGTTCATTATAAAACTTTTTTAGCTACAATGGAAATCCATTCTTCCATCTCGTTAACCTGTATAATTTTAAACCCTTGCTGTTCTAGTTTATCTTTTACTAACTGTTTCTTATTTAAAATTATCCCTGACGTAATGAATAAACCATTTTGCTCTAAATTGTCCCACGCATCTCCCACAAACTGAACAATAATCTCCGCAAGTATATTCGATACAATTATATTTGCTTTCAAATTAACTTGATCCAGTAAGTTATTCTGCTTTGCTATAATTTGATTGCCAAGCTTATTTAAATTGGCATTCACTCTGGTGCTCTCTACGGCAACGTCATCCAAGTCATATGCATGAACTTCTTGAGCGCCAAGCAGGACAGAAGCAATACTAAGGACACCTGAGCCTGATCCTACATCAATCACAAGATCATCTTTATTTAAGTACTGTTCGAGGGCCTGTACACTTAACACAGTCGTAGGGTGTGTCCCTGTACCAAATGCCATACCAGGGTCAAGCTCAATAATTATCTCATCACTGGAGACTGGGGAATAATCCTCCCATGTTGGCGTTATTGTTATTCTTTTTGATATTTTAACAGGCTTGTAATATTTCTTCCAGGCAGTAGCCCATTCCTCTTCGTCTATTTCACTCAAGGAGACATGGTTATTACCAATGTCTATGTCATATAGCTTTAAACTATTAATGGTAAGCTTGATTTGCTCAACTGTTTCGCTTAAAAAGCTATTCATTGGCAGGTATGCTTTAATATACACACCTTCTTCCGGATATTCACTGGAATCCAACTCATAAATTTCACCAAATTTATTATCATGCTGCTTCACTAGATCTAATGGATCTTCAATAACCAGGCCACTTGCTCCAGACTCATGTAATATATTTGATATTGGTTCTATTGCCTCATTCGTTGTATGAATACAAACCTCTGACCATTTCATTCCGATTCACCCATTTCTTAAGTAAGGATTTCCACCCTTTATAATCAGCGATATACGGACTCTTTTTCTCGTTTCTTTATGTACGGTGTTACTAACACCGTTATTCACTTTTAAATGCTTTTTTAAATCGTTTAAATAGTGATCCATCTTGTTCATCAGTAGCTTCATTACCACCTATTTCATTAAATTCACGCAATAATTCTTTTTGGCGTTCAGTTAAGTTAGTAGGTGTTATCAGTTTCACCTTAATATGCTGATCTCCCTGACCATATCCCCGAACATTCGGCGCACCCTTCCCTTTCAAGCGGAAGGTTTTACCTGCCTGTGTACCAGCCGGTATTTTTAACATTACTTTCCCATGTACTGTAGGAACCTCTACTTCGTCACCTAATGCTGCCTGTGTAAATGTTAAAGGTAATTCACAGAAAATATGGTCTCCCTCACGTTCAAAAAAGTCATGGGGTTTAATTTGAACAACAACATACAAGTCACCTGGAGGTCCACCATTTACTCCAGCTTCACCCTTGCCGGAAACACGTATTTGTTGTCCTTCATCTATACCTGCTGGAATAGATATATGGATTTTATTATGTTTCTTCACTCTTCCGGCACCGCCACATGTATTACATTTTTCAGGTATTATTTTACCTGAGCCATTACAATGATGACAGACCCTTTTGTTAACTACACGGCCAAATGGTGTGTTTTGCTCTGTGTTTAATTGACCTGAACCATTACAGTGTGAACAAGTTTTAGGTTTAGTGCCTGGTTTCGCACCACTACCCTGGCAAGTATCACAGTTTTCTTCTTTTGGAATATTTATATCTGTATCCTTACCAAATATTGCTTCTTCAAAGTCCAGAACCATTGTATACTGCAGATCTGCACCTTGCTGTGGCGCATTAGGATCTCTTCTGCGTCCACCACCGCCAAAGAACATATCAAATATATCACCGAAGCCACCAAAGTCTTCGGCACCACCACCAAAACCACCAAAGCCTTGGCCTTGTGGACCGGCATGACCAAATTGATCGTATTGAGCACGTTTCTGGTCATCACTCAATACTTCATATGCCTCTTTTGCCTCTTTAAATTTATCGGCAGCACCATCCTCTTTATTTACGTCTGGATGGTATTTTCTAGCTAGTTTTCGATATGCTTTTTTCATTTCTTCTTTTGGAGCACCTTTACTGACTCCAAGTACGTCATAATAATCTCTCTTACTCACTTGTTGATCACTCTCCCGCTACACGATTGCATAAATTTAATCTTACCATCAATTGCTCCTCAGTGGCAAATGATCATTCAGTAAAAAGGTCAAAGTCAAGAGGACCCTGACTTTGACCTATCATTTGTTCATTTATTATTTTTTATCTTCTTCATCGTCTACTTCTTGATAATCTGCATCCACAACGTCTTCTTCGCCTTCTTGGCCTTCCTGACCTTGTGCTGCTTCAGCATCTTGTTGCATTTGCTCATACATTTTTACCGATAGTTGCTGAACTTGTTCTTCCAGAGCTTCTTTCTTTTCTTTAATCTGGTCTAGATCATCAGATTCCAGGGCAGTTTTTAACTCTTCTTTTGCTGTTTCTGCTTTTTGCTTTTCTTCCTCTGAGACTTTTTCAGCTAAATCTTTGATCGTTTTATCCGTTGTGAAAATTAACTGGTCTGATTCGTTTCGTAAATCTACCTCTTCACGACGCTTTTTATCTTCTTCCGCATTTTCTTCAGCTTCTTTAACCATTTTTTCTACTTCTTCATCTGAAAGACCGGAAGATGATTTAATTGTAATAGATTGCTCTTTGTTTGTGCCCATATCTTTTGCACGAACATTTACGATGCCGTTAGCATCAATATCAAATGACACTTCAACTTGCGGTACTCCACGAGGTGCAGGAGGAATATCAGTTAGTTGGAAACGGCCCAGCGTTTTATTATCCGAAGCCATTTCACGCTCTCCTTGAAGTACATGAATATCTACAGCAGTTTGATTATCAGCTGCTGTGGAGAAAACTTGTGAATGACTTGTTGGAATTGTAGTATTACGTTCAATTAATTTAGTGAATACAGAACCCATTGTTTCAATTCCCAATGAAAGTGGTGTTACATCCAGTAAAACAACGTCCTTAACATCCCCTTGAAGCACTCCACCTTGAATTGCTGCACCTAATGCAACAACTTCATCCGGGTTTACACCTCTGGATGGGGATTGACCAGTTTCTTTTTTAATTGCATCCTGAACTGCAGGAATACGAGTTGAACCACCAACCAGGATAACTTTATGGATTTCCTTCGTAGACAATCCTGCATCTGATAAAGCTTTACGTGTAGGAATCATCGTACGTTCCACTAGATCAGAAGATAATTCTTCAAACTTTGCGCGTGTTAAATTCATTTCTAAATGTAATGGTCCTGCTTCTCCTGCAGTGATAAATGGTAACGAAAGTTGAGTCTGAGATACACCAGAGAGATCTTTCTTTGCTTTTTCAGCTGCATCTTTCAATCGCTGTGTCGCCATTTTATCTTTTGACAAATCGATTCCGTTTTCTTTTTTAAATTCTTTAACCATATGGTCTATGATAACTTCGTCAAAATCATCTCCACCCAATCGGTTGTCACCAGCAGTAGAAATAACTTCAAACGTACCATCACCGATATCCAGGATGGATACATCGAAAGTTCCTCCACCTAAATCGTATACTAAGATAGTTTGATCTTGATCTTCTTTATCAATTCCATATGCCAGTGCTGCTGCAGTAGGCTCGTTAATAATACGCTCTACTTCCAGGCCAGCAATCTTACCGGCATCTTTTGTCGCTTGACGCTCTGCATCATTGAAGTAAGCAGGTACTGTAATTACAGCTTTCTCTACTGTTTCACCAATATAGTCTTCAGCATATGATTTTATATGCTGTAAAATTATCGCAGATACCTCTTGTGGAGAATATTCTTTGTCTTCAATAGTAACCTTATAATCAGTTCCCATATGACGTTTTACAGACTGAATAGTATTTGGATTTGTGATAGCTTGGCGTTTTGCTACTTCCCCTACTTGTCTTTCTCCATTTTTAAAAGCTACGACAGATGGTGTTGTACGATTTCCTTCAGGGTTAGGAATAACTACCGCTTCCCCACCTTCCATAACAGATACACATGAATTCGTTGTTCCTAAATCAATTCCTATAATTTTACTCATCATCTATTTCCTCCTTGACAGCATTCACATTATTTATTGACTTTTACCATCGCAGGTCTAATGACCCGATCTTTAAGTATATAGCCTTTTTGTAATTCTTCTATAACTGTATTTGATACCGCTTCTTCATCTTCAACTTGCATTACAGCGTGGTGTAGATTCGGATCAAATTCTTTTCCTACTGTTTCAATAACATCTATCCCTTGAGATTTCAATGCATCATTAAGTTGACGATAAACCATCGTAATCCCTTCAACAAAGCTGGCATTTGCTTCAGTTACCTCAACTTGCAATGCCCTCTCGAAATTATCCAGAGCAGGTAAAACCTCGTTTGCTAAATCCTGAGATTTGTACTTTAAATCTGCTTCTCTTTCTTTCTGTTTGCGTTTCTTGAAATTATCAAATTCTGCTTGGGTGCGGAGCATTTTTTGGTACAAATCATCTTTTTCTTGTTCCAATAATGCTAGTTTCTTTTGTAGTTCATCCTGCCCCAGCTCTTCTTCCTTATTTGGTTCCGCCTCTTCTGAATCAATAATTTCTATATCCTCGGATTCATCACCAGTCTTAACCTCTTCTTCTGTCACTGGGTCTTTACTTTGTTTCTCCATATTGCCACCTCCTATGTAAAATTCACCATATAAGACTATATCACGAATAGTACGTGAAATAAAAACCTTTACTCCCGGTCATGGGACTTGTCCTAATTCATTAGTAGTACTGTAAGCCATTATCATGCTACTCATTGTTCCTATACCATTTGTATAAAGCTTCGGTCATTTCATTAGATAATACATTTAATAATGTAATGACTTTCCTATACTCCATTCTCGTCGGTCCAAGTAATGCAATTGTACCCATTTGGCCATCACCCAGTTGATAAGATGCTGTAATTAAACTAAGATCTTTAATTGCATCAACCTGATTTTCATTTCCTATCGTAACATTGATTCCATTCGTTGTACCTTTTAATAAATTTGCTATCTCATCTTCATTCTCCATCATCGAATAAAATGATCTTATCTTCTCCACATCATTAAATTCAGGCTGAAGTAAAATATTCGATTTCCCTCCAACATACAATTTAACAGGATGTTCATGAGAAAATACCGCCCTTAGGTAATCATAGGATTTATCATAGTTACTCAAATACATCTTCATTAAAGAAGCAATTTCTTTATTAAACATTTCAGGTAAATGAATAATTGGAATTCCATGCAGTCGATCATTTAAAATGTTAACCATTTTTTCCAAATCTGATGGATCTATTTCAGATGGGATGGAAAATGAACGATGTTCTACATGCCCGGTATTTGTAATTAAAATGGCTACCGCTGTATGGTCAGATAATGTAACGATCTGTAATTGCTTTAACTTTGTTTCAAATAACTCAGGCCCAAGAATGATTGACGTATAGTTTGTTAAGTCTGACAACACTTCTGCTGATTTCTGAACAAGCTGTTCAAATTCAAAGAAACCATCTTGTATAATGTGTTTGATCACATTTACGTTTTTCTGCTTTCTGACTGGCGATATTAAGTGATCAACATAATATCGATATCCTTTTTCTGATGGGACCCTTCCGGAAGATGAATGTGTTTTCTCTAAAAAACCCATATCTTCTAAATCGGCCATTTCATTTCTAATCGTAGCAGCACTGTAAGATATGTTTTCTTTTTTAGAAATAGCACGTGAACCAACAGGATGTGCTGACTCGATGAAATCATCAATAATGACTTGCAAGATCAATAATTGTCTTTCTGTTAACATGATGATCACCTCTGTTAGCACTCTTGATCAACGAGTGCTAATTCTAATAATAAACTACCAAATACTTATTTTTTTGTCAATAAACATGACTTGCATAAGTAATACTCATTTTAGTAATGCCACCCTGAAGGGTATTTAACCTAAATGAGTGTTTCCAATGTTTCTTTTTGTAGCTGTTTCACTTTCTCATCAGGAATAATAAGCAATTTTAATCTCATCATCTAATAAGAATTTTTCAAAAACCTCGTTTGCCAGGAGCATTCCCTGGTCTGTTAAACGAATGGAATTCCTGTCTTCTATTAGCCATTCTTTTTCAACGAGTGATTCAACTTCTTTTTTATAGAGTTCTTCAAAATTGAAGCCATATTTCTTTTGGAAATCTAATTTACTGACCCCTTTTGCTTTTCGCAAACCCAAGAACATTTCTTCTTCAACTTTTTCTTTCAGTCCAATTTTATCTACATGTAAAACAGGCTTTCCATCCTTTTTCGCCTGCTTTACATATGCAGGGAGAGGACGTATATTTCCAGTTCTTTTCCCTGGCAGGTATCCATAGGCACCTGCTCCAAGTCCATAGTAATACTCATTACTCCAATACGTTAAATTATGCTTACTCTCATACCCTAATCTTGCGAAGTTACTAATTTCGTACTGGTGCAAATTATTTTGTTTCATCGTTTCCCTTAAAATATCATACATCGCCACTTCCTCATCTTGGGGAGGACGATGGAGCATTCCCTTCTTATGACGTTGATGAAAGACTGTTTTAGGCTCGATTTGTAAAGCATATGTTGAGTAATGAGGTAATTTAAACGAAATCGCTTCCTCTAATGACGTTTGGAACTGATCCACAGTTTGATTAGGTAAAGCATAAATTAGATCTAGACTTATATTGGAAAACCCATGTTGCTGTAATTGATCCACCGTATTATAAACATCACTTACTTTATGTGACCTGCCCAACTCTTCCAGCATGTTATCATCAAAAACCTGTACGCCGAGTGATATTCTATTAACCCCATATTCTTTTAAAAGCTTGGTTTTTTCAATATCAAAATCACCAGGATTTGCTTCAATTGTGTATTCCTCACAATTAGCTACATCAAATTTTTTATCGATTATCTCTAACAATGCACGCAATTGCTTGAAATTTAGTGCTGTAGGCGTTCCGCCACCAATAAAAATAGTCCTGACGCTATTCTTATAACCTGCAACATTGACGTTTATTTCATTCGTTAGTGCCTCTATATACTCAGTCGCTAATTTTTCATTATAAAAAAACTTTACAAAATCACAGTAATGGCAGATCTGCTGACAAAAAGGTATGTGGATATATGCTGATTTTATCTTACTCATTTGTAATCCTCCTATCCAAAGCAAAAGGGAAAAACCTTCAGCATAATGCATTCAAGTTCTCCCTTTTAATCTTAGTTTAATCATCATTCATTTGTAATATAGACATAAATGCTTCTTGGGGTACTTCTACGGAACCTACCATCTTCATCCGTTTTTTCCCTTCTTTTTGTTTCTCCAATAATTTACGTTTACGTGAGATATCTCCACCATAACACTTAGCCAGTACATTTTTACGCATAGCCTTGATGGTTGACCGAGCTACAATCTTGTTGCCAATTGCAGCTTGAATTGGTACTTCGAATTGCTGACGAGGAATCAATTCTTTCAATTTATCAACAATCTGTTTACCTCGATTATAGGAAAAGTCACGGTGAACAATAAAGGAAAGAGCGTCTATTGTTTCAGTATTTAGTAAGATGTCCATCTTCACAAGGTCAGAAGCTTGGTAGCCTATCAGCTCATAATCAAAGGAGGCGTACCCTTTAGTCTGGGATTTTAACTGATCAAAGAAATCATATACAATCTCTGATAATGGAATGTGATATACGACATTTACTCTGATATCATCCAGGTATTCCATATCAATAAATTGCCCCCGCTTCTTCTGTGAAATTTCCATTACTGCACCTACATAATCGTTAGGCACCATAATCGTTGCTTTTACAAAAGGTTCGCGTATTTCATTTATTGACTGTGGGTCAGGCATTAATGATGGATTATCAATTGTTAACGTTTCATCATTTGTTAGTTCCACCTGGTAAATCACACTTGGCGCAGTAGTTATTAGATCAATATTAAACTCTCTTTCAATCCTTTCCTGGATAATCTCCATATGGAGTAATCCCAAGAACCCGCAACGGAAGCCAAAACCTAATGCTTGAGATGTTTCCGGCTCATACTGTAAGGAAGCATCATTTAATTCCAGCCGCTCAAGTGCTTCTCTTAAATCATTGTAACTATTCGAATCTATAGGGTATAACCCACAGAAAACCATTGGATTTAACTTACGATAACCCGGGAGTGCTGTCTCGGTTGGACGGTTTGCAAGCGTAATTGTATCCCCAACCCGAGAATCCCCTACATCTTTCATGGATGCTGTCAAATAGCCTACATCCCCTACAGTTAACTCTTTTTGATTAACAGGTTTAGGGGTAAACACGCCCACTTCGTTTACTTCAAATTCTTTCCCTGTGGCCATCATCTTAATTTTATCGCCAACTTTAACAGTGCCTTCTTTAATACACACATAAGCTATTACCCCACGATAAGGGTCATACAAGGAATCAAAAATAAGTGCTTTTAAAGGGTTGTCCTCATTACCTGCGGGCGCTGGAATTGACTCTGTTATTCTTTCCAAGATATCTTCAATACCGATGTTTGATTTAGCAGATGCTAAAATTACCTCGTCCTTGTCGATGCCAATAACATCTTCCAGCTCTTGTTTAACACGTTCCGGATCTGCACTTGGCAGATCAATTTTGTTAATAACAGGTATGATTTCTAATTCATTATCAAGAGCAAGGTAAACGTTAGCCAGTGTCTGCGCTTCTATTCCTTGAGCGGCGTCCACAACCAAGATAGCACCTTCACAAGCTGCAAGACTTCTTGATACTTCATATGTAAAATCGACATGGCCTGGAGTGTCAATTAAATGAAAAATAAACTCCTCGCCATTTTTACTTGTATAATGTAATTGTACGGCATTCAATTTTATAGTGATTCCACGCTCGCGTTCCAAATCCATAGCATCGAGTAATTGTTCTTTCATCTCACGTTTAGTTATAGTTTTCGTATTTTCCAAAATACGGTCTGCTAAGGTGGACTTTCCGTGATCGATATGAGCGATGATTGAAAAATTACGTACATTCCTTTGTCTTTTCACCATAATGATGTCACTCCTACATGTCTTTTACCGCACTTAAAGATAAAAGTTTCAAATTTATCAACGACAATACTAGCATTGATTATAGCAACTGTATTACTTTAGTTCAAGAACTAAAGCGCAACGGGACCTGAAAAAAGAAGGTCATCATAAGCCGTGATGACCATAAGAAGGAAATGTTTTTCCAGTTTGGGTAGCCAATTTCCTTTGGTTGTTTCCCTGAACATGGAACAGTGAAATGATAGTGTGAGCATTCTTGCGGCACTAAATACGGATCCTTATCTGTTTGCTAAAAAACATGATAAAGATCCGTCGCTCTTCATTTTAATAGTATAAAAGCATAGCGTGTTCATATTTATTAAAAAAACAACTGAGATACTTGATAAAGGATTTGGACAATTACCTCATAAAACCCTTTAACACCTGCTTCTAAAAATGAGGCTGTCTTCTGAGTGAAATGTTCAGCTTCCTCCATATTATGGTTATCCAGTTCCTGTTCAACTAGCACCATTTGAGTGCTTGCTAATTCTTGACTCTCAACTAGTTCTACTTCCTTAGTTGCTTCATCATGAAGTGAAATTTCACCTCGATCCATTCCATAAAGCACCCCTGTTAAAAAAAAGACGGCAAGCAATAAAAGAACAACGAAAGAACGAACCATTTATTAAACCCTCCTTATGGATTTGCGTCTACTTTCTCAGCATCCCAGTAAAATTCACTAAATACATCTGCCAGAGCATCTGCTGAGCGATATAATTCATCGAGGTTGTTCTCAACCCCACCGAATTCCAGTATTAAGGAGTTCTCAGATAAATCCTGGTTAAAAACTCCATTTGTCCCTGGCCCCTCTTTAGGATATACACCTCTACTTAACCCAGGGTATTTTTCTTCCAATAAGTAATGTAATTCTGCGGCCAGCCCCAGATTTTTTTCGTAATCTGGATGCTCGGCACCTACCACTATCATAATTCTGCCATACATTTCACCGTTAATTTCCTTAGTGGTTTTTTCATAAGGGATAGAGTCACGGTGTAAATCAAATACATATTGGATCTCTTTATTTGAACTAAAAGCTTCTTGAACAACATCCCGTGAAGCATCATAGGAACGCCCATATGTCCAATCTTTATCCTTTAAAATACTCATAATATCTGTATCGTCGACTATTGTTCCTATACCGTTAGCTTCCATCGATTTTGCGAGCCGATCACTAACTTTGGTTATATTTACTTCCTTGTGATGTGCTAGATCAGGGTCTTTCACTCCAGGTAAATGCGGCAAAAATGATTCCCTATTATGGGAGTTATAAATGTAGACCACATTTCGATCGCCAGTTGTAGGAATATTATCTTTAATTTCTTTTTCTGTAATTTCTTCTTCAGCCACATCATCTATGGCCTCCCTGTCCTTTAATACCTCTTCTAAAGGAGGAGAAGATTCGATAGAAAGATTAGTATAATTCGTCCCTTTCCCCGCAATTAATAACCGACTGTCAAATGTCGAAAATCCCGGAAGTTCATTTCCTAATAGGCTCCGAGGATCATTAGGTTTCACACTTGTCGCTAAATGGAATAGGGTAGTAGATAGTTTTGGAAGCGTTTTATCCTCTGGATAGGCTTGTTTAAATGCTCTATTTTCCAAGCCGATTAAATATAGAAAAGTAGCGCTCTCAATATCACTTGTCCACTCTGTAACAGCTTGCGACGAAATACGATAGGCTGGCTGCACTGTTGTTAAAATGCCGATGCTTATGAATAATAGAACAATACTGGCCAGATACATTCCACTTCTTTTATAAAAAGGATATAGCGGATTCTTTCTATACCGCTTCCTGTTTTTTAAGAACATGATCCCACCCTTCCTGAAGTTAAACTTAATTCTTAATAGAATCTATGATTTAACTTCAGGAACTAGAACTAAATCTTCTTTTTTGGTAGGTATGATAGAGCAGCAATTCTTTTATCTTGTATAGGCAGCAAAGTTATCTACATCAACATTCTCGTGTAAAGCCGCATTAACACCATTTGCTATTACACTTGCCATATCTATCATAAATCCGTCTACTTCCTTAGGTGTAACCATTAAATTATGTCCAATTGGTGTTAATACTTCGGTTATTAACTTCCTTTTCTCTTCATCCGATAGAGTACCGACCATTCCGAGAAAGGTGCTTCTGCTACCTTCGTCTGGCAAGTCCGATTCATTGAATTTTTTTTCTCCAAAAGTCAAACCTGCTGGGGCCAAGGATTTCGATGGATTATCTTTCTCTTTCATTTCTCTTCCAAAATGTTTTAAAAGAAAATCAATCGTATCACTAGCAATGGTTACCGCATCAACCACCGTCGGAACACCTATTGCCATAACTGGAACCCCCAAGGTCTCCTTACTTAGTTCTTTTCGTTTATTTCCTACTCCAGAACCAGGATGAATACCTGAGTCGGATATTTGTATTGTTTCGTTAACTCGTTCAATCGATCTGGAAGCCAAGGCATCTATTGCTATTACAAAGTCAGGATTGAACTTCTCAACAATCCCAAAAATTATATCGCTCGTCTCAATCCCTGTCACACCCATTACACCTGGTGTAACAGCTGCTACTGGGCGGTAACCTTCTGATACGGTTTCATGCTGAAGTTCAAACAAATGGCTCGTTACCATAATTTTCTCAGCAGTCATCGGTCCAAGTGCATCAGGGGTCACATTCCAATTTCCCAGTCCTACAATTAATCCTGTACTGTCAGCTGGTATATTGTTTTTTAGAATTAATTGTTCCAGTTCTTTAGCCAATACTCTTGCTGCGGCTTCTTGCCGTGATGTATCCTGCTTTTTAACACCGTCAGCATATATTGTGATATAGGATCCCGCTTTTTTACCTAGTAATTTGGCACCTTCATCATCGATATCCACGTAGGATACCTTTATATCTTCTTGTGTTCTTTCCTTAACGGTTACTCCTTTGATTTCCTGCTGTTTCTTCTTTTCTTTCTCTTTTTTTTCGTCTGTTTCCACGTACATATCTCGAGCCTCTGTCGCCAAATCTGTTCTAACCTGAAATAAGTTAGCCTGTTCTTCCATGTTTAATCTTCCTTTCGTAATTCATTAGTAATAGAATGAACAAATACGTTAAATTCATACAAATTCATCGATTAAATAACAAAGCTATTGATAATCTGTCGCTCCTTTGGTAAAATGTCTCTTGTCCACTAACAAAGTGAAACTTAGGATAAAGCAGAACTTAGATGAGGATAAACTAATTTTCATTAATGAAATAATTTTGCAGGAGGTGAAACAATGGCTAATATCAAATCTGCTATCAAACGTGTAGATACGAATAATAAAAAACGTGTGAACAATCAAGCACAAAAATCAGAAATGCGTTCTCAAATTAAACGTGTTGAAAAATTAATTGAAGCTAATGATGTGGAAAATGCAAAAGCTGCATTACAAAGCACAACAAAACATATTGATAAAGCTGTTCAAAAAGGTATTATTCACAAAAACAACGGTGATCGTCAAAAATCCCGTTTAGCTAATAAAGTAAATAACCTTAGCGCATAATAAAAAAACGATCCTCTGAAAAGGATCGTTTTTGTTTATTCGGGTTGTATTAATTCATACAGCAATAGTTCAAAGGCTAGTTCTTTCTCCATTTTCCCTTGCTTCATCACCGCATCTGCATTTGTTAATTTATCAAGAATAGCCTGTAAATGATTAACAGTAAATCTCTTTTCCCTATTTAGCGCTATCTTTATAACATACGGATGAACCTGCAGCTGTTTTTGCATCTGGGACTGACCATAACCTTTAAGTTTTAAAAGCTTCACACGCAAAATAGTACGAAACTGAAATGCAAGTAAGCCAATTAAAGCGATTGGCTCCTCTTTCATTTTTTCAAGATCCTTGTATATGGTAATCGCCTTATGTAAATTCGCATCAATCACTGCATCTACAAGTCTTAAAGAAGAACTGCTCGATGTATGTGATATCAATTCCTGCGTAATCTGCTTTGTAATATGACCATTTTCACCTACGTACAATGCTAATTTAGTTAGTTCATTTTCTATAAGGTGAAGGTTCATGGATAATTCTGTCTCTATTACTTCATAGGCATCGTTATCCATAGTGACATGCAGTTGGTCAGTTAAATTCTTAATCCATTTCTGCAGTTCGTATTCTTTTATCGGGTTACACAGTGCAACAGCAGCCTTTTTTTTAAGGAGTTTGCTGATCTTTTTCCGTTCATCTATTTTCTCATAGGCCGCAATGAACACCAGTATAGAATAATCCACCGGTGCACTTAAATAATTCTGCAATGATAGTAAATCATGCTCAAAAGGAAGCTTGTCCGGCTTTGCTTTAAGAAACGATGGATTAGTTGCTATTACTAACTTTCTTTCCCCAAAAAAGGGGTAGGTCTCCACATCGGCAATTACTTCTTGTATTGGAGTCTCCTCCAAATCATAAGAAGATAAATTATCCATTTCCCCTGACAGTACTTGTTTTATAATTAGCTGCTTTATGTTTTGAATAAAATAGGATTCAGATCCATAAAGTAAATAAACTGGGGCAATTTGTTTATTCTTAACTTTTTGCACAACTTCCAAATAAGACATATCATCCACTCCACCATTTATGTATAGTAGTAATGGTAAAACGTTACCCAAGGAATAGCAAGTAAAATTTAGAGGGAAACAATTCGGGTACATGTTCCCCTCTATAATCTATATAAACGCTTAGAACACAGCTCTAGAAACTGCGTGCCAAACGATATTTGTGTTACTACTAGAGTATCCTTTCTAAGTAAAAGTATAGATGTTAACTCTTTCTAAAAATGGTGAAGTATAATAAAGTGTGACAATTTATGTTCAAAAGTAGATTTTTTTCTTGTTTTAATTTATACTGATGATGACATAGGAGGGGTAGATGTGAACGAATTTGAAAAAGACGTACAGTCTAAAAATAACGATGTAGTTGATTCCATTATGGGCTTTGGTTTCTCATTTGTTTTCTTTGCTTTGATATTTGCGATAGGTGTTGTAATAAGCGTGGTAGGCCAGTAATATTCCTTTGGGGTCCAACGATCTTACACACCACACAAAAACATAACTCAATGTATAACAAAGAGACTGAAAATTGCAGTCTCTTTTTGTATGGAATTAATTATCTTATCTTATGGTATCCTATGGTAAATACTTATAAAAAGTTCCTTGGTCCTCTTTAAAGCGGTACAGGACTGCTCCGTCTTGATCTGTTCGCAATATCTTTACATTCAAGGCCTCTAACGTTTCCAGGACTTCTCGTGTGGGATGACCATACGAATTATTAACACCAACTGATATCAAGGCAAAGTCCGGATTCATTTGCTTAATAAAACCCAGGTCCGTAGATGTATTACTGCCATGATGTGCAACCTTCAGTACATCGACAGTCAGATTAGGATACACATCTAGGATCTCGTTTTCTGTACCTTTACCAATGTCACCTGTAAAAAGCCAGGATTTACCTCCTAACAGCGTAAATAATACAAGTGAGTTTTCATTTGGGGAATCATTATCTCTAAATGGAGCGACTACATAAAATGATTGTCCACCAACTATAATTTCCTCATTCTGCATTACATTTTGTATGTTGACATTCTTCCTGTTCCACTTTTTCGCATCATCTTCGGAAAAATCATAGTAGTTACTTAAAATAATCTGTTCTACTTCTATATCCTCCACCATAAATGAAAGGCTTCCTACATGGTCTATATCTTCATGACTAAGGAAGATGGCATCAATTTTACTGATTCCTTTAGAGTACAGGAAAGGTTTAATTACTTGTTTATAAACTTTCTCTGACGGTTCCATGTCATCAAATGCAAAACTTGCGCCTGCATCAACAAAAATAACTCCCCTTCGATAAGGTAGTTCAATAACAAATGCGTCACCCTGTCCAATATCAAGCATGGTTACTGTACCTATCGGAGATAAATAAGGACGTGCTGCAACATAAATAATTGCAATTGTAATTACAACACCATATTTGAATGCTTCCTTCAATTTATTTTCCTCTAGCCGCTTCATAAAAATAAAGAGTAAGCTATAATAAACGACAGTAAAAATGATTGGAAACACACCAATAATCCAAGGATAATAAAAATACGCGTCCATAGTTGCAACGAATGTTAAAACATGGTAGTGGATACTAACAAAAAGCATATCAAATACATTTATTAGAAATAACGGGATTGGCAAGAAGAGTAGTAATAAAAGTATAAACAGTAGAGGTATGACTATAATAGAAAAGTATGGAACAATTAGTAAATTTAATAAGATAGACAACGGTTGAAATGCCCAAAAGTAAGCAAATTGCAGGGGTAAAATCATCATTTGTGATACGAAGCTTATTTGCAGAACTTGAACCAGGGAAGAGCTTGATGAAGAAATCCATTTCTTAGACAATAGAAGTCCAAAAGTAACACTGAATGAAAGCTGAAAACCAATATGATATACAATGTTTGCATCAATTATTATAAGGGATATAAACACTATACTTAGTATATCAGTGACGCTTAGCAAAAATTTAATTTTACTAAGAAATATAAAAAGCAATACCATTGAACTTGCTCGCCACACAGATGGTTCCCCACCCGCTATTAATGCATAGACTGGAAGAAATAGTATCATGATCCATTGTGCCTTTTCTTTTGTAAGTAACTTTAATTTAATTAATAAAAAATAAATTAATGCAACAATTAATCCTACGTGAAGTCCGGAGATCGCTAAAAGATGCGACAAATTCCATCGCCGGAATAATTCGATGGTATCTTCCCCGATCTGTGAATCATCACCTAAGACTAACGCATTCATCCATGCAGAAGTCTCCTCACTAACATTGGCTGCCACATAAGTAAGTAAATCACTTCTCATATTATAAAAACGATTTAAAAAAGTGCTCCCCTCACAATGTATGTCATCTAATGAGTAAAGTATCAGTTGATGGGTTATCCCTTTTGTTAATAAGTACTTGTGGTAGTTAAACTGTCCTGGATTCCTGTTTTGATCGGGTTTTTCGATTTTTCCATTGATGATACAACGAGCACCGTACTTAATGTCAGCATTATTTTTTAATGGGAGCTGTTTTTCTTCTTTTTTAGGGAAATGAATGACAAGAATCTTTTGCTGAGATAATTCCTCCTGAAAAATGAAATCAATCTTTTGTTCTTTGCTGTCCAGTGAACTAACTATCATTCCAGTTAATGGACCTAGTGAAGGTAGAGTGTCTTCATTGGCATGATCAAAACCAATTGCGGGGATGTAAAGTAGAAAAAAAAGAAGGGAGGCTAGGGAAGTAATTAGTGGAGCTTTCCTTAGCCGTTCACTGTAATATAAATAATAAAGCCATAAAATAAATCCAACCATAAACCAATAATTATTAAAAAAAAGTGTAATTATACTTATAACAACAGCGAGCGCAGTGAAATGCCAGTACCCTTTCACTTCGCCTATTTACCTAACTTAAATAACTCATCAGCTTCACTTTTTAATACTGCTATTTCTTGTTCAGTTGTTGTGTTTGTTTCAAGTTTATCAAGTAAAGTTTTCACATAATTCCTCTTCTCTCGATAATTAGTATCTACTGCTAAATAATCCAATTCTACTTTTCTTATCTGTATTCCTGCTTCTTCAAACAACTGTATAGCATACTCACTATTTCGGTAATCAGCCGCATAGATAACTGTTTTAATACCACTTTGTATGAGCTGCTTAGAACATTGAAGACATGGAAAATGAGTTACATACACGTCGGCATTATCTGTAGGAACACCGAACTTGGCACATTGCAATAATGCATTTGCTTCTGCATGAACTGTTCTGACGCAATGTCCATCGACGACATAACATCCCTCATCTATACAGTGAACACTGCCCGTTACACTGCCATTGTAACCCCCAGCAATAATTCGCTTGTCCCTCACGATGGTTGCACCAACCATTAGCCT
This sequence comes from Virgibacillus tibetensis, assembly GCF_036026595.1. Classification (NCBI taxonomy): domain Bacteria; kingdom Bacillati; phylum Bacillota; class Bacilli; order Caryophanales; family Bacillaceae; genus Virgibacillus; species Virgibacillus tibetensis. The sequence continues at coordinate 290,285 of NZ_JARZFX010000001.1, read as the reverse complement.
GGTGCATGTACTTCTTAAAGCTAATAAATGACTTTGAGCCATAAAGTATTGATCCCAAGAAATTCTGTCCATCCTTACAAATCCCCTTTTTACTTATTTCTACTAGTTTACATTTGTCTGGTCAGATTGGTCAACAGACTATGGTAACTGAATAGAGTCTCTAATGTTTTCCAGTGTTTTTTGACCGATCCCTGATACTTTAAGTAAATCTTCAATCGTACGGAACAATCCATTCTCTTCCCTATATTGAATAATCGCCTGTGCTTTAGAAGGACCGATTCCATTAAGGCCTTCTAATTCTTCCTGTGTTGCATAATTTAATCTTAACTTAGCAGAACCATTGTTATTAGGGGAGTTATTAAGTTCCTCTGTTTCGCCTTTTTTAGGAATTAGTATAATCATTTCATCCTGAACTTTTTGTGCCAGATTCACTTGTGATTCGTCCGCGTCTTCGGTAAAACCACCAGCAATTTGTATCACATCATTAACACGAAAATCAATTTCAACCTGATATACTCCAGGTGTTTTCACCTCCCCCTTTATATCAACTACCACATTTATTTCCTCTTGGTCTAGCTTTATATCCTCAGTCATCTCAACCGGGATAGAACTTACAGTATGAAAATCAGAACCATGAACATCTGCATCGTCCTCTTTCGTGACTATAAGAAACACAATAATTAAAATGGTTACTATAATAAAAAACATATTTTTTTTGATTAATTCAAACATGAGGGATCACTCCTTTGAGATGTTCGCAGGGAAGAGAAGGAAAAACAGTGGGAAACGACTATATAGTATCATTCGACAAAAACCTTCAAAATCCTTTTTAAAAAAAGGCCGAGAATTTTATATTATCTCGACCTTTTTTCTGCTATAAAAAAGATTCTCTCCGTTTTTTCATTCAAGCTATTTCTTTCTAAAGAAAAATCGCCATATACTTGTAAATTATTAAAGCCGGCATCTTTTAACAGCCGCTGATAAAATTTAATGGAATAGGTTCGCTGGTGGTGGTATTCTTCAAAACGCTCATATTTATCGCCATCTAAAGAAAAAAACGTTAAATCATGAAACATTTCACCTGGCTGCTCCCCTTCCATACAAAACCAAATGTAAGAAGTGTCCTCCATGACATCAGCAAACGTTTGATTAATAAAATGATGTTCAACGTGGTATAGTGAGTGGATATCAAAAATAAATAAACCGCCCTCCCTCAAAGACGCAGCAACACGATTAAAAACCGAGCTAATCTCTTCTTCATCAGTAATGTAGTTTATCACATCACAATAGCTAACAGCAGCGTCAAGCTCAGTTAGACCATCAAGATCTCTTAGATCCTGCTGTAACCACTGCACCGTCACTTTTGCCTCACTGGCCTTATGCTCTGCATAGGTGAGCATTTCAGAAGAGTAGTCTATTCCTGTCATTTTATAACCAGCTTTTGCCAATTTTACAGTAATCTCACCAGTCCCACACCCAAGGTCTGCAATAGCATTAAACTCTTTTCCAGATTGTTCAAATACCTTATGTGTGAATTCTATCCACTGGTCATAAGGAGCGCCAGCCATAAGTTTATCATAGAGTAAAGCCATATCCTGATACGCCATTACTTCACCCTTCTAGCCCAAAGTGCAACTGTAAGCGCTCAGCATCTCCCCAAAGACGTTCTAAATTATAATATATTCTTTCATCTTTGTGGAAAATATGACAAACGATATCACCAGTGTCCACCAATACCCAGCGTCCATGCTCCATTCCTTCAATTCTGTTAACTGAAATATCTCTTTCATCCATTGATTCCTTAATACCTCTTGCTATTGCTTGGACTTGTCTTTCCGTGTTTCCATGACATATTAAAAAGTAGTCAGCTACTAACGACACTTCATTCATGTCCAGTGCTACAATATCTTCTGCTCTTTTATCGTCACATGCATTAGCTATAATTTGTATTAGTTCCGTGTTCTCCATAAATTAATTACCTCCGATTATACGTTTAGTGAAATCATTATATGCGTGGAATGTGTCCGGATAGATGGTTGCCTTCTTTTCTATTAAAAAAAGGATTGTATTACGTAATGCCATCCAACATGCTTTAACCAAGTTCTTTTCAGACATGTCCCTCACTTTTTCAATGCCGGGAAAGCTTCTTCCAGGTTCAATATAATCTGCCAGGAATACTACCATTTCCATTTTGCTCATATTTGCCTTTCCGGTTGTGTGGTATTGAATAGCTGCTTTAATAGCCGTATCCTGGATACCAAACTCTTTTTCCACCAATATGGCACCAACTGGTCCATGCCACAATTCATGATGGTAATTTAATAACTCGTCTGAAAGTGATGTATTTTTAATCCAATGTTCCATTTCATCCAACGGTCTGTATTTTGCATAATCATGAAAAATGGCTGCAAGCTCACATTTTTCCTTAGATACATTATATAAACCAGCGAGCCTAACTGCCGTCTCAGCGACACGTATCGTATGCTCAAACCGTTCTTTAGTCAAATGGGGCCTTACACCTTCTAGTGCAATATCAGCTCTCATACAGTTGCTTCTCCTTGATATACGTATATACTGTTTCTGGCATTAAATATCGGACAGTTTCGTTAGTTGATAAACGATCCCTGATTAGGGTCGAAGAAATTTCAATAGCGGGAATGTCAACCTCAATAATTGGATAAGCCGAGTGCAACTTATAGCCTGCTCGTTTAACACCTACAAAACTAACCATGTTTATCAGTTCATCAATTCTATGCCAATGCTGCAAATATTCCACCATATCAGCACCTATAATAAAATAGAATTCTGTATCGGGAAATTCTTTTTGCAACGCCTTTATTGTATCAAACGTATAAGACTTTCCTAAGCGTTCTGTTTCAATTGTATTTATGCTGAAGAAAGAGTTGCCATCCAATGCTTTCATCAGCATGTTAATTCGGTCAGTAGCACTTGTCTTAGCACTTTCCTTATGTGGTGGTAAATGGGAGGGTACAAACCAAATCTCTTCTAAGTTGAGTGCTAATCTTACCTCTTCGCCTATGATCAAATGTCCTAAATGGGGCGGATCAAAAGTTCCACCAAGTATACCAACTCGTTTCATGGCCATCTCCTTTATGGTAATTGAATCTGTTTACTCTCTACAGATTCCTTGTACAATACAATAATGTTACCAATTATTTGTACAATTTCTCCTTTAGTACCCCTTCTTAAATGATCAGCAACAGTATTCTTGTCATCCATGCAGTTTTGTAAAATACTTATCTTTATAAGTTCTCTTTTTTCTAAAGCTTCATTTATCTGCTCAAGCATATTATCATTTACACCATCTTTACCAACTTGAAAAATTGGCTTTAAATGATGTGCTTCAGAACGTAAGAAACTTTTTTGTTTACCTGTTAACATATTATCTTCCTTCCAAGATTAATTTTAATTGATGATCCATAGACTCTAATGGCACTTTTTTACCTGTCCAAATTTCAAATGCATATTGTGCTTGATACAAGAGCATTGTATGTCCAAAATGAACCAAAGCTCCAGTTCTTTGAGCTTCCTTTAAAAATTTGGTCTCTATAGGCTGATAAATAATGTCACTTACGATACAACCAGCCTTTATAGTATCCATAGAAAAAACAGACCTGTCACTGGATGGTTTCATTCCTACTGAAGTTGTTTGGACAATCAGATCATAGTTATCGAGATACTTTGCCACTTCATGAAAAGGCAAGATACTTGTATTAGTATCTTCAGCTTTTAGCTTTGCTATTTCTGTTGCATTTTCCACAGTTCGGTTTGTTATGTCAATATACTTGAACCCTTCACTTACCAGTCCATAATACACACCTCTGGCTGCACCACCTGCACCAATTATAAGAATTCTACTTGATTTATCCGTATAAAACGAAGGGTACTTGCTTTTCAGAGAACGTAAATAGCCCATGCCGTCTGTATTATACCCTATCCATTTTCCGTCTTGATTAACTACAGTATTGACCGCTCCAATGACTTCAGCAGATCGATCTATTTCATCTAAGAAAGGAATGATTCTTTGTTTGTATGGTGCAGTCACATTAAAGCCATTAATTTCATTATCTTTTAATGCAGCAATCTTATCCTGGAAAGAGTCATCTGGTTCAATCTCATAAATCGAATAACTTCCTTGGATTTTTGATTTTTCCAGAAATTGTTTGTGTATCCATGGTGAAAGGGAATGATCTATCGGATAACCAATTAGTACGAATTTATAACCCATCGTATCTCTCCTTCTAAATTAATGATCTTCTAATAGACACTGTTACATCCTTCGGGCTATGGGCAGTAATAGTTACATTCTCCCCTGTTATGGTTATCCATCCCAGCCCAGGAAAAACGATGTCTGTTTTCTCATTTGTAATCCGAAAAGTCGTTTGAGTAAACTCCGGCAATATTTCCAGTGTTTTCTCACTTGGCGGTGATAATAACTCACCACGTTGAGTTTTATACAGGTTATCTGCATTTTCCAATTTTGTACGGTGTATCGGAATCTCGTTAGAGAAATAACATACAAATGACTGTTTCTCCCCCTTGATAAAGTCAAATCTGGCTAAGCCACCAAAAAACAATGTCTGCTGGCTGTTTAATTGATAAACTCTAGGCTTAATTTCTTTATTAGGGGTAATTACTTTTAAGTCCTGCTCTGAAACGTAATGAGCTATTTGTCGCTTGTTAACTATTCCAGGTGTATCAATTAAGGATGTATTATCATCTAATGGAATTTCAATGAATCCTAAAGTGGTTCCTGGAAAATAGGATGTGGTAATGACCTCACCATACCCTGTCGCTTGTTTAATAATACGATTAATAAAAGTAGATTTCCCAACATTAGTCGTGCCTACAATATAAACATTACTTTTCTTTCGAATTAATTCAATCTGATGTGTTAATTCTTCTATCCCATATCCTTTTACTGAAGATATTAAGAAGACATCCTTCACCTTGATACCTGCTTCTTTTGCTGAGGCCCTCAACCATTGATTCAGCTTTCGTTTATTTGTAGATTTTGGCAGCAGATCAATTTTATTTCCCACCAGAATGATTGGCTTATCGCCTACTATTCGCGGTAAGCTCTTAATTAAGGTGCCATTGACATCAAATATGTCAATAACATGTACAACTAAACCGTTTTCTCCTCTTATATTACTTACCATTTTCAAGAAATCATCATCCGTATAAGATACGTCTTGTATTTCATTATAGTGTTTTAAGCGAAAACACCTTTTACATAGTATATTTTCTTTTTCAAGCGATGTTTTTGGTGTGTACCCAGTTGCATCTGGGTCAGATGTTTGGATAAGGACCCCACAGCCCTGACAATCAATTTTTTCCATTCTTAGTCCTCCCAGCTGATTTTTCCTTTTTTACGCATATAATTTAGTATCCTACGTTCTATTTTGCGATTGATTTTTGTTATTTTTCCGTCGGTTTGCACAATAGGTACCACTAATATCGTATAAAAACCTGCGTAATTTCCACCTAAAACATCGGTTAATAACTGGTCACCAATAACAACAACTTCGTCTTTTTTAAGCCCCATTCGTTTAGAAACTGTTTTAAATGCTCGACTTAAGGGCTTACGAGCACTAAATACAAAGGGCGTGTCCAAAGGATCAGAGAAGATTTTAACACGTTCCTGTTTATTATTAGAAATTATCGTAACTTTAATGTCATGATCTTTCATAAGTTTAAACCACTGAATGACTTCAGGAGTAGCATCCTTTACGTCCCAGGCTACAAGTGTATTATCCAGGTCTGTAATGATTCCTTTAATTCCTTTTTGTTTCAATACCCCTGGTTGAATATCAAACACACTTTTTACATGTTCATTTGGCAAGAAATTCTTTAACAACTCTAACACCTCATTATCGTCTGTAACTATCAATCATTTTGTACGAATCTACATTATAACCCAATCCTATAATAACTTACTATAATTTCGAAGTGAAGCTTTACGAACAATACAATTACCAGATAGAGGTAAATTGCAAAAGTAACCTGAATATTTATGTATAGTTTCGATAATCTATGCATGAATCGTTCGACAAATAGTTACTTTTTTCGCGCTGTGGATAACTTTATCAACATTTTGCAACCTGTTACAACAACATATGGTGGTTGATTTTATGATTTATCAACAAGTTATCTACAGGGCGTTGTAGATAACTTGCGCCTTGTTCTCATTTATCTATCATGATAAATTATAATTAATAACTAATACCAATTTCAGATCTTAATTTTTCGGGAGGGGCTGTATTTATGAAGCATTTGTCAGATGAATTATTAATAGAATCATATCATAGAGCAAATGAATTAAATTTAAGCCCTGACTTCCTCTCTTTAATCGAAGAAGAAATTCACAGAAGACGGTTATCATCTAAAATTAAATACACCTCTAAATTAGGATAAATATTATTGTTCCGTATATAATATGAAGGAACTCGTCCAACCCTTATAATTGACTAAATTATAGGGGTTATTTATTTTTCTCCCTTTCATATTGTGTTAAACTATCCTTTGGATAATTTTTTAATTGGCATGTTCAAGCACATCCTTGAATCATTTCACACGTTATAAAATTAATCACCGTACTGGTCCCAATTATAAGAAAAGTTTGACCCCCATTAAATTACATAGCTTTCTACCATTTAAATAACAGAATATGTGTAGTAACAAATACAAAATTTTATTTTCAAGGAGGAATCCCATTAGATGATATTTGCAGTATTAATTCCACTACTTATTGCATGTTTTGTTCCTATGTTAAGTAAATTGAAACATAGTATACATACTGGCATTTTCGTGTTTTTTGTCCCCTTTTCCATTTTTCTTTATTTTATTCAATTCGTTGGAGCTGGTTTTACTCCACTTAGACAAACGTATAATTGGATACCTTCATTAGGAATAAACCTTGATTTCTACTTGGACGGTTTGAGTTTATTATTCGTTTTACTAATAAGTGGTATTGGGGCACTTGTTGTACTCTATTCAATTTTTTATTTAGATAAACAGGAAAGTCTGGGGCATTTCTATGTTTATTTATTAATGTTTATGACAGCTATGCTTGGTGTTGTGCTATCAGATAATATATTTGTCCTATATACATTTTGGGAATTGACATCTATATCTTCTTTCTTATTAATTGGGTATTGGCATTTTAAAGAGCGCTCGAGGTACGGAGCCTTAAAATCAATGATGATTACAATTTTCGGTGGGTTAAGTATGTTTGGTGGCTTTGTGCTGCTGTCTGTTATCACAGGAACCACCAGTATACAAGTGATGATCCAGCAGGCAGACGTTATTCTAAACAATGATTACCTTCCATTAATATTAGGTTTAATTCTATTAGGTGCATTTACTAAATCAGCTCAGTTCCCTTTCCATATTTGGTTGCCGGATGCAATGGAAGCACCAACTCCCGTTAGTGCCTACCTTCACTCTGCAACTATGGTAAAAGCCGGAATATATTTGATTGCACGATTTTCTCCTGTATTTTCAACGTATGAATGGTTCTTTATTACTGTAAGCTTAGTGGGAATCATTACATTATGCTGGGGATCATATATGGCTGTAAGACAAACTGATTTAAAAGCTATTCTGGCTTTCTCGACAATAAGCCAATTGGGTATGATTATGGCAATGCTCGGTTTTGGTACCGAAGCAGCTGTATATGCTGCTGTATTCCATATCCTAAATCATGCTACGTTTAAAGGAAGTTTATTTATGGTTGCTGGTATAGTTGACCATGAGACAGGTACTCGAGACATAAGGAAGCTTGGCGGTCTGTTAACGTTTATGCCAATGACTGCAACCCTGGCTTTGTTCGGTACATTTTCAATGGCTGGTGTACCTCTTCCATTTCTAAATGGTTTTTATAGTAAAGAACTGTTCTTTGACGCTACACTTGGTCTAACTAGTGCGAATCTTCTTGCTCAAGCAATTCCTTACTTGGCTGTGCTTGGCAGTATATTTACATTTGTTTATTCTATCTATTTCTTCTTTGGAGTGTTTACAGGTCCAAAGAGATTTGATTTATTACCTAAAAAACCCCATGAAGCACCAATTGGAATGTTGATTTCACCTATTATACTGGTTTTAGGTGTTATATTAATCGGTTTATTCCCAAATTGGGTTAATGCTCCCTTCCTATTGCATGCAGCGGAGTCTGTAAATAGTGCAGTGGAATTTGAAAGTGTCTATTTCTGGCATGGTTGGGATAGTACAGCATTTATCATGTCACTAATTGTAGTGGTTATTGGAACTCTTCTATTCCTTACACGAAAACAATGGTATCCCGTTTATAATGTCCTACCAGGTAAATGGAGTTTTAACAAAGTATATGACAGACTGATCGAAAAGGTTGATACCTATTCAGCAAATATAACGAATTATTATATGACAGGATCGCTAAAGACATATATGTCTCTTATCTTAGTTGCCATTTTGGTTGTCACCTTTGGATTTATGATGGTTACAGATGGGCTTACGATTAATTATGATAACCTTGCCGAGATTACAATTCTTGAATTATCAGTAGTAGGAATTATGATTATTGCTGCTTTAGCAACCATTTTTACAAAGAACAATCTTGCCGCTATATTAGTCTTAGGTGTAGTCGGTTATGGTGTGGCAATACTTTTCGTTATTTATCGCGCACCAGACATTGCGTTGACACAACTTGTGATTGAAACAGTCACCGTTGCATTATTTTTACTATGCTTTTACCATTTGCCTAAACTTCGAAAAACAAATGAAGCTGCTGGTTCAAAAATTGTAAATGCTTCAATTGCAATTGGTTTTGGTACATTATTGGCTATTATAGGAATTTCTGCACACAGTACGAATGGCTTTGATTCAATCTCTGAATATTTTCTGGAAACTGCCTACACACTTGGTGGAGGTAAAAATGTAGTTAACGTAATACTAGTAGATATGCGTGGGTTGGATACATTACTTGAAGTAGCCGTACTGGGTATTGCAGCCCTAGCTATCTTCAGCCTCATTAAACTGAGAAAAAATAAGGAGGCAGAATAAATGGAAATAGTGACTTCAATTTTAGCAGGAGTTTTATTTGCAACAGGAGTCTATAATTTATTACAGAAGCAAGTACTCCGTATTGTTATTGGTACAGGATTAATCACCCATGGTGCTCACATATTCATACTCACGATGGGTAAATTAAAAACCGGGCAACCCCCTGTCTTGACAGATGGGATAACCGAGTATACAGACCCATTGCCACAAGCATTGATTTTGACCTCAATTGTAATAAGTTTTGGAGTAACTAGTCTTCTATTAGTGCTGGCTTATCGAACAGCACAGGAGAATAACACAGACAATATGGAACAGTTAAGGGGTAATTCAAATGAGTAACCTGGCAATATTACCAATCATTATTCCGTTAATAGCAGCGATAATTCTTGTATTTACAAACTCAAAGAAAAATATTTCTCGAGGATTGGCGAAGGTGTTTTCTTTAATTAGCTTAGGTGTCTCTGTATACATCACATGGTATGTATTAGAAAATGGGGCTGTTATACTAGAGACAGGTGGATGGGCAGCCCCATATGGTATCGTCTTGGTGGCTGATTCACTCGCAGTAATTCTTGTACTAACAACAAATATCATTGCGACAGCATGTGCATTTTATGTACCATATGCCGGCCTGGGGGACAGAGAAAAATATTACTTTCATCCTTTTTTCTTCTTCTTGATTACGGGTGTTTCTGGAGCATTTCTAACAGGTGATTTATTTAATCTTTTTGTCTTTTTTGAAGTATTGTTGATGGCTTCATATGGACTTATTGTTTTAGGGGGAGGAAAGGTACAGCTTAGAGAATCGCTTAAGTATTTACTAGTAAATCTTTTCTCCTCCATGTTATTTGTTACTGCAATTGCTTTCATTTACGGAGTTGTCGGAACAGTTAATTTAGCGCATATTGCTGAACGTGTTCAGGAAGTGGAGCAACAAGGTATCTTAACAACAATTGGCATTTTGCTATTCTTTGTGTTTGCAACGAAAGCGGCTCTGTTTCCGTTATATTACTGGTTGCCAAATTCGTATATAGTACCTAACCCTGTCGTGTCGGCATTATTCGGTGCATTGCTTACAAAAGTCGGGATTTATTCCATTATACGAGTCTTCTCTTTAATATTTGTTTATAGAATTGATCTGACACATGAAATATTCATATGGATTGCTGCTCTTTCCATGATATTTGGAGTCATTGGTGCACTTTCTACAACTAATATTAAATTGATTATAGCTTATAATATTATACCTGCTATAGGTTATATTTTAATGGGTGTTGGACTTTTCACCCAGGATGCGTTAAGTGGGTCCATCTATTATTTAGTTCACGATATGATTATAAAAGCTGCTCTCTTTTTACTAGTAGGAGTTATAGTTTATGTTGCAGGAACTTCTGATTTACGAAAAATGGGTGGCTTGATTCACTACTACCCGTTCTTAGGCTGGCTGTTGTTCATTTCTGGTTTTGTTTTAGCAGGTATTCCACCTTTCAGTGGTTTCATAGGCAAACTATTACTGCTTAAAGGTGCATTTGCAAGTAATGAAATAGCAATTGCGATAATTGGTTTATTGACCAGCTTATTAATCCTTTATTCTATTATGAAGATTTTCATCCAAGGCTTTTGGGGAGATAAAGATACATCTGGTAACTTTAAGAAAAAATCGACAAAGGGACTTATAGCCCCTATCATTGTACTTTTATCAATATCTGTTGTTTTAGGTCTAGGAGCAGAGTATTTTTATCCAATTGCAGACTCTATTTCAGCCTATTTACTTGATCCACAAATATACATTGATTCTGTATTAAAGGAGTAATCGACTATGGCCTTTCAAATTGTAATCAATTTAATTATTGCATTTATGTGGATGTTTCTAAGTGAATCCTACTCCACACCAAGTTTTATCTTCGGATATTTATTAGGGATATTCTTGTTACTCCTACTAAGAAGATTTGTGCCTGGCACATTTTATTTAAACCGTTTCATAAAAATATTTTTATTAATATTTTTATTTATAAAAGAGTTGATTTCATCTACATTTGACGTGGTAAAGCTTGCTTATATTCGAAAACCGAATGTGGAGCCGGGAATATTTGCACTTCCACTAGATGTTAAAAGCAGTTGGGAAATCACACTGCTATCGCTTTTAATTTCCTTGACACCAGGGACGTTAACGGTTGCTGTATCCAATGATAATAAGCAGTTATTTATTCATGCAATGAATATCGATAATATTGACCAATCAGTAAACTCAATTAAAAACACTTTTGAAAAAGCGATTATGGAGGTGACTAGATGATGGAGTTTCTGGAACTAACAGAAAATCTTATTGAAATCGCCTTGTATATTTGCTTTATCGGGATTTCAGCATCTCTTATTCTTCTTTTATACCGGATAATTGCTGGTCCCACTAATGCTGATCGTGCAGTAGCTTTGGATGCAATAGGCATAAATTTAATGGGTGTTGCTGGATTATTAGCTATCTTCCTAATAACTCCCAACCTGAACGATGTCGTATTATTAATAGGTATCCTTGCATTCTTAGGGACACTTGCCATTGCAAAATATCTAGAAAAGGGTGTTATTATTGATAGAGATCTGGAGTAATATCATCATAAATATTATCATTATAGTCTCTATATTAGTTGGAACGTTTTTTATTTTTTCAGCGTCTTTGGGTATTCTTCGCTTCCCGGATGTTTATACACGCCTTCATGCTGCAACGAAAGCTGCTACTTTAGGAATTTCAACCATCCTTATTGGTGCATTTTTGTTTCTGTATGTATCCCATTCTATTGTAAGTGGTAAACTGCTATTGGCAATTGTCTTTATCTTTTTAACAGCTCCTGTATCTGCACACATGTTAGCAAGAGCTGCTCATGAAAATGGGGTAAAGCCTTATTTAAAAAATAGAACAGACGCTTACGAAGAAGCTTTAAAGAAACGAAGGAAGAAACCAGGGAAACAAGCTTAGCCGGATAACTAAAAAAGAATGACTTTAAAACAGTCATTCTTTTTTAGTTTCTTATCAATTAAAAATAAAATGCAACAAATACTCGATTAAAACAATTAGATCTCGGGAATAAGGGATATAGTTATCAAAAAATACATATTTACTTCTGGTTTATAACTTGCCTGTTTGGACAAATTAATAATAGTACTATGAAGGATGAGGATTTCAACTATGAATACGTATAAATTATTATCAAGTTTACTGTTAAAAAAGATATATGGGACTCTACCAAGTGAAATAAACTCCATTCAACAAGACTCCAGAAAATGTGAAGATGGTACGTTATTTGTTTGTATTCGTGGATTTACCGTTGATGGGCATGACTATTACAAGGATGCCATAAAAAATGGTTCCACTGTCATAGTTGCAGAAGAAAAATTGGATATAAACCTGGAAAATGCCGCGTTAATTGTAGTTAACGACAGCGCAAAAGCATTGGCTATACTTGCAAATGAGTATTATAATTACCCTTCTACGAAAATGACTCTGTTTGGTGTTACAGGAACCAACGGTAAAACTACTGTAACAAGCCTGATGAACGCGATGCTTCGAAAAGATAATCAAAAAACAGCCCTTTCTGGAACGATTGGTTTTGATATTGATAATGAACTGGTTGTTAGTGACAATACCACCTGTGATTCCCTGACTAATCAGAAATTACTTAATCAAGTAAGTAATCAAGGGGTGGATCACGTCATTATGGAGGTATCCTCCCATGGCCTTTCTCAGGGCAGATTATGGGGTGTTGATTTTGATGTAGTAACATTTACTAATCTTACACATGATCACATGGATTACCATGCTTCAATGGAAGAATATGCCTATGTAAAAGGTTTATTATTTGCACAGCTTGGAAACAATTTAAGAGAACCGAAGTATGCCGTCTTGAATAGAGATGACCCTTGGTCAGAACGATTCAATTCTCACACTTCGGCCGAAGTTATAACGTATAGCATTTATGAAGATTCTGACTTCAAAGCTGTCGATATTAAATACCGCCAAGAGAGTACTTCGTTCACATTGCTTTCTCCTGAGGGAGAATTCTCAGCTGAGATGAAGCTCTTAGGTGAATTCAATGTTTACAACGCATTAGCTGCAATTGCTTCCCTATTCGCTAAAAGAATGCCAATTCGAAAATTAGTTGATATGTTAAAGGATCTTAAACCGATCAACGGAAGAATGGAAAAAGTAAATATTGATTCACCGATCACTATGTATATTGATTACGCACATACCCCAGATGCAATTGAAAAATCTATATTTTCTGTAATGCCGTTTAAAGAAAAAAGATTGATATTCGTCGCTGGTACTGGTGGTGATCAGGATGCATATAAACGTCCATTAATGGCTGAGAAGGCATCGCTTGCAGACTATGTAATATTAACAGTTAATGACCCTAGAAATGAGAGTACATCCAGTATATTAGCTGACATGGAAACAGGAATGCAGCATGAAAGATATTTATTAATCTCAGACCGGAAAGTGGCTATAAAAAAAGCAATTGAGTTAAGTGAACCTGGTGATATTTTAATTATTGCTGGAAAGGGTCAAGAAGAATACCAAATTATTGGTAACAAAAAAGTTCCTCACAGTGATGCTAATGTAGCAATAGAACATTGTCAGCATAAATATAAGCAATTAAGCCCATAATTTTTACTTACTTATACTGGACAGACACGAAATCCCCTTATGCTTCATAAAGATGTTATATAGGCAGATGCCCAGGGAGACATTTAAGGAGGTTGATGTGTTTGTCCGGAATTTTAAGTGTTCTTGCTCTTCTCATAAAAGAAGCTCTCTTTTTTGTATCCTATGTTAAAAATCACGCTTTCCCACAGCCTCTACCCCCAGATGAAGAAGCTAAATACATTAAAGAGATGCAAAATGGCAGCGGGACTGCCAGGAATAAATTAATTGAACATAATTTGAGATTGGTTGCACATATTGTTAAAAAATTTGAGAATACCGGAGAAGATGTAGAAGATTTAATATCCATCGGGACAATTGGCTTAATTAAAGGAGTGGAGAGCTTCTCCGCAGATAAGGGTACTAAATTGGCGACTTACGCTGCCAGGTGTATTGAAAACGAAATTCTGATGCATCTTCGTGCCTTAAAGAAGGTTAAAAAGGATGTTTCATTACATGATCCAATTGGCCAGGATAAGGAAGGTAACGAAATTAGTTTAATTGATATATTAGAAGCAGAAAACGAAAATATAATTGAGTATATTCAATTAAACATGGAGATTGCAAAAATGCAAGACTATTTTTCTATACTTGATAATCGCGAAAGGGAAGTGATTGTCTATCGCTACGGTCTAAATGACTATAAGGAAATGACTCAACGCGAAATAGCAAAGAAACTGAACATCTCTCGGAGTTATGTATCCCGAATTGAAAAAAGAGCTTTAATGAAGGTATTTCATGAGTACTACCGAAAAGAGAGAAAAATTTAAAAAATGAGCGCTTATGCAAAAGCATTAGCGCTCATTTTCCAATTCCCTTTCTATACGGTACTTTTGGAAATATAATATTATACCTGAAACTACAGATGTAAGTGAAAGGTATAATAAAATAACACCATCACTTGAAGGGCTAATATACGTATTAATAACCGCGCCCATATATAAATAACAACTTAAGATTAACAACGCTGCTATGAATCGTTGGTAGTCTTTAAGTTTAAGTTCTGCTTGTTTTGCTTTATCTTCCATCAAAAACTCTCCTTTCCTATATCGAATCATAACATAGATTGCTAGAGGACTTGAGAGGTAAATCATGGTTAAGTCATAGTTCTTTTATCATTGACATAATTAAACCAGCAGCATTTTTAGCTGCCTTTTCCAGGAAAGCATCGAAGGATACCGACGATTGTTTCCCAGCTATATCTGATAAAGCGCGTATAATAACAAAGGGTTTATTATACTGATAACAAACTTGAGCTATAGCTGCTGCTTCCATTTCTGCTGCAATCATTGAAGGAAACTTATCACGAACAAAAGCAACATGAGTCTCCTTATCCATAAAGGTGTCGCCTGTGGCAATAACACCTTCTTTATAATGTATATCCAATTGCTTTACTGCCTGACATGCCTTCGCTACTAGTGCGGTATCAGCATCGTACAATGCAGGCATACTGGGAACTTGTCCATAAGCATAATCGAAGGCCGTTACATCTACATCATGATGCACTACCTGTGTTGATATAACTATGTCCCCCACTTCCAGATCCTCAGCAAAGCCTCCTGCTGATCCTGTGTTGATTATGTGGGTAGGAGAATAACGCTCATGCATGATCGTAGTTGCCATTGCTGCATTAACTTTTCCAATTCCGGACTTTAATACTACAGTCTCTTTTCCTTTTAGAATTCCTTTTACGAATAAACAACCGGCGACAGTTTGTTCTTCTTTCTCTGTCATATTTCCCAGTAATAAAGCTACCTCTTCATCCATTGCTCCAATGATTCCTATTGTCATATATGTTCCTCCGATATGATTGTTTTATTAATAGTCCAATTTTTTTAGAACTTCAACCTTAGTTGGTTGCCAGCCTTCATTGTCAATCCAGGATAAAAAGACACGATAGCTCTCTGATTTATCACCATTTGAGACTGTTGCAACAACCCTTTGCTCTCCATCATTACCAACCCAGTAAGTTCTCATTTCATTTTCATTTAAACCAGTAGCAGCAGCTGCTGCTCTATCTATCTCAATTCGATCCTGGGAACCATCACTGTAATTAGTAGTATGTGGCCCCTCCTGCTCTGTTCCAACAGGTTGCCAATTACCAGTATAAGCCTCGATAACATTATCATCAGACGGCTCTGCCTGCTCTGTTACCACATCTTGATTATTCTCATTATTTTCTTCATCAGAATCCGTTGTCTCTTCCTCATTTCCTTCATCCGAAGTATCATCCTCTTCAGATGAGGTATCTTCCTCATTTGCATCATCTTCTGTATCTTCATCTGAGTCCGTATCATCATTTATTCTAATATCAGATGACTGTTCAGTCTGATCGTCGGAAGCCTCTTCATCGTCCCCACCACCAAATATCCACATGCCTAGCAAAAATATAACAAAAATACTACCAAGCAGGAGCATAATAGTAATAGATTTAGTGATTTTTCTGCGTTTTTCAAACTTATTTACTCTTGAATTTTTATCATATTCATTCATAGCTTTTATCCTCCCTGTGTTTACTCTATTATAGTATCATATTTCATAGTTGAATTTATATGTTTGAAACTTTACAGTTTGATTAAACAAAATGATTATTCACTGATAAGATCAGCAAATAGGGAAAGCAACAGCATGTCTCTCTGTTGTTTTCCCAAAGTTACAGGTAATAAAAACATGAATACCTAATTTATATGTTAAGCTGTGGTTTTACTAGAGGAGATGTAACTGTGACCAGTACTAGACAGTCTAACCACATATAAGGACGGAACAAGTAGTATCAACGAAGTAAAAAGAAAGAATGCGGGTCACTATCCACCCGCATTTTTTCTTTTTAATGAACTTTTACAATTTTAACTTGAATGTCTCCACCAGGTGTTGCTACATTAACCTCTTTTCCGATCTCGTGGCCTAAAAGGCTCTTTGCCATCGGAGAATCGTTTGATATTTTTCCTTCAAATGGATCAGCCTCAGCGCTTCCCACTATTGTATAAGTTTCTTCATCTCCATTTGGTAATTCTTTAAAGGTTACAGATTTACCTAAAGAGACGACATCAGGATTATCATTATCATTTTCAATGATGACTGCATTACGAATCATCTTCTCAACTTGCGCAATTCTTGATTCTACAAAAGCCTGATCTTCTTTGGCAGCATCATACTCAGAGTTCTCCGAAAGGTCTCCAAAATCCCGCGCTACCTTTATACGTTCAACTACTTCTTGTCTTCTTTCAGTTTTGAGATGGTGCAGTTCATTCTCTAACTTTTCTTTCCCCTCTACTGTCATATAAAAGCTTTTCTCTATTGCCATTTTAAAAACACTCCTTTTCTTTCTTCACGTGGTCATACAACTGCTACCATAATATAGGACTGTTCTGTGGTGAGTTCAATGAGTAAAAATATACTAATCATTACTATGGCAGAGTTTATTTAAATTTTCAATACTTTTCTTTCGTCTTTTCAATAAACTTTATGCTTAATTATTAAAAGTAGTATACAAAATGAAAAATCAGCAAATTATCCTATTTTAAGCGTTATTACTACTCTTCTGCCGGTTCTTACTCAATATAGTTTCGATCTTTGTAGCCATAATGTCTATTGCAACTAAGTTTTGTCCACCTTCTGGAATAATGATGTCAGCATATCGCTTAGTTGGTTCAATAAATTGCAAATGAGATGGCCGTACATTCCCTAAATATTGATCAATAACCGAGTCTAATGTTCTGCCTCGTTCTTTTATATCTCTTAAAAGACGCCGAATAATGCGCAAATCAGCATCTGTATCTACAAATACTTTGATATCCATTAACTCAACCAGCCTGGGATCCTCTAAAATAAGAATGCCTTCAACAATAATTACTTCTTTTGGTTCTACATCAACTACTTTATCGGATCGTGTATGAACCTTATAATCATAGACCGGCTTTTTAATATTATTATGGTTCATCAATTCATGAAGGTGGTTTATTAACAGGTCATTATCAAAAGCAAGTGGATGATCATAATTTGTGTTTAATCTTTCCTCCAAAGGTAAGTGACTTTGGTCTTTATAATAGTAATCCTGTTCAATAACAAGAATTGTTTTATCAGAAAATCGTTGGCATATAGAACGAGTTACAGACGTTTTCCCGCTGCCACTGCCTCCTGCTACACCAATAACGACTGGTTTGTCATGCATGATTTTGGTACCCCTTTCAGCTGTTTTTTACACTGATGGCAACTCCGTCTCCAATTGGTACTATTGACGTTGTGAAATCTGGATGATTAGTAAGCCACTCATTGTACAGTCGAATTTTTCCAACCATTTGTTTATGTCTTGGGTGGGCATTCTCTGGATTAGCCACATAACCTCTAAATAATACATTATCCGAGACGATTATGCCATCATTTGCTAACAATGGGCTTACCAGTTCAAAAAAACGTTTATATTGTCCTTTCGCAGCATCAATAAAGATAAGATTAAATGAAGATTTATGCAATTTAACGAACTCATCATTCAACACTTCCAATGCATCTCCCAGGACAGCATTTACATGATCATTTTTAGTTTGAGCGGTTATGTTTTCTATAGCTTGGTGATACCGTTGCTGATCTCTTTCAATAGTAGTTATGTTTGTTTCAGGGTAAGCTTCCAGCATGCGCAAGGCTGAGTAGCCAATCGCTGTGCCTATTTCCAATGTTTTTTTAGGCTTACTGATTTTTATTATTTGCATGAGGAAATTCATACTCACAGGTTCCATAATAGGCACCTTATTTTCCATTGCCTGTTTTTCTAAGTCTATTACCCATTGTTGCTGTTCTGGAATCCCCTGTTGCAAATAATTTGTAAGATATTCTTCCATTTATGACCCTCATTCTCTAAAAAAAATGGGAAATGTGAATAATGCCTTCACACTCCCTGTCTATTAATTAGGCTCTAATCGTACGTTTTGTTGTTTTTAATTATTGCAGCTTCTATAAACTGCAACGTAATCCGCTGCTAATATAGTATTTAGAAAAAGCCATTAATTTATATATTGTTCTCTATTTCGCAAATGTTCTTCATCAGTCTCTGCATAATGAATGTTCCCTTCATTATCATGCAAAAAATACATATAATCTGTATCCTCTGGATTGATAACTGCCTCTAGAGAGCTCTCTGCAAAATTAGCGATTGGTCCAATTGGCAATGCATCAATATAATAGGTGTTATACGGGGATTCAATTTCTAAATCAGCATATAATACCCTATCCTTATGTTCTCCTAATGCATACAAGACAGTAGGATCGGTCTGTAGTTTCATACCGTCTGCTAAACGGTTATAAAACACTCCTGCAATCTTATTACGCTGCTCCATTGTACTTGCCTCTTTTTCAACCAATGATGCAAATGTAATAGCTTCATGCATAGTAAATTCCTTAGCAGTTATTTCTTCCTGATAATTTGATACAACCGTTTGCGTTTTTTTAAGCATTTCTTCTACCACTGCTTCAACAGACGGCTCTTCTTCATAGAAGCTATAGGTTGCTGCAAATAAATAACCTTCTAGAGGTGTGCGAATATCTGGAGCTAAGATCTCTTCAGTTAATAGCGTTGGATATGTTTCCATTAATTGTTCAATATAGCTGAGTTCGTTTACCTTTTCAAGAAAATCATCTTTTTTAAAGTGCAGCTTTTCAGAGTAGATTGCTGCCATCTCTTCAATTGTTTTCCCCTCTGGAATTGTAATCGTGTGTACAGGTTCAGCGATTACTCTTCCACTTTGTAATGATTCAATTAGTTCATCGATTGTCATTGCTGTTGTAAACGTATATTCACCGGCTTGAAAGTCAGATTCATTCTTAAATTTTATGTAAAAACTAAAAATACGCCCATCTTTTATTAAGCCATTTTCTTCAAGGATCGTGGCAATAGTTGATGTAGAAGATCCAATGGGAATATCAACTGATACCTCCTCTTCATTTTCGGGGTCGACAGGTTGTAAAGCAGATTTCACATACATATAACCTGATATACCTCCAACTAAAAAGATAAGAACAAGTGAGATAATAATAATTGCAACGATTTTACGAACAGTTCTTGCTTCTTCGCTTCGAGCGATGAGATTGTCCCTAAAATTAATAAACTTTTTCTTCTTGGACATAAGTATCCCCCTCTCATCCGGTATATTATACTAAATTTCTACAAGATATTCCATTATTATCTTACTACCGTCTTTTAAAACAGAAAAAAAGCTGATGTTTATTGACATCAGCTCACATCTTTTATTCTTCATTCTCTTCTTCTGCCAGTGTATTAAGCATTTCCTCTACCATTTCCCATTCTTCATCTGATTCAATTGGGAAAAGGGAAAGATCATTATCGTCATTGTTTTTTTCTTCGTACCGGAAAGCATAAACCTCAACCTCTTCATCTTCTGTTTGTTCAACTGGTACAACAGCAATGTAAGAGTGATTTGTTTCATCTACATCAAAAGTAAATAAAACCTCAAATAGATGTTCTTCTCCATCTTCATCTGGAATTACAATTCTTTCTTTTTCTTCAAGTGCCATAAATAGTCACTCCTTTACTTTTGATTTAAATATCCCTGTAATATCATCGCAGCTGCCATTTTATCAATAACTTTTTTTCTCTTTTTTCTACTGACATCTGCCTCCAGTAAAACTCTTTCAGCTGCTACTGTAGTTAGGCGTTCATCCCATAGAACAGTTGGTATACCATGGGTTTCCTCTATATACCTTGCATAATCCTGTGATGCCTCTCCACGCTCTCCAATTGTTCCGTTCATGTTTTTAGGGAGGCCAACAATAGCTTTCCCTATTTCATGTTCGGATATAATTGCTTTTAATTCCTTGTCAGCAGATTGGAAGTCTTCTTCATTCCATTTAATTGTGGTTAAACCTTGTGCAGTCCATCCAAAAGAATCACTTACTGCAACACCAATTGTTTTGGATCCGACGTCTAGACCTAGTATTTTCATCTATTTTTCCTTTTGCTGTTCTAAATAGAATTTTACCAACTCTTCAATAACTTCATCACGCTCGATTTTACGGATTAAGTTCCGAGCATCTTTATATCTTGGGATATACGCAGGATCACCAGAAAGTAAATAACCGACAATCTGGTTTATCGGATTATATCCTTTTTCCTTTAACGCTTCATGTACAGTGAATAGGATTTCTTTAATATCCTGGTCAAATGGTTCCTCTGAAAAATTAAATTTCATTGTTTTATCAATAGAGCTCATAGTGACACCTCGTTCTTAGAATAAACTATTCCTTGTCTGATAAGTAGACACCGGAAAGCTTTTATTATACTTTAAACCATAAAAGATTAATATTCCTGAACGTACAAGTTTTACCATCATCTAATATTCTAACATGTTTAGATGAATTATTATATCTTTTTCACTTCCTTGAGTGTTAGCGAATGCTATTTTAAATTGTCTATTACATACTGCTCAGCAAATTGTAGAGCTTCAGTAATTTTCGCTGGATCCTTCCCACCAGCTTGTGCCATATCCGGTCGACCGCCGCCACCACCACCGCAACGTTGGGCGGCCTCCTTTATTAGATTGCCTGCATGCAGTCCTCTTTCATTTAAATCTTTTGATACACCTGCGGCTAACTGTACCTTTTTATTATTTTCTGCTGCTAATAAGATCATAACAGATCCTACCTTCTGTTTAATATCATCCACCATATTTCTCAACTGATTCATATCATTTACGTTAACCTTTTGAGCTATTACCTTAACACCCTGTACTGTATTAACCTGATCTAAAATGGTGGATACTTCAAGATTTGATAATTTAGCACTTAATGACTCATTTGCTTTTTGTAAGGTCTTTGTTTCTTGATACATATCTTCAATTCTTTCAGGAAGTTTTTCTTCATTAGTTTTTGCTAACTTTGCTGTCGTTTGTAAAAGATTTAACTTATTACTTGTATATATATAAGCATTTTTACTTGTTACTGCTTCAATTCTTCTTGTACCAGCACCTATTCCTGCCTCAGAAATAATTTTGAATAAGCCGATTTCAGATGTATTTCCTACATGACAGCCACCACATAACTCGACGCTGTACTCGCCTATTTGAACAACACGGACAATATCACCATATTTCTCTCCAAATAGGGCCATTGCCCCCATTTCTTTTGCTTCTTCTATTTTTTTATTATCAATTTCCAAAGGAAGAGATGACCAAATTCTTTTATTTACTGTTTGCTCAATTTCTTGCAGCTGCTCCTGTGAGACAGCACTGAAATGAGAGAAGTCAAACCTGAGTCTATCAGGTGTCACGAGTGAACCTGCCTGGTTAACATGACTTCCAAGCGTATCCTTTAGTGCCTGATGAAGCAAATGCGTAGCTGTATGGTTTTTTATTACATCCGAACGAAATTGTGAATCCACGATTGCTTTAACCACATCGCCTGCTCGTAGTTCACCATCTTTTATCTGAACATGATGGATGTGTTGCCCTTTAGGTGATTTCTGAACATCTTTCACATAAGCAGTTGCACTATCTGTGTAAATCCAACCTGTGTCTGCAACTTGACCACCGCTCTCAGCATAAAACGGGGTTTCGGCTAAGAATAGATACACTTCCTCATCCGCACACGCAGATGTTACGGCCTCTTTTCCACTTATAATTGTCGCAATCGTTGTTTCTGTTTCTAAATCGCTGTACCCAATAAAGTCACTTGAAACATTTATTTCACTTATAATGCCATCCTGGACTTGCATGGAATCTACTTTTTGTCGAGCATTCCTGGCTCGCTCTCGCTGTTTTTGCATTTCTTCGTTGAACCCTGCTTCATCAACCTTAAAGCCTTGTTGTTCAACGAATTCTTCTGTTAATTCCTTTGGAAATCCATACGTATCATATAAACGGAAGACCTCAACCCCTGGAAACACAGAATTGCCTTTTCCCTTTTCTTTATCCATGATTGAATTTAATATTTCCAGTCCATCATTCAATGTTTCATGAAAGCGTTCTTCTTCAACCTTCACTATGTTCTCAATTAACTCTCTTTTCTGAAGAACTTCAGGATAGAAGTCCTTCATAATATCTCCGACTGTTAACACTAATTCATACATAAACGGTCTCTCAATACCAATTTCCTTCGCAAAGCGAACAGCTCTTCGTAACAACCTCCTTAATACATACCCTCTGCCTTCATTTGATGGAACAGCACCATCACCAATTGCGAAACTGACAGTTCGGATATGGTCTGCAATGACTTTAAAAGCAGTATCACTTCCTATAGCCTTTCCATAGGTAGTTGTTGCTAACTCCTCCGTTTTTTTGATGATGGGCATGAATAGATCGGTTTCAAAATTTGTAGGAACATCCTGAATAACAGACACCATACGCTCAAGCCCCATGCCGGTATCAATATTTTTCTTGGGAAGTGGTGTATACGTATCATCTGGATTATGATTGAATTGAGAAAAAACCAGATTCCAAATTTCTAAATAACGATCGTTCTCTCCACCAGGATACAATTCGGGATCTTTTGGATCATTTCCGTATTTTTCACCACGATCATAAAAGATTTCTGTGTTGGGGCCACTTGGTCCTTCACCAATGTCCCAGAAATTTTCTTCCAAACGAATAACTCGTTCCTTTGGTACCTTTATATCATTTATCCAGATATCGTAGGCTTCATCATCTTCCGGATGAACGGTTACTGACAGCAACTCAGGATTAAACCCAATCCACTTATCGTTTGTTAAAAACTCCCATGCCCATTCCATGGATTCCTTCTTAAAATAATCACCAATCGAAAAGTTGCCTAGCATTTCAAAGAAGGTATGGTGCCTTGCTGTAAATCCAACGTTTTCAATATCGTTGGTGCGGATTGATTTCTGTGCATTTACCAAACGCGGGTTATCCGGAACAGAACGGCCATCGAAATATTTTTTTAGTGTTGCTACTCCACTGTTTATCCATAATAAAGTAGGATCATCTTTTGGTACTAGTGAAGCACTTGGCTCAACTTGGTGGCCTTTTTCTTTAAAAAAGTCTAAAAACATTTGTCTCACTTCAGCTGATGTTAACTGTTTCATTTGAATACCTCCGTTTATCTGTATAGTCTTACTAATTAAAAAAACCCCATCTCTGCATAATTGCAGGGACGAGATTTTCGCGGTACCACCCTAATTATGAACATATACCTAAAATGTTCATCACTTAATCATGTTAACGGTATGTAACCGACGGGTGTTAACCGTACTCCAGTTTAGCTTTCCATGATTCATTACATAGGATTTCTCTCAGCCAGTGAAAATCCCTCTCTTTTAAATCGATTATCATGTACTTAGAACCTTCAACGTTTTATTTATACTAGTTAAGCGATATTATAGAAAACTTTACTCATAATGTCAATTATATCACTTAAAAGCTAACATATGAGTGGTCATAACTTTCAGGATTGTCATTACTGGAACAGCAATAATCATTCCAATTATTCCAAATAGCTGCCCACCCAATAATAACGCAAAAATGATGGCAACAGGATGAATATTGATACTTTTTCCGACAATGTATGGTGCTAATAAATTACTTTCAACTAGTTGTATTACAAATATACCTATTACAACAAATATAACCAACTTACCAGACATTGTAAAAGCTATCGCAATCGCTGGGACTGCACCGATTATTGGTCCAAAATAAGGAATCAGATTAGTCAAACCCATTATAACGGCTAGTAATAACGCGTAGTTAACGCCGAGTAAATAAAACAAAACAAGGGACGTTATACTGACAAAAAGAGATACAATAAATAACCCACGTATATAATTTCCCAGACTTTCATCAATTCCATGTACTATTTTACTGGTCTGTCTACGATACCTCTCAGGGATGAATTTCTTAAAAAAGGATTTAATTTTACCATAGTCTTTTAAAAAATAAAAAACAAGCACAGGTATTACAGTTAAAAGCACGATCATATCAAAAATTCGTGTAAATCCGGATACTAGCTTAGTAAGTAGATTATCTACAGCTGTTTCTATTCGATTAATTAGCTGGTCCATTTTATCATGAATAGTTTCAGGTAAAAATGAGGTATATTCATATGCTTGATAGATTAAATTTTGATACGTAGCTATAAATTCAGGCAATTGGTCGTTAAAATCACCCAATTGCTGAATCATTGCGGGATATACACGATAAATTAAGTAAGCAACACCGCCAAAAAACAATAGATAGATGAGTGAAATTGCCAAGCCTCTAGGGATGTTACAGCTATGTATTTTATCTATGATAGGATACAGTAAATAAGCAATTAGGCAAGCGATAATAAAGGGGGACAACAGACGCCAGGAAAATGAAAGTACTGTACCATACATCGGAAACAGTTTGACAAGCAAGTAAAAAAACAAGAAAAGAAAAATGCCAATAATAAGCCAGTAAAGAAGCGCTAGACTTTTTTTGTATCGAAACATGGTGTCCACTCCTTAGTACAAGAATTTAACATTAATTGCATCTAAGGTTTACCACTGCATCTTTCTTTCATCTTCAGAAAACAGATCATCCAGTGAACTTAAAGACCCGTCAGCCTCTACCTGGTGAACAGTCATTTCATTTTCTATTATTGACATCTCAATAAAACAGGTCCAACAATAATATTGGTCTGTACCGATCTTTCCCAGATCTTTTCCACTGCAATTCGGGCATCGCATCATCACAAATAAAGCTCCTCACATAAACTAAATTATTATGTTATGCTAACCCGAATTTTTAAAAAATATACATGAAGTATTACATAAAGTCATATGGTGAGATTTCTTTTTCATCAGATTCCGCCTCAGATGACTGCATAATTGGGATTCTTTCCAACAAATGCTCTCTTAAAGAGGTGTATCGCTTATTCGTATCCATTGTCTGTATACCTCGTAAGAATGCATGTACTTCTCCGCAGATAATAAGTGATTCTTTACTTCTAGTTATAGCTGTATATAATAAATTCTTCCGAAGCATACGATTATACGCGGAAACAACAGGTAAAATAACAATCGGGAATTCACTTCCCTGTGATTTATGAATTGACACACAGTAGGCATGCATTATATTCATATAGTCCTTACGTTCGTATACGATTTCTTTTTCTTCAAATAAAAGTACAAGCTGTTCCACATTATCCGTATTTTCATCTTCTTTAAAAATCGCCACGACTTCGCCAATATCCCCGTTGTATACACCATCTTCCGGCTGATTAACAAGTTGGATTACCTTATCACCGACTCGATAGGTGATATCATTTGCTTTCACTTCTCTTTTTTGTGGAGTTTTAGGATTAACTAATTGCTGCAGCTGCTTGTTTATCAAAGTAATACCAGCCTGGGAACGATACATTGGAGCAAGAACCTGTATATCCTTTATATCGATCCCTTTAGCGATTGCCTTTGAAATAATTTTTGTAATTACATCGATTACATGGTATTCATTGCAATTTATAAAACTAAAATCTTCATCATTTTTAAGTTTATCAATCGTACAAGTGTCATTTTTGATATCGTGGGCGAGTTGAATTATTTTAGATCCTTCTTTTTGGCGGTATACTTCATTAAGACTGACAAATGGTATCAATTCACTGCTTAATAAATCAGAAAGCACTTGTCCTGGACCAACAGAAGGAAGTTGATCCTCGTCACCTACAATAAGAACTTGCATATCATCTGGGATAGCTTTAAAAAGGTTATTAGCAAGCCATATATCAACCATTGAAAATTCATCAACAATTAGAAATTTCCCAGATAAAGGGTCATTCTGATTTCTCTCAAACCCATCCTTTCCGTCCCATCCCAACAACCGGTGTATCGTCACAGCAGGTAGTCCAGTAGATTCCTTCAGTCGCTTAGAAGCTCTACCTGTAGGCGCTGTAAGTACAAAAGGGTACTCATCTCCATTATCGTAATCTTTCGGATCCAAAGATAGCTCTTGAATAGCTGCATATGCATTAAGAATTCCTTTAATTACGGTGGTTTTACCTGTACCCGGACCACCTGTAACAATCGCAACCTTAGAATGCAGTGCTTGGTTGATAGCTTCGAATTGATCTTTCCCATAGCTTAATATTTCTGTTTCTTCAATATCCCCAATTATTTTCATCAATTCAGCTAATGGTATATCCTTTTCAATTGGTTTCTCAATAATTCTCTTTAAGTGAGAAATAAAGCCATCCTCAGCATAATAAAGAGAAGGCAAATATATATTTCCATGTTGAATAATGACTGATTTATCGGTATTCATTTCCGTTAGTCTAGTAGAGATGACTTGATCTGATAACTCCTGGTTCGATAATAGATCCAGCACTTGCCGTACGCAGATTTCTAGTGGCAAATACACATGGCCCTCTTGAACACTTTTTTGGAGAACATAAATACACCCAGCTCCGATCCGATTTGGATGTGTCAATGAGAGGCCGTTTTTTCTCGCTATTTCATCCGCCGTTTGAAACCCGAATCCTTCAATATCAAATACATATCGGTACGGATCTTCTTCCAAAGTATCTATAGCCTCATCTTTATATGCTTCATAGATTTTTTGTGCCATTTTTAATCCAACGCCGTAGTTGGACAGATAAACGACTACATGTTCAAAGCCTTGGTTTTCCTGTAAACTTTTTGTCAAAAGCTCTGAAGTTGCCTTCTTTATACCTGGGATAGTTGATAAGATATCTGGATTATTTAGAATTTTTGAGATTGCGCTTTCTCCTAAATGCTCAACAATACGAGTTGCTGTCTTTTCACCCACGCCAAAAAAAAGATCACTTGAAAGATAGGAGATTAACCCATCTTTTGTACTGGGGATAAACGTTTGATATGCGTTTACTTTATACTGCAGTCCAAATCTCGAATGTTTTTCAAAATCACCAAAAAAATAGTAGGTTGTTTGTTCCTGAAGATTAGTAAAGTAGCCTTTTGCGACAACCTCTTTTTCATTAAAATCTTCATTTGTTTCCTGAACTTTAATTTTTGCAATTGAAAAGTGTTCTGTTTCATTATGAAAAATAGTATAAAGAACTTCGCCCTTTATATATCCTTTTTCATTAGATTGTCCATCAAGTCCCATCAAAAACAACCCCACTATCTTCTTACTTTTCGTTATTGTTTACTATATTTTCAACATTTTTCTTGCCATTCGCCGCTAGTACGTGATCAGGTTGTACACGAAGTGCCTCATCAAAATGTTGCATGGCCGTTTGTATATTATCGTTAAATAAATTTATTACACCAAGATTATAGTGAGCGTCACTATGATCAGGGTTCATCTTTAAAACTTTGATCATGGCGGTTTCTGCATCTTTAAGGTGGTTGCTCTGCGCCAGTGAGAGTCCATACTGGAATAACATTTCTTCATCATTGGCATCAAGCTCGGTAGCACGGAGCAGGTATGGCAATGCCAATTTATAATGTTCCTGTTGTTGAAATGTCATGCCCAACAAATAGTATACATCTGCCTCCTCTAATCCAAGATCAATTGCTTTTTGAAAATTTTCCTGCGCTTTTGGATAAATTGATTGCTCCAGATAAAGGTTCCCTAAACCATAGTATGCAGTTGCAGCATGTTCATCTAGTTCAATTGCTTTTTCAAAAAATCGTTGCGCCCTTTCCAAGTCATTTACATGTACTAATAAATTACCAAAGTTTATATAGCCAACTGGGTCATCTGGTTGTTCATCAATAATGTCAGAAAACAGATTAGCAGCTTCTTCGTATTTATTTTCTTTCATGAATTTAATTGCTTGTTTATTTTTATCCATTTAAAGAACTCCTTATAAAGTGAAACTTCGTCCGGTTTAACCTACATAATCCAGTGACTGGCTGTCTTTCATAATTTCATCAATTGTTCCGCCACCAAGGCACACTTCACCGTCGTAAAACACGACAGCCTGTCCAGGTGTTATTGCACGTGTTCTCTCCGCGAATTCAACATTTACTTTTCTATCTTCAAGTAAAGTCACAGTGACTGCACTGTCTTTTTGACGATAACGAAATTTCGCTGTACAAGTAAATTTATCGTTGATCAAATCCGGATTTATCCAATTTACATCTGTGGCGAGTAAGCCATCAGAATATAAATGTTCATTTTTAAATCCTTGCTCTACGTATAATACATTTTCTTTTAAATTCTTTCCTATAACAAACCATGGATCACCAGAGCCACCAATACCAAGGCCTTGACGCTGACCAATGGTATAATACATTAAGCCATCATGACGTCCTATCACTTCATTGGACAGAGTTCTCATTTCTCCAGGCTGTGCTGGTAAATATTCACTTAAAAATTCTTTGAAATTTCTTTCTCCAATAAAACATATTCCAGTACTATCCTTCTTTTCAGCTGTTACAAGTCCCCGGTCTTTGGCAATTTCTCTTACCTCCGATTTTGGTAAGTGACCTAAAGGAAACATTACTTTTGCTAACACATCTTCTGTTAATTGGTTTAGAAAATACGTTTGATCTTTGTTGTCATCGACACCACGTAGCATTTCAATCCGACCATCCGTTTTTCTAACCTGTGCGTAATGCCCTGTTGCTAAATAGTCAGCCCCTAATGACAATGCATGATCCAAAAATGCTTTAAACTTAATTTCTTTATTGCACATAACATCAGGGTTTGGAGTCCTTCCTGCTTTGTATTCATCTAAGAAATAGGTAAACACTTTATCCCAGTACTGTTTTTCGAAGTTAACAGCATAGTAAGGAATATCCAATTGATTACAGACCCGAACAACATCATCAAAATCTTCCGTGGCTGTGCATACACCAAATTCATCTGTGTCATCCCAATTCTTCATAAAAATACCGACTACATCATAGCCTTGCTCTTTTAGCAGCAATGCTGTTACTGAAGAATCGACACCTCCACTCATTCCAACTACTACTCGTGTATCTTTATTATCCTTCATTACATTCACTATCCTTTACGAATTTAATCGTTTAACAATTTTCGCCACCCGCTCAGCAGCTTCTTCTACATTCTCCACTGTGTTATATAAGCCGAAGCTAAAACGGATTGAATTCGTGGTACACTCATTATCTTCACCAAACATAGCAGATAATACATGGGAAGGTTCTACAGATCCTGCTGTACATGCACTTCCGCTTGAAGCTGCAATCCCTGCCAGATCGAAATTAGTAAGAAGTGTCTCCACATTAGTCCCGGGAAAACTTATATTTATAATTGAAGCTATGGTTGAATTATAATCACCATTGATTTCGAATTGAACATTTTTTTCTTTTAGTTTTTTCATAAACAGTTTCCTGTAGCTTTGATATAACTTCGTTCGCTTCACCCTGTTATCCATTGCCAGCTCTACTGCTTTTTGAAAGCCTGCTGCACTAACTACATTTTCGGTGCCGGCACGCCGCTTGCGTTCTTGTTCTCCCCCGAATTGGAGAGGACTGAGTTTTATACCTTCAGCAACATATAGAAAACCAATTCCTTTGGGCCCATTTATTTTATGGGAGGATACGGATAACATGTCTACCATCAATTCGTTGACATTTATATCTAATAAACCATAGGCCTGCACTGCATCTGTGTGAAAGTAGGCTTGATGATTACGTAATAATTCGCCAATTTCATGAATAGGCTGAATGACGCCTGTTTCATTGTTCACAAACATAATAGACACCAATATGGTTTCTTCTGTCAGACTGTTTTTAAGATCACTAACAGCTATTTTCCCAGTTTCATCTACAGGCAGGTAGGTTACGTCAAATCCCTGATTTTCCAGATATTCTACTGTATGCAAAGCAGCATGATGTTCCTGCATTGTTGTAATAATGTGATTCCCTTTGTTTTTGTTACTTAGGGCTGCTCCAATAATTGCCATGTTATCAGCTTCGGTTCCACCGCTGGTAAATATAATTTCTTTCTCATTAGCATGAATACTTTTTGCCATAACTCTTCTTGCCACATCCAAATGCTGCCTCGCCTTTCTGCCAAAAGAGTGAACACTGGACGGATTCCCAAATACTTCGTCATATATAGGATACATTACATCAATAACTTCTTTGTGAACTGGCGTGGTTGCTGCATGATCCATATAAATTGGTTCCATGGTTACATTTCCTTCCTGTATGAAAGCTTAAATATAAAACATATAAGCTTCTTGTGGTTCGTCATTATTATGATGCATCAAATCATCTAAAGTAGTCGTATCCAATACGTCTTTCACTGCATCTCGAATACGAATCCATAATGCTTGCTTTGCTGGCTCTTCATCCTCAATACCTTCTACTGGAGTTATTGGTCCTTCAAGCACGCGAATAATGTCCCCGGCATTTATTTCTTTCGGTTCCCTTGCCAGTACATATCCACCATACGCACCTCTTATACTCTTGATTAACCCTGCATTACGAAGGGGTGAAGCAAGCTGCTCTAAATAATGCTCAGACAAGTTATTTTCACGAGCTATTGATTTTAAGGACGTAGGTCCATTACCATATTTTTTTGCTAATTCTATCATTATTGTTAAACCATATCTTCCCTTGGTTGAAATTTTCATATCGTACACCTCTATTTTCCTATAATGCTACATTACATGATATTATAGCATGAATAGTATGGTTCTTGCATTTTATCAGGATCAGGATTACGCTAGATTATAGAGATTCGAAACGTAATAAAATTCAAATATTTTAATCATCGCAGGATTCCTGGATTTCGTTTCCAAATCAGACAATAAGCTATTATTTTATTATAAAGGAAGATTTAAATGAAACAAAAACCACTTGCACTTCGTATGAGACCAGATAATATTAAAGAAATAATTGGACAAGAGCATCTTGTAGGAGAAGGAAAAATAATTAACCGCATGGTTCAAGCTGAACGCTTAGCTTCCATGATACTATTCGGGCCTCCCGGAACAGGGAAAACTTCCATGGCAGTAGCTATTGCCAAAAGTCTTGAAAGACCTGTAAAAATGCTGAACGCAGTAGCAGATAAAAAAAAGGACATGGAAATTGTTGTAGAAGAAGCGAAAATGATGGGCCAGGTAGTTTTAATCCTTGATGAAGTGCATCGTTTGGACAAAGCAAAACAGGACTTTTTACTTCCGCATCTAGAAAGTAATCTTATTACCCTTATAGGTTGTACGACAAGTAATCCATATCACTCGATAAATCCTGCCATCAGAAGCCGGTGCCACCTTTTCGAACTGCATGCATTAACTGCAGATAATGTAAAGACCGCTGTTAAACGTGCTGTAGATGATAAGGTGAATGGGTTTGGAAATGAAGCTGTTTTACTGAAAGATCAGGCTTTGAACCATTTTGCACAAAGTGCCAATGGGGATATGCGATCCGCTTTGAATGGTCTTGAACTAGCCATTTCTTCTACACCAAAAAACATAGATGACCAGATTATTATTAATTTGGAAACAGCTGAAGAATGTATGCAGAAGAAAAGTTTCTCGCATGATAAAGGTGGAGACGCTCACTACGATGTACTGTCAGCCTTTCAGAAGTCTATACGCGGCAGTGATGTTGATGCTGCACTTCACTATTTAGGTAGATTGATTGAAGCAGGTGATCTCGATAGTATTGCCCGTCGTATGATCGTTACTGCCTACGAAGATATCGGTGTTGCTAATCCACAAGCAGGTCCACGAGCTGTAGCTGCAGTACAGGCTGCTGAGCGTTTAGGTTTTCCTGAAGCCAGAATTCCACTTGCGGTTACTATAGTTGAATTATGCTTATCACCGAAATCAAACACGGCTTATAAAGCGTTGGATGCAGCGTTGGGGGACATACGCAATGGTAAAAGTGGGGATATACCTGCACACCTGAAAGATTCACATTATCAAGGTGCTGAAAAGATGGGACGCGGAATTGATTATAAATATCCTCATAATTATGATAATAGTTGGGTAAGCCAGCAATATCTTCCCGACTCTATAAAAAATAAACAGTACTACAAACCAAAAAATACGGGGAAATTTGAACAGGCTATTAAACAAGTTTATGAAAAAATACAACATGATAATAAATAACTAGGTATAAATATCTTTTTTTACGGTAACAATAACTATAAAAATATGAAATCTACTTAAGGACTAATGAATTTATTGTTATCGGAAAAAGGAGTTGAATATAATGGTGAAAGTTAGACAAGATGCTTGGTCACATGAAGATGATCTATTATTAGCAGAAACAGTCTTGCGCCACATTAGGGAAGGCAGTACACAATTAAACGCATTCGATGAAGTCGGTGATAAGTTAAACCGCACGTCAGCAGCTTGTGGGTTCCGCTGGAATGCTGAGGTAAGAACAAAGTATGACAGTGCTATTGATCTTGCAAAAAGGCAACGAAAAGAGAAGAAGCGGGAGATGGCAAATCAGTCCCAGAAACTAAGAAAGCCTGTGGTTGCACTCCCACCTAGTTATCAAGACTTACCAGTTAATGATCCAGATATCCTTTCTTCACAAATTACAGAAGAGCCTTCCATTACGATGGATATGGTAATTCGCTTTCTGAGAGATGTGAAAAAAGACTATCATGCTTCAAATCAATCAAAAGCGTCACTTGAACAAATTCAAAAAGAAAATACGAAACTGAAAGAGCAAGTAAGTAACCTGGAAAAACAATTAACTCAAACAGAAACACAGTTAACTACTATACAGGAGGACTACCAGGTGTTTATTCAAATTATGGACCGAGCTAGGAAAATGACGGTACTTGATGACAAAGGATCTATGCCAGCCCCAGCCTTTCGAATGGATAAAAACGGAAACTTGCAGCAGTTGGCACATGGATCTAACTAGTAGCATTACTGGTGAAATGGAAAATGGAAAGCAGATAGATCACAAGATAAGATAACAGTATACCTATTAAAAAACTGATTCGATTATACGCATATTACGTTATAATCGAATCAGTTTTATTATTATGTAATCTCAAATCCCAATTGTGCGTCTGCACTAAGTTTTGATCCCGCTCATGGCAGGTGGGTACTCTGTTCTATATTTGTTATGCTTCCACAGATTATAAAAATGAGGCATGCACGCAATATAGAAACAAATCAAGTTCCCAAATTTACAATTGTTCGGTCAAAACACTTTGACGAGACGAACACATCAGGATTGATAATCAATTTACTTGTTTATAAATTAATCTTACCATAGAGATTTATCTTTTTCAATCTGGAGAAATATGAAGTCCTCGTTACATATATTACAGTTTAGCAACATTTCTCCATATTAGTCATCTTTAGTTTGTAGGTCAATAGCTAGTTCATTTAATTGTGCAACACTTACTTCACTAGGTGCGTCTGTTAATAAATCCGATGCGGAAGCTGTCTTTGGAAATAATATCGTATCTCTTAAATTAGATCTCCCAGCCAGTAACATGATAATCCTATCTAATCCTAACGCTACACCTCCATGTGGTGGAGCACCGTATTCTAATGCCTCCAGCAGGAAACCAAACTGTTCTTCTGCTTCACTTTCTGAAAAACCTAGTACCTTAAACATCTCATCTTGTTGTTCCTTCTTATAAATTCTGATTGATCCCCCACCTAATTCATACCCATTTAAAACGAGATCATATGCGTTAGCACGTACACTGCTGGGATCTTCACTTAATTTATTCATATCTTCGTCGACAGGAGCCGTAAATGGGTGATGAGCAGCAAAGTATCTGCCTAATTCTTCATCATATTCAAGTAAAGGCCAGTCAGTAACCCATAGGAAATTGAATTTTGACTGATCAATTAGATTTAATTCTTTACCAAGCTTTAATCGAAGAGCGCCTAAGCTGTCATACACAACGGAGGTCTTGTCTGCGCCAAACAATAATAAATCCCCATCTTCTGCTGCTGCTCGATCCATTAAGCCTGCAGCTTCTTCCTCTGTTAAGAATTTAGCTATTGGGCCCTTAAGCTGATCGCCTTCTACTTTTAGCCAAGCCAGTCCCTTAGCATGGTATACTTTCACAAAATCAGTCAACCCATCTATGTCTTTTCTGGAATAATTCGATGCTTGATTTTTCACATTTAAAAGACAGACTTTTCCACCTGCTTCTATTGCTCCCTTAAATACTTTAAAAGATGACGCTGCAAGCAAATCGGTCACATGAATTAATTCCATGTCAAATCTTGTATCGGGTTTATCTGATCCATACCGCTGCATAGCTTCGTCATAGGGCATCCTTTGCAATGGTAAAGACATATCAATATTCTTAACTTCTTTTACAACGTGTCTCATCATTTCTTCGGTCATTTTCATAATCTCATCACTCGTCATGAAAGAAGTCTCAATATCAATCTGTGTAAATTCCGGCTGACGGTCTGCACGTAAATCTTCATCACGGAAGCAGCGTGCAATCTGGTAGTACTTTTCGAAACCACCAATCATGATAAGCTGTTTAAAAAGCTGTGGTGATTGTGGTAAGGCGTAGAATTCTCCGGGATGAACACGACTTGGAACTAAATAATCACGTGCTCCTTCCGGTGTGCTTTTGGTTAGGATCGGTGTTTCCATTTCTAAAAATCCATCATTATTTAAAAAGTTTCGCACAGCTTGTGTAGTTTTGTGACGAAGTTTAAACGTTTCCTGCAAGGAATTTCTTCTTAAATCCAGATAGCGATATTTAAGCCGTAAGTCCTCTGAAACCTCACTCTCATCCTTAATAGCAAATGGTGGTGTCTTCGATTTGTTTAAGATCGAAACTTCTGTTGCCATTACTTCTATGGTTCCTGTTTGCAACACAGGGTTGATAGTCGACTCATCACGGGCAACTACTTTACCTTGTATTTCTAGAACGTATTCACTTCTCACCATTTCAGCTATTTCCAGCGCTTTCGTGGAATTATCCGGATTAAAGACAACTTGTACCAAACCAGATTTATCTCGAAGATCAACAAATATTAACCCACCCAGATCCCGGCGTTTTTGTACCCAGCCTTTTAATAACACGTATTGATCAATATTATTTGCACGTAAAGTACCTGCCAGAATTC
This sequence comes from Virgibacillus tibetensis, assembly GCF_036026595.1. Taxonomy (NCBI): domain Bacteria; kingdom Bacillati; phylum Bacillota; class Bacilli; order Caryophanales; family Bacillaceae; genus Virgibacillus; species Virgibacillus tibetensis. The sequence goes on along the minus strand of NZ_JARZFX010000001.1, from coordinate 254,572 downwards.
TTTCACTCATTTTCTATTCCTCCCAGAAGCCTTTCTTGCATGCTTTTTACTAGTTGTGAAATGGGCACTTCATCCTGTTCGCCCGTTTCCATTGATTTAATAGTAATGATCTGCTTTTGAAGTTCCTCTTCGCCCAGAATCATTACATATTTTGCCTTGAATCGATCTGCTGCTTTAAATTGGCCTTTCATTTTACGGCCCAGATAATCTTTATCTACCTGAATTCCATTTATGCGCAGATTATGAACAAGTCGTACCGCTTCTTTTTCAGCTTCTTCACCAACTGAAATTAAGAAACAATCCAACGCTTCATTCAGTGATAGTACTTTGTTCTCTGCATCAAGAGCCATAAGCAAACGTTCCAATCCCATTCCAAATCCAATCCCAGGTGTTTCGGGTCCTCCTAAATCCTCAACCAGTCCATTATATCTTCCACCGCCAGCCAATGTGGTTATGGCACCAAACCCTTCTGATTCACTCATAATTTCGAAAGCTGTATGATTATAATAATCAAGTCCACGAACCAGGTTTTTGTCTACTACGTATGGGATTCCCATCATGGTTAAGTATTCTTTTACTTGCTCAAAATAAGTACTGGAAGCTTCATTCAAATATTCTAAAATAGACGGGGCAGTCTTCATCGCCGGGTGTTCATGATCTGTTTTACAGTCCAAAACACGCAAAGGATTTTGAGCAAGACGGGATTGACAGTCAGAGCAGAGTTCATTTTTGTGTGGCATAAAATGTTCCACTAATGCTTTACGGTGGTTATTCCTGCTCTCATTATCACCTAGTGAATTAATTACTAATTTTAAGGAATTAATTCCTAACTCCTTATAACACGTCATTGCCAAATCGATTACCTCAGCATCCACAGCTGGATTGGCACTTCCCAGAACTTCTACACCGAATTGGTTCAATTGTCTCATTCTACCTTTTTGGGGACGTTCATATCGAAACATCTGTGCAAAGTAATACAATTTGGCAGGTTGATTTGGGTCACCAAACAGTTTATTTTCAACAAATGCTCGAGCCACTGCTGCAGTTCCTTCTGGTCGAAGTGTTAAGCTTCTCCCACCTCTATCTTCAAAAGTATACATTTCTTTTTGTACTATATCTGTTGAATCTCCTACTCCCCGTTGAAACACTTCAGTATGTTCAAACAGCGGGGTGCGAATTTCTGCAAAGTGATACCTTTCACATACATCTTTCAGTTGAGTTTCTACATACTGCCACTTTTTAACATCCTTTGGTAAAATATCAGCTGTCCCTCTTGGCGCTCTCATACTCATTTAAATACCCCCTGATTTTAATTGACATAGAAAAAACCCCCATCCCTTATAAAATAAGGGACGAGAGTTTACCCGCGTTGCCACCCTAGTTGATGCTTTACTGCGCATCCGCTCTTCACAGTTAACGCCTGCAAGACGTCTATACCTACTTCATTCGATATAGATCCTTAGGAATGTCCTTCATCAGATTATCATATGAAAATGCTCTCAGCCCTGGGCATTTTCTCTCTTTATACGTTCATAAATCCAATTACTTTTTCCTTCAACGGTTACATATAATACATTAATTTTCTAATCTTGAATGATTATTATACTAATCTTTACATAAAGTAATGTCAAGTACGATTGACCTTTTTCTTTAACATTTTTACCTCACCTAACGATATACCTAGTTCCTGGGCTATTTCCATGTGATTGGAATTACCTTCTATTTCCATAAATCGATGAATATTTACTCCAAATATCTCTTTATTAGTTCCAGAATTCCATTGTTTATCATGAGTACGCATCAAAAATAACCTCCTTCCTATCTCTTAGCTTTGCCTAAAAGGAAGGTTTTTATTATACTTCTAGTATAATGAAAAATAATAGGGAGGTAAGAGATGGCATTCCGAAATAGCTTCATTTTAATGCTCTGTATGCTGCTGATAAGCATCACGCTACCAAGTATTGCTCAAGCAGATCAAGCAATTATTAATGCAGATAACTTAAATATTAGAAATGGTCCTGGAACAGAGTACAATGTGATTGGAAAAGTTAACAAAGGGGAAGACTATCCTATTTTACAGATAGAAAACGATTGGGTAGAAATACAATTGGAAGAAGGCACAGGCTGGGTAACCAATGAATACATAACTGTGAGAACAGATTCTACTAACAATGGTTCTCGGGATAGTAATTTTGAAGAAGAAAGTATTATCATACAGCATAATAATACACAAATGCGAAGTGGTCCCTCAACAGAAAACGAGATTACCAATTTTGCTGACAGAGGCGAAGTATATGAAGTTCTTTCAATAACAGGAGATTGGTATGAACTAAGTAAAGAAGGTTACACAGGGTATGTTCTGAAACAACTTGTTTCTAAAAATAAAACACTATCGTCTACCGGCTTTAAAAATAAAACAATAGTAATTGATGCAGGTCATGGGGGACGTGATGTTGGTGCGATAGGAGCTACTGGCATTTTTGAAAAAGATATTGCCTATTTAACCGCCCAGGAATTAGCACAAGAACTAAGAGTTCTTGGGGCAGAAGTGTTATTAACAAGGTCAGAAGATGAATTTATCTCTCTAGGCAGCAGGGTAAGTTATACCAATATGATAGATACGGATGCTTTTATTAGTATACATTACGATAGTGTGCCGGAACTTCCGCAAGTTACTGGAATCGAATCTTTTTTTTATCATTCTCAGGATCAAAAACTAGCGGAATATATCCAATCGGAACTTGTTAAAGAGACAGAGGCCAAAGACCGTGGGACTACACACGGTAATCTGCTAGTAATCAGACAGAACTTAAAGCCTTCTGTATTACTCGAGTTGGGATTTCTATCAAATACAGAAGAAGAGGCATTATTAACTACAGGCAGCTATCAAAAATCAATTGTATCTGGTATTGTTAATGGACTAGGAAGATACTTTTCAAATGAATAACTAATAGGCCCTAGACCTGATACTTCTCAAAATTCCTACTAAATGATGAGGGCCGTCGTAAATAAATACGATCAATTTCAAGACTAATTAAAGAAGGTGGCTCTGTCTAGTACAGAGCCACCTTCTTACGTCAGTATATTTTTTAAAAATCTATTTCAAAGGGAACAACTATAATTTTGCGTTCATTTAGTATCTTTGCTATCCAGTATTAATGTTACAGGTCCATCATTCGTCAATTGTACTTCCATCATCTCTCCAAATTCACCTGTTTCTACGTGTAAGCCTTGACCTGCAACCAATCGATTAAAACTTTCATACAATTCTTTTGCGTGATCAGGCTCAGCAGCGTGAAGAAAATTAGGCCTTCTCCCTTTTCGGGTTTCTCCGTACAGCGTAAACTGAGAAACAGATAAGATGCTTCCTTCCACATCAATTAGAGAAAGATTCATTTTTTTATTTTCATCTTTAAAAACACGCAAATGAATGATTTTGTTAGCAAGATATTTAGCGTCTTCAATTGTGTCCTCATGGGTTACTCCAATAAGAACGACAAACCCGTACTTAATTTTTCCTACGATTTCCCCATTCACAGTAACATGTGCATCTTTTGCCCGTTGAATAACTGCTTTCATATCTAAAAGTACCCCTTTGCGTATACTAACTGTCTACTGAATTGTACGAGTTACACTGTAGACATCCTTGATTTGTTTAATTCGCTCAACTATTTTTCTTAGATGATTTGTATTATGAATTAGAATTGTTATCTGAATAATGGCCATTTTATTTCTGTCTGACCTTCCATTTACTTGTGTAATATTCGTTTTAGTTTCATTTACTGCTTGTAAAACTTCATTTAATAAGCCTCTACGATCATATCCTGAGATTTCTAAATCCACATGATATTGCTTTTGTGCTGTTTGATTTTCTTCCCATTCTACATGCAGGAATCGCTCTTTCGCTTCATCTGTCTGAACGTTTGGACAGTCAGCTCTGTGCACGGAAACTCCTCTACCTTTGGTAATATAACCGAAAATAGTATCTCCTGGGACCGGATTACAGCATTTAGATAAACGTACTAACAGGTTATCTACACCCTCCACCTGGACACCGGAATCTTTTTTTTGGGATTTTTTATCTTTAACTTCAGTCTTTTTTACTTCTTCAATTGTTTGAGCAAGATCTTGTTCTTTTTGTCTGGTCTCCCGAACTTTATCAGTAAGCCGTGTTGCAATAAGCGCTGCAGTTATCCCTTGATATCCAACGGCAGCATACATATCCTCTTCATTTGTAAAGTTGAATTTTTCATATACCCGCTGCAAATTATCATTTGTAAGCACTTCTTTAGGTTCAATTGATAAAGCACGGATTTCTTTATCCACAGCTTCTTTACCTTTTACAATATTCTCATCTCGTCTTTGTTTTTTGAAAAATTGTTTTATTTTATTTTTCGCTTGTGATGTTTGAGTGATTTTCAGCCAGTCCTGTGAAGGTCCATAGGAGTGTTTAGATGTCATCACTTCAATAATATCACCATTTTTCAGCTGGTAATCCAGTGGTTCCATCTTACCGTTAATCTTCGCTCCTATTGTCTTGTTACCAACCTCTGTATGAATACGATAGGCAAAATCAAGAGGAATCGACCCAGATGGTAATTCAATAACATCTCCTTTAGGCGTAAATACATATACCATATCAGAAAATAAATCAACTTTCAGTGATTCCATAAATTCTTCAGCATCATGGGTTTCATTTTGAAATTCTAATATTTCTCTAAACCATGTGAGTTTTTCTTCAAATGATTTTTTATCTTTACTCTGCTTTCCTTCTTTATATGCCCAGTGTGCTGCAATACCATATTCAGCAATTTCATGCATTTCCTTCGTACGAATTTGAACTTCCAGCGGATCTCCCTTAGGTCCGATCACTGTCGTATGCAAGGATTGATAAAGGTTTGGCTTTGGCATTGCAATATAATCCTTAAATCTTCCGGGCATCGGTTTCCAGCATGTGTGAATAATCCCTAATACAGCATAACAGTCCTTAATACTGTTAACTAGAATCCTCACTGCTAAAAGATCATAAATTTCATTAAATTGTTTGTTTTGTTTTACCATTTTGCGGTAAATACTATATAAATGCTTTGGTCTTCCAGACATTTCAGCCTCTATATTCACTTCATGAAGCTGGTTGGAAACTTCGGTCATTACTTCCTCTATATAAGATTCGCGTTGGTTTCTTTTTTGTTTCATTAACTGAACAATACGATAATATTGCTGAGGATTCAGGTAGCGTAGTGCAGTGTCTTCCAACTCCCACTTAATTGTTGAGATACCTAGGCGATGTGCCAGCGGTGCAAATATTTCCAGTGTCTCATTAGAAATCCGACGTTGTTTCTCAGGTGTTAAATGCTTCAATGTACGCATGTTGTGCAAACGATCTGCGAGCTTAATTAAAATTACACGTATATCTTTTGCCATGGCCACAAACATTTTGCGATGGTTTTCCGCTTGAATTGCTTCTTTTGACTTGTACCGGATTTTGCCTAATTTTGTAACTCCATCAACAAGCATAGCAACTTCACGATTAAATGTTTCTTCTATTTTTTCAAGCGTAACATCTGTATCTTCGACAACATCATGTAGAAAACCACCTGCAATTGTTTCTGCATCCATCTCTAAATCCACTAGTATACCAGCAACCTGAACAGGATGAATAATATAGGGCTCTCCAGACTTTCTATATTGGTTAGCATGAGCGTGCTCTGCAAATTCGAATGCATCACGAATAAAGGTAGCATCCTCCTCCGTTAGATACTCCCGAGCCTTAATTATAATGTCTTCTATTGTTACAATATCAACTTTTGCCATCTAATCACCTTGTCTGGAATAATTCAGATACTTTTATGAATTTATAAAAAGTAAAGGAAAAAAATTCGAAATTATATATTCGATTATATGCTTTTCTTAGTTATATGTACAATAATTCTATGTAAATGCATCTATATGAATAGGTCTGACAAAATAATTTATTCGTTTCGTCAGACCTTTTACATATACTAGTGTTATTAATTTAATAGCTCATGAGGGACAGAACGTCATAGCCGTCAAGTTTTTTCATACCATCCAAGTAGCTAAGCTCTATTATAAAGGCACATCCCGCAACTACTCCACCAAGTTCTTCTACTAGTTGAATTGTTGCCTCAATTGTACCTCCTGTTGCAAGCAGGTCATCTGTAATTAATACGCGCTGTCCTGGTTTGATTGCATCTTTATGGATCGTCAATACATTTGTTCCATACTCCAGACCATAATCAACTTTGATTACTTCTCGAGGTAGTTTTCCTTCTTTTCTTACCGGAGCAAAACCGACTTCCAAAGCATAAGATACAGGACAACCGATAATAAATCCTCTCGCTTCGGGACCTACAACGATATCGATTTCTTTTTTACTGGCGAATTCAACAATTTCATCCACTGCAGATTTGAAAGCTTTTCCATTATCCATTAATGGAGTTATATCCTTAAATTTAATTCCTTTTTTTGGCCAATCTTCTACTATCTTTACGTACTGTTTATAATCCATGGGCGACTTCCTCCTTGGCGCTTTCCAGATAATCCATACAATTGCTGAACCATTCTTTTAATTCATTGTAATTTGAATAATACAATGTCTTTTCTATCTCTGCTCGTTTTATACGGTCTTGATATAAAGGTGAATCCTGTAAATCTTTTTTTAATGGTTGTGGGTTTAAATGAATAACTCCATTCTCTATAGTAACAAACCCTAATTCAAAAAACACTTTTGACATAAATATAATTCTTTCTTTACTCCAACCTCTTGTATTCATTATAGCCGTCATTTCTTGTTTCATATCAACTACTTTTCTTTTTAACAGTAGAGCATAATACCATTTAAACTCCTCTCTTGAAGGAAATGATTTTAAATAGGTACTATCTTCAACATAATAGCATACGTGAATATTAGCCGGATTTGTCTTCCTTATTATTTCCTTAAATTGGCTCAGATCCGGTGGCAGGTCATATACATATAATACGTCGATTTCGGTTAGACTGCTCAGCTCTGCACTAAAAGCTACTTGGTCTACGTCAGAATATAGTTTAGTTGACCGATTACTTAATAATAGGTTTCTTTTACTATTATCTAGAAAAGGTGATATATCTGCATTTTTTTTGCCTCTGTGATCAAACAACTGCCAACTCTCAATCCTCATGTCCTGCAACACTAATTGAATTTTTTTGTTGCCATTCCATTCGTTTATTCCCAGTTCACCCACTAGGGAGATGGCCGTATGTGGAGTTATATAAGGACGCAGCTCTCCCATTCCAAATCCAATACCCTCAAGCATCACATTATCTTTTTTGAATAGTAGTTTCAGGTGACTTTGATTACTTCCAATTTGCCGTGACTCAAATGGAATATCATTTACTTCGAATACTGGCTTTGGATTTTTCATTCCAAACGGCGCCAATTTATCAATTTCTTTTAGCAGCTCTTCATTTATGTCAGCAACAGAAATCGTATTACTTATTTTAATAACCTGTTTAAAGTCATCTTCGGTTAGCTCTTCCTGTATAATTTTATTCAGGCTCTCTTCCAAACTTTCCAGGTTTTCCCGTGGCAATGTCATACCTGCTGCCTGGGAATGTCCCCCAAAATGTGTAAATAGCTCCCTGACCTTCATACCATTACTAAATAGATCGAATGCAGGTATACTTCTTGCGGAGCCTTTGACCTCAGAAGTGTCCGGTTTAATAGTTAAGACAATTGCTGGTCTATCATACTTACGAACAAGTTTAGACGCAACGATTCCCAGAACTCCTTCATTCCATCCTTCCTTAGCAACAATAATTACGCTTTTTACTCTATCTGAATGAACTAACTTCTCTGCTTCTTTCACAATATCATTAACAATTTGTTGCCGTTCCTGATTTAATAGTTGAATTTCTTCTGCTAACTGATTTGCTTCAACTTGATCTTCTGTCATTAATAGCTGAACAGCTAAATCCGCATCCTGTAACCTGCCCACTGCATTAATCCTGGGTCCTATTAAAAAACCAACATCTTCTTCTGTAACTCTGCCTTCAATTTTACAGATTTTTTTCAAGGCTTTTATCCCTGGATTATCCGACGCAGTTAGAGCTCGTAGTCCATGGTATGCCAAAATCCTATTTTCCTTAACTAATGGAACTAGATCTGCTATTGTTCCAATTGCAACGAATTCCAATAAGTGTTTTGGAAAGTACCCTAATAAATGCTCTGCAAGTTTAAATGCAACTCCCACACCAGCAAGTTCCTTAAATGGGTAATCTGGGGAACATTTTGGATGTATAACAGCAAAAGCGTCCGGTAATTGCTCTTGTACTTCATGGTGGTCAGTGATAATTAAGTCGATTCCCAATTCTTTAGCTACAGACGCTTCATGAACTGACGCAATTCCTGTATCAACCGTTATAATTAAACGAAATCCATGGTCGAAAGCTTCTCTGAAAGCTGTTTCATTCGGTCCATATCCTTCACTAAAACGATTTGGTATATAATAATCACAGTCTGCGCCCAATTCCTGCAATGCTTTTAATAATACTGTGGTTGAACTTACTCCATCAGCATCATAATCTCCATAAATCAAAATTTTCTCTTGTTTCGTTATAGCCATTTGTATACGCTCCGTGGCTTTATTAACAGCTGCCAGTCCACCCGGGCTATGCAAAGTTGTAATATCTGGAGATAGAAAGAGAGAAGCCGCTTCTGAAGTCGTAATACCTCTTTGCAGTAAAAGTTCTTTTATTATAGGAGATAATTTAAAAGTATCGTCCTGTAAATCAATTGTACTATCTTGTTTTTCAGCAAATTCCCATTTAGCCTTACTATGTAACATAAATTCACCCCTGACTAATCCATTATACAAAGGTGATTATACCCTTCGCATAAGTTTAATTAATACCATTTAGCTTGATACATCAATGTTTTACGCTTTTTTATTTATGTGATCTAGTGACTAAAGTTGTTTGTGAGTGTCTAAATTTATTGAGTTGGACACTAAATCGGTCACTCATGGTCACTAGATTATTATAACATATCAATCATCTTCATTGTGAAAATCCGATATACAACCCCTGTGAATATCCGTAACGTGTTGCGTAGCGTTAATTAAGTCTGTACGTCTTTCTTTATTTTCTTCGGCATCTACTGCCTTCATCAGAATTTCTATAGCTTTCCAAAGTCGGTTTGCGTTATTCATTTTATCCCTCCTTATTGACAGCCTTTTCGGCAGTCGTCTTTTACTGATTTAGGTGCATCCATTACACCATACATAAATACTAAATATAATCCTGCATAACCTAGACCGATGATGTTACCAGTAAATAGACAAATTCCTGCAAATGTTAATCCTGGCAAATAAAACAACTTTTTGTACGAATACTTGGGTATTTCGATAGGGTCATTTAATACGCTTTCTATTTCTTGTAATTCTTCGTCGCTTCGTGTAATAACCTTCGCATGTATATAATCAACTAATTCAAACGGTTTAGTTTTACCTCTTAATGTGTCGGTTACTAGCACCTTGATTGTTGGCATTTCCCTGTCTACCACATAGCCCTTAAACTCTTTAAAGTGATTAACGTGTACGTAGTCACCTACGTGTACGCCATCAATTAATACTTTCATGGCATTACCTCCTTATAATTTAATCTCTTCGTGCAGATAAACTTCACAGAAAAGGTCCATTTCCTTCGCTAGTGCTTTGATCTTTGGTTTTCGTGATTCTAATTTGACTACCCATATAATAGGAGGGAAGTATTTATATTGTTTTTGGAATGCTTTGGTTTCTTTTAATGATTTGTAGTTTTCCATCTTTTTAACATTGATGTTCCATTTTTGTGTATTGTCGACTTCTAAAAATTTATAAGATGATCCAGAATAAAAGTAGGCATCTGGTACAACTGTAACTGTCCTCACTTTTATTTCTTGTTCGATTTTCCATTCTGTCGGCTTAAAGTAAATATAAGCATCATTACGCATGAGTTTATGAGTAGTCTGATCTGTGTACTTAAATTGACTTTTAGCGCCTACTAGGTCAATGCCTTTCTTATTTAAGTAGTAAGTGTTTTCGTCCAGACGCACCGAGTTGATATACTGTTTTAAAGACTTCATGATAAAATTTGTATTACGGGCACTCTTCGTATTATGGAGGGTTTGGATTTGTGATCTAGTCAATATCTCTAATTTGGATAAGTTCGTTAGTATCTCCATCTGCCTGTTGTTCATCGGTAATATCCTTTCTCTTTGTGACGTAATGATCTTGCAGCAACTTTTCCATTTGCTTATCATAGATACGCGGAACTTGTAACTTATGCATGGTAGCGCCATCCTTGAACATAGCCCTGCCTGGTATCTTTTCTAAATCGGCAGCCTGTGTGTTGCCTTCGCCCAAAACAACTTCGCTAGAATAACCATTTTGCAATTTAAAGCTAATCTTTGCATCACAATTTTGTTTTATCTGTCTCGGCAAAACATCTGCTGTAGTGTACTGTGAGAAAAATAATTCTCGAAATCCAAACGCTCCACCTATTCTTGCAATATGCGATAACATCCATTGGCATTCTTTGTGCATATCCTTTTCGTCTTTATCCATAAATGATTCGGGTACTAAGTCGCCAGCTTCATCAATGATTACGAATGTTCTTTTTTTAATTGGTGATTCGATTACGTTTGACCACCCATTATCTCGATAGTAGCCTTTTTCAACTTCTAGTTTGAGCATAACTTCTGTAAGTAAATCGTATGTTTCTGCGACGTTTGTAGCGACCATTTGTACTTGTTTTAAATTTCTGTATCGGTAAAACTCCACTCCTGATTTTAGATCAATTAAATATAACTCCACATCTTCAGGATGGTTAATAATTAATGATGTGATGATCCCCTTTACAAGATTAGTCTTTCCATACCTGGTAGTACCTCCACCTACCAAATGCGGTGTAGAGTCAAAGTCATGCATGATTAATTCTTTATACGTCTTCCCTATCGGCACTTTCCACCCTTCCAATTTTTCGTCTACATAATCCCACGACTTCGGCAGATCAGCTTCATAAACATTCAAGTGCATCATCCCTTCATTAAAATCTATCTCCACATTCTTGTGAAGACCATCTTTAAACACACCTACGTTTTCGTTGAGATACTCTAACTTTTTGAATGGCATACCCAAAGGCAGCCGATATACATATTCAATCCCGATTACCTTTTCATCAGCAGTTATATTATCCTCTCTTATAAATTGTGGCTTTTTAATATCGTTTCCTTGGGTAGTTACCCATGTTTTCGTGTATTCAAATATTTTTTCTATTTTCTTTTTGTCTGGCATGTTATTGGTACGTATGGATGTCAACATTGCAGACGACACCAACAAACCTAACCCAGTTTCAATTAACATTAAAACTCTCCTTTCGTTAGCTGTTTTTTATAATCCTTTCCCCATTTTACTTTCCAGACTGGGTCTGGATCAGTGATCCCTACGTCATAATCTACGTTCGGCCTACCGTTTGTCATTGATCCGATTCCATAACACATACTGCAATTATCCGTAAATCGTTTAATGTTCCCATTTCTAACCTGAAGCACTTCCTGTACCCCGTTACCTCCACATGTTGGACAATCATAAGATACCATTACCAATCCCCTTTCCTACTTAGTTACCTGACAAGTTACCTGATGTATTACCTGCATCATTACTCGACCAGTAATGCAGTCGGTAATTCGATTATCGCTTATATGGCGCGTGTGTACGTGTTGTTTTCGCATTACCTTTTGATCAGGATGTCTTTAGGTTTTCAAGAGGAATGTTTCTAATATCACTTCCACCCCCCACCACCCAACCAAAACAGCGATTAATCCTACTATGATGTACAAGACTGTTGTATTAATGGATAGTTTACCTTTGGTTTCCAGATAAGCTAACGTGACTAAAGTTGTTCCGATGATCCCAAACCCCAATACAATCACTTGTAGTCATCCCATATTTGATTTGCTATCTCTTTCCACTCTCCAAAATCCTGCATTTCGTGGTCGCTAATGTGTTTGAGGATAGATGCTTTTTGTTCGTGGTTTGCATTGCTATACATATTTTTAAGCATGTGCGGTGGATGTAAGTATGGTGAGTACTCTAAATTGTCATACGCCCAATTTGATTTACGTTTCCCGCTAGTGACATCGTAAGCCGATTTAAACCAATTCATGTTATCCCTCCTTGATGTTATTAGAGTGTATGTGAGGTGGCTTGTAAACTTTCATGTTAAGTTGAAATATTTTTGTTATTTATCGGTATTAATGTTATAATAAAATTAGAAGGAATAAACGAAAGGGAGGTCGAATATAATAGTAAGTCGTTTTTTAGAAGGGGTAACAATAATGAAATCAAACATAGCTGAACTAAGAAAAGAAAAAGGGTTACTACAAGGATATGTAGCTAAGAAAATCGGAGTATCTCAACAAACGTTAAGTGATTGGGAAAGAGAAGAAGCATACCCAAAATATGTTCATGCCTATAAATTAGCTAAGATTTTAGGTGTGCCAATGGAAAAATTATATAAGGAGGGGTAAATGATGACAAAAGAAGAATTCAAACAAAATTATTGCGCTCGATCAGGAATAACAGAAGAATTTTATAATCAACACTTTGTAACGCTCCCTTGCAATTGCGGGGATAGTTCTTGTGAGGGATGGGCAACCATAGGAAATAATTCGACATCGATAACAACACATAATGAGTTATATAGATAACCCCCACTAAATAAATAGTGAGGGTTTTATCTTTAAAATCTAGCTTTCCATGCCCTTGTATCAACATGTGTAAACGTATTGTACCTGCCTACACCGTTAAAAAACTTATCGGATGCGCTGTATACTCTGCTAGGAGATACACCACGAACAACAATGTCTGCTGCTTTGCCGTATAGATGCTGTGATCCACTTGCACCACCTACTACTCGATTGTGGGCAACAGAACGATACCCCGAATTGATAACAATGGCATTGCCACCTAAATCATAGCGCAATTCTTCTAGCTTTAACAGAAGATTGTTGTCTATGCCACCCTTTGACAATCCACCACTACCCTTACAACGAAACTCGCTTATATTAAAGTTTTTTGTACCTTTTACACCAGCTTGGTTTCGTGCATGATCGAGTGCTCTATTTGTTTCAGGCCCAGGCACACCATCAACTTTTATACTTTTATTAAATATGCGGTTATAATCCTTTTGAAACGATTCAGTAGCATTACTTGTTTTTGTTCCAAATTTACCATCAGCACCATATGGGCGCAATTCCTCGCCATAACCTAATTGGATTAATTTATTCTGTGCATTTTGGACACTCATTACTGATCTTCCTTCCTAGTGCTCATTTCTTCTCTTACCTCATCCGAAAAGCTTTTACCGCCATCTATACCTTTTAATTTTTCAGCTAGTCCGACTGGCACCAATACGCCTACATCTGCTAAGTTCTCTGTTATGGATAACCCTTCATTCGCAATATAAAAAAGAACCGTCGCATAAGTGACCGCTCCATTTAAACCAAGTATTTGATCTACTACGTTGGCTAAGATGATCACTACCAGGACTAATATCTTCCTGGCATACCCAAACAATGATTTTCTACTCCATAGATTCTGATTTTTCCATGCCTTAAATACTCCAGTGACAATATCTAAAGCCATTAGCAATAGCAATAGATGCAGGAATTTCACATCTCCAAATAAATACAACCTCGCCGCCTCTAAATGCTCCAAATTAAAACCACCCATACATCCGTCATCTCCTTCATTTTTATGACCCCCTAAAATTGTATTACTTCCTCGTAAAACTTAAATAACCGCCAATTTAGACCCCTTGGCGGCTAGAGGGAATGCGCGTTCCCTCGTTTTTCCATAAAAAACACGCCTTACTTCTTGGCGTTTGACTTCGCTTCCTTATCCATTTCCTTCATTTGTTCCTGTCGTAATTCTTCTAACTCTTTCTCAAGTTCTTTAATCTTTTGATGTTGTTCGGTTATCATTGCATCTCTTTCGGCTATTTTCATAGATGATTCAGCTATCTGATTGACTAATGAGTGATTAATATAATCTTTATTAGGCTGTTCCATTTTCTAACACTTCCAATCGTTGTGATAATTCTTGTACTGCATTGATAATAGGAAAAATCAACTCTGTTTCCTTTACTCCCAACATTCCATCCTCTGATTCAGAAACGAAATCATGGTCGCCTAGATTCAATCCACTTTCTTCTAACGCTAATTGTAAATCCTGTGCAATAATCCCATACTGATAAGGGTTTTTGTCAATAGTCCCTTTTAACGTATCTGCATTAGTTAACTTCATACGGTATTTCATAGGATTTAATATATTGATAAATCCTAACCCTAATTCAGATGGTTCAATATCTTCTTTCAATCTTCTGTCAGATGATACGTCAGGGCTGTTAGTAAGATAAATATTTCTGATGCGATGAACAGTATCGCCTATTTGATAGTTGTAGTCTTGTGTACTGTATCCTCTCAATCTAATATCAGCACCACTGCCAGCGTAATTTGTTTCTACCATCCAACCGCTTGTTCCGTTAACATAGTTTAATACTTGGAACTCTTGTCTTGTGTATAATCTTTTAAGTGTTCCTATGGAATATTCATTCGTTCCACTTCCGATGAAATTCATAGACGGACTACTTCCGAAAAAGTCAAACGTGACCCCCTTATCCCAACCGACTGCTTTGTTTCTAAGCTGAAATCTGTATCCACTAATACTGTTAGAACCGCCCTCTGCAATACGCGCTGTGGTATTGGCAATGAATCCACTATAATATTCGCTTAACGTGTCTAATTCGCTCGCCCCGTTTGTACCAAGGTACGTAAAAGGGTATCGACCACCTAATGCAGTACCAAATCCAACTCCTGCTGCGCGACTGAAACTACTTTCGGAATCGAACAATCGGTATGTCATTTTGTTGTTATTGTCATTAAAGTTGATCTGAGCACCGCCACCAAGATTAAAATTGGCGCTCTGCATATTTAAGTCACCAGTGTTTAAGTCAAACTCGGTATTGTCATTAAGCGATTGAAGTATACCGCCCGCTATTCTGTCAGCAAGCATTGTTCCTGTGACAATAACACTTGCGTTAATCCCGTTACCTGTCATAGCTTGTTTAAACGTTGCTCCACCATCATCTGATACGCCGAATCCTGCGCTGTTATGGATGGTAACTAAATTTGGATCATTCTTATCTATCGCCAATATGCCGTTATCACTAAATATCAATTCAGACTGTGCAGCTTGCAAGGCTTTTGTGGCTTCAGCAACCGCATTATCTAATACGCTGAATGGTAGTTTTATCCTACCTTCCAACAAACTTGTTATATTCGATATAGCAGTTTTCATATTCGATTGATGACGTTTAACTATGCCCTCTGACCCAAAGACTAAATTAAGATTAAGGATATTTCCTTTCCAATCTTTCGTGACAATTAGATTTACTACTCTTACTTCATCTTTTAGCCCGATGCGTTCATCAATCAAGAATGTTCTATCGCCTAATTGTGGTTGTGCTAATTTATACCCTTGTTTGCGTAAATCGTGACTATCTGCTGATACGCTTATTTTAAGGCTATCATCTACTAAAGTTTTGAGTTGTTCATCCATGGTCTCGATAGTTGTTATAGTGCCATTCTTGATAGGTGGCGCATGTCTCATGCCTATGATTTGTGCAATAGGTGAAGTGTATTCTCTAATTAGATTAGCGTTCTGCTCGTCACCCTCCGCATAATCACCGTAACCCTTCGCATATGTCCACAATGCCCCTGCATCAATCTCCTGTATGATGTTACTAGCGTTTAACTTGTGTCGATACATAAACTGTGTATCTCTGCCTATTTGTGATTCCAAGTAGATAGTATTACCGCTAATACGAAACTCTGCTTTATAGCGATTGAGCGCTTTTTTAAATAATGTTAAACGTGTATCTCCTGCTCCGAATCCTTCCCATTGGATCGCATCGAAAGAATCCGATAAAACAAAGTTATAACCGCTGTCTTGAAATATTAACGTAAAACAAGCATTAGCAGTCATGTGTTGGTTGTATTCTTCGTATATTCTATCTGTATCAAAGTCATCAAAAAACAACGGGATAGCCTTTATATCAACGGTTAAGCTGTTGCCTTCTCCTTTGCGTTTTGCATAGATGATCTTGTATGTTACATCGTCTACTACTTCCCACATTTTGGTTATGTCATTAATGAATTGTTTGTTTACCTTGGTCGGCAGAACTTTGAAGGACAGCGACTGATTACCGTTTAATTCTAAGTTGTGCGTTGTTGTGGCTTGTAATGGGTATTCGTCACCATTTAGATTACGTACATGCATTTATTCACCTCCAATAGGAAAAGACCACCTATTTTTAGGCAGTCTTTAAATATTCATTCGTTCGTTTTTTGTTTTGAATCTGTATTACCCATAAAAACTTATTTACCAATCCAAAATACATGATACAATGTAAGAGTTAAAATTTGATTGGAGTGAAACCTTTGCTTTCTTTAATTTTCATTATAACCCCCATCTTGTTATTGTTAATTACTTTGTATCTAAGGATTAATGTCAAAGATAATTATCTGTTTTGGCTTTTTTTCACTATATTTAGTTCACTTTTTTATTTTATACCAGCTATTAACTATGGTTCCTCTGGTTTCGATTTTATACAGTTAGACTCATCTGCCGCAGGCTACATACATGATGTTGAGTCAGTGATAAAAGTGTACTTATTTCAAACTTTGTTCTATTTCATGTTTTTAATTGGATATAAAATGTTGAGATCAAACAAGGTTAAGAATACAGACAATAATGTATTAATTTCTCATGTAAATTCAATAGTACTAATATCAAGCGTTTTGAGTTTACTTGGTACAATAGGCGCTATCTACTTTTCGGGTATGTCCATACAGCAACTTATATCTAGCTCTAGATTTGATTATTGGGAAACTAAATCAACAATTCCACATTTATTTAGCAGTTATTTGCAAACTACTCTTGTAGTATCTGCTTTTTTATTCCCTTTCGTAAAGAAAAAATCATTAAAATTCATAACTCTTATTTCATTATTTGCTTTGTTTTATGTCGAAATGATGATTTTCGGTTCGAGATCTACATTCTTAGCAGTAGGAGCAGCGTTTGCATTTGGAACAATAAATTATATGAAATCAACCAACAAAAAAATAAAGTTTGGTAGAGTTATATTTGTCGGATTATCACTTCTACATCTAATGGTAGTCTGGCAGTACGTCAGATATAACAGTAGTAGCTTTCTATCTTTGAGCGATTGGTTATTTGCTATTTTTAACTTCAAGGAAGCGTATTCCATCTCCTTGTTTAGCGGTGATTTAAATTATTTTTTCGGAGCGTCTGTAGCTGCATTTAACGCTGTTCCTAGTACGCACGATTTTCTTTATGGTTCTACCTATTTTAGACTATTCCTTTTCTTTTTACCGAGTTCTATAGTCCTTTTTAAACCAGAAGAAACCCAAAGGATTTTCGCAAGTATAATAAATCCCCAACAATACAGTATAGGTGCTACATTCCCACCATCTTTTATTGGTGACAGCTATATTAATTTTGGTTTTTTTGGTATCGTAATAGGTCTATTACTTGGTTTACTGTTAAAAACATGGCAAATCATATTAAATAATCCTCTCAGTATAAATAAAATCACCGTCGGTTCTGCTGGCTTTTTATTCTTATTTCTATTTATCCGAGGTACTTTTAACGGATTATATAATATGATATTCATTTGGATATTTTTAATTGGATTTATTTTTGTACTTAGAGTTTTAAACAAAAAAACCTCTAGTAAAAATAGTGCTATATTAAATAAAACACCTATCTAAAAGATAAGGTGTTTTATTTGAACTTTCCCATTAGCCATTCAAAAAAAGTTTTATTATGCTCTTTCTCGATCTTATTATCGATTTTTGCTGTAGCCAAACCTGCCAAAAGCATAATAATTAAAAATATCACCATTAAAGTAATAGACATAAAACCACCAACTCACCGATATATTATAGCCATCATATCACAACTAAGCAAATTCAGTATAATGATTATCACGACATTAATCCGATTTTTTTTAACATGAATTTTAATTTATTTACTTCTTGCTCTAACTCGACTAAAGTAGCAGCAGAAGTCTGTGGTATGTTTTCGGGTTGTGCAATAGGGATAGCGCCCCAAAAAGCCATTTTTTGTGCGGGCGAAGAACCAAATCTACTCCCCGTACCACTGCCAAATTGTATATCCTTTCCGTCTAAGAATGTCATACCATTTCGGAAATAAACCGTTCTCTCACCGTTAGAGACAAAAGCAAGTTCACCGTCTGAACGTCTATAAAAACCAGTGTCAGGGTCGGATGTGAAATGAATAGATGGTGAGCTATAACTACCATCTTTAAACCCTTCCACAACATCCATCATTTGCCCATTGAAGATGTTTTCCAGTATCATTGTGTCTGTTCCGTTATCCCCAACGTGATAAATACCGCCATCCATCTTATTGAATCGGATAATGTTACCTGTGTTATCTACGTCAACAATTCTGACGTGCGTTCCAAGAGTGCTATCAGTTGAACCGACAAACGATTTGTTGTTTTCAATGATATTATGATTTGAACCGAATAAAACTTCTCTAATTGTGTTTGACTGTAGTGAAATAGATTGTGCACCACCAGAGTTTCGATTCAAACTATTATCAATTAAGTTGTTGTTGCGAATTATGTTATACGATGCACCAATTAAGTCAATTGCGATATTCGTGTGACCTACAATCGTGTTACCTTCGATAATGTTGTGTTCAGCAGGTATATGGTTTTGAACAGTTTGGATTGATATACCATTAACATTCTTTTTCGGGTCTGTTGTTTGTCCACCATTGATAATATAATTACCGCGTGCAGCGCTGTAATCTGTTCCAGCTAAATTGATTCCAACTGTTCCGATCATATTCTCTATAACGTTATTCTCAACGTTTATCCGTGTGCTTTTCCTTGGAATTTCAACTCCAGCTTGTTGATGTGAGTCGTCAATATAAATCCCGATGTTGGTACATCTAAAAATTTTATTCCCTGCGACTTCAACACGTCTACCGTCATTATAAACCATGATAGCATCGCCACACCAATCAATATAATTATTGATTACCCAACCATCATGAACCCCTTGAGGTAACGTTTCATTGTGTGTATTAAATCCTGACAGGTGAACCCCCTTTCCGTCAATGGCTTCGATGTAGTTATTTTCAATCAATACATTGTTCGCATTATCAACTCTAATTCCGTGTCCATAACCTGCATAAGTGTCATCAATTCGACTACCTGTAATTCTAAGTTTGGTCCATCTTAAATTGTCATATCCCTCCGAATAGAATATTGAGAAATCGCTCTGTGCGTTAATGTGGCTACTATATCCCTCACCAATTACAGAAATATTATCCCCATTTCCTTTAATAGTGGCGCTTACTATATATTCACCTGACGGGAAATACACCGTTCCGCCACCCGCTGTTGCTACGTGATCCATAGCATTTTGGATAGATTCGGTATCATCTGTTATCCCATCACCCTTTGCGCCAAAAATTTTAACGTTGGTTGCTATTTCTGCCAAAGATGACTCGAATTCATTTTGCCTTTCGTAAAACTGAGTTGCGTCAACTCCGTTCAGTTCGTCTATTCTGGCTTGTGCGTTATCCATCACAGTTTGTGCATCTGCCATCACAACTTGGATTAACGTTTGTTCACTCTCTGATGGTTCATACCCTGCACCTGTAGGGTCTTTAATTACGTTATAAGAAAACTGTACAGTCGATATTCTGTTTTCTTCATCGTACAGTTGCACCATAGCAGTTACTTTGCCTACTCGTTCTGTTTCGCTTGTTCCTAAGTCAAATATAGCTTTGCTGTCCTCTAGTGTTCCAGATGTTACTACGGTTGTTCCACCTTGTCGCACACTTGCCAGTGATACATAGGTTATACTCTGTTCTTCTAACGGTTTTCCGTCATCTGTAATGTTGATTACAAAACGTATGGAATCGTTCTGTACAACTTCGGGCATCTTGGTGTAGGTGTTTTTAATCTTGAAGTCTACCTTCAATTCGAATAAATTTGTTATAGCCACCATTTTACCTCCCTTAATAGAAGTAGAGCCTAAAATCAAACTCTACCTTTGCGCTTGTTGCGCCTGTTAATTCAAAATCATTCCAACCTGTTTCTAACTCGATAAATTCTTTGTTTGTATTGCGTAAATATTGTAATCCGTTTGATGTGATATTCGGCCCATCTAATACGATAGTCTGATTAGCCACACCTTCATTAACACGGAATGGTGTTCCATTTGTTACATTCTGCAGTTGCAGATAATTGGTTGATCCCTCAACTTCGGATATAGTGATTTTTAATTCCTGCTGAAATGGGTGAATAGGCACGTTGCCTGCGTTGTATATTCGAAATGATGTGCCTGTATGCGTGTATTCTAATTCGTTCATGACGACAGGCGGTATACCTCTGTATGGGTAATCTTCTATGCCTTCTGATGTTGTGTTGATAGACTCCGCATAGGGTAGTTCTGTAGTCTCAAACAAAAGTTCACTTTGTCCGACTTTATAAATTTGTTCAATGCTGAATGAATTGGATAACCTTACTTTATACCGCTTACTTTGCTGCCTTGGGTCGGTTACAAAAAAAGAGTTTTTACCTCCTATTAAATGAAACAATTCATCACGTATTAAAGAAAAATCTTCAACAATATGCGATTCAAAATAAAAAGGAACAGTGATCTCGCGAGTGCCATCTGTAGACCCGTAGTCAACTGTTCCGCTTCTGCCTTCTAATTCTTCGTAAATAGGTCGCAAGGGAATTGACGATACATTAAAGTCCGTTGCAACTATGCCATATTCACTAAGTGAAATAGTCTTGTTGTTTTTTGTTATTAGAATATCCATGTCAACCCCCTAAAACTTCCTATGATGTGAATCGAGTGCATTCTGTTCGTTTACATATGCCCTAATCGCTTCATTGTCGCCTTCAATGCGGATGATAGAACCTTTTTGTTTGCGTAATTCGTCTCGTATTTCTTCTAATATGCTAGTGTCGTTACCTTCACTCATTCCGCTTAATGCAGGATTAAATTTCTTCGGTACAATCATCTCGCCTTTATGAATCTGCGCTAACATATCATTAGGCACTACGTTTGTCCCTACATCAAATGACGGCACTCTTGGTAGTGATATAGTAGGGATGTTAGGTAATCCGAATTTATTTCCACCGACTACAGGAACCCAATTAGGAATGTCAAAGCTGGGCAGTTTGTTGATTGCTCCTGCTATGCCATTAACAACTGCTTCAATACCCGCCATGATACCGTTTAGTACTCCTGCAATTGGTGCTGATATAGCCTTTGCGCCTTCTTTGATCGAATCCCAAACCTTACCGAATACATCGGCAAACTTTTGTGCTGCTGAACCTATACCGCTGAATATCGTATCAAAAAATGATTTAATGCCATTGAATACCGATTCTGTAGTTGATTTAATGCCATTCCATACGGTCTTAATGATACTTAACACGATATTTATATATCCTTTTATGATAGACACGTAGGTGCTCCAAATTGATGAAAAGAAGCTTCCTATTGCGGAAAATATAGTCATTGTTGTTTTCTTTATCCAATCCCACGCTGCCTTTACAGCAGATATAACCAGTTTTATATATCCAGTAACAATTGATATATATAAATTCCAAACTTTCATAAAAAAATCACCTATTGCGGAAAATACCGTAATGGTGAACTCTTTTATTTCATCCCAATATTTGAATATAAGCACAGCCAACAAAATTACGATGCCTATTATTATACCTATAGGTCCTGTTATCGCCAGGAACGCCACTTTAAGCGCTGCGAATACAGGTGCTAGTAATGTCGTTAATGATAAGATGCTGCCGATTGCGCTTGCTAGGAATCCGAATACTATCAGTAACGGTCCTAGTGCTGCCATAACTAACATAAATATCCCGATGATTTTTAATACTGTTGGCGACAATCCCATGAACCACTCAATTACTTCGCCGATGATTTCGCCCACTCGTTGAAAGCCCGGGACTAGCGTATCTTCTATAAATGGCATGAGTGATCCTTGTATGACAGGCATTAAGTCAGACATAATATTTCTGCCCACCCCTGCCATTTGTGCGCCCAATTCATCCATACTTATTCTAAAGTTGTTCGCATCGCTTAAAGCATCCTCGCCCATGACTGTTCCCAACTCATGCGCCCTATTCTTGGCATCGTCTATCGCATCAGCGCCCATAGAAACAACAGGCGCTATTTCTTTCCATGATCCTCTTAATAAGTCTGTGCCATATTCAGCACGTTTAGCATCATCTTCTACTTCTGACAAAGCTTGCGTTAGCATGTTCATCCGTTCGTCTGGGGATGCTGCTTCTAAGTCTTTATACTCGATGCCTAGTCCTGCTAATGCTTCGGCTTGCTTACCCGTTCCATCTGCCATAGTAGACATTTGTTTGGTTAACTGTTCCGATGCAGTAGTCATGGAATTAGTAGAAACCCCTGCAACCTTGGCTACGTGTTGCCACTCTTGGATAGAATCGGTTGACATGCCTGTGATAGCTTGTAAATCGAGTACTTCATCAGCATAGTTACCTGTTTTTTTGGCTAAGGCTAACATTCCTGCGCCCACCGCAACCATCGGGCCTGTTACCATCTTAGACATCTTACCGCCTGCGGTTTTCATGCTTTCACCTGTAGCCTTCATTTTGCTACTAGCACCTTCCATACCCTTTGTAACTTCGCCCATTTTCTTCTGAAAGTCGGTAATAGTAGCGCCTATCCTCACATTCATTTCACTTACTGTTGTCATTATTTCACCTGCCTTCTGCGTACAGGGATTGCATCTGCGCCCATTAGCGCATTAGCTTCTTCAAATCTTTTCTTGTGTTCTTCTATTGATACAACATTATCCGCCTTATTCGGATTAAATAAATCAGTACCCTTGTATGTTTTTCCTTTGCCACGATTAGAATTAATAATCTGTGCTGCAAAGTGTGCATGTAGTTCCATTTCGTTCTCTAATCGGAAGTTGTAACCTTTGATTTCCAGTAGAATCTCTTTGATTGTCATATCCCAGAATCGATCAACAGTTATTCCGCATCTGGTAGCGTTACGCAATAATTCATCCCACGGGATAGATGTATCTACTTTCCCGCTACCTTTTGTAAGTTTTTTGCTTGTTTCGTCTTTTCATCGTCTGGGAATATAGCGCTCATTGCATCGGGTAGTTTTTCCAATACTTTAGGCAATCCTACTTCGTCCAGAATGTCTCCTGCTTCCTCGGAAGTTAAGTCCTCGTTCTGATGTTTTAGTCCAGACCATATCAACGCACGAATAACTTTAAACGATAGTTTCCCATCCTCTAAATCCCCGAACGCTTCCATAAATCCCACTCCACTTATATCTTCAAAATCTACCATTCTATTAGTTGTGTACTTTAAGTAATAATCATCATTAATCCATACTTTTCCGTTAGCTTTTCCCATGCTCTACCTCCTATAAAGAGGGGCGTTATGCCCCTATGCTATTACTACCGCTTCCCAATCTGTGTTTAACTGATAAGATATACCCATTGTTGCCCCGTCATTATCGGGCGCATCTCCGCTCATGGAACTAATGAGTCCTTCTGCTTCTTCAACTTCTGTACCATCCTCTGAACGCCTAAGAATTACTGTTTGCCCGTTTCTCTGCGCTTCTTTTAACGCTTGGTATGCAGGATCGTTAGGCACATAAAATCCTTCTTGATCGGCTGTTCCGTCTCGTTTGCCCGCTAAATACTTCTTGTGTTCATTGTCTTTGCTTGTTACATCTATCATGTCTGTTGAGGATTCCCATGAAAAACCTGTCGATTCAGCACACGGGATAAACTCCCCGTTTACATCAACCAGAATTAATATATTAGAACCATTCTTAGCCATTTAATTCACTCCTTCTTGTATTCTCATGCGTATACGTAATATTCCATGCTTCCAACCGCTAGGGTCGGTTAATACGTCCATATATTCAACGTTGCTAAGCCATAAATTAAACCCATCCATCGTTAATGATGAAAGGGCTTGTTTGACTTCTGCTAATAATTGTTTTGCTCCGTAACCTGATGTTTCATGCCATACGTGGATAGTAACGGTAAAGTCCTCACCACTTCTATTTTTCGTGCTGTCGTTAGTCATTGTTGTATTGCCTATGACCACATATGGACTAACCGCACCCTCGCTTGCTTCGTCAACATATACGTTCATGTTTGGCGACAAGGCAGCATATAATAATATTTGAGTATCTGCTATTGCGCTCATAGTCTCAACGCCTTTTCTAATGCTTTCATATACTTAGGCCTTTCCATTTCGTAACTTGGGAATAGATAAGGTTGTGCGCTTTGGTAACGAGTACCCATTTCTACGAATATCGCATACGTAACTGGCGTACCTATTTCTGCGCTCATCGCTGAATTGTAGTAAGATACAGATATACTGTTTTTTAGAGTACCGCCATTAACCATAGCAACTGGTGCTAATGCCTTAGCTTGCGATGTTATCATCTCGGCTGATTCTGCCACAGTTGCTTTTATTTCATCAGGTGCTTTTCGTGCATAATCTTCAATCATTCGTGAAAATCCTGCATCATCAAAATCAAAATCTATCTTCATATTCTCACCTCGGAGGTG
This sequence comes from Virgibacillus tibetensis, assembly GCF_036026595.1. NCBI lineage: Bacteria > Bacillati > Bacillota > Bacilli > Caryophanales > Bacillaceae > Virgibacillus > Virgibacillus tibetensis. Next base: position 229,796 of record NZ_JARZFX010000001.1, on the reverse strand, counting down.
TAAACTTGGTTAACCTGTCTTACGATCTATATTTAATACTGCTTGACCACAATAAAGTAAGCTATCAAGAATACGCTAGTCATGTACCACAAGACGAACGTCCCAAAGAATACCTAACATATGCCTTGTACCTAAAGAATAAAGGGAAGGCTCTTAAACGTGTTCAGAAACAGGCTGAATGGGATGCTACCGCAATGATGAAGAACATTTTAAGATAAGGCTTTCGTATTCTCCCTCAAAGTCGGGCATCGTTGGTAATACAACGTGTATATCTAATTCCATGTCACCAAAAAACACCCTCATATATGGTTTAATACGATTGTCATAATCCATGTGCACCATATAATCTAATGGATTGGTTAACTTCATGGCTTCCATTAATTCTGATCCTGTTGGTGTGGTTACTTCTCCTTCAAATGAATCTAGTAATACCCACTCTTTAGTAGTTTCGCCTGTGATCGGGTCTTGTGATTCCACATAATCCTTTACAGTAAATTCATGCATCAGAATCGCAACCTTTTATATGGTCTTAGGAATGATTTAATGCTGTCGGGTACGTTTACATCATAGGAATAACTAACGCCCTGTGATCGCCCTGTAACCCCTGCTTGATTTGTGTTGTATTCTATCCATTTGGCTACGGCTATTTGTACGCCACCAGGTAATGATTCCTTCCCGTTTTCATCAATGAATGGATTGTTACAATCATCTTTAACCGCTTCAATCATTAGAGGTAGCATAGTAGTTGTGTAGTCATCGTGTTTGGTTGTTTTCCATCGTAGGATTGATTTTACGTCTGATACTTCCATCTAATCACCTACTTTTTCTTTTTGTTTCTTTTTAGGCGCTTGTCTTTTTTTGTTCCTTTGTTCGGCTTTCCTTTTGGCATTAGCTTCACGCTCCTGTTTTTCTTTTTCTAACAAATAAAAAGTAGTTGCTCCCATTTCCTGCACCTCCATAAAAAAGAGACTAGGAAATATATCCTAGCCTTCTATTTAATTAGCCATTTGTAACGATTTTTGTTACACGTACTTTTTTCTTTTCATATACGCGGTCATAGTTTAATGCATTAGCCATTTCTGCAAGTGTAGGCATTTCTCCTACTACTGCACCTTCTGTCCATTTAAAACCACGTGTATGCATAATGAATTTCTGTCTGTTAATCAGAATGTCCTCACCTTTAAGAGAATTACGGTCTGTTTCCGTTGGTGTTTTTGGTTGTCCTGCAACATAACCTACTGCCCCTGCTCCAAACAAGTAAGAAGTGTATTTCTTACCACTTGTAGCACCGTCAAGCACAGGCAAACCATCATCAACAATAATAGTCTTACCTTGGTACGTACCAAAACCGATATCAATAGTTGATTCTGGAAGGTATTCAATTAATTGTGCTTTTTGTAGGTTAGCATGCACTCGTGAATGAACAGCGATTGCAGTAAATTTGCCCTTTGCATCCCCTAGCAATTGTGCCCCATCAATAAATACTTCTCCGCTTGCTTGTTGTCCTGTTCCATCTTCTGCGGAAACGTCAAGAATCAAGTCTCCACCGTCATTAGTAGAGTTATCAGCGAATACACCTTCTAATTGATTTAACAACATACGTTGCTGTGAACGCGTCCAATAAGCCGCCACTCGTGATGCGATAGCTTTCATAGGGTCGCTACCCGCCAATTCCGCTGCTAAATCCTCTGAACTCCACGCTTTACCGAACTGGAACACCCTCGCAACGTCTTTGCCTGTTGTGATTTTCTCTGGCGTTAATGCGAAATCAGATTGAATCGCTTCTGGGTCGCCTTCCAAATCGTTAAAGAAAGGCATATTAATAGTATCTCCACCGTTTGGTACGGTTACATTGGGTACACTTCCCATAATCCCAGATCGCACCAATGCGCTCTTTTCTTCAATTTCGTTAATTAAATATGGATTGAATACCTCTGGAATTATAATATCGCTTACTCTTGTTACTGCCATTTAAATCTCTCCCTTTTTATAGTCCGTATAATGCAGGATTTTTCCCTGCTTGTTTAATTAAATCTCTTGCCTTGTCTGGTTCGTTTCTGATTAACTGCCCTTGTTCAGTCATATTAAAATCATCTTTACTAAATGGGTTTTTCTGTGTCGCTGGTTTGTTCGGGTCTGTAGGATGCGGGTCTCTGCCGCCTAATCTGTCACCTTCACCAAACAAATAACTGTCCGATTCCTGCAATGCTTTTAACTGTTCATCTAAGCCTAGTAACTTATCTCCATCTAGTTTAATAGATTCAGCATCTAGCAACGCTTTAACTGCTTTAGGATTCTTAGCCTTAGCATTTAGCAAGGCTAGGTCTAATTTGGAATCTTTGCGAGCTTTGGATAGGTTTTCTTCGTTTTCTTTCTTGGTGTTCTCATTTTCTGCTTGCAAATCTTTAATCTGTTTTTGTAGTTCTTCATTTCCTTCCGCTTTCTTACCTAATTCCTCTAGTTGTTTGTCGCGGTCTGCCACTTCTTTCTTGTAGTCCTCAATCTGTTGCTTATATTCATCCACTTTATCAAGGTCATCTTTCAAAGAGTTGACAGTAGCACCATGCTCTTTCATGATCTTTTCTACTTGTTCTGATTCTAGTCCTAAGTCTGTTAAAAATTTACGTTTCATATATATTTCTCCCTCACATTTATTTACGTAGTATTGTCTACGATAGGTTAGTCAGTTAACGCATGACTGCGAATGATTGCATAATAAAGAGACAGTTTAATGACTTATCTAGGTCAAGTAGCTAGCGTATGCTACAAACGAGATATAGGATCACCTCCTTATTTATTCTTGGGTGCATCTACATAAGAAATATCGTATGTCATAAAATCATCTACACTTGTTCGCATTTCTAACCCTGTCCAATGTTCAACTTCTTTCCCATGAAGAAAAACCTTCTCTTTGTTATGCCCGTGTGAGACATACAGGAAAGAAGGCTCTTCATCAAACTCTAATATGAACTTCTTTTTCACGGGTACACTCTCCTTTAGCGCTCGCTCTTTCTGTACTTTCATTAGTTTAACTAATCCTAGGGTTTCTTCAAAAACCATTTCTCCAATAACATCTTCATCAACATTGAAACGCTCTACTAATTCATCGCGTATTTCTTTGAAGGTTAATTCCATTTATAACGCCACCTTATTTCTTTAATCGTTCCTTCTCCCAATCCTTATAATTAACATATGGTATTACCTCGTTATCGCCTGTTTCTGTCCTTGCTCGTCTAAGTTCTGGCTCTCTACCGTTTACCAAATATAAGCATGAACAACGACAGCGAATATCATCCGATGCTGAATTTAGTGATGAAGGATAAGGTCCTACTCCACCATTAGGGGACTTGAAATCTTCATCCATGCCAATAGTTACACCGTCCAAATCTTGGTGTGCGCTACGAGTTGATCCATCTAATGCTGCACTCCATTTCTTTTCTAACTTGACATATTTCTCGGCTTGTCTAGCTGATGCATCTCTACCTTTAACTTGCGCTCTATGGCTTTCCGTTTGCACAACTGTTCTAGCTTTGTTCATATCCATATCTACTGCTTTACGGACGATTGTAGTCATTTCCCTGTAAGATGAACCTCTAGCTAGTCCTTGTGCTATATCGTTGCGTATACGGTCAACAACGGCTTTTCTGTTCCTACTCTTTACTGCTGGCAGTTTAAGTTTATCAATCGGATTTTCAACTGCTGCTTTAATTGTGTCATTGTCCACTAAGCCAAATCCTAGCTTGCGCTGTGCGGTAAATTCGTACATGTGTGCGCTTCGGTAATAATTTTCAAGGTATTGCTGTTCGGCTGTACGTTGCGCCAATCTACAGGCTTGATTCTGCCCTTTGAGTAGTTCTCTTGTGATGCTATCGAGCGACTTGTCTAGTCGGTTGTATCTGTTCATTTCATTTAGCGTTAACTTACCGCCTACTTCGTAATTCTTATACATTTTATCGATTTCTTTTGTTATTTCCTTGTATCTCGCTGCATATATTTTAGTGACTTGATTCTCTGATTTGCGTATGAGCCTGTCTAGGTGCTTATCGAGATCATTCTGATTTTTCATGCTTTCACCTCATATTGAAACAATTTTCTGCATATGATATAGTATAAGAAAAAAGGAGGTAAATAATGGGATATTTAAAAGATGCAATTAAGAGTAATAGTTTCACCCCTAACAAACAAGCAAAGGAAAAGGTTGATTATTGGGAAGCATGCCCTCGTTGTGAGTCCAAGAATGTTCATAAAATGGGATTCCTTTTCGTTCTGTTAGTCGGTATCGGCATGTTTGGTATTAGCATATGGTTGTTGATCATTCCACCTGTAGGCATACTAGGCATGATAATAGGCTTAGTCCTTATGGTAGTGTCGCCTTTTACTGCTAAACAACTACAATGCAAAGACTGTAAGAAAACATGGAAACCTAAAAAACTTGCCTAATATGTGGTGAGTTTTTTTACTCTTCTTCATCTTCTTCTAATTCTTCATCATCCTCTACAGATGGATAAGCACTCTTAGCTTCTTCTAATCTGTCTAACTCCTGTTGCACGTTTGTAGTCCATGGATGATTCGCTACTATCGTTTCTTGGCTGATTACGCCTAAACTCTGCTGTGCTATGGTTACTTGTTCTAACTCGTTCATAAGCATACTTTTGTTAAAAACGAACTCAATATTTTTATAATCGTATGTGCCTTGTCCTGATATTTCGAGATATTCACATACATACCAAATAAACTCACGTAAGCCTTTTTCGAATTTACGTTCTAATACAGATGCTTTCATGTCGAGTAATGAGAACAGGAACTTCAATGCTATCCCAGATGGACTATTCCCATACTTATCACTGGATATATCAACACCTTGCCCGAATTGGAATATATCGTCTTTCATACGGTCTAAATGAGTTGAAATAGATTGCATAGGAACTTCCCCTTGCAATATGTCTACCCCACTATTCTCATCCGAACTAACTGCAACACCTTTAAACCGTTTGAAATTAGTTACGGCTTCCGCTATATCTTGTCCTTCATATCCTCTGATGACGTATAGAAATTGTTGCACATCCTCAATTGTGTTAGTAGTGTCTGATATTATATTGTCTGTTGCATCAATGAAATCTTTGTAGAATAACAAGTCATTCACTCGTTTGCTGTTGTTTGCAAACTCAATAAAGGGTACTGCCTTCTTGCCTTCTTTGCTCCATGAATAGCCTTTCTTGTTATCTTCTGGACCATAATAAAAATGCGGTTGCGGGTTATCCTCATATGATACATCCATTACAATTCCTTGGTCTGTTTCCTCGTAAAACGTAACTTGCTTATCATCCCACAATTCTATTTTCTTCGTGCCATCGTCTAACTCATAATATCGAATAAACCCTATAAGGCTTTTACGCTTCGTATTGTCGTATATCGGTATTCCCTCTTGTGCAGGTATAATAATATAATCAAATTCCCCGTTCGTATCAATATAAGGATGTAGCCATTCTCTGCCTTTGTTGGATGCTGCGGTTACTAATTCGGGTAGTGTATCGTTAAATTCATCGCCTAATGTTTCCGTGATTGGCTCAATATCCTTATCAGACTTGCTACTTATTGTTAATGGCTCACCGACTAGGTAAGAGGTTTTCTGATCCACTAATAATTTGTGGTAGCCAGATGCCAATTTATTGTTTGTCGCTTCGTGATCTATTAGCTTATTCCCTGCGTTGTCATACTTATATATAACTCGATCGGTTATGTCATTTTCTTTATAGTAATACTTGATCCCTTCATCCATAGCCTTCGTGTCGTGGTTCTCTATATATTCTTTGATGATGTCTACTGTTTTAGGTGAGTTGCTTTTTATCATTTGTATTAATTCTTCTGTGTGCGTCGGACTACTTGGGTACATATCCGCACCTCCTTAGTTTACAAATTGGATTCCTTTGCGTACCATATCTCTTTCCATTCCGTAACGTATCGCATCCAATAAATGGTTGTCCTTATCTACAGGTGTAGGGAGTACGATTCCGTTCTTATCTTCTTTCCACTTATACTTCTGAAATTCATTCTTTGTGTTTTGACAGCTTACATCTATAATTATCTTTTGTTGTTTTAACCAACCGATGCCATGATTAACTGAATCCTTGCCTTTCTTAGCGCCTAATGCTCTTACCCCAAGATTCTTTAATTCTTGTATACTCTTAGGTTCTGAACTATCGCAAAACACAACCTCGCTGCCTATCTTCTCTATTACACGATCTGCAAGTACATCATTTGTTAGTCCATGCTCGTATAATTCATCGAGTATATATAATTCCTTTTTCTTCTTGTTATAGTACATTCTCGCTAATGCTGACGGATCGTTGGCAAATCCAAAATCGAGCCCATTATTAAATCTATCGAATGTATGCTTAATGTCGGATAAGTCTCTTGTTTCCCAATTCTTGAATATGACGTTACCAAGTACGCCCCAATTACCATAGGTATATACATCACGGTAATATTTATCTGGCTCATTCTCTAACTCGTATACATCGTCTTTTTCTAGGAAATCATTGTCTTGATATGTTGTCTTGATGATTAATAGTTTTTCATCGTGATAGCTTGTTTTATCATCTTCCCAACCATCAAAGTATTCCTCGAATATCCAATGCGATTTTAAAATGGGATTGAACGACAAAATAAGACGCTTATTAACTTTAGAGCGCCCTCTTAAACGTTTATTTAGTTGCTTTACAGCTTCATATCGTGTTTCGGTAGCTTCTTCTACCCATACGTCAGTTATAACGCCCTCAATAGGTGTAATGGACTTTATTTTCTCTGGATCATCTAAGCCAGCGAATAAAATTTGCTTATTAGTCAGATTACACGTAATTACTAAGTCAGATTTATTGATGCTGAATGCTTTTGAAAGATCCATTTCTATAATGGTCTTGCTGATCTCATTGAATACAGACTTACGAATTGTGTTCGCTACGTTCCTGCATATCAGGTAATTACGATGACCACCTAACACATCTAATATAGTACGTTGGGCCAAAAAGAAGCTTTTCCCACTTGATGAACCACCGAATAGTATTTGTGTTCTTGTATCGTTTTTCAATAATGGTAAATACGTTTGATTAACAGTTACATCAATGTTCATTACCTTTACTTCCTTTTACGTTGATGTTTATACTCATGTCGCCTGTTTGTTCTGTCCTGTCAATAAAAGCAGCGTTTGTCTTAGCAATGTATTCAGAAGCCTTTAAGCGATCTTTGTAGTCTAGTTCCTCATCACGTATAGTATTAGTCCAAAACTCTTTTACTTCTGTCATATTGGCTATCCTTTGGCTTTCTAATTGTTTATTTCGTTCTTCTATATATTTTCTGATCCCAACATTATCCAACAATTTGTACCCTTGGGCATTAGCATAGTTTTTGCTATATCCTGCCCTTACTGCTGATTCCGTTATGTTGCCTGTCTCGATGTAATAATCTGCAAATCTTCTCTGTTTCTCATTCACTTATAAGCGCTCCCTCCTGCATATGCTATATTGGTTATTTTCTATATAATTTGTACGCTAATAATATCGCTATAATCGGAAGTGTAACGTACATGGTTAAAATCAGTCCTAATCCAATCATATATTTCCACCTCTTTCTAGTGTGGGTATGTTTGGCAGACTCATCTTAGGCATTGTTGGGAAATCCATTTTAGGGATGTCCGGCAAATCTACTTCCGGTAATCTTGGCATCTTATGTTGCTTACCTTTGTTTCCGAATCTTAAATCGTTATCCTTCAATACCTGATACAATACCTTGCCTACTCGATTAATCATATCCTCGTCCTGTGTATCATATCCTGCTTCATAGTGAATAGCATGAAGTAACTCATGTATAAATGTTTCTTCTTTTCTATCTTGCGGTATATCCTCTTTTATTTCTATTTCACTAAAACCCCAATTACATATTCCTGCTAGAGTTGCATTTTTATCTACTGTTGGCTTCTGCAATACGTCATATTCTATTCCTGCTACTTTTACTTTGCTTGGTATCATGTAATCACCTCTGTTCTAATATATTGACATTCAATTTATGCCCTTTATCTTCTATGTCTGCATTCAATTCATTCTGCACCTTTTTTAGTCGCTTTAGATATATTGATCGAGACATTTTATTTGCAAGCAACTTAGACCACATGAAAAAACTTGTTTCAGCACAACCCAGAGCAACTGCCCTTCCTTCTTTCCAAGCGGACATAGTTACTGTGTTAGTGAATTTATTTTCATATAGTGTTGTATCCACTCTGTGATTTTCATCAATATTAGTTGTCCAATTTTGTGTTGTTGACATTACCTTTATCTTCATGGGTTTCATGTAATCACCCCTACCTATACGATTCATTTATATAATCAATTGGATTCTTAATTTTAAGTATAAAGTTAGTCACATCCGGTTCTGGCAGCACTTGATAATCAATTTTACGACTAGTATTCTGCATCGTGTACGTATATGCTAGTTCATGCGCTGTTTCAATGCCTAACCCATCATGTATCATTTCCTGCTGTATTTGATGTTTTCCCATCCTTGTATTCTTGGCAATCATATATTTCATAACTATCACCCCCTATACATAATGAATACATCGTTCTGCATCGTAATCATATTCATGTACTTGGAATCTCTTGTGCGCTGTTGTATATCCCATGTCATCATGCCAAATATCAGCAGGAACACGGGTAGATAACTGCCTAATCACTATGCCACCCTTATCTATCACTAACTCATGATGTAGGTGTGCGGTAAATACTGTCCTTGTTTTCGCCTTACTCCACTCAATAGGGAATTCTACTGCAAAGTTTTCTGATATGTTTTTCATCTTCTTCTTATCGCCATGATTAGCTCCACAGAAATTCAAGCCTAACATGTGGACTTTTCTTTCCTTGAATTCATCGTCAAATATTATCTGTGGGAATCTCGCTTTAAGCATCTGAACAAATGCCCATTCCATGCTCTCCGAATGATTGCCCTTAATGTACATAATCTTCACTTTATTACTGTTTTCTAATGCATATCCCAATAATGGATAATAAAACGCTTTAGCATCTTTCCATGCTTGTACCATGTCTATCTGTTGTATCTCTCGTCCTGATGATGTTGTGTTTCTAAAGTTATCTACGTGTAAAAGGTCATTTCCAATAATAAATAATACTTCCTCATGCTTATTTCGTATTAGATTAATTATTTTAGATTGTGTTTCTTTGTAATAATCGTAATCAGCCACACCGAAATGCATATCTGCTAGAGGAATATTTAAATACGTTGTAGCGTTCGGTATGTATGTTTCTATATTGACTGTTGGCGTTTGTTTAATTTCGTCTAACAACCTGCCCCAATCAAATCCATTTACTTTCGGTTTAACTGTTACTTTTGATGCATACATTGTCTTAGGACTCGACATTTCTTTATTAAAATGATGCCACTTACTCGATGTTGCTTTAACTATCTCCCATTCAACAGGATCATAGCCGTGTGCTATCAATACGCTATCCTTGTCCTTCTCTTCTTCTTCGGATAACTCTATTAGTCTATCCGTTTCAATATTTCCATTTTCCAATATCTTTGTAGTCTCGTTATATGCAGGTATATCCTCGGTTTCTGCTTTCTCATATTGCAGTTCAGTTCTCCATCTACTGCGGACTTGTTCACTGCTGAATGTTTCCCCGAATTTATTTTCCATTTCCTTGGCCACAAATTGCCACTTCTTTCCGTGTATTGTAACCAGGCTTATTAAGTATTTGTCTTTATCTTTGTTCCATTTCATAATTGCCCCGCTCCCCTCCAAGCAAATGGCTATCCCATAAACGCTTTTAGCCCATGTAATATAAAAAACGCTATCGAATTAGTAATCCAATAACGCCAACCGATTACGGCTTTCCTAAAAAAGGGAGTAGAAGGATTTGAACCCTCAATCAACTGTGTAGAAAACAGGCGCTTTATCCGTTAAGCTATACCCCCATATAAAAAGCACCCATACGAGGTGTGTTCGCCCATTAATGACCGAATCTCGTACAAGTGCGTTATCTAATTTTCCTATACTACTATACTACTACAGAAATGCGTTCAATTCGTATTTAATTTGTATGCAAAAAGTATAGATGTTTCGCTATTTTTCTTCTAGTTGAGATTCGATTGAGTAAATTTGCGTTGTTACCTTTTCTTTTTTTTGCGTTATATACCGCAATATCAATTCTATGCTGAGTATTTAAGTGTTCAAGTTCATATTTTTTGGACTGTAATGTTTGTTTTAGATAATCTTCATGACTTGTTTTCATATTGATACCTCCTTTCACCACAAGTAAAAACTGTCTGCAATCATACCCATTAATTCATATTTCTCACCAAAGTATTTATTCCGATTACTCGTTAAATTCATGTGGATCATCGTCTGTTCGTCTGTATATCCATCTATAAATCGGTAATCCCATATATCCTTCTTTTCCTGTGTAATAGATTCGTAGATGATGTCCAGCTTTTCTTTTTGTTTTAATTTGATTTCTAGTTGCATTTTCTTCATAACGGAATCCTCTGTCGATGAATAAAACTGGTTATCTCGTTGGGCTTCGCTTACATCAAAGCTTTGTGTTACTTTCGGCATAACTACGCTCATACTTTCTATAATTGCATCTAAGTTACCGTAGGAGCGTAATATCTTAGTTACTTCACGTTTAGCTTTTTTATCCAGTTTCTTTTCAGCAAAGGACAGTTGTGTCATTCATTAACCCCCTAACCCTAATGTGGTTGCGCTATGTCGTTCATCTGTAAGAATGTAATACCTTGCCTATCACCTTTTTCATATGCTTTTATAAGATGTTTTATTAAAGTTGCATTAATAACAGCTTGCGGATGTGGTATAGCTTCCCAATAAGGTAATATTAACTTAATGCGTTCTACTTCGTTTTTCCATTCTTGTTCTGTTGGCATGATTAACCCTCCTTATCAACCAATATGAGTAGTACTAATACGATTAATACGATTAGTAACTCCATGTACTATCCCCCTACATCAGACTGAAATCTCAATATGCTTTGCAATCCGCTTAACTCTGCTTGTAACGCTCTTAAACTCTCAATCGCTGCCTTGAACATATCCTCTGCTAAATCTCGATCACGTTTTAACCTTGCAATATCTTCTTTTCCTCTTGCTAAATCATCAATGAGTGTTATTGCCATTCCTTGATCTTTTAATATAAATTTTTCTTTTGCTAATGCTATACGGAAATATTCTTCGGTCTCTGCTTTCTTTTCGGCTAGTTTATATATTTCTCTCGTTGCTTTGTCTATTCGTTCTGAAGCAATCATTATCATTGAGGTTACTTTTTGGAGTTCCATCTAATCAGTCCACAATAAGCTATCTGTCAGGCCGTTCGTTAATTCGTTCATTCTGATGTCCTCATCTATCTGTGTGGTTGCTTTAAATTTTAAATACTCTATCTCTCTGTCTACTTTGATTTTCCATCTTTTATTACCCCCAAACACTGGCTTTCCAATAATGGAATCAAACCAATATTCACTTTTACTTGAGCCCGGTTTATAAATGTTACATTCAACAAAAACAACTTCTCTATCCATTGGTTTGCTAACAAATGCTTCTATTTTTATATGACGGTTTTTATAATCTTCACTCCATATTTTTTTCAATCATCCCAACTCCTTTATACAAGCTAATTGTGCTTTTGCAGGCTTTCCATGACCATCTAACGCCCTACCAATCTGCGCTAATACATACGCATCCCTTATGTTGTCTGAACCGTTCCTATAGCCCCATCTGTCGTTAATCGGTAGTATCATATCCTCTTTCTTTACGTTCCCTTTACCTGTAGCGAATTTTTTTAATGTGTTAGGCGATACCTCGATATAGTCGGATATATATTTGCTTCGGACTAATTTTAATAGTTTTATGCGGATTGCCCAACCTATGCCATATTGTGTGGAGACTCCCCTACCTCTTGAACCGTAGGAGAATCCCTCAATTAATACTTTGTCACCCTCGTTTATGAATGGGATTATTTGTTTTGTTATATCTACGAATCTTGCAGGATCGCTTTTTTCTTTTGTGGTTATTTCTTTTTCAAGCAATACGTTACCTTCAACATTCAATATAACTAACCCCGTTTTCGTACTTGGGTCTATGCCTATATAGTTCATTAGTAAGCCCCCATAAATATAGCGATAATCAGTAATACACTTAATACTCCCATTGCCCCCAAGAGAAAGGTTGTTACTCTTTGCTCTGCTTTGTATTTCTTGAAATAAAAATCCCTTTCTTGTTCAGCTTGTTTTTTATAATGTTTCAGCATTGTAATTCGATTATCTTTATCCATAATATTTCTCCAACTCCTTTAATAGTTCTGTGTCACCTATTCTGTCAAATACGCTGCGGTTATATCCTGTGATTAGTACTAATTGTTCGATGATGGATTCACGTTCAGTAGTCATTGTTCTGTCTTTCGTGATTGATTTTGTTTTTGTCCAGATATGCTTGTTCGATTTGTTCTGTGGTGAATCCTAGCATTTCTCCAAGAGTTATGAAGGTATCGAAAACGATTGTGTATTTTATTTCAGTTAAGTCTTCATTGCCTGAAAAGTAAGCCCGATAGAACATATTAATTGTTTCAAAAGTGACAAGAAACATATCTGATACTGTCTTAGTTTCTGGTGAACTCCCAATCATAGGATAATTACCAAACTCTAAATCTAACCCAATACTCAATATAAAATGCAGGCAATCAACGTATTCTTCTAGGAGTGGGTTTCTGACTCCGACTGTTCCAGCGCAATCACATTCTTCACAATCAATATATTCATGGTTACCACTTCCCTCGGCATCCTCTTGAACCTTTTCGTAGTTTAAATCACCTGTTCCATTACAAGTTGAGCACTCAATCCAATCTTCGACCCTCGGTCTCTGATCCTTACTCCAAAACTTAAACCCTCGCCATTCATTCGCTAACTCGCCTAATTCAACTTGTAAAGCTAATATCTTTTTATTTAGCAAGTCCTGTCCTTCTAATCCATGCTCTTTCATGATTCGATCATCCAATGTTTTCTGTATCTCGAATAATTTAGTTAGATTCATGCGTTACCTCCTAGTGCTTTTTCTGCTCTTTTTCTTATTACGTGAATAGGACTTATATATTCAAGGCTACCGTCATAATGAGTGTCTGATATAATTAACTCCAAAGCCTGTTTGTGGCGTTGGTTTTGTAGCTCAAGTTCGCCTTTATTCCGAACTTCATATAATAAAACTTTGTGCCTGTATTCCAATTCCTCTACACGTTCTGCTTGGTTTAATAACTTTTCAAACATCAATTTATTTAATGTAATTTCTTTTAATCCATGTTCTACTTGAGTTTTATAAATCATCCTTATTGCTTTAAAGTCACTCATCGTTTAACCTCCTAGAAAAATTTATTATCATCGTGTGTTATGTCTATATCCATTGCTCTAGCTGCTGCTAGTTTTATTTTTAATTCTTGATATGTGTAATGGTCGTTGTTGTAACTACCGAATTTCTCTAGTTGCTCGATAACATGCGTTCGCTTCATTTCGTCATGGGTCTCATACGTTTTCATATTTCGCCCTCCTTGTATCTGTTGGAAATTCTTTTTCTAATACATTTGAAACTTGATCCACTAATTCAACTGGTAATTTGTCATCTAACATTTCAAGCAAAGAATATTGTGTAACCTCGTATGTGCTAAACCGATGCTTGCACGATCTACATTCTCTCCTGCGGTACATTACTTCTGTTTTACGACTATCTATTACTTTTGTTTTATCTTCGCACTCTGGACATTCCATAGTCACCATCTCCTAAATAATTCATAGTATTGTTTTCTCCAATATGGCGATAACGTCTGTTTAATGCGTTTAACTTTTAAGTGTCTGCAAGCTAGATATTTAATATCTAACTCGCAGTTTTCATGTAAGGCTATTTGCTGTAGTTGTTGTTTAGTTGCTTTTGAGTAGTCCATAATTAAAATGGTAATTCTGTATCTTGGATTTCTGTTCCTTCACTTGCTGGAATTGATTGATTGCTAGATTGGTTGTCCTTCTTGCTTTCCAGGAATGCCGCTTGATCCGCTACTACTTCCGTAACAAATACTGTCTTACCCTCGCTATTTTCATATGTCCTCGTCTGAATACGTCCTGTTACTCCGACTTGTGAACCTTTTTTCATGAAGTTTGCTAAGTTCTCAGCCTGTTTGCCCCAAATAGTACAATTGATAAAGTCTGTTTCCTGCTGTCCGTTCGTTTTAAATGGCCTGTTGACCGCTAGCGTAAAATTCCCTACCGCTTTTCCATTGGGCGTGTACCGTAAATCTACGTCCTTTGTTAATCTGCCTACTAGCGTTACTGCGTTTATCATATAATTACCTCCTAATTAAAGTATCCAGTCTATTTGTGGTTGACCCTCATATCCGTGCTCCCACACATACCAAGCAAACGCTAAAACCCCTGACCTCTTATTGCCTTCTAAAGTACCTTCATAAAAATTCAATCTTTTAGAAAAAACTAAAACATGCTTTAAAGGTGTATTGTTGAACATTTCATACCTTCTTGCGCTTTCAAGAAAATTCAACTTCAACAACATAGCAACTTTACCCGTCGTACATTCTAGCGATCTTTCAACAAATTCTTGAGCGATTTTATAAGGCGGATTAGTAATGATGTTTGCCGGTCTGTGGTTGAATGTTTTTGTCCAATCCCAAGTTAAAAAATCAATATCATACACGCCATAACCTCGATCGTATTTATCTGTTGCATAAACCTTATACTCCTTTTCTTCTAAAACCTTACAAATCGCCCCATCGCCACATGCGGGCTCCCATACACTTCCCTCAAAGTTAACTCGATTAAGCAATGATTCCGTTGCATGCGGTGGAGTGGGGTAAAAATCGTTTTTTTCTCTTTCTCCTTTATTCTTATTTCCTGCCAATCCGTTAGCTACTAATGCCATTAAAATTTCCTCCTATTTGTAAAATACTGTTTAGTTTTGTTATTATAGAATTGGATTCTTACGCCCAAATGATATAATTGTAGAAATAAGGTTTACTCTGATGTAGTGTTATCTGTGTTAGTAGATCACCGTCTGCGTTTTCTGTAACTATTTCCTTGACGTATAACTTCATTCTTCAAACAAACTTTCTGTCGTTATCCCTAATACTTCCAATCTTAATTTAATTAACTTGTTTCTGTTTTTTTCGTTTGGTTCTGCGAGATAATTTTGTTGCGGTTCTAACCATGTCTTTTTGCTTGAATGGACTAATGCATGATCTTCTCCGCATAGTTGAATACAATTACTTGTTTCATATTTTCCGCCTTGCGAACCATAAACAACCCTATGCATGTGCAATCCGTCCCCAGGTAGACCACAAAGTAAACATTCTTTACCTCCGTCACGTTCTATTAACTCTTGTTTAATTTTTCTTTTGTCCCCTCTATATCCCCTGCCTGCGTGTTTGCCATTCTTATACATTCCGTTATTTTTTCCGCTATTGTCATTTCCTTTTACAAAGTTTATTCGTGGATTTTCTTTGAGCCATTCGAAATGACATTCCCTTGAGCAGAATATCCCACGACCATATGAAAGTACTGCTTTTTGTACATAAAACTCTTTCCTGCAAATCTTACATTTTTTCATCTTGCCTGTTTTTCTTTCTGGGTAACTTCTCGGCGCTCGTGCGTTAGCTTTGTTTGCACATGCACTACTACAATAGACTTTCCCGTTCCTTCTTTTTACATGATCTGCTCTTTTAAGTTGCTTTTTTTCACACTCCATGCATTCAACTTCTCTATGCGCTCTATTTGCAATGTAAGTGTAGTTTTCGTTTCTTTTTTTCAAATTGTGAGTGGATACCCATTTTCTAGTTGCCTTAATTTCAGTTCCGCATCCACACCTACAATAATTCTTAGGCTTAGGCACTTCCATTCGTTTTTCTCCTTCCTGTTATCCTAGAGTGATTCCCTCGCTTTGGCTTGATACGGGTTGATTGTAGTTGTTGGGCTTTGCTATACATTTTCTATTGTCCATTTGCCTTCGAATAAGTCCATCAAACTGAAATCAGCTAATATATCTGTGTCGTCATATTCTCTCGGGTATAATTTTGATGAGTCTCCACCATCAAGAGAAAACCATCTGATTACCTTTCCTTCCTTCAATGCCTTCATAGCTTCCTCAAAAGATACACAGTTTGGTAGGATGCGCCATTTTAATTCCGTTATATAATCATTGACGAAAAATTTCAGTCCGTCTTTTTTCCAGACTAGAACACCTTCATCATATGTCACCTTTTCATCTTTCGTTTTAAAATGCTCGGATGGGTTGTTTGCCACTTCCGCAACTTCCCCAACTTTCAACTGATCTATCATTTCACCTGTAGTTAACCATTCATTCATTATCATTACCTCCTAAAACTTCCCTTGCTTTTGATTGCAATTTAACTACTACCCGCTTAGGTTCTACGTTGTGCTGTTTAAACGCAATTTCTTCTAATGCTTGTTTGTAGCGTTGGTTTTCACCAATGATTTTTCCATACTCTTTATTGTTGAAGTTAATACCGTCAATAATTTCAGCGTTTCTCTTTTCCAATTCCTTTACATATTCTGCTTGTTGGATTAAATAATTTAGATCAGCAACCTCTATTTCGTAATTTGGAAGCGTTTCTCCTGATGATAAAGCTATATCAACCATATTTGAGTAATTTTCCTTTATCTTTTTCAACCATTCACTCATTATCATTACCTCCTAATGCCACTAAGCTATATCCGTTTATATCCTGCCATGCATTTTCTTCTCCCTGATTTCCGTTAGCTATTCGCATCTGTTTATCAAACACTCGTACAAGTCCTAACATATCTTTGTATTGCTCTGGCTTGATTCCATCTGGATATAAGAGTTTAAGGAAGTCGCCCGATTTATTGAATGAATCTCCGTATTGTTTGTTTTTCTCTGCTACTAATTTACCGATGTTTTTCGCTATGATTTCGTAATCTGTTTTACCTTTTGGCGCTTCGCCATACTTATCATCTAAAATTATCCATGCACCCTCACCGATATATTCTTTAACTTTTTCTACTTCATAAGTAGCTGGTTCACCCGTAATGTCATCCCAAGTAACGTTGACTGTTCCATCTGATACTTCTGCATAATAAATTTTATCCCTGTACTTAAACTTAAGCTCCTTTGGTAAATTCATTGAAATAACCCTCCCCATATAATGCCTGATGTGATAGATACAGTTAGAATAGCCATGTAGAATATTTCATAAGATTGTGCTAGCTTACCTTCTTTTGATGATTTATTGACGTGTTGTACATGCCCTATGATGACTAGGATTGCTACGATTAATATTATTGTTGCGGTTATAATCATTTAGATTCACCTTTGTCTAGTCGTTTTTCGGCAAAACAGGCTACTTTAAAATCTTTTTTTAACTCGTCCCATGTTTTCTTTGTGGCGAACTCGTTGAACATAACGTAGCTTTCATCAACTGCTCGAACTGTGTAAGCAAAATTTCTTTTGTCCAATACATCACCATTTTTCAACTCCCAATTTTCCCTGCCGTGCTTGCTCCACCATCTGCGTTCTTTTTCTTCTGCTATTTCTTCTGGTGTGGCATGGCGTAAATGATTGTCTGTTACCCAACTTAAAAACCTTTCTGTAGTAATAGCCCCTTCTGAATCAAGCTTATAATTAATATTCGTTATTTTTGTGATAACATTTTCACGAACAACCCAATCCCCAACCTTAAACTGTGGCTCTACTTCATAACCGATGTATAAAGCTTTGATAAAATCATCTAAATCTAATTCGTTTAAGGATAGATCTGATTCAAGCACCCAGCCCCGAATATGAGTTTCCACTAATTCTGAATCATTGCGATCTGAACATGTTCTCCATTGATGTATCGCATCAGCTTGATCTTGTGTCACCTTCACTTTATTCATTTTCCTGCCCCCTCAAATTTATCTTGCAGATCATTCCTTACTTTGCATTTGTAAGTCCTGTTATTTTGATTTGTTTTCACCTTTCGCAAACTTCCTATAGCTTGGTCTAATTCGTTAATATGTGGTTTTAGTTTTATGAATATATTGTTGATCTCTGCCAGTAGTTCATTTTCGTTTTTGTGCTTTCTTCTTTCTTTGCTTACTCTTTGGAAATCTTTGTAGGCTTTGCATCCATCACTAGCGTTTAAGTTGCAAAATTCCATGTAATGCATGATGTCCTGGCGTTCTTTATCCAACTTACTTTGTGCTTTGCCGTTATAATCGAATTGCTTCGGTATATCTCGTATAGCATCCCGTATGAATGTTGCGGTTTGTTCGATGTCGTCAAACATGAGTTACCCCCTATCCCGATAAGCGAATGGTCTTAATTTGACGTTTCTTTTGTTCTGGTGGATTAATGCTATTAGCACCTCATATTGATTTCGTTTTACTTCTTTCGCTATATCCTCTAGTTCCATGCCATCGTTATGTAGGTCTGTGATGGTTTGTAGTTGTTCCGTTGGCATTACGAACTCTAATTCTTCTAGCAGGATTACGTTGTCTCTTGCTCTTGTCTGCTTTAGCATCGCTACATTGCTTAATGTGTTCATAGTCCTAACCTTCTTTTCAGGTCCTCTATATCATCATCATTCCGTATGAAGTCACAATGGGAATCGGGGCAGGGGGCAAATTGTACGCCCCACGTATGTTCAATGGTTAGACCGCCTTTCCCTTTACATGTAGCACACATCTAATCAAAACCTTTCAGCCGTTGATCGTCACCATCAACCTTGATTACTTTTGCTTTGTTCATCATTCTGGAAATGATTCGCTTTGATAACATGCCGTATTTCTTATTAAGGTCCTTACTTGTGTAATTGGTTGTATAGATGTTTTGCTTACCTAGCCTTGAATTTACAATCTGAAAAATAATATCAGCAGCCCAACTTTCATAACCATTTGCATCAGGTTTAACGTATTCAGCGCCTATATCATCGAGTATTAGCAAGTCAGCGTTTGCTATGGTCCGTAATAGGTTTTCTTGTACTTTCCCTGAATCTTTATATCCGAATGAGTTTTTTATCCTATTCATTAGTTCAGGTGAATCAATGAATACCACCGACTTAATACGATTTCTGAAAGAATCTCTGATACACTTAGATAAATGGCTTTTACCTATCCCTGTATCTCCTTGAAAAACCAGTGAGGATTCTTCTATGTCATCGTTAGCAAACTTGATGGCAATATCTTTCGCTTTTCTCTGCAAGTCTGTTGTTGGCATATAATCATCAAATGTCTTATTCCTAATATCCATTGGAATATGGCTTATTCTGTCAGGGTCAATTAACTTCTGTTTCTCCATCATGACTGAAAAGGTTTCTCGTACTTTGTTATCCTCTGAATCTATTAAACAATATGGACATGTGTAAGATGGGTTTGTTTCTGTGTTCTTTCTCCTAGCAAGATCAAACTCTTTCCCGCAATCTTCGCATGTATGTTTTCCCACTATTTCTACACCGTGTTTTTCTCGTATCTTTTCCATAGCTTCTTTCATACTCATGAGCTACCTCCTAAAATAATTCGTCAAATGCTCCGCCGTCATTGGCTTGTCCTTCTTGATTGAGATAACCTTCAAACTTTGGACTGAATAGCGTTTCTGGTCTGATAAACTTATTCATTTTTTGATCGTCTTTCCATTCATCGTGCTTTATATCTATAACTCGCTTAAAGTCATCAACTCTAAATCCTTCATTCCACCTAGCCTTGATTAAGTCTTTTGTCTTATTGGTAGATGATTTATAATTCTTGGAAGCTATATCGTTGAGATAAGTAATTATCTCGACATAAGGTATTGTAGTAGTCTCTGTTGTGTTCTCTGTAGTAGTCTCTGTTATAGATTCTGACTTATTGTCATGTTGGATACTGACATATTGTAAGTTTGGAATCTGACATAATGTAAGAATGGAATCTACCAACTTGTCATAATGGAGTTTGTAGTGAACTGTTGGTGATCCGTTCGCTCTCATTAGCTTTGTTTCAACTACTTCTAACTTCTTCAATTTATTAACCGAGTTTCTAACTTGTCGTTCCGTTAAACAGATTTCTGTTTTCCATTCTTTATAGGTTTTATAAAAGTAACCATCTTTTCGCTTTGATTTATCTGACAAGAAAACAATTTGATTTAAAAGAATCGCTGTAGTTAAATCTCCAGTGTATTCAACGTATATCTTAGGTACGGTGAAAGTGTTATGCTGACCACTCATTTTGTTTATAAGGCCCCTGATGGCATCGTAGTTACTCATTTATTCACCTTCTTGCAATTTGTTGGTATATTCTTGTCCATTTCTGATATACTAATAGTAAGATTGTTTTTGTATTGGGCTTTATGGTGTTAGTAGCACCTAAAGCCCTCACTTCCTTACATATAAATCCTTTTTAAAATGTTCTGGATTGTTATTCATGAATTCTCGTATTTTGCTATAATTTATTTTTGTTTTTCCCATCATTCGTTTTGCTTTTTGTACTTTCAAAAAATCATTTAAATCAGTTACGTTTTTGTATCTTTCCCTTTGAATGTAATAGTTTGTTTTGTGCTTGTTGCACAATCCATATGCTGAAAAAGGTCTGTCGCACCCTTCGACTAAACAACCACCGTCATTCTCCATAAACTCTCTTTTAAATTTTGGTTTAGGTGTACCATAATTACGAACTCGTATATAATGATGCCTGCAATACCCATGAACGCCTGTTGCTAGCGTGTTGCAATCGTCAACACTACAAGGAATACTCTTTGCCATTTCTATTTTCTTGGCTATACCTCCATCGTTCCTATCGACCCCGAAACCACTTAATATTTGCCTAACTCTTTCTCTGGTAACCCCATAAATGTCGCCTATTTCTTGTAACGTAGATCCACTTACGTACATTTCTTTCATATCGCTGGCTCTTGGTTTGTTGAATTCCTTGAAAGCGTATGAATCAATTTTTAATTCGCTGACGTTGCCTAACTTGCTTTTGATTTCTCTTTTTCTTGCGTTGATTTCTTTCGACTTTTTCACCAGTTCTTTCCACTCGATGTATAGATCAAGCTTTTCCATTATGCTCCCCCCTTTCTCTTTACTTCCTTATGAAGAACCATTGATATAAAGCTGTTTTTGTTGATTCCCAATTCCTTTGCTTTTGTTTCGATCTCGTCATTGATCCGAGAATCTATACGCAATGTTAACCTTTTCCTATTGGTGTCGTTTTTATGCAATTTGGTGTCACCTCCTACTATTAATAATAACATGACCCCTATGCGACGTCAAGATAATTATTCCATTTAAATTAAATATTTCTAGTTATATTTTTTGGTGTCTTAGTGTATACTAGATAGTGTCAATAAGGTGCAGAAAGGAGTTGCCGTAATGTCTGATTTAAAGCGATTCACGTTGCGTATTGATGCTGATGTTCTGGACAAGGTAAAAGAACAGGCCGAGGACAACAAGCGATCAATGGCTAAAGAAATTGAATACATTTTAGAAAAATATCTTGATAAAAAAGAAGGGGAATAACCTCCCCTTATCCTATTAATCTACTAAAGCATGTCCAACATAGCTTGCTGCGTTTGTTCCAGGGTAGGAAGTTACATAACATGCATTTCATTGCTTCATTCCCTTTCCAAAACACTTTGTACATGTTGTTTTTATATTTCCGCTTGTAGTGATAGGTAATGAAAAACCCATGAAATTGCTTTCTTTACCCGTGAATATATCGTTGGATTTCATAAATACAATTCCAGTACCATTACAAAACTTGCATTTCCTCATTCCAACAACCCCTTATCTTCGTATATGTTGCCGATTACTTCTGCATATACACTCGGTGTCACATTATGAAAAAAACATTCGTAACCGTACTGGTAATAAACTTCATTCTCGTAATCTTCATGTAAATACAATTCAATTGGAACAAAGCAGTAAGCTCCATATTTTTTAATGTACTTAACTACTGTTAAATTTCTATTTTCATCGGTGTCAATATCCCCCTCATATATAGGAGTTCCGTTCTTGTCATGCAAGCCTGTGAATTGCATATAAATTAGATGTTCCATGCTATCTACCCCGTCACCACTAGGTGTGCCGTTCCGAATGTCTGTGCATTCAATCCCTGTATCGCTTAAAGAGAAAATAACGTCCATATCCTCTCCTACATACAACATTTCAAATGCTACGTTATCCCATGCTCTAAATTTAATCTCTCTCACTTAAATACCTCCCTCTTAATAGTCCGATAGATAAACCCCTCTGGCGTATTAGCAAAGTAACTGCCCCATTCCCACTTATGCATACATAGGTACATATCTTTAAATGCTTTGTCGTTATGTGCGATGATCTGTTTGAGTTCGTTGATCTCGGTGTCTTTCGTTGCGGTTATTTGTTCTATTGCTAATCGGATGCGTTCTGATTCGGCTAGTGAAAAATCTTCGTATGTTTGGATCATGATTGTTCCTCTAAGGCTTTCTCTCTCATTTTTCGTATTTCCATATAAATATCATAAAACTCTTCTCGTTCTTCATCTTCTAATGTAGGATTTTTATATTCTACTCTTAATGGATAATATACAGCTTCGCTTGATAGCATTTTTTCGTATCGTTCAACCTGTTTGATTAGAAACTCAAGCACTTCTCTTTCAACCAAAATATCTTTCCTTTTATTAAACATCACTGCGCTTTTAATTCCTTTTAACCGTTCATTCATTTTCAACACTCCTTCATATTTTAGGTAATGCAAGGGGCAAAACGCCCCTATGCACTCTTATTGGTACTCAATATCTTTATAGCTTCACTCGCTTGTTGTGCTGTCCAATTTTCCATATCTACATCGGTTTTCATTCTATTTTTTAATCCGTTATATAATCTGTCTTGCGGTATGTCGTTGGTTGCTTTTTCTTTTAGTAGTTTGGTGACAAAATTGAGTTGTTTATCGGATGCTCTAGCCCCGTTTGTCTTTGACTGACTCGCTTGGTTTCCAGATGAACTATTTGCATCATCGTCAGCATCGCTAGTTATTCCGTATATGGCAGATAGTGAATATCTCTTTAAGTATGTTATTAATGCTCCTGCCCCTTGTGGTGTCTCTTTATCCGCTTTCATGAATACTGCATCGAACTCGATAAACTCACCGCTAGTGTGCATTAAAAGAGTCGCTACACCTACTCGGCCTGTTTCGTCATTCTTAGGCCATTGAACAAAAGATAATCCGTTTTTTGGTCCACTTTCTGCAATGGCTTCTACTACATTTTCTAGCGGAACATATTTACTTTTAAAGAATGGGTTATCCGCATCTTTCAATGGTTGCTTAACTTCTTCTTGAAATTTTGCCAACGCCTTGCTGATCTCGACAATGCTTTCCGATTTATTCATCGTATATTTAAACCCCTTTCGGAAATCATAGAAACACCTTCAAATTCTCGGCCATCTTTTATGGCTTGTTTCAGTGCCTTTTTATCTACGCTGCTTTTTGTTATAATGAAATCAGATGGAATTAAACTTTCATCTTCTATCTGGACTTTAGGCGGATTATTGCGTATCGAGATTGTGAAGTGTGGAGACTGTACTTTCTCAATACCTAGTCCGTCTAATTCATTGAATAAATAAAACTTAAGATGATCCTGCTTGCTTTCTAATGCCCTTCTGCGCTCTGCTAGGCGTTTTTCTTCTGCTCGTAATACATCTGCATCCGATTTCATTTGTTGAAGCACATAGGCTATATTTTCAGCCTTAGAATTGATGCCCTCTGTTATACCCTCTAATGCATCTTGAAACGCTCCTGCATCTACTTCCTCTGCTAATTCGAGTAATCGTTTGTACTTGTGAGTTAAGTCATATAAAGTTGTCATTCTATCCCTCCTATATAAAATCCGATTGTTTGTGTCCTGCATCCCGCATGGCTACTTCTTCGCTTGTTACCCCTCTTGGTTGAGATACTAAAAATTCTTCATCTTCAACCTCGAACAGCGAAGCATATTTTTCTTCGTATATTTCATCAGTTGCTATGGAATAAAAAAGAACTTCTCCGCTTTCAAATGATAATTCGTGAGGGAATAAGCTTCTCCCTCTCTCTTCGTGTTTGATGGAATGACCATCTGCATAATCTAAGAAGTGACTTTGCGCCAAGTGAACCACAACCTTTTTGACATCTGCGCAATACTCAATCCTCAATATTCCAACGTCTGTGAAACTAGTGTTTTTTTGAGTTAATACATTCATACCGTTACCTCCTCGATTTGTTCAACCTCATATACCAGATGTTCGTCTGTCTCGATTAGCTTACCTACTAGAAATTCATCGTGATTAGCCATGCCATGTTCCTTAGCTTCCTGCTTTGTTGCGAATTCCTCGTTACACCAGTTTTCTAATTTGTCAGCATATGTCCATCCCATTAATAAAACCTCCTATTATTTGGTTGTTCTTTGTTCGGATTGCGAATTACTTATAAATAACCATAAGCATATATGAATGCCCGTTTTCAGCGCCTTCAGATGTAAACTTAATATCAATTACATCTTTGTCTTTGGTGAACTCGTTAACCTCGTCTTGTAAACCAGCTATAGATTCTTCGTTGTATCGAGAATCATAAAACAATTGAATTTTCATACTTTCACTCCTTCGCATTTTTTTGTCTTTGCCGACTAACTAACTTCCTTCTGCAACCATGAATCAATTGAATCTAAGTTGAATACTAAAACCCTGCTGCTGATCCTGATGTGTGGTATCTCTTTTTCTCTTACTAATTTGTACAGTGTCGTCTGTCCGATAGGTACTTCGTTTTCGATTAAGTATTGCTCTAGTTTTTCTACCCCTCGAATATTACGCATTGATTGTCTCCTTTCTGCCATATATAGATATTTACTCAATTTGCCAACTCCTACCGCATTCGTTTAATTACTCACCTCTTTTTCTTCATTTTGGGTGAAGTTTCTTGGTAAAAAAATTTGTTCCATTGGTAATCCGAAGTATTCTTTTAATGAAAACATTTCATCTGATGAAAATTGAATCTCACCTCTTTCCTTCTTGCCATAAGACACGACACTCATTCTGGCGATTTTAGACATCTTTTCTTGGCTCAAATTATGCTCTTTTCTTAATTTCAGTAACTGCCATTGCACTATTTTTCCCCTCCTTCCAATTTCTAACTATCCTAAGTATACTTCACCCACAGTGAAGTGTCAACAAGAAATCTTTACTTTTGTTAAATATTTAATGTTTATAGGTGGAATGCTATATGTTATAATTCACTATGACTGAAAGACGAGGTGAAATAAGATGACAAGAAAGAAGACGAAGTTATCGCAATATGTCGGTAATAAAATAAGGGAATATAGAAAAAAGCAGAAATTAACTCAAAAGGAATTGGGAGATAAAATAGGTGTAAAACACAATACAATTTCTTCATATGAATCGGGGACTGTATCACCAGAGCAGGATAGTCTGTTTGCTCTTAGTAGAGCCTTAGAAGTAAAGGTAGATGATTTTTTTCCTGCTCGCGATGATAGTCTTGGCAATTTGGATAGAGCAATTGAACTATCTAATGAAGATTTAAACTTGGACGAACTCGGTTTCCTTAATGATCTTTTATTACAGGTTAATACACTTGAAGGTGAAGAACGGAAGCGGTTCTGGGATAACATTAAATTTGCGGTTGAATTTTATAAGTCGCACAAATGACGGGTCTACACGTTTAATCTTGGCGAATTCAATCAGTAGTTTTATTTCGTTGTCGCTCATAATAAGCCCTCCTTTGCCAAATTGTAACAGATTTTTCAGATTTTTAATGCAGGTACAAATTACTATTTTTCTTGGAAAGGTTTGGGAATACCTCCCAACCTGTAAACATATAGTATCATATTTTTAGATAAAAAAGAACACTTGTTCGATTAATATTAAAAGGGGTGCAATAAAATGTCTAGCTTTAGCGATATAGGAAAAGGCAAGTATAAGCTATTTGTGGAGTTAGGATATGATAACAAAGGCAAGCGTATTAGAAAGACTAAAACGGTCAATGCGAGTGGTGTACGTGAAGCACAGAGGAAGTTATCTGAGTTTGAAACAGAGGTTTACTCGAAAACACACATTGATACGAAAGAAACGCCCTTTAGTGCTTTTGTGGAGTTATGGAAAACCAACTACGGTTACTCAAAAATAGAACGCCGCACACTTGAAAATTACGAGAACTCGTTAGCATCAAGTATAATTCCATATTTCGGCAGTATGAAAATGAACAAAATTAAAACGCTGCACATTGTAGAATTTTTCAGGAAAGAAGAAGAAGCCGGCAGGGCCACACTAGAAATGAAATACTTTATTTTATCTAATATATTTCGTCATGCTAAATTGTGGGGGATTATTGAAACTAATCCAATGGAAGGAATCGAAAAACCTAAATACAAAAAGAATGAGCGCGATCCATACAATGACAAGGAAATAGAGACACTCCTGGAGCGTATAAAGATGCAACCTACCCAACATCAACTAATCATCAAATTAGCTGTTTTGGGCGCTCTAAGGCGTGGTGAAGTGATCGGCTTAACAGATGATGTAATCGACTTTGAAAACAATCAGATCACCGTTAAACAAACGATACAGTATACAAAGCGTGACGGGTTGTATATGAAGGGAACGAAAAAAGAGGACACACGTACTATTACGATACCAGAATTTTTAATGAGGGAATTAGAGGACTATTATAAAGAAAGATTGGAATTTAAAGAGAAGATGGCTAACCTATGGGAAGGATTTAAAGATCAAGATGGCAATAAATTGTTTATGCTGTTTTCTAATGAATACGGGAAGCCATACACCCCTAATGCAGTAACGAGGTTCTGGCATCGGTTTTTGGATCGAACAGATTTAAGGCGTATTGCTTTTCATGATTTAAGACATAGCGCTGTGAGTTATGCGCTAAGACACGGCGTTAACATTAAAGTTATACAAAAACGACTAGGGCATAAAAATATCACAACGACACTTAATACGTATGCACATGTCACTGATGATGACGATAAAGAGGTAAGTGACATACTTAATAATATGTTTGGTCACCAAGACGACACTAAAACAAAATAAAAAGGCTCTCCATAGCCTGGGAGCCTTGATATAACAACGTTTATATTTTAGTGACTTACTTATTATACAAAAGACAGCCAAGGGTAGCAATTACAAATCACGTTATCATATATTACTGTTTTTTCAATTCCTGTTCCGCATTGTCTTCAACAGCACTATCTGCCAGTCCATTATCCTGCAATTTACTGCTCATTTTTTTATTTTCAGTCTGCAACCTTTTCACTTCCCGTTGCAATTGAAAAAATTTAACCGCACCGACTGATGCCGTAATGATACCTCCCATTAATACAGAGAATAATATTAGTAGAATTAACGGAGACTCTCCACTCCAAAATAAATAATTCACTTCAACAGGTTCCACATTTGTTACTGCAAAAACAGCTACTATAATTACAAAAATGATAGCTAAAATTACATACGTTTGCCCTTTCATCCAATTCCTCCTTCATTGTATATGATCATCCACTCTTAAGTTACCCGTTTTTCAATTCATTTAAGCATGACTCAGAAACCCCTGTCACCATGACAGGGGTTTCTATAACATAGCATGAAGGAAACTCTTTACTAAACTTGCGGACCTTCTACACGTTTTTTCTTAGAAAAATCAACAGGTTTTTTCTTGATCATCTTTCCACGCCACACTAGCCATATTTGGGAAGCCAGGAATAAGGATGAATAGGTTCCCACCAGCAGACCTACAGTTAATGCAATAGCAAACCCAGTAATCGATTCTGCGCCAAAGAATAGGAACGCCAGGACAGCAATTAATGTCGTCGTTGTGGTATTAATACTGCGTGTAAATGTTTGTATTAAACTTTTATTCACAACTCCTGCAAGCTGTTTAAACGATGTAATTCGTTTTTTCTTGCGAAGATTCTCCCGTATTCTATCAAAGGTTACAATCGTATCATTAATTGAATAACCTACAATTGTAAGTATAGCGGCAACTATAGTTACATTAAATTCAATCTGAAAAATACTGAATATAACAAGTACAAAAAATGCATCGTGAATTAAGGCGATTAATGCCGTTATTGCGAAAAAGAATTCGAACCTGAACGTAACATAAATAATCATAAAGATAGAGGCAATAGCTACAGCATATATTGCGTTTTTGACAAGTTCCTGGCCTACAATCGGCGATACAACACTCACGTTGGGATTATTCCCGTATTTATCTCCGAAATAGGTTGTTACTTCAGTAATTTTATCTTCTGAGATAACTGTATCAAATCTCGTTACTGCTAAATCATTATTGTCCCCTGATAAGACTATTGAGCTTGCTTCCAGGTCAAGTTCCTCAAGACTTGCTCTTACCTCTTCTGCAGTCATCTGAGTATCAGACAAAACTTCTATTCTGGAACCACTTGTGAAATCTATTCCGGGGTTAAGTTTAAAAATCGTTAAAGACGCTGCACCAAGAAGTACCATAAGTAAAGAGATCATAATAAACTTCTTACGATGCTGAATCACATTTACTTTCCTGTTAAAGAACTTTGCTTCTTCTTCCTCTTTAACAGCTATATCTTTAATATCTTTCTTTTTAACTCCAAACCATCCAGGCCGGTTTGTCAGCACTCTACTTTTCACCCATAATCCTAACAACAGTCTAGTGCCAAACACAGCAGTAAGGAAGCTCACTACTATACTTACAATGAGCATTGTAGCAAAGCCTTTTACTGAACTGGTACCAAAGACGAATAAGACTGAAGCAGCGATCAATGTTGTAATATTCGCATCGAATATTGTAGAAAGTGAATTCTTGGATCCCGCTTTAAAAGCCGCAATTACAGATTTACCATTTCTTAATTCTTCCTTGATTCGTTCAAATGTAATAACATTCGCATCAACTGCCATACCAACTCCTAAGATCAAAGCTGCTATACCGGGTAAAGTTAATACACCATTCATTAACTCAAATATCAATAACACTAAAAAGACGTAGATACTTAAATTGACAGCAGCAATTATACCTGGAAAACGATATACAGCAATCACAAATAAAAATACAAGTCCAATCCCAATAAATGCAGCAAAAACAGTTTTATTTAATGCCTGTTCACCAAATTGGGCACCTACTGATGTTGAGTATAGTTCATTCATATGTACAGGTAAGGAACCTGAATTAATTATATTAGCTAGTCTTTGTGCTGACTCTACTGAGAAATCTCCAGAAATCATTACATTTGTTGTATTCAATCGTTCGTTTATGCTGGGAGAGGAAATGAATTTAGGTTCTTCCTTCCCAAGCTCTTCCTCAAAGGAATCGCCCTCCTGATAGTCCATCCAAATAACTAATAAGTTGTTTGGTACACCCATTTCCATAACTTGTGTAGATACCTCACCGAACTTAGATGCATTCTTTAATTGCAGCGTTACAATTGGTGCATTTGTTTGCGGATCGAAATCCTGATTAGCACTACCTTCTTTTACATCGGAGCCATCCAGCAATTCGGTATCATTTACATCCCTAAATGAGAGTCTGGCTGACGTGGACAGCAT
Organism: Virgibacillus tibetensis; assembly: GCF_036026595.1. Lineage (NCBI taxonomy): Bacteria > Bacillati > Bacillota > Bacilli > Caryophanales > Bacillaceae > Virgibacillus > Virgibacillus tibetensis. The sequence continues at coordinate 200,171 of NZ_JARZFX010000001.1, read as the reverse complement.
CTCCCGGGCTTCTGTTTGGTTTTCTACGCCAGCAAGCTGGACACGGATTCTATCTTCTCCTTCGATATCAATGTTAGCCTCACTGATACCCAGCCTGTTAACACGGTCATTTAAGGTTTGCACTGTAGATTCCAATAACCTTCTATCCACATCCTGGTCATCAGCAACAGGCTCTACCTCATATAATATTTCAAACCCACCTTGTAAATCCAAGCCAAGATTTATGTCCTTTGTAATTCCAGTAATCGTTGTTCCAATCGTTCCTGCAAATAATAACACGATTAGAAAAAAAGCAACGATCTTTCCTCTATGTTTCATCTGTAGTATGCCTCCCTTTACTCTATCAGGTTGTTCTTTATGTAATTTAGTTACACTTCTTCCATATAATCAGTTGTTAATGCTGCAATAGAGGCCATCAAATCATCATCTTGATATGCTTTTAGAGTTAAATAACTCATATAGATACTGGAACCCAGATGTAATACATCTTGAACAACCTCATGTATCCGTTTTTCCGGATCACCCTTCCATACTTTTTGGTCAAGACATTTCCAAACATCTTCAACAGTGGCCTGCGAATAACCCATTAAGCGAAATTCACTTGCTTTACTTTCCAGTGCAGGGATGATCATTGCTTTCCATTCATTAACAGTTTGTACTATTTCCAAGTCATTTCCTCCTATCGTGGAGTACATAATTCTCCTTCTTGTCATGCTTGGCCTATTCCTTCGCATATATATCATTGTATATGAAATTTTATTTTTTGAGAAGGTAGGTCGGCAATAATGACCAAACAAACATTTTTACAAGGGACGTTAATATTAATACTAGCGGGTATGATAACTCGTTTTTTAGGATTTATTAATCGGCTTGTTGTAGCTCGTTTAATGGGCGAAGAAGGCGTAGGTCTTTATATGATGGCCCTTCCCACTTTATTTCTGGTTATTACATTAACACAACTTGGCCTGCCGGTCGCTATATCCAAACGAGTATCGGAGGCTGAGGCCAGAAACGATCAACGAAAGATTAAAAAGATTTTAATCGTATCTTTAATTGTCACCACGATCTCAAGTGTTGTTTTCACTACAGTAATGATGTTAGCTGCTCCATTTATTGCAACTACATTACTCACTGATGCCCGGACAGTTTATCCTTTACTTGCAATAAGCCCTATCGTACCTATTGTTGCAATCTCATCTGTATTAAGAGGGTACTTCCAGGGAAAACAAAACATGAAGCCACAGAGTTATGCACTGGTAATTGAGCAGATTGTTCGAATTACCTGTGTAGCACTGTTTGTAAAATTATTATTGCCCTATGGTGTTGAATTTGCTGCTGCTGGTGCGATGGCTAGTGTAGTTCTCGGTGAATTTATTGCATTAATGTACATGATATACATGTTCAAGCGCAAAAAAGTAATAAAAATAAGAACAGGATTTTTTACGTATTTAAAATCAAGTAAAGACACAATGAGAGAATTATTTTCTATCGCCCTGCCAAACACAGGTAGCCGGATGATTGGATCTTTCTCTTATTTCCTTGAACCGATTTTAGTTGCACAAAGTTTAGCAATTGCGGGTATCTCAAGTTCGCTTGCAACAAAGCAATATGGAGAACTCACTGGATTCGTACTTCCACTCTTATTTCTACCAACGTTTATTACACAGTCTTTATCTATAGCACTCGTTCCATCTATTTCAGAAGCCGGAGCAAACAGGAACAAAGAATTAATTCACTATCGAATTCATCAGTCAATTCGAATATCATTCGCCTCTGGTGCAATAGCAACTGTAGTACTTTCACTATTTGCTGTTCCCATATTAACATACATGTATGGAACAGCTAATGCCAGTAAATTTTTAGTCTTGATGGCACCCTTTTTCATTTTACTTTATATTCAGGCTCCATTACAAGCAGCATTACAAGCACTCGATCTTGCCAAACCTGCTATGTGGAATAGCCTCATTGGTGCTGCCATTAAATTTATTGTATTATTTCTATTGGCATCCAATGCTAATTTCGGAATCATGGGGGTTGCCATTGCCATGTCAGTAGGAGTCGTTTTAGTTACCTTATTACATTTAGCTTCCTTGCAAAAGGAGATTAATTTTCGAATACCAATAAAAGATATATGCAAGATGCTCCTTCTGATTTTGGTGACTTGGGGTGCCGGAAATGTACTTAAGGATCTATATAATTCCTTTGAACCAAATATAATTATACTCTTCTTCATTCTAATAGGATTGACTTGCATTTACATTGTTTTCTTATTTCTATTAAAGTTTATTACTAAAGAAGAACTAAAACAGATACCACTTATTCAAAGATGGCTATAATTTGCAAACTTATGAACAAAAGCGCAGGGCGCCCGGTTAGGGACGTACGGACAGCGCCCGCGCACCCGAGGTTAGGTCGACGTAGTCGCTCAGGAGTGGCGTAGTTAGTCGATCTTCCACTGCCGCAGAAGATTCACTCCAAAGTATAAGTTTCACTTAGACTTTCGCCATTCCTGGCGATAAGTCAAGTTCATCTAAAAGAAGACATGCCCCTACATAGGGGTATGCCGACGCCTGAGCACAAGCTCAGGAATAGTCGGCCTTCCTTATCCTTAGGAAGCCGATGTTGACTTAGATTACGGAGGTGAAGGAAGTCTCGCTAGTCCCTGGGCGCTGGAGCTGGACGTGGTTGTTTAAGTGTACGAATTAATTGCAGTCAAAAACTCATACTCCCTCTATATACTAACGTTTTCAAAAAGAAAAGACCATTTACGTATAAAATGATTGTAGATTCTAATTTTCATAGTTGATATAAAAGACGACGTAATGAAAATTCTCTTAGTGATACCTTTCACTTTTTAAAGATGGTTGAGTGCTTGGATTCGCTTCGGCAGAATAATTCGCCTTCCATGGGCACGGCCTCAGCCTCCTCAGAAGCAAAGAACGCTTACTAAGGGGGGCTTCGGACACGTGCTGTTTCGACGAACACGACGTTCTAGTGTCGGTGTTGGTCATAGGACGTGACCGTTTTTAGCCGACCCATACTGCGAAAATCCCTCGCACGAAGAAAATTGCTTTTTATTTTCGAGGAGTCTACGTATTCTGCCTACGCTGATAGAGATTCCTTGATTAACAATTAGTTACAGTCCATAAAATCAACGTTTCATGTGTATCTTTTCACCCTAAAAAGAAAGTTATACTAGCTACGGAAAAATGCGAAACTCCTCGAAAAATACATCCACTTTTTTCTTCGTGTGATGTAATACTGCTGAAGCTTTACTGTGGGGTCTTCAGTTGATGCTTTCCGCAGGAGTCGACTACTGTCCTACGTTCCAATCAACAATAACAAATAGCGCGTATTTGTTCACTAAAACAATAGATAAATATTATAACAAGCAAACACCAACGGAGGAAAAACACGAAGACTCCTGCGGGAAAAGCGATGCTAGCGAGACCCCACAGAACGAAACGACAGTGAAGTTCGAGGAGGATTTGCAGACCGCCCAGCGGCAAAGGAGACACTGCGAAAACGAACAGCGTGAGTCTGAGTAGATGTCGCACTTGTACCCGGAGTGGTGAAAGCGTAGTGTATTTTCCGCAGTGGCAGCTAACAATCTATTCGCTTTGTGATGACCGCTGCACCTGGCTTCATTCAGCGATTGCTTCGCTTAATCCCGCGTTTACCCCGGTTTATTCAGCGTTCGGACCAATTTATCCCGCGATTGTTCAGCATAATCCCGCGATCACCCCGGTTTATTCAGCGATTACCCCCTTTGAGCGAAGTATATTTCCGGAGCGATTATAGTAAACAGTAGTTACTTCGTCTTATATATATTTTGTGCAAAAACCTACAATTTTTAAAAAAAGAGCCAAAGAAAAACCCGACAAAGCGAATGTACGCTTCGTCGGTTTTTTTCCTTTCATGTATAGGGTAGTAAATATCGAAAGAAAATATAAACTGAAGATATAGTAAGGGATAGAATGACCAGGGGAACACCATAGATCATGAATCGGATGAAAGGTATCTTCTCACCCGCGCCCTCTGCTAAGCCCGCAACTACTACGTTAGCCGATGCTCCAACTAATGTCCCGTTCCCCCCCAGACACGCTCCTAAAGCCAATGACCACCAAATAGGATCTAAGTTATCCATCCCATAGCTTTTAAATTCCTGAACTACTGGAATCATTGCTGCCACGAAAGGAATATTGTCTACAATTCCAGAGAATATTCCTGAGATCCATAAAACCAGTAATGACGTCTTTGCATAATCACTATCTGTGGATAGCACAATTCCTCTCGCCAGCTGATCTATTATACCAACCTCCTGAAGCCCTCCTACGAGTGTAAATAAACCAATGAAGAAAAATAACGTGACCCATTCAACTTTTTCAAAAATCTGTTCCGTTGCCAGCTCCTTTTCAGTTAATAATAAAAGTAGTATTGCTCCTGATAATGCTATTACTGTCAGCTCCATATGTATAATTGTATGCAGTAGAAAACCAAGCATAGTCATTAATAAGACTGTTATAGATTTGTAAAGCATAGGAGATTTTATTAAATGCGAATGAGCATTAATTTCCATTAACTCCTTTATCTCCCGATGTTGGTTCCTTAAGACACGGTTAAAAATAAGGAAGATCATTGCCAGCATGATAAAAAACATAAGGATTGCTAAAGGAGCCAAATGTACAAGAAACGATAAAAACGTAAGTTGTTCAACTGCTTGTCCAATCATAATGTTAGGCGGGTCACCAATTAATGTAGCTGCCCCGCCAATATTAGAACTGAAAATGATGGCCAGCAAATAAGGAAAGGAAGGCAGTTTCAGCATCTTCGTTATTTTTAGGATGATTGGAACAAAGATTAGTACAGTTGTCACATTGTCCAATAAAGCAGACCCCACTGCAGTCAAAATACTACACCCTATCAATAGATGGATGGGATCTCCCTTAACTTTTTGTGAAAACCGGATTGCTATAAATGTAAAAAGTCCGGTCTTTTCAGTTATGGATATTAATAACATCATAGAAAACAATAATGCAATAGTATGCCAGTCTATATAATTCATAAACATATCACGGGTAGTATAAACCCCGGTCAGTAATAATAGAGTCCCGCCGCAAAGAGCTATGACAGCACGATTAATACGATCTGTCATAATAAAAAAATAGCTTACTATAAATATTACCGCCGCAAGAATTAAGTCCATTCATATCCACTCTCCAAACAATAGTACTTTTATAAAATATATGTTTGGAAAAACAAAATATTTTCGTCTATTTTATTTACAGATGAATAGTATTAGTATAAGTGGACAATCATGGAGGGGGATAACAGATGCGCAAACAACAATTTACCGCATTAATGTATGGTTGGATAATCGTTTTGGGGTTAATTCTATTAGCGAGTTTTATTCTGGCATTTTTATTACGTTTTACAACATTTAATGAACCAACTTTGTCTTGGGTGGCATTAGTAATAGGGTTAATATCCCTGTTTATCGGTGGAATGGTAGCGGGTGTAAAAGGGAAAGCAAAAGGGTGGATTATTGGTGCGATTACAGGCCTGGGGTTTACACTATTTACATTTTTAGTTCAATACCTCGGGTATCAGCAGGCGTTTTCGCTAGAACAATCTGTTCACCATATTGGTTATATACTCGCGGCTCTCTTCGGTGGGGTGGTAGGAGTAAATATTATTGGGTCAACAAGCAGCGACTGACTTTTCGTTAGCGTTAGTTAAAAGAAGTTAATACCACATGATATTAACTTCTTTTTTCTGCTATGTATTTATCATACATATTTATGGATTCAATTGTAAATTTACTAGCATAGTAATTGCTTACTGTTGTACCTCACGGATAGCTGAACGGTCATATGTAAGCTTTGTACCGTCTCCTCCTTGGATAATAACAGTATTTTCATCAATCGCATGAATGACACCGTGAAAACCACCGATTGTAATTACGGATTGTCCTTTTTGCAAGTCTGCTTGCATTTGTTTTACCTGCTTTTGACGTTTTTGTTGTGGACGTATTAGCAAGAAGTAAAAAATCACAAACATTAGAATGATTGGTGATAATGACAATAACATTTCCATTTCGTATTCCCCCCTTTCATCGATAGATCTCTAAAAGTTTTTTGCATTCGGTTGATTCAAACCATATTGTTCAAAGAATGCCTCTTTAAAGTCGCCAAGACGATCCTCGCTTATCGCAGTTCGTACTTGCTTCATTAATTTTAACAGAAAATCCAAGTTATGATAAGTAGTAAGTCTAAATCCAAAGGTTTCATTACATTTAATTAAATGTCGGATATAGGCACGGGAGTAATTTTTGCATACGTGACAGTCACAATTTTCATCTAGAGGACCAAAGTCGCGTGCATATTTTGCATTTCTTACAACAAGCCTTCCGTTTGATGTCATGCATGTCCCATTTCGAGCAATCCTTGTTGGCAATACACAATCAAACATATCTATCCCTCGAATAGCACCATCTATTAAAGAATCCGGTGAACCTACTCCCATTAAATATCTTGGCTTATTTGCTGGCATCATTGGTGTTGTAAAATCGAGAACGCGGTTCATCACATCTTTCGGTTCACCAACAGAAAGCCCCCCAATTGCATACCCAGGGAAATCTAAAGAAACCAAATCCTCTGCACTTTGTTTTCTCAGTTCTTCAAATTCGCCACCTTGAATTATTCCAAACAGTCCCTGCTCACCTTTTCGTTGATGTGCTTCCAGACATCTTTCAGCCCAACGGGATGTTCTTTCCACCGATGACTTCATATAATCGTAACTTGCAGGATAAGGAGGACATTCATCAAAAGCCATCATAATATCTGATCCAAGTGTATTTTGAATTTGCATAGCTTTCTCTGGCGACAGAAAGAGCTTCTCCCCACTCAAATGATTTCGGAAGTGTACACCTTCTTCTTTGATTTCACGCATATCACTCAAACTGAAGACCTGAAAGCCACCAGAATCAGTTAAAATCGCCCCATCCCAATTCATAAATTTATGGAGACCTCCTGCTTCGCGAATTATGTCTTCGCCAGGCCGTAGCCATAGGTGATACGTATTTGAAAGAATAATATTTGCGTTTATTTCTTTCAATTCTTCGGGACTCATTGTCTTTACAGTTGCTAAAGTACCAACAGGCATAAACGTTGGTGTGTCAAACGAGCCGTGTGGTGTGTGCACCCTGCCCAGTCTAGCACCTGTTTGTTTACATGTTTTTATTAGTTCATATGTTATAGGTGTCATATAATACCCTTTTCTTTTTTATTATAGTATTAACATTGCATCTCCAAAGCTAAAGAAACGATAGTTTTCATCAACAGCTGTATTATAAGCACTGAGGATAGTGTTTTTATCAGTTAGAGCACTTACAAGCATAATCAGTGTTGATTTTGGCAGATGAAAATTAGTTATTAATCCATCGATTGCTTTAAATTCATACGGAGGATAGATAAATATGTCTGTCCATCCGCTCGATGCTGCAAAGGTTCCCTTATGATCTCTTGCAATTGTTTCAAGTGTACGTGTGGAGGTTGTACCAACAGAGATAATTCTTCCTTTATCCTTTTTAACCTTATTTAGTATGTCTGCAGTTTCACTAGTCATTTGATAAAACTCGGCGTGCATTTTATGGTCGTCAATATTGTCAACACTTACAGGACGGAATGTACCAAGTCCAACATGTAACGTAATAAAGACTACCTTTACACCCATTTCCTTTATTTCAGTTAGCAATTCATTGGTAAAATGCAAGCCGGCTGTAGGAGCGGCGGCTGAGCCCTGTTCCTTGGCAAAGACGGTCTGGTACCTATCTTTTTCTCCCTCAGGAAGCTGTTCTTTTATATAGGGAGGTAACGGCATCTCTCCAAGATCATCAAGTACTTCGTAAAAAATACCATCATATGAAAATTCCAGAATTCTCCCACCATGTTCTTTGAATCCGGTGCATGTAGCTTTTAATTTACCTCCTCCAAAGACCAGTTCTGTACCTAACTTTACTTTCTTAGCTGGTTTAGCTAGTACCTCCCACGTATCCTTTTTCTGTTGGTGGAGTAGCAGGACTTCGACATTTGCCCCTGTGTCTTCTTTCACACCATACAGTCTTGCAGGAAGAACACGCGTATCATTTAAAACAAGACAGTCCCCTTTTTTAAAATACGTCTTAATTTCTTTAAAATGATGATGTTCAACTTGTTTCGTATTTCTACTGAGCACCAGTAAACGAGAAGCTGCGCGATCCTTCAACGGTGTTTGAGCAATTAATTCTTCCGGTAAATCAAAATCAAAATCTTCTATGTCCATGTTTCATCTCTCCTATTACTTAACGAAATCTTCCCATTATGAAAAAAACCAGTGTCAATATAATACTTACAACAATTGATGTCATTATAGGGAAATGAAAAGAAACATTCCCTTTTCTGAAGCTGAAATCACCTGGTAACCTGCCGATAAATGTCCATAGTAATCCAATTATAAGTAAGACAATTCCTGCTATTATAAAAAGTTTACCTGGATTCATTATCATCATTCGCTTTCAACCCAAAATGTTGATATGCCTTAGGGGTAATGACTCTCCCTCTTGGAGTTCGTTGAATAAAGCCTATTTGTAATAAATAAGGTTCGTATACATCTTCAATCGTTTGGGGTTCCTCACCGATCGTTGCTGCTATAGTATCTAAACCTACAGGACCTCCCTGGAAGCTATCAATAATTGCTTTTAACAGTTTATGGTCAACATGGTCAAGTCCTGCATCATCAACCTGAAGCATTTCTAAAGCTAAGTCTGTTGTCTCCAGACTGATTTCGGTTTCTCCTCTAACTTGCGAGATGTCACGGATTCGCTTTAACAAACGGTTGGCAATACGTGGAGTACCTCTTGATCTTCGGGAAACTTCAGCTGCTGCTTCCTTTGTTATGGAAGTATGAAAAATATCTGCTGTTCGTTCAACAATTGAGCACAAATCCTTGGCTTCATAGAATTCGAGCCTGCTTAATACACCAAACCGATCACGAAGTGGGGCTGAAAGCAAACCTGCCCTTGTTGTAGCACCAACCAGAGTAAATGGTGGCAAATCAATACGAACGGACCTGGCACTCGGCCCGGTTCCGATAACGATATCAAGGAAATAATCTTCCATCGCAGGGTACAATACTTCTTCCACTGCCCGTGGCAAGCGATGTATTTCGTCAATAAATAGAACATCTCCTGGCTCGAGTGAAGATAATATCGCAGCAAGGTCGCCTGCTCGCTCAACAGCAGGACCAGATGTAGATCGGAATTGAACACCCATTTCATTTGCAATGATTGCAGCCAGGGTTGTCTTTCCAAGGCCGGGGGGACCGTATAAGAGAACATGGTCGAGCGGTTCTTCGCGCATTCTAGCAGCTTGAATAAATATACTTAAATTTTCCTTTACTTTCTGCTGACCAATATACTGAGCTAATGCTGTCGGCCGAAGACTGAGCTCAACCGTTGAGTCTTCCATCTGTACTTCCCCAGTTACCATTCGCTCTTCCATCATTTTACCCCCCTTCTTAATTTTTCATTAATAAGCCTAATGCTTTTCGGATTATTTCATCTGTATTACTATCCGTTTCAGTTTGTAATTTAGACATGACTGCTTTTATTTCCCTCTCTGTATAGCCAAGTGTTTTTAATGCTTCTTTTGCCTCTTGCAGGCCTTCCCCTATAGCCTCACTGCCGGACGGATGGAAAGCTTCTTGACTGGAGAGTGACAGCATAGAAGTTAATTTACCTTTTAAATCAAGTATGATCTGCCTGGCAGTTTTCTTTCCCACGCCTGGGAAGCTTGTAAGAAACTTTTCGTCTTCCCGTTCTACGGCTGCAACAAATTCAGCTACATCGACCGAAGCCATAACTCCCAGAGCGCCTTTAGGCCCTATTCCTGAAACAGATATAAGTTTCGTAAATAAGTACTTCTCATCTTCATTTTTAAAACCGTACAATACCTGTAAATCTTCTCTAACGTGATGATAGGTATTTACTTTAATTTCTTTATTTAATGCGTCCTGAAAAACAAATGGACTTGCACACATAATTTCGTAACCAACACCTTGTATATCAACGATAATTGACTCATCTTGAATATATGTAAGAATCCCTTTAATATATGCTATCATTCCATCTTCCCCTTTACAGTCCTGCACCTATTTTAACATAACCCTACCTAAAATAATAAACTTCTATTTCTCTATGAAAGAAACAGAAGTTTATTTAGATCAGTCAGTGACCTCAAGATTATGATGGATATCCTGAACATCCTCATTCTCTTCTAAAGTTTCAATGAGGTTCAACATTTTTGTTTCCTCATCTTCGGGTAATTTGCTATAGTTGTGAGGAATGAGGGTTACTTCTGAATCGGCAATAGTTAACCCACTTTCAACTAAATGTTTCACTACTGAATGAAAAGCTTCCGGCGTTGTATAAATTTCATAAGCATCATCTACAGCAGTAATATCATCTGCCCCTGCTTCTAAAGCTTCTAAGGTAATATCATCTTCGTCAATTGCCCCATCTTCATTAGCTATAACAATATAGCCTTTTCGATCAAACATAAATGATACGCTGCCGCTTTCGCCAAGATTTCCGTCATTCTTCTTAAATGCGCTCCTAACTTCGGCTGCAGTACGATTTTTATTATCCGTAATTACATGTACAATAACTGCTGCACCACCTGGTCCATATCCTTCATAAGTCATTTCCTCGAAGCTTGCTCCATCAAGCGCACCGGTTGCCTTTTTGATAGCACGATCTATATTGTCATTAGGCATGTTATCTGCCTTAGCCTTATCAACTGCTAAACGTAATGAAGCATTTTTAGCTGTATCTCCGCCTCCTTGTTTTGAAGCTGTGTATATATCCTTCGCATGGCGCATGAAGATTTTGCCTTTTTTTGCATCTTGTGCATTTTTTCTTCTTTGTATATTCTTCCATTTAGAATGACCAGCCATCGGACATTCTCCTCTCTAGGAATTTCCCTTCTTACTATAACAAAAAAAGGGTTTTTCTTAAAGTGAGAATTCATCAAAGGGAAAGATGCTATAATGCCCACAGACTAAAACCTTTGCAATAGCAAAGGTTTTAATCATTTCTATTGAAGAAATCAGTGATATAATCTTCCAGATCCTCACCAACATCTCTAGCCTCTAATCTTGCATCTAAATTCTTCATTCTATCCCAATAAATATCATCTGTATAAATGATAATCTGTTTGTCTGTTTCTGGGATTACTTCTCGAACTTCTGTTTCAATTGTCTCTGCGACGTCGTGATTGGAGTGTTCCCTCAGCATTACAGCTACAATAATACGATCTTCCGTTGAAGCGACCTGTGCTTGAATAATGTCTCTGTGTGCTTGCAATTCATTTGCAAGAAATTCGGATTCTTCATTTGTAAATACATCGGAGTATCCACCACTGTAGTCAGAAGCATTTACTCCTTCTTGATCGCTTTGTGGATATCCACCCTGTTCGCCAATAGTTTTATCACGCAGCCCTTTCCTAGCCTTTTGTTCACTCTCTGTTTCATAATGAATTGGTTGTGTACGAATGTCTTCGTTATTGGTTTGTGTATTGTCATCTGCATTTGTACAACCAACCACGAATAAGATCAATAAGATGATTGATGCTTTAATTGTTTTGGACATAGAATAACCTCCCTTATACATACTTAGTTTGTATAAGGGAGGTTATTTTACACAGTTAATATAAGGAAATTAACTGTTTTTTGTAAATTGTGGAAGAGGTTCCCGTTTATGGGCAGTGCGCTTATGCATACTTTCAATTAATTTTTTATCCTTCTCTGGGACTTCTTCCCCTTTTATAAACGCATCAATAATGTCATAGGTCGTACCCATTTCATCCTCGTCAGTTTGTCCTTCCCATAGGTCCGCGCTGGGTTTCTTGCCGACAACATCGTCCGGCACACCTAAAAATGCAGCCATTTCCCGTACTTCTTGCTTAGTAAAGTCTACGAGCGGTAAGATATCTGCTCCCCCATCACCGTATTTAGTGAAATATCCTGTGTACCATTCTGAAGCATTGTCTGTTCCAACAACTAAATAATTATAATTAGTAGCTAGAGAATACAGTGCACTCATCCGTAGCCGTGCACGCAGATTAGCACCAGCCAGCTGATCATTATCTACATTAAATTCATTTTTATCATGAAGTTCTTTTGTAATTTGTTCATACATAGCTTGGTGAGTATCGGTAAGGTCCACAGTCATCGAGCTTATCTCACAGCTTTCAATCACCTTTCTTGCATGTACCATATCAGACTCTTTTGTGTGGATTGGCAGCATCACTCCTAGTGAACCTTCAGGAAATGCCCGTTTAATCAAGTGGGCAACTACTGCTGAATCCAATCCACCGCTAACACCAACCAGCAAGCCATTTACCCCTGCTTCTTTGACACGGTCTTGTAGCCATTTTACTATTTTATCAACTTGTTGTTCCATATTTATCGCTCCTTTGCCAGAAGTAATTAACACTTCTCAACTCAATTTTAGCATTAATTTAGTATTTTTTAAAAATATACGACGCTTCTCCCATGATTCTTCCAATTGACTTAAGTATTCAAATACTGTAATTGTACGATTATCAGCTAAATAATGTAACCATTCTCGTAATACATCCGAAGGAATCATAATAGTTTGCAGCCAAATCTGCTTCTCACTATCCTGTACCATATCATAGGACAGCAGGTCATCTAGGCTCCATTCCAAATATGGCAAGTAACGTTGTCCTAATTGAATATAATCATGTATTTGCGGTGTAGAGTGCACTAAGTCAAAATCAATTAGATACGTACTTTTATTTTTGATGAAATTATGTGAGGCAACATCACCATGAACCCAAATTCCTTTACGGCGTGCCTCATACTCATACCTCTTCCATGGAAACTGCATAGCTAACTTCAACTGAACTACCGTTGTTTGTACTATATCCTTATATAAATTTTCAAAACCATTTTCATTAAATAAATACTCGGTTTTTTTAAACGAAAGCAATCGTTTATTCCAGCGAATGTAGAAAATATCTTTACTTAAAGGCCGACTGACAACTATATTTCTAGCATATTTGTGAAAGGACTTTAGTGCTCTTACTGCTTTCGTTCGATCTTGAGGGAAATTATAGTTTAATTTCTCTCCTTTTATATATGGAGCTAACGTCCAATGGTAATTTTTACGGGTAATAAATTTCCGCCCATTTGGATATCGGGTAAACCCCACACAATTGGAGTCAGCTAACGCATTTAAAAATTCCCATTGTTGTTCAACATTCTCTTTTATACGATGGCCCTTCAAAATTAGTGCTTCGTTTTCGACAGTTTTCAAGTAACATACATATGGCTTAATTACTGAAATTTTTTTTACCTCCAGCTCTCCTTCTTGGAACAAAAAAGAAGAGAGACGATTTTTAAATTCGTCTCTTTGATCAGTACTACTCATTTTCGGTTTCGTCCTCTTCTTCTCTATTTGCAAATCTGGAATAATCAGGGTAAGCAGGTGGAGTTGGATAAGGATAACTACTCATCATATCATCACCGAATTGCGGTGGATATAAACTGGTAGGCGGCATATTATTTTCCTGACCATGGACAGGCTGTTGTTGATATGGTTGATAATCCTGTTGTCCACCTCTAAATGTACTAAGGGGCACAGGGTTATAATGCGGTAAATTATCATGCCCTTTGCAGCCACAATCCTTATCAGCTGGTTGCATCGGACTTATCGGCATTTCCATACCAGGACCGGGTCCAGTATTGTGCATTACACCTCCCAATTGAGGATGTGGCATTGGACCATGTGGGAAAAACCCTTCTCCCATGTGAGCCATTACGGGGAAATCTACTGGTGGATAGCATGGATGAATGATATGACAACACATTGGCACCATCATTTGCATCGGCATCGGCTGCGGTGGCAACGGTTGATCCTTTGGTTTGGGCATTGGCTGTGGCATTGATATGGGCATCATTTTCGGTACAGGCTCAGGCATTGCCTTGGGCATTATTTTCGGTGCGGGCTCAGGTATTGGTTTGGGCATTGGTTTTTCCTTTTTGATAGGCTCTTTCTTTTCTGGTTCTTTATAGTGTGGCATTTCCGGAAAATTGATCGTTGTATAATTTTTTAATTCCTGCTCCATAACTGGCATTTGCATGATCGGTTGCATTGGCATCTGTGGCATCTGCGGTGGTTGTTGAATTGGCATTTCAGGCTTAACCACCATGTGTTTGTGTTTATCATCTTCTTTAATTACCGGTAGAGGCTTGGGAGAAATATCTTTATACGGTTTTTTAACTGTCTCCTTCTTTACATCTACTGCCGGTATGTTCTCTTCCTTTACAGGTTTTGATGATCCGGGTATTTTAATCTTCATACCTGGCATAATCATGTCCGGGCTGGATAAATGCGAATTAAGTTGTTTCACCTGTTCGAAATCAACTCCATACTTCTTAGATATTTCCCACAATGTATCTCCTTTTTGGACGATGTGTATTCTCAAAACGAACCAAGCTCCTTTCATTTCTAAAAACTGGGCTAATTACTCTATATCAACATATGCAAGAAATTGATAAAAGTTGAGAGTTAATTTCTAAGTCTAATTATTACAGTCATTTTAAGAAGGTCAACATGTATAGGAACTATAAAAAAACGTCGATCATAAGATCGGCGTTTTTAGTAATTCTATAGAGCTATGTTGAATACTGGATAAGTACCCAATATGGTAACATTACATCCCAAGGTCTCGAGTTCTGCCTTAACCCCCGGAAAAAGCACATCATCAAAAGGTTGATCTACATCAATAATAAAAAAGTAGTTACCTAAACCTGTTTTCATCGGTCTTGACTCTATTTTAGATAAGTTCATCCTGCGCCATGCGAAGGCAGACAGGACTTGATGTAATGCTCCAGCTTGATCACTTGGGAGTGTAATCAATAAGCTGGTTTTTTCTGTATTAATGGGTAAATTAATTTTCACCAGATTCTTATCCTTTGCAAGAACTAAAAACCTGGTATGATTATTTGGATAATCATGGATATCTTCCGTGTAAACAGTCAGTCCATATTCTGTTGCAGCAAGTTTATTTCCAATTGCTGCTATAGGCTGTTCACTAGTACTCACCAGCTCTGCTGCCCTGCCGGTGGATGAAGTGAAATGAATTCCAGCATTAGGTAACTTTTGATGAATATACTGATGACACTGTGCTATGGCATGACTGTGTGAATGCACTTCTTTTATGTGAGACAGGTTACCTTTAAAAGCAGAATTGACAAGTAAATGCTGTTGTATAGGTACTACTATTTCAGCAATAATTGGAAGTCTTACCTGATGAACAAGGTAATCTACTGTTAGTTGTACAGTTCCCTCAATAGCATTTTCAAGCGGTACTACACCGATATCAATTTCATTTTTTGCAACAGCATCAATACATTCTGGGATTGTGTCAAAACTGCGTTTGGTCTCCCCGTTAAATACAGTATCAACAGCTAATTTTGTAAATGTTCCTTTTGGTCCTAAATAACCAATACTAGTAGTCAAAAAGCTCCCCCCTAAGGTGCATGTTAATTACTTTCTTTTATACAATTCTTATTTATTCAATAAACTCAAATTCATAGTCAAGTAACCTGATTGTGTCGCCATCTTTGGCTCCTCGTTCCCGTAATTCCTCATCCACGCCCATGCCACGTAATTGACGTGCAAAACGCTGTACTGACTCATCGCGGGCGAAATCGGTCATTTTAAACAGCTTTTCAATTTTAGGACCTGATAATACATAAGCTCCATCTGAATCCCGGGTAATATGGAACGCTTTCTCTTCCTTCTGATAACGGTAAATTACTTTTTCTTCTATTTCCTCTAGCGGAGTTACAAGTTTAGGGATCGCTTCCAGCGTATCAGCAATAGCAAATAATATTTCTCTTAGTCCTTCTTTCGTAAGTGCTGATATTTTATAAACTTGATTTTCTTCGCCTACTTGTTCCTTGAACTTCACCAAATTCTCTTCTGAACCTGGCATGTCCATTTTATTTGCTGCAATAATTTGCGGTCTGTTCATTAATTTAGCATCATATTCTTTTAATTCTTGATTAATTTTCAAGTAATCATCATATGGATCTCTGCCTTCCGTACTTGCCATGTCAATAACATGAACGATAACTCTCGTTCGCTCCACATGACGCAAGAACTGATGACCTAAACCAATCCCTTCATGGGCACCTTCAATCAAGCCTGGTAAGTCAGCCATAACGAAGCTTCGTTGATCACTCGTGTCAACAACACCCAAATTCGGGGCTAAAGTAGTAAAATGATAGTCTGCAATCTTAGGTTTAGCTGCACTGACTACAGAAAGGAAAGTAGACTTACCTACACTTGGAAATCCTACAAGGCCTACATCTGCAATTAATTTTAGTTCCACCTTAATATTTCTTTCCTGCCCAGGTTCACCGTTTTCTGCCATATCAGGTGCAGGGTTTTGTGGGGTCGCAAAACGTGTATTGCCACGTCCGCCCCTTCCTCCTTTAACAATAACAGCCTGTTGATCGTGCGTGATTAAATCGGCTATAACTTCTTCCGTTTCTTCATCTATAACAGATGTTCCTGGTGGAACTGGTACAATTAAGGGTGTGGCATTTTTACCATGCTGTGTTTTACTCATACCATTTTCTCCACGTTTTCCTTTAAAATGACGATTATAACGAAAGTCCATCAACGTATTAAGACCTTCGTCAACTTTGAAAATAATATCTCCGCCTTTACCTCCGTCGCCCCCGGCAGGTCCTCCTAAAGGAACATATTTCTCACGACGATATGCTACGATCCCATTACCGCCATCACCAGCTTTTACATATACACTAACCTGATCTACAAACATTATAGCTCACCTCATATATTACATGGAACTGAAAATTCACACATCATACCATTAGATGTTTCTTTTACATCTACCATGTAATTTAGTCTCATGTTTTCCAAATTTTGTTTAAAACCATCAATATCATCAGAATTTCCGTCTATAAAAAGACTAATCCTGAGTAGGCTGGGTTTCTCTGTCTCACTGATTTGCAAATTTAATTCAAACAACCTCGTTTTATCGCAAATTTTCGTCAAACACACTAAGATCATATTAAACTGCTCTACCAGTAGATTATCTATTGCCTGCAATTTTTTATTTCCAGTATGTATTTTATAAGTTAGACGAAAGTTCTCATATTTATTATTAAATTGAATAACCCATAATATGAATTTTGGTGCATTTAAGCTCAACAGCTTACGTTCTTCATTAAAATATTCCAGAAAATCAGTTACTTTAGTTTCTACTATTTCTACTTTTCCCATACTTAGATAACCTTGAATGATTTGCATTTTATTCATTAGATCATGGCGATAATGCTGTAAAACCCGGACAACCTCTTTCTCATTCATGATTTTCACCTCGTATTTTAAAAGTATAGCAGAAAAGCTGGGAAAGTTCACTTTATCACTGAATTGAAAAACTCCAACCAATAGCTTGGTTGGAGTTTCTATTAATACTGATTATGCTTCTTGAGCAACTGGATAAACACTTACTTTTTTACGATCGCGACCATAGCGTTCAAATTTAACAACACCATCAATCTTTGAAAAAAGTGTGTCGTCTCCACCGCGACCTACATTTTCACCTGGATAGATCTTAGTTCCACGTTGACGATATAGAATAGATCCTCCAGTTACAAATTGACCATCTGCACGTTTTGCGCCAAGACGTTTGGATTCTGAATCACGTCCGTTTTTCGTACTACCGGCACCTTTTTTCTGAGCGAAAAATTGTAAATCTAGACGTAGCATATTGCTGCACCTCCTTATTTACTATAAATCTTAATAAACTTACTATATTCGTTTTCAATCGATTTTAGCGAAATATACATACCCTCGAACAAAAGCTGAACGTTCTCCATTACACTTGCATCAAGTGATGCAGGAATTGTAACGTGAAGATAGCCGCCTTCTTTGCCTTGTTCAATTTCCAGGTTCGTTTCACATAATTCCATAACTGCATTGACAGCACCAATGGAAACAGCTGAAACCCCCGCACATACTAGATCGTATCCATAAGGACCACTTTCAGCATGTCCCGACAATTCAAATGCTGTAATTTGATTGTTTGACCGATATACAGTTACATTAATCATACAAAATACCTTTATACATTAATTTTATCGATTACTAATTTCGTATAAGGCTGACGATGACCTTGCTTGCGATGATAGTTTTTCTTAGGCTTGAATTTGAAAACAGTGATCTTCTTTTGACGACCATGCTTTTCAACTTTAGCTGTTACCGTTGCACCTTCAACATATGGAGCCCCAACTTTAACATCATCTCCACCTACGAAAATAACCTTTTCAAAAGTAACAGATTCATTTGTATCCGCTACAACTTTTTCTACGTAAATTTCTTGACCTTCTACAACTTTTACTTGCTTTCCACCTGCTTCAATAATTGCGTACATACCTTGCACCTCCTTAATTAACTCAGACTCGCCATACAGGAACTCTTCATTTGAGTTTACATCCTGGTCTGTGCGGTTGTAGCACGGGTGCTACGATGAATAACGTAATAATGTTACCATGTCAGCAAATACTTTGTCAAGTATGCATTACTAGCGTTTAAGGATTAGGGAATGTATTCTACAATCTCCCCAATTGTTTTATTGTAGTTCTTTCCATGAAAATAACTTTGTAAACAATCACTTTCATCCATAAACTTGCGTTCGCTACTTGGAAATGTAATATAAATTGAGTGCTTTTTTTCCCGTCTGAAAAAGGAAAAAACATCCATTAATGAGTTTTCATGTGTGACAACAATTGGATATACCTCTTTAATTGAAGAATTACCTTCATACCGTTTAAGTAAAAAACGAATAAATACATAGTAACGTTGTTTCCACTCATTTTTATTTTCCATAAAAAGAAATATCATAATAAGAAATGTACTCAATGTAAATGGATAGAACAAGAACTGGAGAAACAAAAATGACAAACTGGCAACCATTGAAAAAATGATAACTGCATGATATGCCTTCTTGTATGGTAATAATGCCGATAAACCTAAAAATAAAAGCTTGCCCCCATCCAGTGGCCAAATAGGTAAAAGGTTGAAAACAAGGATGATCGTATTGTAATAAACAGCTAGCTCAATGACCGATGCAGGCACAACGCCACCATTTGATAAAAAACTCAGCAGGATGTAAATAATAATATGTTGAAACGGCCCTGCGATTGTAACAAGAACCTCTTCTCTAATAGGTCTATTACCATGTTCATCTGTATCCATCACACCACCAAACACCCATAGCATTACACTGCGAATTCGCCATTTAAACCGCTGTGCCATGAAGTAATGACCCAATTCATGAAGAAAAACAATAGATAGTATAATAATTAGTTCCATAAATGTTCCTGTTAAAAAAGAAATAACTACAAAAGCCATCAATACAGGATGAATATGGATAGTTGGCAGAAACTTAGGAAGCGTCATCAACTTTAATCACCTGAACTGGATCTATATAGTCATTGTCTTTCTCAATAGCAAAATACACGGTGTTATTTTCGGATGATGGTGTAAATTGACCAATTCGTTCATTACTCTTTACAAATTGGTATAAATGCACATCCATAGCACTTAAGTACCCATAAGTGGATTTACTTCCGTCCGGATGCTGCACAATAATTGTCTTATTTGTTTCCTTGTCATTCCCTGCAAAGATGACTACACCCTCACTCAAAGCTGACACAGCTGAAGCCTCTTCTGTTTTAATCATGATTCCTCTTCCGTTAGCCTGAAAGGACTCTGAAACACTGCCATTTACGGGTAATGCTAGTGCTTCCTCACTTCCTGCGCTCTGTCCTTGCTGAGGTGTAAATGCCAATGGGCTGCCAAACGTTTCCTGATACCATCGATTTACTTTAGCAAACGGAAATTCTTCTGTTAATACATTACTTGTCCACTCTCTAGGTTTATGAAACAGCTCATAATCAGTTTGCCACAACAAAGCTACTCCAAAAAAAAGCATAACTGATAAGATCCCTTTCAGCATATATCCAGACGCAGTCTTACTTTTACTTTTGCTCTGTAAAGCCGTATCTGAGAAGAAGGGAAAGTAACCATGCTTTTCTTCCTCTTGTGGGAATGCGGTCATACTATCTGCCTTTGAATCGTGCTTCCCTGGAAATCCACGCATTTTTTTACGTTGTACAATTGATTGGCGTACTTTCTTAACCCCTTTATTCATTTTCCTCACAATCCTTCACAAACGTTTGTACAAGTCTATGAGGAAATGGCATAATATATGAATTAAAAAATGTAATGGTAACTTACGTGTTAGCCATTACACCTTTTTATTCAACCCTCTATATTTTCAACACGGACACACTTTTATTTTTACGAGCGCATGCCAAAGAAATTTTTAACTCTTTTAAACATTCCTTTTTGGTCTTCAAGCGATTGGAGCGGTACTGTTTCGCCTAAAATCCTTCTTGCAATGTTTCGATAAGCAATAGAAGCTTTAGAATTTGGATGCAAAGCCACAGGCTCTCCATTATTTGAAGCTTTAATAACCTCATCATCGTCAAGCACTATTCCAATAAGATCGATAGAAAGAATCTGAGTGATATCGTCGATTTCTAACATGTCGCCATTTTTCATCATATGGTTGCGAATACGATTAATAATTAAACGTGGACTCTCCATTTCCTCTTTTTCCAGCAATCCAACAATTCGATCAGCATCACGGACACTGGATTTTTCAGGAGTGGTTACAACAATGGCTTTATCAGCTCCAGCTATAGCATTTTGAAATCCTTGCTCAATCCCGGCTGGGCAATCTATGATAATATAATCATATTCCTGTTTAAGTTCAGAGACAATCTTTTTCATACCATCCGTAGTAACCGCAGTTTTGTCACTGGTTTGTGCTGCTGGTAATAAAGATAGATAGTCAAATCGCTTATCCTTAATAAGTGCCTGCTTTAGTTTACAGCGCTCTTGAATAACATCAACGATATCATAAATAATCCGGTTTTCTAACCCCATTACAACATCCAGGTTTCTCAAACCAATATCTGTATCTATTAAACAAACTTTCTTATCCATTAATGCTAAAGCAGTTCCAATATTAGCAGAAGTAGTAGTTTTACCAACTCCACCTTTACCCGATGTAATAACTATAGCCTCACCCATTTTGCATTCTCCTTTCGAATCCGCTTATTAGTATTCCTTTATGTGACAGAACTTGTAGTCGATCAATAATAATCTTATCTTGTTCTTCATCAATAAGACCACATTCCATATACACACCATCAGATTCATAATCTGGAGCACGACTGATATAATCAGCAATTCGAAGTTGACTGGGCTTCATAAATGACGCTGCTATGAAGGCATTGCGGTCTCCATTTACACCTGCATGAGCTATCCCAAACAAGTTTCCCATTATATAGATATTACCTGTTGAAACTACTTTCCCACCCGGATTTACATCTCCGATCAATAAAAGATCTCCTGTAACTTCCAGTACTTGTCCAGATCTTACAATACGACTAATTGCCTGGATTTCACTTTCTTCTTTCCAAAGAAGTGCTTCTTCTCTAGTAATCACATCAGAATCTACAGCTTGGATATTAAATCGGCTCTCACCAGCTATAATTGATCTGAGCTGCTCTTCCTGCTCTTTATATAAATAACGTTTACCAAGCTTCACTTTTACAGAGACTACAGGTTCATCTTTATTCGGACGACTCGAAATAAGTTTATCATTAAGTTCAATGATTGCCTCATCAAATGAGCATGACTCATCAATAAATAGTGTGAGCCCTTCCCTCGTTCCTTTTATGGTTATAAATTGTTTCTTGTCAAGCACGATCATTTCACCTCATTAAATTACGATAGCATAGATGATCTATGCTATGAAGATTTGCCTCATAATGAATTACTCGAAGTTAATTGTTCTCTTCCCCATCTATCAAGACGCTTCATCATAATTGGATATAATACTAATAGAAATACAAGATTTGATAAGACCGTAGGAATTAATCGAACCATAAAATAGTCTTTCCACAACATATCTGTTATTCCCACAACTGTATATACTGTATTTATAGAAATATCAGCTAGTACAAGTGCAGTGACCCCTAATAACAGACTTACGTGAATATTACCATGCAGCAATTTGATTAATCCATGAATGATGTAGATGACCATTCCATAGGAAAACATGTAGACACCAAGTATGCCTGTATAAACGATATCTATTAATAAACCGAAGATCAAACCATAAAGTACCGAAAAATATGTATTTTCCCTATCATAAAAGATGGCTATTAACACTAAAAAGACAAGTACCCAATGAGGAATAATATACAAATTACTCATTACTAAATTAACAGGTAACAATTCCAGTGCAACACCTTCTAATACTAGAAACAAAAAGAGGAAGAGAGGTATATATAAGCGTTTCATTACTCATCATCCCCCTCATTTTCCACATCTTCGTCTTCATATAAAGTTCTGTCAACTACAATGACATGATTTATCTCATACATATTAGCGGCTGGTTCAACTAAAGCAGTCCGTGTTAAACCATACTGATCAGATACTACATCTTTAACAGTACCTATTAATAATCCAGCAGGAAAAACACCACCCATACCTGAAGATACAACGAGCTCTCCTTCTTCTAAGTCTTTGTCGGATTCCTCAATAATCTTGTATAATAAAGAGTTACTCTCATCATCGTATTGCTCAATCAAGCCGATGATATTATTTCCTTCCTCTCGCGATATAGTAGCAGAAATACGGTTGAACTGATCGAATCCTGTTAGTAATTGGACTGTGGAAGTGAATTGAGATGAAGTATTAATTTTACCTACCATTCCCTCAGCTGTTATCACTGCCATGTTTGGTCTTACCCCATCTTGCGTCCCTTTGTTTATGGTTATCTGTTCTACCCACCGCTCAGGGGAACGAGACATAACGGTTGCTTGTATGGGATCAAAATCACGTATCGATTCTGTCATTTCCAGTGTACTTCTTAACTCTTCGTTCTCTTCTTTTATTTCCTGAATTTCATAAATAAGACTTTTATATTGTGCTAACTTTTCTTTTAATATCTGATTTTCATTATACGTATTTCTAAAATCATCCATATTTGTAAAAATATCTGTAACAAATCTCACAGGGGTGTGTATAACACTTTGTGCCCACCCGACTGTATCATTTACAAATTGTTCTGCGGTAGTTAAATTATCTCTGTCCCGTAAAGAAAATCCAATCAGAACTACTAGAACAATAAAACCTATTAATATAACAAATAAACGCTTTTTACGAAAAACTGGCATTCAACCACCTTCTTAATCTGCAGTTGGACGAGAAGATACATTCGGACGGGAACGAAAATGTTGAATGTAATCCAAAGATTTACCTGTCCCAATAGCAACACTTTCTAAAGGATTATCTGTAACAAATACAGGCATTTTAGTCTCATCACTAATTACTTGATCTAGATTTTTTAATAGAGATCCACCACCTGATAGTACAATCCCACGATCCATTATATCTGCTGCTAATTCAGGAGGTGTTTTCTCTAATGTGTTTTTAACTGCTTCTATAATTGCTTCTACTGTATCTTCTAAAGAAGTGGCAATTTCTTTTGCAGTAATTGTTATTGTCTTAGGTAATCCGCTTAATAAGTCACGTCCACGGATATCCATTTCCACATCATCCACTACTTCTCCAGCCATACCAATGTCCATCTTGATTGACTCTGCAGATCTTTCGCCAATCATCAGACTATAATGTTTACGAATATAGTTTGTAATAGCTTCATCCATATCGTCTCCAGCTGTACGTATGGATTGACTAGTTACAACACCGCCCAAGGAAATAACAGCGACTTCTGTTGTACCGCCCCCAATATCGACAATCATACTACCGGTTGGTTCCCATACAGGTAAACCTGCTCCGATCGCTGCTGCAAAGGGTTCAGCAATTGGAAATGCTTCTTTTGCACCCGCTTGTTTGGTGGCATCGATTACTGCTCTTTCCTCCACCATGGTGATACCTGAAGGTACACAAATCATAACATTTGGCTTTTTAGCAAGAAATGATCGGTTTCGCATTGCTTTTTTTATATAATATTTCATCATTAAGGCTGTCGTGTCATAGTCTGCAATAACACCGTCCTTCATTGGTCTTATAACAGAAATATTACCTGGTGTCCTGCCAATCATATTACGGGCTGAACTACCTACAGCTTCGATATCTCCTGTTTCTATATTCTTTGCTACAACAGTAGGCTCTCGTACCACCACACCTTTGCCTTTTATAAATACCAATGTATTAGCGGTCCCTAAGTCTATACCTAAATCTTGCGAAAAACTAAATCTTCCCAAAAAAATCTCCCTTTCTAAAACACAGTTCGTTTATTAGTTATTATCAAAACTAAACTCCATCGTTTAGTTTGTACCCTGCAATGAACACATTCATTATAATAATACATGTTGTTCCTAATAAGCAAAGTATTACCTGGCGCTACCAATCTTAATAAGCGCCACTTTCAATGAAAATCGAAAAATGGCGCCACATTGTTGATCGTAATTATAATTATACGAAAAAAATTATAAAATAGATAGTATTATAAGTATCCTTTTTCTTTTAAAGATACAAATTTTCTATCACCAATAATTAAATGATCTAAAAGTTCTATTCCAATCATTTTTCCTGATTCAACTAAACGTCGTGTGACATGGATATCTTCTTGGGAAGGGGTGGGGTCCCCTGAGGGATGGTTATGGGCGACGATGATTGAAGCAGCTGAGCGTTTAACAGCTTCCCTGTACACTTCCCGAGGGTGTACAATAGAAGCGTTCAGGCTGCCGATGAAGATAGTTTGTCTGTGAATAATTTGATTTTTAGTGTTTAAAAAAAGAACTACAAAATGCTCTTGGTTAAGATTGCGCATTTCTTCCATGACGTAATCCGCCCCATCTTCTGGGGAACGGATAATATAACGTTCATCCGGTTTATATTGGTTCATTCGTTTCCCTAGCTCAATAGCTGATAAAATTAAAACTCCCTTAGCAGTACCTATTCCCTTTATCGCTATGAGTTCCTCAATAGTCGCATCATGCAAAAGCTTTAGCCCTTCAAAATGCATTAGCACACGACTTGATAATGCCATAACGGATTCTTCTTTTGTTCCAGTCCCAAGTAGTATAGCTAATAATTCCTGGTTGGAAAGATGGCTTGTGCCTAGCTTTAACAAACGTTCACGTGGTCGGTCTTCTTTTGGTACATCCTTAATCATAATAGATTGAATTGACATATCTCATTCTCCTTTTCATGGTAATATGTCTAGTTTAAAATGATACTATAATTAGAACAAATCACTGAAATTGTATTTTTAGAAGAATATCATCTCAATATTATAAAAAGGAAGCACAGGAAATGCTCTTTTCAGCACAAAACCTGCTTACAAAACAGAAAAACAGGTGATTGAACCACCTGTTTTACAATTATTAGACAATACTTATATGTTCCATTTAAAAAACATACTCATACTGCTTCCATAATTCTAATAGTATATTTTGTGTTTCGACTTTATCAGACTCATCCATTTCTTTCTGCAGACGAATAATTTCTTGTGAAATAGTAGAGAGCTTCTCTGACGCTTCCGGATAGGCTGTTATCAGGTCCTTCCATTCATTACCTGAAAGGACAGTTTGCTCGTTTAATGAATTGAAATACATGTACCAGTGCTCATGAAAATCATGGAGCCAAGCATGTTCGGTATTAGTAAGTTCTATTTCAGAGCCATTCGTCTTCCATTCTTTAATAAACGTCTCAAAACCGTCTTTCTCAAGATCAGCTGCTAATTGCATTGCCTGCTCCTTAGAATTGGTTAGACCAACTAATAGAAAATACTGATTATCTCTTTCCCAAATTACCCCAGGTAGACCAGCCCTGTAATAGTCTGATGCCCACTCATTTGCATTTGATTCTTCTGAGAAAACGCCCGCCTGTAAAACAAAGGCACTTATCGATTCATGATTTTCTGATATCGTTTCTGACACAGCTTCATTCTCATCATTTGTATTTTCCTCTTCTGTATCCATAATAGGTGTAATTGTTTCTCCGGTTGCAGGACTGTCCTCTCCCATCGTTACAAACATACGTAACATAATGACTCCTAGAATGGTTCCAATTATAATTGCTGAAAGTACAGCAAAAATAACCGGTTTTAGGAAGGTATATTTTTGTTGTTTATTTGAATTTTCCTTATACTTATTTGTATTTGGCCTGGAAAACGTAGGTATTTGACCATTTTCAGATTCCTGTAGTGAGGCAGCCAGCTCTCTTTTTACTTCATGAGACTCCTTGGAAGTGTCATTGTCATTTATATTAAGTTTGGTTTGTCGACCATTCTCCCATATAATAATAGTCTTTTTTTTATCCACCTTTTCCCCTCACTTTGCTAGATTAGTTTTGTTATACTCTAGCATAGGGAGTATAAAAAGTAAGACGAAAAATGTCACGAATCCCAAAAAAATTTCTACATAAATCACTGTATTATGCAATAAGTTTACTCCTTGTTAATAAAATAGGTTCTGACAAATGCAATAAAATGCAGTGAACCAGTAATAAAGTATATTGCATCTTTTTTGTGGGTGAGTGGAAGAACTTCTTTCCAGTCATGTAAACAGGATTTATTGCCCGAGGCAGTCATATTATATAGTTCCTCTGCTGACGCTGCTCTCGGATGATTAAAAGTAGTTAATGCTATTGATGAAAAATGCTTGCTTAACTGTTCAAGCATTGCAGCTGTATCTTTATCTTTAAACGCAGCAAACAAGAGATGTCTCTCCTTATTACTGTAATTAGTTAATACTGTCTCTATAAAAGATTGAATTCCTGCTGGATTATGTGCTCCATCCAAAATTACTAGAGGTTCATGCTGAATGATCTCAAATCTGCCAGGTACTTGAATATTTTTAAATGCTTCGATACACCGTTCCATGTCTATGGTATAACCGATTTCTTTTAGTTTAACTAATGACATGTATGCCATTGAGGCATTCTTCACCTGGTGTTCCCCGTACATTCGTATAGCAATATCTATCTTAGTGTCCCTACTATTTTTCCATACAAATCTTTGCAAGTTATCAGCAGAGGCCTTGACTTCATATATAAAATCCTGACCCATCTGGTGCAGGCTGACCTGTTTTTCTCTGGCTTCCTGAATAACTACTTCTCTTGCTTCATTAGCCATATCCCCTACAATTGCAGGGGTATCCTGCTTTATTATTCCAGCTTTATGATAAGCTATTTCACGTAATGTATCGCCAAGAAAAGAAGTATGATCCTTCTCTACATTTGTTATAATGGACATAATTGGAGAAATGCAGTTGGTAGTATCTTCTCTGCCACCCATACCTGCTTCAATTAGTATAATATCAACATGCTTCGTAAAATACATAAATGCCATGGCAGTAATTATTTCAAACTCTGTAGGAGACATCCCTTCTCTGTCTAAATGCAGAATTATAGAATGTATTTCATTAAGTATATCAACGAAAGATTCTTCTGATATGGAAGTGTTATCTTTAAAGATATGACCAGTCAGACCATCAAGACTTGGCGATGTAAAGACACCTACACGATAGCCATTGATCTGGAGTGCCTTCTTAATAAACTCTATCGTTGAACCTTTTCCATTCGTTCCCGCTATATGGAGTGCGGGGGTCGATTGTTGAGGATTTCCCAAAGAGTGAAGTAAATACTCCATACGATCTAAACCTGGCTGAATTCCTAAGAATTTCCTGCTTTCAAAGAATAGTTTAACCTGCTGGAAATTTTCGAACATTGGTACACCACTTTCTTTAAATAGGTATTAATTATAAGTATAGCAGAAAGGATATCATCAAATGAATCTACATGGTTGGATTATATATAACGGTAATTTACCGGGGAATAAGTTCCTTGACTTTGCTCAATGGATACAAGCAGCCGCTACCAGAAAAAACAGTACAACAACTATTTATAAAAACAATGAATTGCTCTCTTATTTAGGTATTGGACAACTTGAAGTGTTGCGACAAGACAAAAATAAGTTGCCTGATTATGTTGTTTTCGCTGACAAGGATATCTATTTGGCTAAGCAATTGGAATACCTTGGAGTCCCTGTTTTTAATAGTGCAGAAGCAATCGATATCAGTGATGACAAAATTGCCACCTATCAACGTTTAGCTGTTAAAAACCTGCCAATCCCCAGAACAATTATAGCGCCGAAAATATTCGTTTCTGGACAGTTGGATAAAACGACTGTGCAATTGGCAATGGAGTCATTAGGTTTTCCGATGATTATAAAGGAATCATTTGGATCGTTCGGCGAACAAGTATATTTAATATATACGGAAGAAGAGTTATACAAAATGGTTGAGTCACTACAGGGAAAAGCATTTATGTTTCAGGAATTTATTTCTTCAAGCTATGGAAATGACTTACGCCTGCAGGTTGTAGGTGACGAAGTTGTGGCTGCTATGAAACGAAGTGCTTCAGACGACTTCCGTGCAAACGTAACTGCAGGTGGAACAATGACTGCCTATAAGCCAACTCAACAAGAAGAGAAGCTGGCAATTGCTGCCACTCAAGCAATCGGTGCAGACTTTGCAGGAATTGATCTATTATTCGGCCCGAATAATTCCCCTATTGTATGTGAAATTAACTCCAATGCCCATATTCGTAATATGTTTGACTGTACGAATATCAATGTCGCAGATTATATTATTGGTTATATTCTTAACAGGTTGAATTAGGGGTGAGCAGCGGATGATGAAACATGGTTGGTTAATATACAGCAGAACAGATATTAAACAAAATAAATCCTATATTAATTGGTTTATTGAAGAAGCAAATTCGCAAAACCTATCTCTCGAACTTATTGTCAGGGATGAACTGACTATAGGCATTATAAATAATAAACGGTCAATTTATCTAAAAAATAAAAAAATCAAACCTCCGGATTATGCAATAATTCGTACGATCGAACCTTTGTTGAATCTGCATTTGGAAGCTTGTGGAATCAGGGTTTTTAATAATTCATATATAGCACGCATTTGTAATGATAAAGCGTTAACCCACCATTATATGCTAGACTTTGATATTCCTATGGTTAATACCGTTTTCTTCAAGAAACATACAATGCCGTTAACTTCTCCTCTCTCCTACCCTTGTATCATAAAAGAAACAACGGGAAAAGGCGGAATGCAGGTCTATTATATTAAGGACAAGCACAATTGGCAGAATCAGATGGAGAGTTTGTCTACAAGCGATTTTATCGTTCAGTCCTGTGATGTACAACTTGGAAAAGATATTCGGGTTTTTGTTGTAGGGAAGGAAATTATTGGTGCCGTTATGCGCTACAGCACCAGTGACTTTAGAGCCAATTATAAACTCGGTGGGTCTGTAAGTTTGTATAATCTCACTAAACAAGATGCGGATATGATAGAAAAGATTATTTCTCATTTCGACTTTGGAATGGTTGGTATCGATTTTCTAATTGGCAAGAATGGGGAACTTCTTTTTAATGAAATAGAAGATGTAGTAGGTTCACGCACATTGAGTGTTGTCAGTAACTTAAACATTTTACAAACGTATGTTACACATATAAAGTCAGAATTGAGAAAACGGGATATCAACTAAACAGTTGATATCCCGTTTCACTGTTATCCTTTTAATTCATTTAAACGTACTTTCACTTTAGATTGTTTTTCTCGGTAGTCCTGCTCTTTTTGCTTCTCCTCTTCTACAACTTCTTGAGGGGCTTTTTTAATAAATCCTTCGTTTGCTAATTTATTTTGTACACGCTCAACCTCTTTTGTCCACTTCGCCAATTCTTTTTCCAGCCGTTCTATTTCTTTATCAAAATCAATCAATCCTTCAAGTGGCAGGAATAATTCAGACCCGGTAATTACTGCAGACATGGCTTTATCCGGAACATCAATCTTAGTAGAGATAGTCAACTCGCTTGTATTACAGAATCTTTCTAAATAAATTCGATTGCTCTCAAGCTCACTTACAATAGTTTCATTTTCAGCTTGTATTAGAAGCTTAATTTGCTTGGACATCGGTGTATCAACTTCTGCACGTATATTACGAACAGATTTAATAATCGAAACGAGACGTTTCATTTCATCAGCTGCTTGATCATCATGGAAATCCTTACGTACCTCTGGCCATTCAGCTACTGTAATTGATTCTCCTTTATGAGGAAGTTGCTGCCATATCTCCTCCGTGATAAATGGCATGTATGGATGGAGCATACGCATCGTCTGATCTAGTACATGGGCCAGCACGGATTTTGTTGTTCTCTTCTTTGCTTCATCCTCACCGTATAGTGGGAGCTTAGCCATTTCGATATACCAATCGCATAATTCATCCCAAATGAAGTTATACAAGTGGCGACCTGCTTCTCCAAACTCATATTTGTTTGTATTTCTTGTTACATGCTCAATGGTTTCATTTAAGCGAGTCAATATCCATTTATCTGCTAACGATTTTTCACCCGAAAGATCGATGTCTTCATACGTGAAATCTTCCATATTCATTAATGAAAAACGCGATGCATTCCATACCTTATTAGCAAAATTCCAAGTCGACTCCACCTTTTCCCAATGAAAACGAAGATCCTGCCCAGGAGTTGAGCCTGTTAATAGGAAATAGCGTAGTGAATCTGCTCCGTATTCCTCTATAACATCCATTGGATCCACACCATTACCAAGTGATTTACTCATTTTACGTCCTTGGGCATCACGGATTAATCCGTGAATCAGAACATCTTTAAATGGTTTTTCACCAGTGAATTTCTTTGATTGAAAAATCATTCGTGCTACCCAGAAGAAAATAATATCATAGCCTGTTACCAATACATCTGTTGGAAAATGGCGTTTGAAGTCTTCTGAGTTCTCATCTGGCCAGCCCATTGTTGAAAAAGGCCAAAGCGCCGATGAAAACCATGTGTCCAGTACATCTTCATCCTGCTTCCAGTTTTCTATATCTTCTGGTGCCTCTTTTCCTACATAAATTTCATTTGTCTCTCTATGATACCATGCTGGAATACGGTGTCCCCACCAGAGCTGTCGTGATATACACCAGTCACGAATGTTTTCCATCCATCGCAAATATGTGTTCTCAAAACGCTGTGGAACAAAGTTAACTTTGTCATCACTTTGTTGCAGTTCTATTGCCTCGTCAGCTAACGGCTGCATATTTACAAACCATTGTGTTGATAAATATGGTTCAACTACGGCGCCACTGCGTTCTGAGTGACCAACCTGGTGAGTGTGATCCTCTATTTTAAACAATACATCAAGCTCTTGAAGGTCCTTAACAATCTTCTTACGACAGTCAAAGCGATCAAGATCTTTATATTTGCCTGCATTTTCATTCATGGTGCCATCTTCATTCATTACTAATACACGTTCTAAGTTATGACGATTACCAATTTCAAAATCATTCGGGTCATGGGCTGGCGTGATCTTAACTGCACCTGACCCTAACTCCATATCCACATAGTCATCAGCAACAATTTCTATCTCCCGGCCAACAATTGGTAATATTACTGTTTTACCAATTAGATCTTTATAACGCTCATCTTTCGGGTGAACAGCAATAGCAGTATCGCCAAGCATTGTCTCTGGCCGCGTTGTTGCAATTTCAATTGTTTCATTACTGCCTTTTAACGGATAACGCATATGATAGAACTTTCCCTGAACTTCTTCGTAAATTACTTCAATGTCGGAAAGTGCTGTCTTGGTTTTTGGATCCCAGTTAATTATATATTCTCCGCGATATATCAGATCCATCTCATACAACTTAACAAAAACCTCTCTAACAGCCTCCGATAAACCATCATCTAACGTGAATCTTTCACGGGAATAATCAAGGCCGAGACCAAGTTTTTCCCACTGGGAACGGATAAAATCTGCATATTCCTCTTTCCAGTCCCACGCTGTTTCTAAAAACTTTTCACGACCTAGATCATAGCGGTTTTTACCTTGATCTTTTAACTTTCCTTCTACTTTTGCTTGTGTAGCGATACCAGCATGATCCATACCAGGGAGCCATAATACATCATACCCCTGCATCCGTTTCATACGTGATATAGTATCCTGCATTGTCGTATCCCAAGCATGACCTAAGTGTAATCTACCGGTTACATTCGGTGGTGGAATCACAATGGTATACGGTTCTTTTTCAGGTTCCCCTGTTGCTTCAAAGTATTTTCCCTTTAACCAAAATTGATATCGATCTTTTTCAACTGCCTGCGGGTTATATTTTGGTGGCAGTGATGGTTGTTGATTTTTATTTTCCATACTTGTTCCTCCTTTTTAATTCCAAACAAAAAACCCTATTCATCCAAAATAAAGGACGAAAAGGGTTAGCTTCCGTGGTACCACCTTTGTTTACAAGCTCAATAAATAAACCTGTACACTCAACTAATTTGATAACGGTCTGCTCAACCGGCCTTCTTCTACTGGTAGAATACGTTCAAAGACGCTGCTTCAAGGGTGACCTTCCAAAATAACCGTTCCTGGGAAACTCTCAGCTCACGTTTCCCTCTCTTTAGGTGTTTATTTCGTACTCTTCCCTATCATCGCATTTATTGTACATAATTGAATTGCTTTAATACCTATATTTTATAGTTAACGCAAACTAACGTCAACTATTATTACAGGTATTGCACAAAACAACCGTCTATATACATATTATATAAGATAAAGGCATAACAAGTGAGGAATTCATAAAAAGGGGTGATTATATGGCTCGTTATTATCGTTATAGACTGCCACCATGGGCAAGAAACTGTATCATTGTTGTGGAGAAAGTTACTTTACCTATATTGATCTTTCAATTAATTCGTACTTTATTTTTTCCAACAAGCCTGGATGTTTTTTTATTAGGTTTACTGGTTGGTCTGTTTATTGCTTTTCATCAGGGTTGGATTTAACTCTCAAGATCTTCTAATGATATCGTCTCATGTTCAGTCTCAACATAATTTGACCATTGAAGTCCAAATCGTATTTTCCTGTATGCATGCTGCAGCTTTATGATTTGGTTAATCATCGTTTCTTCAGAGCTTTTTTTACTATAGTCTTGAACAATCCTGAGGTAGTCTATTG
This sequence comes from Virgibacillus tibetensis, assembly GCF_036026595.1. Classification (NCBI taxonomy): domain Bacteria; kingdom Bacillati; phylum Bacillota; class Bacilli; order Caryophanales; family Bacillaceae; genus Virgibacillus; species Virgibacillus tibetensis. Next base: position 166,910 of record NZ_JARZFX010000001.1, on the reverse strand, counting down.
GATTCAATAAATGGATGGATAGCAGATAGAGTTCATTATTCGATAACTCATTTTCGTCATAGTATTTCTCAAACAATTCAATGATTTCGTTTGCAGGAAAGTCAAAATTGGCTGCCTCGCAATTAAAGAAGCCAGCGAGATCTGTGACAGCATGACCATAAGATGCTTTTTCCCAATTAATTATATAAAAAGTCTCAGCATTTATAAGATGAGAAAATTTTAAATCACCATGGCATAAACTATAATTCCATGCTGTTTCTTCCTCTTGCCCGTCAACAAATTGATCAATTCGCTTAATTGATTCTCGTAAGGCCAACTCAAGATCTCGAAAGTGTGTGCAAACCAGCAGTTCGATTGGAGACATATATCTGGTTCGTTCAAACAAATCGACAAACTCGAGTAATTTATTCTGTGATGCCAGACAGAATGATTTATAAGTATGGAAATCACTGATCATTTGGTTAGTTGAAATAGATTTAGTTCGTTTAGTTTCGGCATGAATTCTCCCAATTGTTTGATAAAAATTCACAATTGGTTGTTTAGTTGAGTGTGATTGTTCTGCATTTATCCAAGGAGTTAAATAAAAGATGCCTTGTTCTGTTTCTTCGTATATTTCCCCTCTTTGCGTTAAGTAAACCGGTACAATTGAAGTGATATTATGATTGTTAGCCTGCTGGTATACGCTATGGAAATGATACTTATTCTGCATGGACAGAGAACTTTTTTTTAAGGCATATGTAATATTTCCATCACTCACTTTGTAAAGTTTACCTGTTATTTTTTCAACATCTATAGGGTAAATGGCATAAGAACGTAACACATTATTAACTACATTCATCTTTTACCTCACCACCTAAAATGAACTGCCTCCGAGTACCCAAAAATACAAACCGTGTGGCGACATATGCTGATCATGCCCCCACACGGACGATTCAATAATACACAAGTAGTTGCTTGCATAAAACTGCTGGTGTGACTATAGTGTTTACGAAGCAATTTAAATTACAGCCAAAAACTCACATGGTTATTAAGGGAATTACTGCTAATTCTTTCTGCAGTTATCGCTGGAAATCACATATCTTCACCTTTTTTTAGTTGGTATATATAGCAGTTGCCCTTCAGATACATTATATTCCTCATCATCCAATCGGTTTTGTTTTATCAACTGCAATGTTGTTATTTTATAACGCTCAGCTATTGATTCAATCGTATCTTTCTCCTGTACAATACAAAGTCTCATTTTTGTATATTGTTCTTCAGTAGAACTTCTGAACATATCAGATAAATAACTTACATCTTCCACCTTTTCTTTTTCTGAACGACTTTCCATACTTTCGTAGTCATCAGATTCATAATGTGCTTCTGAAGAAATAGCAGAGCTTTCATCCGATTCCGGTGAATACGCTTCCTCGTTTGATGACTCCTTGCCAAAGAATTCTGCAAATGTTTTACTTTCTTTGTATTTCCAACGATCCTTTTCTTTCATTTCTTTATTGGTTTCTGTGTTGGTTTCTGTGTTGATTTCTGTATTGCTTTCTGCAGGTAATGAAGGTATATTTGTTGTGTTACTAATCTGGGGATCATTGATCGATTCGGCTTCTTCTTTCCGCTTAATCTCGAATTGAAAACTTTCCTCCGGTATATTTTGAGGACTGTTTTCTTCTTGTTCCTGGTCTTCCTCTTTATTGTCATTTTCTGCATAATTATTAATACCGTGAATTTCAATTGTGGAGTACAATCTCAGTTGACTTTGATCAGGTACTTCATAATCAAATGACTCAATATAAACAGTCACATCGTCTATATCAGCTACGCGATATGTTGGAACAGAAATTTCCACAGGGAAGCGGTGGGAAAAGGAAGCGATGCCATCCTCCTTATCTACAACTCGTTCTACATAACGTTTTGAATGATAGTCCTCAAATTCCAGTGTATCCTCTTCCACCTCAGAAGATAATATTCGTTGGTAGGACCCTTGCAACTCGATTACACCTCTTATAGAAATGTACTCATTAAAGGATTGTATAGATATTTCAGGGTCCAGTGAAATCTCTTTCATTTCTGCAACTTCCTGTCCCTTTTCAAAGTAAAGCGCCTCGTTTAACTCAAAACTAAATACCTGTCGATCATTTGACACATGATTCCCTCCCTTCAACATACATTCCATATGCTTATATGTCTTAATTATCTATATGAACAGCTTTTTGCGGTTATGCTTTAAATAACATAAAAAAAGCTATTCCACTAAGAGAATAGCCCAATAAACACAATTATTTATTTTTTAATTTTAGCAAATGCATTATTCACTGCCTGTATTGTCTTTTCCACATCTTCATCCGTATGAGCGGTTGATAAGAACAATCCCTCAAACTGTGAAGGTGGCAAGAAGACGCCTTCTTCCATCATTGCACGGTAATACTGCGCAAAGTAATCCAGATTGGATTTTTGGGCAGTTTCGTAATTAATAACTGCTTCGTCTGTGAAGAATACACCGACCATTGACCCTGCACGGTTTATCTGTAACGGGATTTCAAAATCAATTGCTGCTTGCTCAAAACCTTCAATTAATTTGTCCACCTTCTTATTTATTTCTTTATAGGATGATTCATCGAGTGCACTTAACGTCTCAATCCCTGCAGTCATTGCAAGTGGATTTCCTGATAAGGTGCCTGCTTGATAAATAGACCCTGTTGGAGCAATCTTTTCCATAATCTCACGCTTACCACCATAGGCTCCCACCGGTAAGCCACCACCGATAACTTTTCCTAAACAAGTTAAATCAGGTGTTATTCCAAAATGTCCTTGAGCACAATTATAACCAACACGAAACCCTGTCATTACTTCGTCAAATATAAGTACTGTACCATTTTTTTCCGTAATCGTTCTAAGTTCTTGTAAAAAATTATTATGAGGTGGAACCACACCCATATTTCCCGAAACTGGTTCTACAATAACAGCAGCTAAATCATCACCATATGTTTCAAATGCGTAACGGACGCTCTCCACATCGTTGTATGGGACTGTGATTGTATTTTTAGCAATTGACTCAGGAACACCAGGACTATCTGGCAATCCAAGTGTTGCGACACCTGAACCTGCTTTAATCAACAGTGAGTCACCGTGACCGTGATAGTTTCCTTCGAATTTTAAAATTTTATCCCTTCCCGTATAACCACGGGCTAAACGCAACGCGCTCATTGTTGCTTCAGTTCCTGAATTCACCATCCGTACCATTTCGATGGAAGGCACACGATCAATTACCAGTTTTGCTAGCGTATTTTCCAGAACTGTAGGAGCACCAAAGCTAGTGCCTTTTGCAGCGACTTCTTGGAGTTTAGCAACAACCCGCTCATCTGCATGCCCCAAAATCAGAGGTCCCCAACTAAGTACATAATCAATATATTCATTACCATCAATATCAGTTATTTTCGATCCTTTTCCCTGCTCCATGAAAACAGGAGACATACCTACCGATTTAAAAGCACGGACAGGGGAGTTAACTCCACCAGGCATTAAATCGACAGCCTCTTTGTAAGCATCTATTGAGTTCGTAAAACTTTTCACAATTAATCACCCTATCTGCATATTTTTATTCTTCTACTAATCATTCAACCATTTAGCTGCATCTTTTGCAAAATATGTGATAATTAAATCTGCTCCTGCTCGTTTCATAGAGGTTAGCATTTCCATCACTAATGCCTGTTCATCGATCCAACCGTTTAACGCTGCTGCTTTTACCATGGCATATTCACCACTTACATTGTATGCAACCACAGGAGCATTAAAGTTATTTTTCACATCGCGCACTATATCAAGATAAGATAATGCAGGCTTAACAATTAGAAAGTCTGCACCTTCTTCAATATCTGATGCTGCTTCACGCATTGCTTCTTTTCGATTTGCAGAATCCATTTGATATGTTTTGCGATCGCCAAATTGTGGGGTACTGTCTGCTGCATCCCTGAATGGACCATAAAAAGCGGATGCGTATTTAACCGCGTAGGACATGATCGGAATATTTTCAAAGCCTGCATCATCTAAAGCTTGACGAATAACAGCAACAAAGCCGTCCATCATATTAGACGGTGCGATAATATCTGCACCTGCCTCAGCTTGCGCTACTGCAGTTTTAGCTAATAGTTTAAGTGACTCATCATTATCCACATCCTGATTGTAAATGACTCCACAGTGCCCATGTGATGTGTATTCACATAAACACGTATCGGCCACAACGAGCATTTTCGGAAATTCCTTTTTGATTAATTTTGTTGCCAGTTGAACAATTCCACTTTCATGAAACGCCCCTGTACCTTGTTCATCTTTTTCACTTGGTACACCAAAAAGCATCATAGCTTTAATACCTAAAGCATGTATCTCCTCTACTTCCTCTTTTAAGCGATCAAGAGAAACTTGAAACACTCCAGGCATGGAGGATACTTCATTTTTAATAGCTGTTCCCTCTATAATAAAAATTGGATATATAAAATCGTCTGTTCGCAAAAAGTTTTCCCGAATTAGGGAACGCATAGAATCTGAAGAGCGTAATCTGCGATGACGTTTAAATTCTAGTTTTTCTGGCATTAAAACCTATCCCCTTTCAGTAATATAGTTACTTAAACTTGCTATCAATTCATCTATTGTAAACTCCTGTGGGGTGATTACTGAGTTAAAACCAAGCTCACGTGCCCGCAGTTCTGTCGTTGTACCAATACATGCGCAAGGTATCCGGGACTCAGCCGTTGCCATCTCCCAAAATGCCTCTACTGTCGATGGGCTGGTAAAAGTAATATAATCAATGTTTCCATTCTTTAAAATATCATTCAATCTATGTTTCATTTGATAGTTATAAGAAGTATCATATACTTCCAGTAAATCATAGGGCAATCCGTACTTGGAGAACCTGGCTGGTAGAACTTCCCTTGAACGGTTCCCGCGAACTAGTAAAACGGGTATTTTTCCAGTCTCTCTGTTAAGAAATTCATTTGCCATTACATCGGCATTATAGGTGGTAGGCATGAACGAAGCCGTAAAACCAAAGCCTTTTAAAGCAGCTTCAGTTTTATGTCCCACAACTGCCATCTTCATAGTCTGGAATACAGCCCAATCTATCTTATACTTTTTAACAAGTTGAAAAAAACAATTCACTCCGTTAGCGCTTGTAAAAAACAACCATTCATATTTATTCAGATTCGTAAGCAATTGCTTACTTTCAGGTTTATCTTTACATGAAATAGTTAATAAAGGAACCTCCACTGGCTGCCCACCATAAAATCTAACCATCTCAGTGAATTCCTTCGCTTGGCTTTCCTCTCGAGTGATTAATATTTTCTTTTCATGTAATGATATTGGCATTACTGGTCAAGCTCCTCTTTTACCTTATCAACTATCTCTTTTGCTCCTTGACTTATTAAGGCATTCGCGGCTTCTCTTCCTACAGTTTCCGGATCAAGACCACGTGCTACTTCTTTAAGAATTGTCTTACCGTCAGGTGTTCCAACTAAAGCAGTTAAAACTATTTCATCACCTTCCAGATAGGCATACCCGCCAATCGGCACTTGACAGCCTCCTTCAAGCAGGTGCAGGAATGTTCGTTCCGCTGTCACTGTTTTTGTTGTATCTGAATCATTAATCTGTGCTAATATTTCACGCAACTCATAATCATCTTCCCGACACTCTATTGCTAATGCTCCTTGACCAACAGCTGGTACACAAACATCCGACTCCAGGTATTCAGTTATTAACTCCTCACTAAGCCCAACTCGCTTCAGACCTGATACTGCCAGTATAATCGCGTCATAATCTTCTTCATTTAATTTGCGGATTCGTGTTTCAATATTTCCTCGAATCCATTTAATAGTTACATCCGGTCTCTCTGCCAGCACTTGTGCTGAACGACGTAAACTGCTCGTACCTACAATAGCTCCTTCAGGCAAGTCTTTCAAAGATATATTGTTCTTTGAGATAAATGCATCGCGGTGGTCTTCCCGCACTGGAATCGATGTTATTACAAGACCCTCCGGCATCGTAGACGGCATATCTTTCATGCTATGTACTGCTAAATCGATTTCTTTATCATACATTGCTTGTTCTATTTCTTTAACAAACAAACCTTTTCCACCAACTTTGGACAATGTTACATCAAGTATGCGATCCCCTTTAGTAACAATCTTCTTTACCTCAAAGTCATTCTTAATTCCAGCTTTCTTCAGCTGATCAATTACCCAGTCTGTTTGGGTTACTGCTAGATTACTTTTTCGTGATCCTATCGTTATCTTACGCATTTTGCTTCCTCCTTAAAATATGTTAATTAAAATGGAAATTTGATAGTAAACTAAATAAAAAGAAATTTATTAATAGAACTAAGAACGCAGCTGTATTATAAATTGATAACGCTTTTCCTTGATAGCCGCTAACTAACCGCAGTATCAAATAAACGATATAAACTACTAACACCAGTATAGAACCAACCGTCTTAATATCAAACCAATAAAACTCAGAATTTGAAACATGTGCCCAGACAACACCAAATATAATACCTATCAATAATAAAGGGACTCCGATAGTTATAGCTCTGAATGAATAGGTGTCCAAAACTTTTAAATCACCAAAACGCCATATCCATTTAAAACTTTTTTTTTCTTTTAAGAAGTGGTGCTGCATTATATGCATTAGCGAAAATAGAAAAGAAACCGTAAAGAAACCATAAGATACGATTGCTAATGTAATATGCGTTGCTAATATTTCGTTTACTAATTGTCCCCCACCTTTGTGAATGTTTTGCTGGGCTGTGGTTGACACATATAATAGATGAATAAAGAAGCCAAATAGATTCATAAAAAACACAATAAAATTTATTGGTAGTAGTTTATTAATAATCAACGAGATTGTTACCAGCACCCATGCATATAAAAACAAACTATCATTTAAAGTTATTATCGGAAAGTTTTTTTCAATTAATACTTGATACAATAAAAAAAAGGTTTGAATAGCCCAAACCATACTAAGTAACCAGAAGGCGATTTTATTAACCTTCTGGTTGTGCTGTATAAAATCAATAAAATAACCTACTAAGCTTAACCCATATATAATTAACAGCAATTCAACGATCAATTTCACTTCAATCATACTTGAAATCCTTTCTTTTAAGTCGTTTTGATATTTTCTACCATTTGAAAGGATACTTTTTCATTTATTTTCTCTATCTTTGTAAACGCATCATTTTTTATTGCTTGTTTTTCGAACTCTGCTTTTACTTCTTCTTCAATTCCAAAAATATTAACAAATAACTCTAAAGACTCTTCTGCTCTACCACTGGCAGCTATTTCTTTCGCCTGTGTAACAGGCTCTTTTAAAAGTTGATTAATAATACTTTTGGTATGTTTGTTTATTACTTTTCTCTCACGAGCTGTTAAGTCTGGGATTTTCCGTTCGATACTTTGCATCGTTTCCGACTGAATCGACAGTGCCTTTTGTCTTAGTGCAGATATAACAGGTACCACACCTAGTGTTTTTACCCATTCCTTAAAGGCAACGATTTCTGCTTCAAGCATAATTTCAATCTCTTCAGCAGCTGCTTTTCTTGCTCGTAAATTTTCATCAACTATATGCTGTAAATCATCAATATCATAAAGGAACACATTATCTAATTCAGCAATTTTCGGATCCAAGTCTCTTGGGACTGCAATATCTACCAGGAAAAGAGGGCTGCCTTTACGTTTTTTCTGAATAGGAGCTAATATTTCCTTAGTTAACACAACAGAGTCTGACCCCGTTGAGCTTATTAAAATGTCAGCTTTCTTTAATACATCCTGCAGATCATCCATGTGAGTTGATGTAGCATCGAATTTTTCTGCTAATACTGCCGCCTTCTCATGTGTTCGATTAACCACTGTAATTTTTGTTGCTCCTGAACCTTGAAGGTTTTTAACAGCAAGTTCGCCCATTTTTCCCGCTCCAAGAATAACAACATGTTTATTTTGAAGGTCTCCAAATATTTTTTTGGCAAGTTCAACAGCAGCGTAACTTACGGATACTGCATGTTCGCCAATTGCTGTATCCTTTTGTGCTCGTTTTCCAAAAGTAATAGCCTGCTTAAAAAGTTCATTAAATATTGTTCCAGTCGTGTTCATTTTTTGGGAAGTAAGAAATGCTTCTTTTACTTGTCCCAAAATTTGAGTTTCCCCTAAGACCATTGAATCAAGTCCGGTAGAAACCCTAAGAAGATGCTCTAAAGCACCATCATCTTCTGTAATCCGTAGATAAGAAGAAAAATCCTCCTTATCAATCTCAAACCAATCTGCCAAAAATTGTTTTATATAATACCGTCCTGTATGAATTTGGTCTACTACTGCGTAAACTTCTGTACGATTGCATGTAGAAATAATTACATTTTCCAGAATGCTCTTTTTAGCTTTCAACTCCACCATTGCCTCATGGAGTGTCTGTTCTGAAAATGTAAGTTTTTCCCTAATCTCTACAGGGGCTGTCTTGTAATTAAACCCAACTTTTAGTATATGCACGCTATCTACCCCCAAAAAAACTTAAGGAGTATGTTCATGGTTTTTGAACATACACTTTTTAACCTATATAATACCTATTATAACATACTAACCTTATCCTCTTTTTTGTAAATGTGAACAGATTCTGAAACAATATGGTAGGATTATACGTATGTGAACTATAACTCGACTGTACTTTATCATAATGATTATTATTAAGCAAGAGATCAACCTGTGTGGTCAGAATTGCACACTAGTTCCCCAATTATTTGTGCTATTATTGCAGATAAGTAATATTCAGTCACCAAACTGTATCCAAACAGTACAGCTAACTTTAAATGGAATTTTATATGGAGAATTAGTCAGAAAGGAAGTGTGGATTGAAAAAGAAAAATGCGTTGGCAGCTTATATACTAATAGGAATTGGTGTTTATTTTCTACTAGTTCAGTTAAAAATACCTATACTCACAAATTTTTATTCCTGGCAAACTCTTCTTATTGTAATTGGTCTTGCATTACTCATTCACAGCTATACATCGAAAAACTACCAAAATCTATTTAGTGGTACGATCATATTAGGTTTAGGCATCCATTTTCATGGTGTAGCACATTATTCCTTTTGGATAAACCATTGGGGTATGTATCTGCTAATAGTAGGAATAGCTTTTATTGTACGTTACTTGCAAACAAAAATGGGTCTTTTCCCCGGTATTCTGCTTATTAGTATAGCGATGATCATGATATTCTCTGTAAATCTTCCAATCTGGTTTGATTGGATTTACGTAGTTATTGATATAATAGAACGATTTTGGCCAGTTGCACTTATTATAATCGGCATTTATTTATTAAAAAAGAAGTAGTAAATACTTAATCTTAAGTTATAGAACAAAAGCGTAGAGCGCCCGTTTACCACCGTATGCGCTGGAGCTGGACGTGGCTAGATAATTTAATTCGTTATCCACAGCCCACAAATTTTATAATTTCCTGGACAATAAAAAAGTGATCCACTGACTAAGAGTGGATCACTTTTATTATAGGACTGAACTTAAAAATGCTTGTGTGCGCTCTTGTTTTGGATTATCAAAGAGATCATTGGGATCACCGGATTCTACAATTCTACCATCATGCATGTAGTTTACCCAATCACCCACCTCGCGCGCAAATCCCATCTCATGTGTCACAACAACCATCGTCATACCTTCCAATGCGAGTTTTTTCATCGTCGCTAAGACTTCTCCTACCAATTCAGGGTCAAGTGCTGAAGTTGGTTCATCAAACAGCATGACATCAGGTTTCATTGCTAGTGCACGTGCGATTGCCACTCGCTGTTTTTGTCCACCTGATAAAGTTGACGGATACACATCATACTTATCACCTAGCCCAACTTTATCCAATAATTCTTTTCCATCTCTTATCGCTTTTTCCTTTTTTATACCCTTAACTTGTGTAGGGGCTTCAATAACGTTTCCTAATACAGTTTTGTGGGGAAATAAGTTAAAATGCTGGAAGACCATACCCACTCGTTGGCGAACCTCATTTAAATTATGTGTGTTTTTTTCTATTTTCTCACCTTCAATTATAATGTTTCCGCTGTTTTTAATTTCCAGGAAGTTTAAACAGCGTAATAATGTACTTTTACCAGAACCACTCGCGCCGATTAAAACAACAACATCACTTTCTTTAACTGACATGTCGATATCTTTTAAGACGTGTAGATCACCGAACGATTTATTTAATTTCTCCACTCTTATAATTTCTTGTTTATCATCTACCATACTAATCTAAACCTCCCAAATTAATCACTTTGAGCTAATTTTTTCTCTATTTTACTTACTATTATTGTAAGAATTAATACAATTAATAAATAATATACAGCTACCGTCAAATAGTAAGGCAGAAAATTAAAACTATTTGATCCCATTGTACTGGCAACCCCAAATAAATCCTGCATGCCTATAAATGAAATAAGTGAGGAATCCTTAATTCCAATAATGAATTGATTACCGAGGGATGGGACTGCCCTTCTGAACGCCTGAGGCAATATAATCCTTCTCATTGTAAGCCCCTTGCTCATACCAAGCGAACTTCCTGCTTCTCCCTGCCCTTTATCAATTGATTGAATTGCACCACGGATAATTTCAGCTATATACGCACCACTATGGAAGGCAAGTCCTGCTGCACCAGCCCAAAACATCGGAATCAGTAATATATCAGTTAACCCGTAATAAAGAATAAAAATTTGTACAATAAGCGGAGTGCCACGAACAACCCATATGTAAGCATCAGCTATCCATTCTAATAGTTTAATATTTGATATCTTAAGTATTGCAAAAAACAGGCCAATTACACACGCGATAAGTAATGAAGCTATTGATAATTTTAAAGTAATCCATAATCCATTAAGAAAAACATCATAACTGCTAATGAATACCTCAAAGAATTCTAAAATAGACGACAATTATTCCAACTCCTTATAAGGGACAAATGTGCGCATACTATGCGCACATTTACAATCTGAGTATTTTTTATTCCATTTCTTCTGGTTCTTGTGTTATATCTACACCGATCCATTCTTCTGCCAATTCGGCTAGTTCTCCACTTTCTTTTAATTCCTGCAGAGCTTTATTTATTGCTTCCACCAATTTCTCATTACCTTTAGAAATTGCTACTGCTTGTTCACTAATACCTAATTGTCCTCGGTTTTCAATTTCCAAGCCGTTTTCTATGGCTGTCAAACCAGTTATGTCATCCGTAATAACGGCATCATGATGTCCTGAAGCTAGTGATTGTAAAGCAATTACGTCACTATCTACCTGCGGAATATTATCCGTATACTCTTCTGCCATTTCTACATATGTTGAACCCCGTGAAACAGATATTTCCATATCCCTTAAGTCTTCAATACTTTCCATATTACTGTCAGGTCGAGTAAATACTACAGGCCCAGAATAGTAATAAGGCTCAGAGAAATCTACCATTTCTAATCTTTCTTCAGTTATTGTATGGCTTGCTACTCCAATATCATAACGTCCCTCAGTAATTCCTGTTACGATACCAGAGAATTTTGCTCTTTCAGCCACTGCTTCCAGACCCAATTTATCTGCAATCGCCTCCGCCACTGCTACATCATAGCCAACCATTTCGCTACCTTCCATGTAACTAAATGGCTTAAACTCACCAGATGCTGCAAATATAAGTTTCCCCTCTTCAATTAACGAATAATCTTCATCATTACCGCCGTTAGCCGGTGAACTTGTGTCAGCCTCTTCGTTCCCATTTCCACATGCTGTCAAAACAAGTATGAATAAAGAAATAATTGCAATATTCAGTTTTCTCATGAGTTACTCATCCTCCAGTTTTTTTAATATTCATACACAATGCATGACTGCTAAGACATTGTTCATTATGTACATGTATAGCTGAGACTATGTACGCCTAATATGAGAATTGTACCAGTAAGATTGTTTTTGTACCACCTGCTTATAGACGGGTTTGAACGCCTGTATACACATATTATTATATTTATCCCCCTATAACTCAAGTTTCCTTATATATGCACCATATTTCGGACTAATACCTCTAAATACTGAGAATTTTCCGATAAAACCTAAAATACATACTGCTGAATAAGCTAAAAAATATATTTCATCAAAAAAGCTTTTCACAAGAAATTATTCTCTGTGAAAAGCTCGATTAGAATTTTAAATTTATATAAATTGGAATCTGATTTCTACAAAAATTTCCTTATGAGGCCCCATGCTTCATCCTTTCCTTCTCCTGTTTCAGCAGAAAAGGGTAATAGGAAATCTTTTTCCGTCACTTGGAACATTTCCTTCGTACGTCTTAAATGTTTAGATCTTTTTGTTTTAGGTACTTTATCAAGCTTTGTAGCAACAATAATAACAGGTATCTCAAGATGCTTCAAAAAGTCATACATTAAAATATCCGTGTTCGTAGGTTCATGTCGAATATCGGTGATCAATAAGGCGGCCTTAAGAGTATTTCTCTTTTGGAAATACTCTTCCATCATAACCCCCCATTTCTCACGCTCCTTTTTTGAGACTTTTGCATACCCATAGCCAGGGACATCTACAAAATAAAAGAGTTCATTTATTTTGTAAAAGTTTAAGGTCTGTGTTTTCCCAGGTTTAGATGATGTCCTGGCTAAATTTTTTCGGTTTATCAGTGTGTTAATAAAAGAAGATTTCCCAACGTTAGAGCGCCCAGCCAAAGCTATTTCTGGAATATGGTCGGCTGGGTACTGTTGTTGACTAACGGCACTAATAACAATTTCGGCATTAGTTACTTTCATTATTTTCCCCCACTAGCGCGTGATTCAGTACTTGATCTAAATGACTTACCTTAATAAATGTTAAGTCGCTTCGTACACTTTCTGGAATATCCTCAATATCCTTCGCATTCTCTTCAGGTATAATAATCGTTGTTATACCTGCTCGGTGTGCACTCAATGACTTTTCTTTTAATCCACCAATCGGTAGCACTCTGCCTCTGAGTGTAATTTCTCCAGTCATCCCTACTTCTTTTTTAACAGCTCGTCCCGTTAGTGCAGAAACAAGCGCAGTAGCCATCGTTATCCCTGCAGAAGGGCCGTTTTTTGGTGTTGCCCCTTCTGGAACGTGAATATGAATATCGTATGTCTCGTGAAAGTCAGGGTCAATATTTAATTCTTCTGCTCTTGAGCGAATATAACTGAACGCAGCCTGTGCAGATTCTTGCATCACTTCACCAAGTTTTCCTGTAAGGGTAAGCTTACCCTTACCAGGGTAATGAGAAACTTCAATAGATAAAATATCTCCGCCTGCAGAGGTATATGCTAATCCTGTAGCAGTACCAACCTGGTCTTCCTGCTCCATAATACCGTAACGATAGACAGGTTTTCCAAGCAGCTCTTCAAGACTTTTTTCAGTTACAATAACTCGTTTCTTTTCATCAGAAATAATAATTTTGGCGGCTTTCCTGCACAATTTAGCCAATTGTCTTTCTAAATCCCGAACACCCGCTTCCCGTGTGTACCTGCGGACTAATTTCAATAGTGCTTCATCACGAATTTGCAGATTCGTTTTCTTCAATCCATTTTCCTTTAACTGTTTCGGTAAAAGGTGTTCTTTAGCAATATGCAGCTTCTCTACTTCCGTATAACCGGCTATTGAAATTAACTCCATACGATCTAACAGAGGACCAGGAATATTATTTACATAGTTTGCGGTTGCTACAAAGAGAACATTTGATAAATCATATGTTTCCTCTATAAAGTGATCACTGAAACTGCTGTTTTGTTCTGGATCTAATACTTCCAACATCGCTGATGAAGGGTCACCACGAAAATCATTTGACATTTTATCAATTTCGTCCAATAGAAATACGGGGTTAACTGTTTTAGCCTTTTTCATTCCCTGGATAATTCTCCCTGGCATCGCACCTATATATGTTCGTCGATGTCCCCTTATTTCTGCTTCATCCCGGACACCTCCAAGTGATATTCTTACAAAATTTCGATTAATCGATCTGCCAATAGATTTGGCCAGGGAGGTCTTTCCAACACCAGGTGGTCCCACCAGGCAAAGAATCGGTCCCTTTATCGATTTTGTTAATTTTTGAACAGCTAAATATTCCAATATTCTTTCCTTTACTTTATCTAATCCATAATGATCTTCATCAAGAATTCTTTCTGCATTTTTAATTTCAATGGTATCTTGCGTTTGTGTTGTCCATGGCAAGGTCAATAGCCATTCCAGATAATTGCGGATCACAGAACTCTCCGCGGAGCTCTGTGGAACCTTCTCATAACGGTCTAGTTCTTTGAGCGCCACTTCCAAAATATTATCCGGCATGTCTGATTGTTCTATTTTTTCCTTAAGTTCTCCAACTTCTCCTGTTTTTCCATCTTTATCTCCGAGTTCTTTTTGAATGGCTTTCAATTGCTCTCGTAAATAATATTCCTTTTGTGTTTTCTCCATGGAGGTTTTAACACGCTGCCCAATCTTCTTTTCCAGATCAAGCACTTTTTTTTCATTGGAAATAATTTTTATTAATAATTGTAATCTTGCCTTTACAGTTTGTATCTCAAGCAGTTCCTGTTTTTCTTTAATCTTCAATGATAAATGTGAAGTTATAATATCTGCCAGTCTTCCTGGTTCCTCTATATCGGAAACGGTAGCAAACGTCTCATTTGTTATCTTTCGAGATATCTTAATGTATTGTTCGAATTGACCTAACAATGAGCGCATCAATGCCTCTTCTTCATTAATTTCTCCATGAATATCTTCAAGTTTTTGTATTTCTACAATAAACTCTTCCTCATGATCAATAAAGCGTATTATTTCTCCACGGTGTATTCCCTCAACCAGTACACGAATCGTACCGTTTGGAAGCTTTAACATTTGTTTTACTTTTGCAAGTGTTCCTACTTGATATATATCGTCAGGATGAGGATCATCTATACTTACCTTTTTTTGAGCTGCTAAAAATATAGTTTGATCACCCATCATAGCTTTTTCCAATGCTGTAACTGACTTGTCTCGACCTACATCCAGATGAAGCACCATGGTTGGAAATACAAGTAATCCTCGTAAGGGCAGGAGGGGAAGCTGAATCGTATCTTTTGTCATAGTATGTACCTCCAATATTTATGTAATAAATTCCTATCTATATATCTTTAAAGTCTATATAAAACTCATTCATTTGTAAATCTATATATTCTAAAATGTACCACTTTCACCATTTAATTAATCACCTTTATAGTTTGTATTACCTTATGTAAATATACTAAACAAGTTGAAAAATATAGACAGGAGAGCAGATAGCAAGGAAAGGTCCTTAATTTTCATAGAGAAAAGACTGACTTGAAGCATTTATCCGAATGCCAAGTCAGTCTCCAAATACTATATTTTAATTAGTTATGCACTTTCCTTGGGGTACTTTTCATTATCTTCTATTACTGTACCATCCCGAAAGATAAGTCTTGGGTTTCCGGCTTCTTGTTTAACCGTATCTTTTGTAATAACACATTTCTTGATATCTTCTCTTGAAGGTAATTCAAACATAACCTCAAGCATAATACTTTCGATTATTGACCGCAGACCACGTGCTCCTGTCTTACGTTCAATTGCTTTAGCTGCTATTTCAACTAATGCTTCTTCTTCGAATTCCAGCTCTACATCATCTATTTGGAATAACTTCTCATATTGTTTAACAAGTGCATTTTTAGGCTTGGTTAGAATTTCCACTAACGCATCCTTATCTAATGGCGTTAATGCTCCGATCACTGGAACTCTCCCAATAAATTCAGGGATTAGCCCATATCGTAAAAGGTCTTCCGGTAATATCTTCGAAAGCAATTGACCCATTTCCAGGTCTTCCTGCTTCTCATTTGAACCAAAGCCGATTACTTTCTTACCAAGACGGCGTTTTATAATCTGATCAATACCATCAAACGCACCACCAACAATAAACAAAACATTTGTTGTGTCTATCTGAATGAATTCTTGATGTGGATGCTTACGGCCCCCTTGTGGAGGAACGCTGGCTACTGTACCCTCAAGGATTTTTAACAATGCTTGTTGTACGCCTTCTCCAGATACATCCCTTGTAATAGATGGGTTTTCTGACTTACGCGCAACCTTATCAATTTCATCAATATAAATTATACCTTTTTCGGCTTTTTCCACATCGTAATCGGCTGCTTGTATAAGTTTTAGCAGGATATTCTCTACATCTTCACCTACATAACCAGCTTCAGTCAGGGACGTCGCATCTGCCATAGCAAACGGTACATTAATAATACGAGCTAGGGTTTGTGCCAATAAAGTCTTACCACTTCCCGTAGGCCCTATCATTGCAATATTACTTTTAGACAACTCAACATCACCAGTATTTTTCGGCGCGTTAATACGTTTGTAATGGTTATAGACAGCTACCGATAAATTTTTCTTTGCTTTATCTTGGCCTATGACATAATCATCCAACGTTTCACAAATCTCTTTTGGTTTAGGAATTTCTTTTAGTTCTGTTTCTTCTTCAGTCCCGAGTTCTTCTTCCACTATTTCTGTGCAAAGTTCAATACATTCATCACATATATAAACGCCCGGTCCGGCTACTAGCTTACGAACTTGCTCTTGGCTTTTTCCACAAAATGAACATTTCAATTGCCCTTTTTCTTCATTAAACTTAAACATTCAATTTCACCCCTAAAAGTTTAAATCTACTCCCAATCCTTTTGATCAGGATTCAACTTTTATAGTCATCATATCAGATCAAAATAAAAAAACAAAACAATACACACTTTCCTGGTAATATGTATTGCAAGTATTAGTATTAATTATGAATAAACTACAGTAAAAGTCAAATCATACTACTTATACTATATGTCGCATCACTAAATAAATTAGTTTAAACCAATTTAATTTATTTCTATCGTATTCTTAAATGGAAAACAAGGTGCAGTATGCCGCACCTTGTTTTAGTATTCACTTTATTTCATTGTTTATAATAGACTTATACAATTTTACTGTGTTCAACAAGGAAGTCAATTGCTTTTCTCATCTTCAGATCACCTTTAAGCGCGTCTGTATTTCCACCAAGCATTTGTTTCAGCTGGTCTACCTCTGTACCATACATCGATGCCATTTTTTCCAGCTCGGCACTCAAATCTTCGTCAGTTGCTTCAAGTTTTTCTTCAGTTACAATGGCTTCTAATGTAAGATTGGTTTTCACACGTTTCTCCGCATCATCTTTCATCTGCTCTTTTAAGGCACTTTCATCCTGACCTGAGAACTGTGCATACATCTCCATCGTCATGCCTTGTGCCTGCAAACGTTGTTCAAATTCTTTAACCATTTGATCAAGCTCTGTATCAACCATTGCTTCTGGAACATCTACTTGAGCATTATCTGATGCTTTTTCAATTAAAGTTTCACGTTTTTGATTTTCAGCATCTTGTTTCTTTTGCTCTTCTAGTTGTTCTCTTTTCTTTTTCTTCAATTCATCAAGAGTCTCAACTTCTTCATCAATATCTTTTGCAAACTCATCATCCAGTTCTGGCAATTCTTTGGATTTGATTTCATGGATTTTAACTTTAAAGGTAGCTTTCTTTCCAGCTAGCTCTTCTGCATGATAATCTTCTGGGAATGTAAGTTCAACTTCTGTATCTTCTCCAGTTTCTTTACCAACCAGCTGTTCTTCAAACCCGGGAATAAATTGGCCTGAACCAATTTCCAATGAATGGTTTTCGCCTTTTCCGCCTTCAAAAGCTACATCATCCATAAATCCTTCAAAATCCATTACAACCGTGTCGCCTTCTTCAACATTTCCTTCTTCTTTGACAACTAATTCAGCCTGTTGCTGACGTTGGTTCTCAAGATCCTGATCAACTTCCTCGTCAGTTACTTCCACTGTTTGTTCTTCTACTTCCAAACCTTTATAATCACCTAGTGTAACTTCTGGTTTAACAGTAACTTTCGCAGTGAAAACCAAAGGCTTTCCTTGTTCGATTGTTTCAATATCTACATCCGGCTGAGCTACAGGCTCAATTCCAGTTTCATCAATTGCTGCTACATAGGCATCCGGTAAAACAATGTCAACTGCATCTTGATATAATGATTCTACACCGAAGCGGTTTTCAAAAATCTTACGTGGTATTTTTCCTTTACGAAATCCGGGGATTTGGACATCCTTGGATACTTTTTTGAATGCTTGATCCAGTGCTTGATCAAACTTTTCTGGTTCAACCTCAATTGTTAATAAACCTTCGTTACCTTCTTGCTTTTCCCATTTTGCTGACATAAAATTCCCTCCAAAATCTATTGTTTCCATACATTACTCACGTTAATTAAGTATAATGATCTCAAATTTACAACCATTTTATTATAACATAATTACTAAGCCTTTCAAGCATTTGAAGCTACTTCTGTATTTACTCTTCTATAATACCAAGATACAAAGATTCACACAGTTGTATCTCTTCCATGTAACGAGCAACATCAACCGGTGTTTCCTTTTCAAAATTACTATGTATGTTTAAGTAACCTTCACCTATATTCTTCAAGGCCTCAGCGATCTTCACTACATCTTTGTTGGGTGGCATAATTGGATACCTAACATATGCATATCGATATAGTAATTGCTCCAGCAGCTGGAACAATGATGGGTTCTCTTGTTGTACTTCATTTATCAGCAATAACGTTTGCTTTATAATTATGTCTGCATTAATTTCTGTTACTTCATTTGGTTTGACGCTTTTTGTAAATCCTAACTTATGTATATCTACATGATCAGATATATTCACTTCCTGGAGCCATTGAAAAATAGCAGTCTTCGTCACTGGATGTACTTTCTCATTTACCAATAATGAAAGAACTTGTTCTGTCGGTAATGATTTCATTTTTCGTAATGTTTCAACTAATCGCCACTGTTCACTATGATTGTCCTTATTAATAGACTCGTAAAGGTCACTCAAGTAACCAAAAGATTTTTCAACAATCAAGTCTGTTTTCATTTTACTGCTCATGTCATAGAGTTGCTCAAATTGTTCCTTTATCACCGCCGGGGTGCTGCCATTAGAAAACTCATCTTCCACTTGTTCCATTAACAATCCATATTGATCCGTTTGAAATAAAATGGTTAAATAAATGTGCAGGTAGTGGTAATAATTATCATTCCTATAAAGTAATAGCTCTTCACACATATCCTGAGCTTCACTATAACGCCCTAATTCCATTAAGCACATTATCTTACCTATGAATACCTCATGGTTATCAACTTGGTACCTTAATAATTCGTTTAATTTGTTCAGCGCCTCTTCATATCTTTTTTCCTTAAGAGCTTGCAAGCTTTCTTCTTCAAGGGCTGTTTTCCATTTGGGAAAGAGTATTATATTTTCGGGTAGCGTTTGCATGCGTATCCTCCTTTCTCTTCCTAAGGTGTAGTATTTATAATTTAGATATTAGATATACATTCCCTTTTCCCAACAAATTAAACGTCTGATTCACAGAAAAGAGAAACCTATTTAACATGCTTAGGTTTCTCTTTGTTGATGTCCCAGGCAGGATTCGGACCTGCGACCCACAGCTTAGAAGGCTGTTCTGTTGTTAAGGAAGAAACAGACGTTCTATGAAAAATCTTGATTCAACGGGATTCCGAAATCAGTTGTTAGGAATAATTAAGTTCATTTCCAACCCCCAACCAAGCAAATTCAATCCCATTTCAACCCCAATTAATAATTTAAAACTTATACTTTATATAATGAAGGAAAAAATAACATCATGCAACTATCACCAATTCTCCATAAATAAATACATCCGCCTTTTTTCGTTTACTACAGATCTTCATCCTCAAATCCTTCAATTGCCTTTTCTAATAATCTAACATCAAAATAACCAGCTTCAATGTCGTCTTTCATGGATAACAAATAATCTTTCAATTCTTCATTTTATAGTCTTGGCACGTTATTCCAGCTATATTCTCTGTTGCCTTTACATAACACAATTAATCCAATATCATTTTCATACTTTCGTGTAGCAACTAATTTGTAATTTTTGCCGACTGGCGGATTTTTAAATTCCATATGGCACAGCATCCTTATATACACTCTATTTTTCAATATCAATTTTGCTTTCTTCACACCCAGCCTTGAATCCTTTTACTTCTTAGCCTGTGCTATTTTTTTCTTTTTGCAACAATAACAATGGACACGCGTGAAGCAAATATATTCTTCCATTTGATAAACGACCTTTATGATAAGTCTATTTCCTTCCTCTTGAAATGGAGCGAACGTTATTAATTTACATATAGACAGAGGATTTATTTAGAAATTACAAATTATTTTGTTTTTTGCAGGACTTATTACTTAATTGTCGAAATATAAGAAAAGGGGAGAGTCGATGAATGATCCCAGAGATTGGAATTTTAAAGGAACCCCATAAAGCTAGCGTCACCACTGGATGATACTTTGACAATGCAAAAAGTTTTTTAGCAGTGTTATATACCTTCTTTGATGCAATTGTCACAGCGCTATCTGTCGCTAAAGCAACTCCAAATCTATTGAAAGGAGATTAAAATCGCTGCATTTCCGTTTCATAAAACATTGGACACATTTAATTTAGATGAGCAGCAATCTTTAAGTAAGAAGCAAATTTAACAATTAAAAGAGTTTACATGGTTGGATCAATTATATAATTTAATCATTCTGGGTCCACCAGGAGTGGGTAAAACTCTCATAGTTAAAAAGGCCCACCCATTTCCGTAACCAGGGCTTTCAGCATAAAACAATTGTAATTTGTCATAATAAATAAGGCGGCCTACATATAAGCCACCCTCTCTTTCGATGGATTTATTCTTTCAAAATATAGTTGGTTGGAAGAAACTCACGACTGAAGATATAGAAGACATCAGAAATTACATAGAGTGAATGCAGCAGAAAGCTAAAAAGAGGAAAGAAAAAGATAAATAAGAAAATTTGATATTAACTATGGTTCAACTATGGTCGATATAATTATTATGGAGAAGGGAGGGTTAGTAATGGACAATCTAATTTTAAAGAGGGATTTATCAGCAGAACAACTATCAATGGTTGATGCAGAAGTTGAAAGACAAGGTAAAA
Source organism: Virgibacillus tibetensis (assembly GCF_036026595.1). Lineage (NCBI taxonomy): Bacteria > Bacillati > Bacillota > Bacilli > Caryophanales > Bacillaceae > Virgibacillus > Virgibacillus tibetensis. The sequence continues at coordinate 145,796 of NZ_JARZFX010000001.1, read as the reverse complement.
ATAAGCTGATTCTGTACGTTTTATGGTGGTTTACAGGTGTAATCGGTGGTCATAGATATTACTTAGGTGATATTGGTTATGCAATTGGAATGACCTTAACATTAGGCGGTTTTGGAATCTGGGCACTTATTGATGTTTTTATTATTGGTAAAAGATTAGAGACAAAAACAACTTTACTCGAAAGAGAAGTAATTGAAAAAGTGAAAGTTATGTCTAAAGATAGAAACGCTGGCTAACTGTAAACTTATATTAACACCGGGTGTACATTCTTTTGTACACCTTTTCTTATACACTAGAATAGAACATACGTTTTTAAAATGAAGGAGATTTAATGAAATATGTAACTACATTGCTAGAGGATTCTGTGGAAGGATTATACATTCATATAGGTATTAAGGATCCTAAACATTCCATATACGACGTTGCATCTGCATTAGGCATAGAAATATGCTATTTTGCTGAGCTCCCATTTTGTATTCCGGGAACGGTTACCTTGGATCCACAGATGCCACCAGAAAAACTGAAAGAGATTTACTCATGAATAGGCTCATGATCTTTATCATTTTTATTTGCCAATGAACTTGGAAAACCAATGTGTCCTGATTCTATCAGTCAATGGTGGGGTCGATTTATGAGAAGTGATGCATTCAAGGAACTGGAATAAAAACGGATTCGTTTTCACGATTTAAGGCACTCCTCGTTAACTTATTTAAGTTATAAGGGTTTACGTGCCAAGGCGGTACAAGAACGAGCAGGACACGCTCGATTTTCAACCACACACGATTTATATGGACACTTCCTAGAAGATGAAGATAATGAAGCAGTTAGTTATCTTGATGAACTATTTAATAAGCCGGCAAATTGATGTAAAAAAATCAATCCAACCCCAATCCGACCCCAAGAGCCCACCTTCTTTAGTTCGTTAAACTGATGAGTAATAGGAATTAAGAAAGCCTAACCCCTTGATACATAAAGGATTAGGCTTTCTTTTTACATAGTGTCCCAGGCAGGATTCGAACCTGCGACCCACAGCTTAGAAGGCTGTTGCTCTATCCTGCTGAGCTACTGGGACATATAGTATTTATGGAGCGGGTGAAGGGAATCGAACCCTCATCATCAGCTTGGAAGGCTGAGGTTTTACCACTAAACTACACCCGCATAGTAACAATTAATTCGAACATACTGCCAATACATCAGCAAGGTTAATCAAAAGGAAACATAGGTGGAAAGCTTCTAAAAAGGTTACCTGCTGATTTAACGGACAAGAATCATTATATGCACTATACTATTTTTTGTCAACACTTTATATTTAATATTGATTGAAAAGCTCATCAACCATAGCAGGAATACTAGGCAGATGAGCTTTTATAATTCTTATAAAGAAGCACGATAAGTCAACTCTTCTACCTTCTTGCCACTAACTGTATGGAAAGCAACAATAATATTATCTGATGATTCCCACTCCATGATTGCATATGTCTTTTCAACTCGATTACGTGGCAAACGGATGCTTCCTGGATTAATGAATAACTGTCCATCTATTTGTTCAGCACCAGCAATATGAGTATGCCCGTAACAAATAATCTGTGCGTCTTTTTCTGCAGCACGGTATGATAAGGTTGATAAATTTGATTTTACATTATCGAGATGGCCGTGTGTTACATAAAACGTAAGTCCACCGATAACAGGTGTTTGTTCATTCGGATAGCGTGAGTCAATGTCACAATTTCCAGCCACCTTTAAGAAACCATTCAACTCCGTCGCATCCAAGTCCAACTCAGAATCACCACAATGGATCATGACATCTGCCTGATGGCGGTTTTTAATTCCTTCGATTTCAGCTGTTAACCCATGGCTATCACTTATAATCAGGACTCTGGACATAACAAATCCTCCTTACACAATCATTTTATATGTTTTTAATCCACTCTTCCAACTGTTGAATCGCATGATAACGGTGACTAATTTTATTTTTTTCACCCGAAGAAAGCTGTGCCATCGTTTTTGTATAGCCTGATGGGATAAATATGGGGTCATACCCGAACCCGTTTTTCCCTTCTGCTGTAAAGGCAATCTTTCCCTCACAAAACCCTGTTTTGAAGATAGTTGGTTTATTCGGAATAGCGATAGCCAGGACACAGATAAATCTTGCGTCCCTCTTCTCAATAGGAACACCTGTTAATTCATCCAACACCTTTTCTATATTTGCTTGATCGTTTGACTGTACACCTGCATATCTCGCAGAATATATACCTGGCCGTCCATTTAGAGAATCAATGATTAATCCAGAATCATCGGCCAAGACTGGAGTACTTTGTATTGCTGAAATTTGTTCTGCTTTTAGTGCCGCATTCTCTTCAAAGGTTGTACCATTCTCCTCAATATCGGGCACTTCATCATTTAACTCTAATAAAGATAGAGCCTTTATTCCATATCGAGCAAAAAAATCTTTAAATTCTTTAGCTTTTCCCTCATTTTTTGTTGCAATAACCAGTTCCTGCATGTTCAGTCCTCCTATTTAACAACAGTTTCACCAATTCGCCCAGCTAAATCGCCGATTGTTTCTTTTTGCTTATCAAAGATTTCCTGTATTCCCTTATTTGCGAGCTGAAGCATTGTTTGTAATTGATTGTATGAAAAAGTCGCTTCTTCCCCTGTTCCTTGAATTTCGACAAACTCACCAGAGCCCGTCATAACAATATTCATATCAACATGTGCTTTTGAATCCTCTTCATAGTTTAAATCCAGTATTTCTGTACCATCTGATAGCACGCCTACTGACGTAGCTCCAAGTAAATCTGTAACAGGCATTTTTTCAATTATATTCTTTTCCAATAATTTACCGAACGCCAATACAACAGCAACAAACGCACCAGTGATGGAAGCTGTTCTTGTTCCACCGTCTGCTTGTATAACATCACAATCAACCCAAACTGTACGTTCGCCTATTCTATTTAAATCAACAACAGAACGAAGTGCTCTGCCAATTAATCGCTGTATTTCCATGGTTCTCCCACTGACTTTACCTTTTGATGATTCTCTAATATTCCTTTGTTCTGTAGCACGAGGCAACATGGCATATTCTGCAGTTATCCAGCCTTTGCCCTGCCCACGCATAAATGGAGGGACTCTATCTTCAATACTTGCATTGCATATCACTTTTGTATTGCCAACCTGTATTAAAACCGAACCTTCTGGATGACTAATATAGTTTGGTGTAATTGTTATTTCTCGTAAACTATTTACATTTCTTTCATCATTTCTCATAATATAACTCCTCCTTGATTCAACCATTATCTTAACATAATTTTTGCTATTTCTACACGTTAATACATACAGCCGTAAAAGAACAGCCGGGGTCAGCTATGCTAAAGCTGACCCCGGCGATAATCAAAAATAAAAAGAGGCTGTGTGGACAAGCCCCTTTAGTTTTAGAGTTTTTCTATTGACATAAACGTTTGATTTGTTACTGGTTCACTGTATACCTCACCATTTTCATTAACCAATTGTTCGACATCCTCAACTTTTATTTGTACTGCTTCCACGGCTTGTTGTTCCGTTAGAGTTCGAACTAACGTTTCCATTACTTCATCTGATATCATGGATTTTTCCATATCTTTCAATATCTCTTTATTAAACACCAATTCGAGTACTCCACTTTCCAAAGAAGGAGTATTAGTTAATAATGTATGTGTATTAAAAACATGTTTTATATTCGTATTGAATCCCGGTCCATCAATCATGGCTTGAACAATAGAACGAAATATTTCTTCATTTTCACCCTCGACGTACTGTGTTACCGGTACATAATAACGATTTTCATTATGCTCAGCGGGATAGTACATGGTAACTGCTTTACTATTAATAATATCCAGATTATCTGTGTTGATTAAATTAATGCCATTTACTCTGGAATATCCATCACCAATTGGTGTGCCATTTACAGGCATCTCGCTTTGTGGATAACCATTAATTCTTAATTGGATCTTATCAACGTTTTCAAACTGGGTTAGTGTATGGGTCATGGCTTCTATTATCTTCAATTCATCGTCAGCTTCATAATCCTCAAATTCACTGGAAACATCTACGATCATCGTACCATCTTCTTGAAGATTCAACCCTAATATTTCTGTTCCTGCAGGAAGCACTGCTCTAAACCCATTTGGCAGCAAAGGTGTTATAGGGCCACCCTCAACTAAATGTTCTAATACTTGTGTTGCGACTTCCTTTGATTCGAGATTTGGCAGCTCTACTATCTGGGAGGCGACCATTCCATTCGAATCAATCAAATACAGTTGCCGTGCTACTGTTTCCGAACTATTTTCGTTAACATCCTGATCGACCTCCTCTGTACCTTCTTCTTGTGTTGCTTCTTCTAAGTTATCAACAGCTACCGCATCTTCGGGCGGATCCATCTCCTCCATTGATTGTTCTCCTTGAAAGCACCCTGTTAATAGTACAGATAAGGTTATTGCTCCTGTCAAAAGTAAACCGCGCTTTAGCATGTGATTCCCTCCTACGATGGTTTGTACTATTATATATACGGGCTCATCCTGAAAATAGACCAAAAAAATAGGATACTTGATATAATCAAGCATCCTGCTGCTAATTAATAGCAGCTTTTTCTATACTCACCGTATGTAGATTTGAATTTTTAAAAATACTTTTTGATATTTTACGAAAAATAGTTAACTCCCCAGTGGTAAAGAACTGGTGTTTTGGTATTTCTCCCTCACTGTTTAGAAGGTTATGAATATCTAAAATAGCACTGGTCTCTCTGGCTGTTTCTTCACTTGATGAAATGATAGTGACATGCTTTCCAATGCTGGATTGAATCGTATCCTTCATTAAAGGATAATGCGTACATCCAAGAATTAATGTATCTATATGATTATTCTTTTTCATTGGACTCAGAGTATCTTCCACAACCTTTAATGCTTGTTCGCCTGTGGCGCCACCTTGTTCAATCAATGGCACGAAGAGAGGACAAGCTAATGCATTAACATGAATAGTACTGTTAATGTTTTTTAATGCTGTCGTATATGCTTTACTTCTAATTGTTCCTTCTGTACCAATAACACCAATATGATTATTTTTAGTAAACTTTAGTGCTGCACGTGCTCCAGGTTGAATGACACCAATGACTGGAATATCTAAGTTATCCTGCAGTTCTTTTAATGTGAATGCTGTAGCAGTATTACATGCTATAACTAGCATTTTTATGTTTTTCTTCAACAAAAATCGAACCATTTCCCATGTAAACTTCTGCACTTCATTTTTAGACCTTGGACCATATGGACACCTTGCTGTATCCCCCAAATAGATCAGTCTCTCTTTAGGTAGTTGGCGCATGAGCTCGTGTGCTACTGTTAGACCACCGACCCCAGAATCGATAACCCCGATTGCTTGCTCCAAATATATCGCCTCATTTGTATTATTATTTTTTATTAACAACTTTCATTTGTTCATGTAAGAATGTTAATAACTCATTTAGCTTGTCAGTTTGCTCTTCTGTGAATTCCTGTAAAACTTCACCGACATAATCCTGCCGCTTATCAATTACTTCATGGATAATTGTCCTGCCTTTGTCTAAAAGGTGAATCCGCACGACACGCCTATCTTTGGAATCACGGACTCTTTCAACAAGGTCATTTTTTTCCATTCGATCAACTAAATCTGTTGTAGTACTAAAAGCCAGACTTATTCTATTAGATAATTCCCCAATAGTCAGATCTCCTTCTTCAGACAACCATTGCAACGCAACAAATTGCGGGGAAGTAATCGGATAATTATTTAAGATTTTTCTTCCATTTTGTTTAATTATCCCTGCGATGTAACGGAAATTCTTTTCTATATCTTTTATGGCATCTGCTGTAACATCTTTTTTCAAGAAAGCAACCCCCTACACTATTTCTTGTCTTCGTAACATTTTACCACAACCATAGACGTAATATGAGAATTCCACACCCGAATTGCAGAAAATTGTTTTTTCCATTTTTTTCAGATAAGTATAAATTTGGCTGTATAAAACTCTTTGACAGCAAAAGCCAAGTCCAGAAAAGCTGATCTCCTTTTTCGAGGACGTCCTAGTTCCCTTCCAGCTTCCACTGAATCTAACTCAACATAACCCGGTTCGTTACAGATAAGGAAGGCCGACTTAAACCGGGCTTGTGCTTAGGCGCCGGCATAACCTTATGAAAGATAAACTTGACTTATCGTCAGAAATGGCGAAAGTCTAAGTGAAATCTTATACTCTGGAGTGGATCTCATACAACAGTAGAAGATCCACTAACTACGCCGCTCCTGAGCGGCAACGTCGACCCATCCGCGGGTGCGCGGGGGCAGCACATAGGTGATAAAACGGTCTCCCGCGCTTTTGTTCTTTCAAAAGCTTTTTTAAGAGCTTTTCATTCTTTCAAAAAAGACCTTAATATATACCGTAATATCCTGCTAAACTTATACGGAACTGTTTTTATTGTGTTAACACAGAATGATTATCAAAGGACGATAGTTGTTTCAACAGCATATTATTAATTAGTAGAATTCCGGCAAAATACTTTGTAACCCTAAAGAGGAATTCTCTAGAAGTTTTCTTTCGGCGAATAGTTGGAGGGGAGCTGTATAGAAATTAACTTAAGGACCTTCATGTTATCTATGGTTAATGTCAGGCATCTCTTATGTTTAGTCAGGGATAATTGTACGCACCGTTTTCACTAATCATCATAAGCTGATAAGGACTAAATAATTTCCCTTCAATCTGCAGCTCTATGACAGCAAGGAGGGGTTAACATTTGAAGGAAAACGAGTATAAACCGAAGCAATTACTAACAAAACGCGAAAAAGAAGTATTCGAACTCTTAGTACAAGATAAAACAACAAAGGAAATTGCCCAGGAGTTGTATATATCTGAAAAAACTGTCCGCAATCACATTTCAAATGCTATGCAAAAGTTAGGAGTCAAGGGGCGATCGCAAGCAGTAGTAGAGCTCCTTCGCATGGGGGAATTAAAGCTCTAAAAATAAAACCGACTTTCCTTTGATGGAGGTCGGTTTTATTTTATTCTTTGAAAGGTATAAGTACTGAGAAAAGCACATTTATAAATTGTTACGAAAACTATAAAGTAACTATTACTATTTCTCTAATAGTTTCTCTTTCATCGATTTATTTAAAGATACTGGTTTCCCGGTCTTTGGATTAACATAAACCAGTCTGCCCCGTCCTGTTATGGTGATTTCATCTTTAGCATTCAACCCCATATAATGCAGGTCAATAGACGTATTCCCTACATGATTAGCTTTTACAAATAGGTTCAGATTATTATTAAAGTACATTTGCTGAAGGAAGTCACATTGTAAATCAGCCACAATGGGAATACCTTCTGTACTCTCTAGATCACCAAATAAATTGACTGATTTTAAAAATTCAATTCGAGCTTCTTCAAAATAAATAAATGGAGATACATTATTGACGTGACCAAACATATCTGTCTCTGAGAATCGAATTTTTATAGGGATCGAAAAAGAAAATTCAGAACGCCACTTTTCAAGATCATTAATATATGTATTCGTTTTCAATGATAAATCTCCTTTCCTGTATAAAAAGACCCTCACCATTTGACTGGTAAGGGTCATTACACTTATAAGTCCAAGTTATTAATGTGCATGGTCACTACCAAAGAAATTTTTGAATGCTTGTATATTTGTTGCTCTATTCATAGCAGCGATAGAAGTTGTCAATGGTATCCCTTTCGGACAGACCTGAACACAGTTTTGAGCGTTACCGCAACCATCGATCCCTCCATCTTCCATTAACCCATCCAATCGCTCACTTGCATTCATTTCTCCTGTTGGATGTGCGTTAAATAATCTGGCCTGTGAAAGTGCTGCAGGTCCAATAAAGTTTGATTTGTCATTAACATTTGGACAAGCTTCTAAACAAACACCACAGGTCATACATTTCGACAATTCATATGCCCACTGACGTTTTTTCTCAGGCATACGCGGACCAGGACCCAAGTCATGCGTGCCATCAATTGGGATCCATGCTTTCACTTGTTTTAATGCATCGAACATACGCTCACGATCAACAATCAAGTCACGAACCACAGGAAATGTAGCCATAGGCGCTAAGCGTATTGGTTGTTCCAGCTTGTCAACGAGAGCTGCGCAGGATTGTCTTGCCGTTCCATTAATAACCATGGAGCAAGCACCGCAGACTTCTTCTAAGCAGTTCATATCCCAATAGACTGGAGTTGTTTTATCCCCGTTTGCATTTACAGGATTTTGCCGAATTTCCATCAATCCTGATATAACGTTCATGTTCTTACGGTAAGGAACATGAAACGTTTCTTCATAAGGATCAGATTCGGGGCTGTCTTGTCTAGTTATTATAAAAGTAACTGTCTGTTCTTCAGCCATCTTTACTTACTCCCTTCACTTTTTTTTGAATAGTCCCGTTTACGTGGTGGTATTAAGGACGTATCAACTTCTTCATAAGAAAATACAGGTGATTGCATTTCTTTATCAAAAGCTGCAATTGTAGTCTTTAACCATTCTTCATCATTACGTTCCGGAAATTCCGGTTTGTAATGAGCTCCACGGCTTTCGTTTCGATTATATGCACCAATTGTAATAACACGTGCAAGATGGAGCATATTTTTCAACTGACGTGTAAACATTACTCCTTGGTTACTCCAGCGTGATGTATCATTAATATTTATATTTTCCCAGCGTTCCAATAGTTCTTTAATTTTTTCATCTGTTTTCAGTAGTTTTTCATTATCACGTACTACTGTAACATTATCTGTCATCCATTCTCCAAGCTCTTTATGAATTTGGTAAGCATTTTCGCCACCATCCATATTTATAAGTGCTTCGAATTTCTCTTGCTCTTCTTTTTGTCTTGTTTCAAAGAGTTCAGGAGAGATGTCATCAACATGTTTTTCAAGACCATCGACATATTTAATTGCATTAGGACCAGCAACTGCACCGCCATAAATTGCAGATAGAAGTGAATTTGCACCTAGACGGTTTCCACCATGTTGTGAATAGTCACATTCACCAGCAGCAAATATTCCTGGGATATTTGTCATTTGGTCATAATCAACCCATAACCCACCCATAGAATAATGAACAGCAGGGAAAATCTTCATTGGTACTTTACGTGGATCTTCTCCAACGAATTTTTCATAAATTTCAATGATTCCACCAAGCTTTATATCAAGCTCTTTAGAATCCTTGTGTGATAGATCAAGGTAAACCATGTTTTCTCCATTAATACCAAGCTTTTGATTTACACATACGTCAAATATCTCACGTGTTGCAATATCACGTGGAACCAGGTTTCCATAAGCAGGATATTTTTCTTCTAAGAAGTACCAAGGTTCTCCATCCTTATATGTCCAAACACGGCCACCTTCTCCACGTGCTGATTCACTCATTAAGCGAAGTTTATCATCACCTGGAATTGCTGTCGGATGAATCTGAATGAATTCACCATTTGCGTATTTTGCACCTTGTTGATATAGAACACTCGCCGCTGATCCTGTATTTATGATCGAGTTTGTAGATTTACCGAAAATGATACCAGGTCCACCTGTTGCTATTATTGTTGCATCTGACGGGAATGATTTAATCTCATGTGTAGTAATATCCTGAGCTACAATTCCTCTTCCTACACCTTCCTCATCAATAATGGCTCCCACAAATTCCCAGCTTTCGAATTTTGTTACTAACCCTTCTACTTCAAAGCGGCGAACTTGCTCATCTAGTGCATATAATAATTGTTGTCCTGTAGTAGCCCCTGCGTATGCTGTACGATGATGCTGAGTTCCACCAAAGCGGCGGAAATCAAGCAAGCCCTCCGGTGTACGGTTAAACATAACCCCCATGCGATCCAACATATGAATAATACTTGGTGCAGCATCACACATAGCTTTTACTGGTGGTTGGTTTGCAAGAAAATCTCCACCATACACACTGTCATCAAAGTGAACAGATGGAGAATCTCCTTCTCCTTTTGTGTTAACGGCACCATTTATACCACCTTGGGCACACACAGAGTGAGAGCGTTTCACAGGTACAATAGAGAACAGATCTACATTTACCCCTGCTTCCGCTGCTTTAATTGTTGCCATTAAGCCGGCAAGTCCCCCGCCGACAACGGCTATTTTACGATTACTCATAGTTAATACTCACTCCCTTTTCGTTTAGATTAAGCTCCGTATGCAAATTGAATTAATGTTCTTATACCAAGGTAACTGATTGCCAAGAATATAAGCAGTGTTGCGTATGTAGCGATCTTTTGAGATTTTGGTGATTGTGTAAATCCCCAAGTCAGTAAGAAGCTCCATAGTCCATTTGCGAAATGGAACGTCGCGGAAATAACACCAATAACATAAAACCAAAACATAAATGGATTTGTTAAGATGCCTTCCATTAAACTATAGTTCAGCTCAACATTTCCCAGTCCGATTTGAACACGGGTTTCCCATACATGCCATGCAATAAAAACTAATGTAATTACTCCCGTTATACGTTGTAAATAAAACATCCAATTTCGGAAGTAACCGTAATTTTTCATATTGTTTCGTGCTACAAATACAATATAAACCCCTAAGATTGCATGAAACAAAATTGGTAAATAGATTACAAACGTTTCTAATAACAATACGAATGGAAGCCCTGCCATAAACCCTGCTGCATTATTAAAACTTTCTTCACCGTACACAGCAAAATGATTCACCACTAAGTGCTGAACCAAGAATATCCCGATAGGAACTACACCTAATAGTGAGTGTAATCTTCTGTAAAAAAACTCACGATGTTCTGCCATGTGTTACCCCCCCTTAGTAAAATGCTATAATATTTTGATTCGTACAGACTTAGACACTGTCTAAATTCTGGACTTTTTGTGACATGTTTATTGTACTTCTATCTACAAAAAGCGTCAAGAAAAGGAAACCTAAAATATAGAGTGGGAGTTTTATCCAAGTGCTATTTATTTTAGAAAAAAATCTTAATGCAGACTTGCGTAAACACCAAATTATATAGATAATGATACTAGTAAACTACTAATGAACGTCGTAATCTGTACCAAAATTTGTGGTTTTAAAATTGAAAGGATGACATCAATGTCTAAAAAGATAAGTCTACTATCGGTTTCTCAACTCGATAAATTACATACTGCCGGTGCTGGATATGATATCCTGCGCTATTTATGTTTACCCGAATTATTGGGTAGAGAGTCTAACACACTCTTATATTTTATGGGAAGAAACTTGGCTAGGAAATTTGACATAAAAAGCATGGAGGATGTTTTTATCCTATTTGAAAAATTGGGCTGGGGAAGATTGGAATTAATAAAAGAAAAGAGAAAAGAAACTATTTTTTACTTAATGGCAGATGCAGTTGTTCATCGATTAGAAGCACCAATCGATGCTGATTTCCGTCTGGAAGCAGGCTTTCTAGCTGAAGCTGTTCAGATCGTGGAAGGTATAGAATGTGAATGTATGGAAGAAATCAACTATAAGATTCATCAAATAGAATTCTCGGTACTATTCACAAAATAAAATAAGGAACATTATAGCCTGAATTTAGAAGGCTATAATGTTCCTTATTTACCAGATTCTTTATTTAAGTACAAGACTATATCCTGGGCTGTATTTCTTGGAATACCAAGCTTTGTTATATCATCCAAACTTGCTTCTCTAATTTCTCCTATTGATTTAAAGTGCGTTAACAATAGCCGTCTTCTTTTCTCACCAATCCCGGGAACTTTGTCTAATTCTGACTGAAACAACCCTTTCCCACGAAGCTGACGGTGAAAGGTAATGGCAAATCTGTGTACTTCGTCCTGAATCCGCTGGACAAGATAAAACTCCTGTGACTGTCTAGGTAAAGGGATTACCAGTGGTGGATTGCCATACAGTAATTCACTTGTTTTATGTCTATCATCTTTTGATAAACCACATAATGGTATATCCAGGTCAAGTTCATTTTCCAAAACATCCAGCGCGGCACTCATTTGTCCTTTGCCACCATCGACTACGATTAAGTCAGGTAAAGACAAACCCTCTTTTAGTACCCTTGTATATCTTCTTCTAATAACTTCTCTCATAGTTTCGTAGTCATCTGGTCCTTTAACATCTTTTATCTTATATTTACGATACTCTTTTTTATTTGGTCTGCCATCTATAAAAACAACCATAGCGGATACTGGATCCGTACCCTGTATGTTCGAATTATCAAAAGCCTCTATCCGCTGAGGTGTTTCAATATTTAATACTTCACCTAATTGCTCAACAGCTAAGATTGTTCTTGCCTCGTCGCGCTCAATTAATGAGAATTTCTCTTCTAATGCAATTGTGGCATTCTGATTAGCTAATTCCACTAATTCTTTTTTTCGTCCACGGTACGGTGTGTGTACATCAATATCTAAAAGCTCCTTTATTAACTCATCATTAGTTCCAATTGGAACAAGGATTTGTTTTGGCTTAGGATGATTTTGGTGAAGGTAAAACCTCCCAATATAACTGATGAAAGTTTCTTCTGGTGTATCAAAGAAAGGGAACACCCCGCCATCTCTTTCAATTAATTTCCCTTGTCTGATAAAGAACACCTGAATACACATCCAGCCTTTATCATAGCTGTACCCAAATATATCTCTGTCTGCATTATCATTTAAAGTCATTTTTTGTTGTTCCATAACTACTTCAATATGCTGAATCTGATCACGTAATTCTTTTGCCCGTTCAAAATTAAGTTCGTCACTGGCTTTAAGCATTTTATTTTTTATATCATTTTTTATTGTTTTATACCCTCCATGTAAAAAGGAGGTAATACTGCGTACTATTTCTTTATACTCCTTTGCAGAAGGTGCTTTCTCACTGCATGCCAGACATTGATTCATATGATAATAGAGACATGGTCTTCCGGGGGGATTATTACATTTTCGCAGCGGATACAACCGGTCGAGAAGCTTTTTAGTCTCTCTTGCGGCAATCACATTTGGATAGGGTCCAAAGTACTTTCCTTTATCCTTTTTCACCTTTCGGATGATCAGTAACCGTGGGTGTCTTTCGGATGTAATTTTTAAATATGGGTAGGACTTATCATCCTTTAGCATGACATTATATTTGGGATCATATTTTTTTATTAAATTCATTTCCAATATAAGCGCTTCAATTTCTGATGTTGTAACAATGTACTCAAAATCGTTAACTTCCTGAACTAACCGCTGAGTTTTCCGGTCATTAGCACCTGTAAAATAGGAGCGGACACGGTTTCTCAATAGCTTAGACTTACCAACATATATAATTGTACTATGCTTATCTTTCATTAGATAACAACCTGGTTGGGAGGGCAAGACAGCTAACTTTTGCTTAATTGTTTGATTCATTAAGACTCATTCCCTTAGCAATTTAGAAAATCCCCTGTTACGTTCGGCAACAAGGGATTTAAACATTCTCTTCTCTATCCTATTATAGACTCATTAAGCATGTTTGTTAATTAAATCTACAAGTGCTTCTTTTGGCTGAAAACCAATCACTTGATCTACAACATTACCGTCTTTAAACAATAATAATGTCGGGATGCTCATAACACCATATTTACCGGCAGTCTCCTGATTTTCGTCCACATCCAATTTTACGATTTGAACTTTATCTTCCATTTCGCCATCAATTTCTTCTAATACTGGGGCGATCATTTTACAAGGTCCACACCATGGAGCCCAAAAATCTGCCAACACCAAGCCCTCGGCGACTTCTTTTGCGAAATTTTGATCAGTTACATTTTCTATAGCCATACATTATTCCTCCTCATTAAAGCATTAATTCTAAACATGAGTATAACATCGTTAGTATTTCCTTACTAATAATCTGCTTATTCATTTCTAGGTGATTTTATAAAAGGTGTATACCGTTATATGGTATATTATTCCCTATAAAAATAGCCATCACTAGGCAATGGCTATTTTTATATTTACTATTTAATTTTTTTAATTTCCTCAATGAGTAATGGAATTATTTCAAACAAGTCTCCAACGATGCCGTAATCTGCTACATTGAATATGTTCGCTTCTGGATCTTTATTTATTGCAACGATAACTTTTGAGTTTGACATGCCTGCCAAATGTTGAATGGCACCAGATATCCCTACTGCAATATACAGGTCTGGGGTGACTACTTTACCTGTTTGACCTATCTGCAAGGAGTAATCACAATATTCAGCATCACACGCACCACGTGATGCACCTACTGCCCCTCCCAATACTTCAGCAAGTTCGTATAGTGGTTTAAATCCTTCATCACTCTTTACTCCGCGGCCACCGGCTATAATTACATTTGCCTCAGATAAATCAACACCCTCAGATGCTTTACGTATTACTTCTTTAATAATTGTACGGATGTCTGCAACGTCTACATTTTTAGTGCTAATATCACCAGATCGTGATTCGTCACGTTCTAACATAGGAATATTGTTCGGTCTGATTGTTACAAACGTTATTCCACTAGTAATAATTTTTTTCTCAAACGCTTTACCAGAGTATATTGGTCTGGTAAATTGAACTTTTTCAGCAACTTTTTCTATTTCTACTGCGTCAGATACTAGACCGGTGTTCAGTTTACTGGCCAGTTTAGGGGTTAAATCTTTACCTATCGATGTATGTCCCATTACTATTCCATCTGGAGACTCATCGTTAATGACAGCTAGTATAGCTTGACCATACCCTTCCGATGTATACGTTTTCAATTTTTCATGTGAAACGGCAATAACACGATCAGCACCATAATAGATCATTTCCTGTGCTTGATTTTCTAAATTCTCATCCCCACATAGTACACCAACGATTTCTCCGTCAGATTTTATTTTTTTTGCTGCGGCAATTGCTTCAAATGTTACATTACGTAATGAACCTTCTCTTGTTTCACCAATTACTAGTATTTTATTACTCATGAGAGTTACTCCTTTCTTTATGCATGATTACAGTACTTTTGCTTCGTTCTTAAGTAATGAGACTAATTCTTGTACTTGATCTTCCAGTTCACCTTCAAGTACTCTGCCTGCTTCTTTTTCAGGTGGTAGAAATATTTCAACCGTTTTGGTTTTTGGTTCTACATCCTCTTCTTCTAGATCAAGATCATCAATCTCTAATTCTTCCAACGGTTTCTTCTTCGCTTTCATGATTCCTGGAAGTGAAGGGTAACGCGGATCGTTTAGACCTTGCTGACATGTTACAAGTACTGGAAGTTTCGTCGCAACAATTTCTACATCGCCTTCTACATCTTTTTCGATAGTAACTGAATCTCCATCGATTTTTAAGCTTGTAATTGTAGTGACATACGGGATTCCTAAGCTTTCAGCTAGCCTTGGTCCTACTTGGCCACTTGCTTCATCAATCGCTACATTCCCTGCAAGAATTAAATCTGCTTCTTTTCCCTCAAAGTAAGCTTCTAATATTTTAGCAGTAGTATATTGATCTCCATCTTCAAGATCATCTTCCGTATTGATTATTACTGCTTTGTCCGCGCCCATAGCTAAGGCTGTGCGCAGTTGCTTTTCTGAATCTTCATCTCCAACAGTTACAACTGTAACTTCTCCACCATGTGCATCACGCTGGTTTATTGCCTCTTCAACTGCGTATTCGTCATATGGATTTATAATGAATTCCGCTCCATCATCTTCAATCCGACCATTTGAAACAGAAATCTTTTCCTCTGTATCAAATGTCTTTTTTAATAATACATAAATATTCATGTTACATCCTCCTTTAGTTTACTTATCCTGGAAGTTTGGTTGGCGTTTCTCCATAAAAGCCTGTACGCCTTCTTTTGCATCATCAGATCCAAAAATCTTGCCAAAAGCCCTTGCCTCTGCTTTAACACCTTCAGTAAATTGTTCTGTTTTAGCAAATGGAATCAAATGCATGACACTAGTTATTGTTAACTTACTTTTTGCAGCAATTTTTTCTGCTAGTTTCGTAGCTTCCGAGAAAATATCACCTTCCGCTACTACTATATTAGCAAGACCTAAATCATAAGCCTCTTTGCCGCTTACAGGATCTCCAGTTAATATCATCTCGTACGCCTTTGTAGATCCGACATAGTGAGGTAATCGTTGAGTTCCTGCAAACCCTGGAATAATACCCAAAGATAACTCTGGCAGGCCAAGCTTTGCGTTCTCGGTAACAATCCTCATGTGACAAGCCATCGCAAGTTCTAATCCCCCACCAAGAGATGCTCCGTGAATGGCTGCAATAACAGGAATTGAGAAATGCTCGATTCTATCAAATAATACCTGCCCTTTTTCTGCTAATGATTGGTAGTCTGATGCATTCTGAAGTGATGTAAATTCTTTTATATCCGCTCCTGCAGAGAAAAATTTACCTTCACCTTTTAGTATAATCGCTTTTACCACATTATTCTTCTCAATCTCATCCAGCACACTCGATAAATCATTTAAAAGTTTACTAGATAACGCATTAGCTGGTGGACTCTGGATCGTTATGTGTGCGACGTTGTTTTTCAGTTCGTATGTTAATGTTCCCAAGACCAATCCTCCTTTCCTAGTTGTATTCATTAAACTGATTTTAGTAACTCAGATACTATTCTACAGAAATACCGTTCGTTAATAAAGCATGAACACTATGAGCTTGTTTTACTAAATCATACTTACGCTCTTTCATGACCCAATTTGTAACTGTTTCGTCTAAAGTCCCGAAGATCATTTGCCGTACAAGAGGAAGATTTAATTCATCTCGAAACAGCTTTTCTTCGATTCCCTCTTTTATAATCGTATCTATAACGGTTAAGTAGGGTTTTAATTCTTTATTAATTTGCAAGCGTAAAGTTGAATCCGATTGTCTTAATTCCAATTGAGTTACTATTGCCAAGTGATGATCTTCTGAAAGCTGGCGGAAATGCATTTCTATTAGTGTCAGTAATTTTTGATTTGCGTTTTCCTGCTTATTTATACTACTAATAATCTGGTCAATAAATTGTCCCATTCTCTCTTCAAAGACAGAAACAAGGATATCTTCTTTATTTTTAAAATAAAGATAAATAGTTCCGTCAGCAACACCAGCTTTTTTAGCAATTTTAGAGACCTGTGAAGCATGATATCCATTTTCTGCAATTACTATTACTGCAGCATCAATAATTTGTTTGAATTTCGGTTTATTCTTTTTCATGTTATTCTCCTTAGAACGTACAATATCATAAACTGAATGAATAATCATTCATTAGTTATTGTAACGATCCAATTAAATTCTGTCAATATAAAGCTTGTACTATCTTCTGAAAAAAAATGAGCAGTTCGCTCAAATTGTAGTGCTGCTTTCCTTACTGTTTTCTTTCTCTTCATCTACAAGTTTTCTTCTTAAAATTTTCCCGACAGCTGTTTTTGGTAATTCACTACGAAATTCATATAATCTTGGTACCTTGTATGCTGCTAAATGTTTTCTGCAAAATCCATTTAATTCTTCCTCATCAACAGTATAACCTTCTTTTAACACTACATATGCTTTTACTGTTTCTCCACGGTAAGGATCCGGAATACCTGCGACTACCGCCTCTTGAATTCCTTCATGTTCATAAAGCACTTCTTCTACCTCTCTCGGATAAATGTTATATCCTCCTGCTATAATCATGTCTTTTTTTCGATCTACAACGTAAAAGTATCCATCTTCATCCATGTATCCAAGATCACCAGTATACAACCAGCCATCTTTGAGTACGTTATCTGTTTCCTCCTGATTATTCCAGTAACCTTGCATTATCTGAGGCCCTTTTACAGCTATTTCACCAACTTCACCAATATCTGCTTCTTCATCAGATTCCATTCTGTAAATGGCAGAATCTGTATCAGGCCATGGTATACCTATACTGCCACTAACTCTGTTCTCCCAAACAAGATTTGCATGGGTAACTGGTGACGATTCAGTTAATCCGTAACCTTCTACTAATCTTCCTCCAGTAATTTTCTCAAATTGTTCCTGAACTTCGGCAGGCAATGGTGCTGAGCCACT
Organism: Virgibacillus tibetensis; assembly: GCF_036026595.1. NCBI lineage: Bacteria > Bacillati > Bacillota > Bacilli > Caryophanales > Bacillaceae > Virgibacillus > Virgibacillus tibetensis. The sequence continues at coordinate 127,769 of NZ_JARZFX010000001.1, read as the reverse complement.
GATACACGCTTTAATAGAAGATAAGTCATACTTTTTAATATCTGGATGATTCAAAAGACCAATATAAATAGTCGGTGCTCCTGGAAATAAAGTAGGTTTCTGTTTTTGAATCGTCTTCAGTACATCTCCGGCATCAAATTTCGGAAGTAAAACCATTTTAGAACCTATCATAACCGAATTAATCATTACTGTAGTCATACCGTATACGTGAAAAAATGGTATTACACCAAGTATAATTTCCTCACCCTTTTTCGTCTTATAAAGCCAGGCATCACACATCTGAACGTTTGCTACTAAGTTATAATGTGTCAGCATAACCCCTTTCGGATTTCCTGTTGTTCCACCAGTATACTGTAATAAAGCCAAATCTTTTACAGGATCAATATCTACACTTTGATAATCTTCAGAAGTCTGGTCGATCATTGATTTCCAAACATGAGTGTCTTCACTTTGTTCTACTTTAACTACGATACTATATTGCTTTTTTTGAATAAACGGATAAATAAGATTCTTCGGAAAGGGTAAATAGTCCTTTATACCGGTAACAATTGTATGTTTTATAGCTGTGTTTGCGCGAATGTTTGTTACACGGGGCAGTAATATATCTAAACAAACAATTAATGTAGCGTCAGAATCTTTTAACTGATATTCCAATTCTCTTTCTGTGTACAAAGGGTTTGTTTGAACGACAATAGCACCGGCCATCAGAGCAGCATAATAACTGATTACTGCCTGTGGACAATTCGGTAACATGATAGCCACCTTATCCCCTTTTTGCAATTCTAATTTTTGCATGTAATTAGCCATTTTTCTTGATTCCTGGTAAAGCTCAGTAAAAGAAAGCTCTTTCCCCAAAAAATAAAGCGCTTTCTTTTCTCCGTACACCTTTGCACTTTCTTCCAAAAATGCATGTAAGGGTTTCTCGTCATACTTAATAGTTGTTGAAATTTCCGATGGATAATGTTTGTGCCATTTTTTTATTTTTTCCATAAACTCTCCTCCTTTATTACTAGTTTATACTTATTATACAGATTAATTTCTATTTTTGAAATATTACGTGATAATTTTTTAATAAATTAATTAATACTGTATTCTATACCAAATAATAAACACCCACAATGACAAAAATTATTGCCACTGCTATTAGTACTTTTGCTAAAGTTTCCACTATCTTCTCCCCTTATATAATACTGGCACCAATTACAAATGCTAATCCTATGGAAATAATCATGGCAATAAAACCAACTGCTTTATTACCTTTTCCAATCTCCTCATCAACCTTTATTGAAGGTGTAAGAAATTCAAATATAATATAGCCAAACAATAACAACAGAAAGCCGAAAGTCCCCCAGCCAACACTTTGAAGTAAAGTATCATTATGTTCAATGGAATAGCGGAAGATAGTAGCTATCCCAAATATCTTTCCGCCTGTCGCCATTGCCACTGCAAGATTTCCCTTTCTTATCTCATCCCAATTCTTATAGGATGTAACAAGTTCAAAGATGGCCAAAAAAACAAGAGTACATAAGATTACAACACTGTATCTGGCTGTTGTTTCTACAATTATATTTTCCCAAAAGCCATTCATGGACAAACACCTTCTCCCTTGTTACATGTATTCTATCTGAATTCAATTATGGTAATACCACTTCCTCCTTCACTGGAAGACCCAGGTCGGGAAGAAACAATACTAGGGTGTTTTTTTACAAATTCTTGTACACCCTTCCTTAATGCACCTGTACCTTTACCGTGAATTATAGATACATTTGGATATCCTGCAAGTAACGTATCATCAATATATTTCTCGAGTTTTATTAATGCGTCATCAAAGCGTTCCCCACGAAGATCCAATTCTGTGCTTACATGGTAACTGGATCCCTTTATCGTTGCTAAAGGCTTTTCGAACGTTTGCTTCTTTTTCCCAATTAATTGCAGATCTTTCCTCTTTACTTTTACTTTCATAATACCAACTTGTATTAAATATTCATTTTTAGCTATTCTTTCCAAGACTTCACCTTTTTGATTAACTGTAAGCAGCTTAATTTCATCTCCCGGTTGGAGATCGTTATCTGATACCGGTGTTACATTCACACTGGGGTCTTTCCTTTTGGCAAGGTTGGGCCTGGCATCTTCCAGCATTTTCTTTGCTTCAATCCATTCATGTTCTTTTAGATGAACTTCTGTTTTCATATTGCGAATCTCATCAACGATTAATTCTGCTTCCTCACGTGCCTTGTTCAAGGCCTTTTCTGCTTTCTCTTCCGCTTTCTTAAATAATGTTTCCCGTTTTTGTTCAAACTGCTTCCACATTGTCTCAATTTCATCCCGGAGTGCTTCGCTTTCCAGCAGTATCTGATGTGCATCCTCATAATCCTTCTTTGCCTGCGTTTGGGAATCCTCGAGCGATGCAATCATATTGTCCACACTTTTTGAGTCAACACCGATATGAACTTTGGCATGTTCAATTACGTTTTCCTTCAATCCTAAGCGCTTAGAAATATCAAATGCATTGCTTCTGCCAGGTACCCCAATCAACAAACGGTACGTTGGCTGAAGTGTCTGTACATTGAATTCCACTGAAGCATTAATTACATTCTCTCGATTGTAGCCATAAGCCTTCAGTTCCGGGTAATGGGTAGTAGCAATAATTCGAGCTCCGCGGGAAACTACCTCATCTAAAATTGACATTGCTAAGGCGGCACCCTCCTGTGGATCAGTTCCAGCTCCTAATTCATCAAACAATACCAATGTTTGATGATCAACTTTTTCTAGAATATCCACGATGTTTGTCATATGGGAGGAAAAGGTGCTTAGATTTTGTTCAATTGATTGTTCGTCACCAATATCTGCAAATACATTTTCAAATACTGCCATCTCACAGCCATCAAATGCTGGAATTTGTAAACCGGATTGCGCCATTAGTGTACAAAGGCCAACCATTTTTAATGTTACTGTCTTACCACCAGTATTTGGGCCTGTAATTACAATCGTTGTATATGATTCACCAATCTCTACATCATTAGCCACTACCTCATCCGCTGCAATTAATGGATGTCGTGCCTGCTGCATTTTTATTATGCCGTTATTATTAATTTTTGGCATAGCAGCCTTCATTTGCTTCCCTAAATTAGCTCGTGCGAATATAAAGTCGATTTGTGCCAAAACGGTTACATTTTCATTTAAGAAAATCTCCTGGCTGGCAATGTGTTCACTTAATTCACGTAATATGCGGTCTATTTCCTGCTTTTCTTTTATTGATGCTTCCTGCAGCTGATTATTCAAGTCAACTACCGCTTTTGGTTCCATAAATAACGTTTGACCTGAAGCAGACTGATCATGAACGATTCCACCAATTGAGCCACGGTATTCATGTTTCACGGGTAATACGTACCTGTCATTACGTATAGTTATTAACGCATCAGAAAGCATGTTACTCTTTGTCTTTGTATAACTATCCAGTTTATCGCGTACTCTGCTTTCAAAGGTGCGAATAGAAGAGCGGATGCCACGAAGTTTTTGAGAAGCACTATCCATTACATGTCCATGATCGTCAATACAGTTTTTTATATGCTGTTCGAGATCTCTGAGGGGTGTAACCCGATCAGCAAGCCCATTTAAAATGGTGAGATCCTCTTCCATTTTTTCAATAAAATCTTTTACCTGTCTGCCTCCATAGATTGTATTAGCTACATCAAGACATTCTTTGGTTGTTAGTACACCACCTATCACACTGCGCTTGAGACTCGCACGGATGTCAGAAATACCACCTAGTGGAATAGCTGCGTTTAAGCGAATTACTTGCACAGCTTCATCTGTCTCCATTTGCAGCTCCACTACTTTTGCAATATCAGTAGATGGCTTTAATTGTAGAGCCAGCTCTTTTCCTAATGACGTTGCTGCCTGGTTACTCAGCTGTTCTGTAATTTTATTAAATTCAAGTACTCGAAGAATTCTTTCATTCATCCATTGTTGCTCCTTTATTTGTTACGATTAAAATAAGCGATAAGCTTTTCTTTTGACCAAGTATTTAAAACATTTTCTTTTTGTACCCATCCTTTTCTTGCCACACCTACACCATACTTCATATGATCAAGCATTTGATAATTATGGGCATCTGTATTAATTGCCAGTGTAACGCCCATTTCCTGTGCTTTGCGGGACCATTCTGAGGATAAATCCAAACGATTGGGATTTGCGTTTATTTCCAGTGCGGTATTTGTTTCTTTTGCCCGTATCATTAGTTTATTCAAATCGACCTTATACCCTTCTCTTCTCCCAATTAGTCTGCCCGTTGGATGTGCAATCAGAGATACGAAGGGATTATCCAAAGCAGCATTCAAACGAGCCATAATTTTATCCTCAGTTTGATTAAAACTGGAATGGATGGCACCAATTACAAAATCCATTTCCTGCAGAAAGTCGGCTGAAAAATCAAGTCTGCCATCTGGCAGGATATCCATTTCTACACCAGCAAAGATATGGATGTCAGTATATTTATCATTTAATCTATTAATTTCTTCTCGTTGCTTTCTCAATCTTGTTTCATCCAGCCCGTTTGCTACTTTCAAATACTTGGAATGATCAGTAATTGCCATAAACTCATATTTCTTCTTTCGAGCCTGGTTCACCATTTCTTCTAATGTTTGTGCACCGTCACTTCCCGTGGTATGCATGTGTAAATCTCCGCGGATATCTGTTAACTCAATCAGGGGAACAGCATTTTTAAAAGCTTCTACTTCCCCAGTATTCTCTCTTACCTCAGGCGGAATATAATTTAATCCAAAATGATTGAAAAATTCTTCCTCGTCTTTAAATGTTAGCACTTCATTCGTTTCTTCTACTTCCACACCATACTCGTTAATTTTCTCACCTTGCGATTTGGCAAGCTGTCTTAATGCTACGTTATGATCTTTTGACCCGGTAAAATGATGAAGCGTAGAAGCAAATTCCTCTTTTTCAACTAAACGAAAATCCACATTTATATCATAGATTTCATCAAGTGTTACAGACACCTTTGTATCACCTTTAGCGATAACCTCTTTGATGTTTTCTATTTTCAGCAGTTCGTCCCGTACCTTCAAAGGAGTGTCGGTAGCTATAATAAAATCAATGTCCTTAATTGTTTCACGCATTCTGCGTAAACTTCCGGCCCGTGAAAAGTTAATAACTCCATCCATTTCTTTTACATATGCTTCAATCTTTTCGGCAATCGGAAGCATCAAAGCAATAGGCAAACGGTTTGGACGTTTGCCAGACTCCTCCAGAGCAGCCAAAATTTTCTCTGCTGATCTTTTTCCAAATCCAGCAAGACTTTCTACTTGGCCGTTCTCAATTGCTTTTTTCAATGTTGGCCCATCTGTCACACCAAGTTCCTTATATAATTTCGATAGCTTTTTTCCGCCTAAGCCCGGCAAGTTAAGCAAAGGGATTAATCCATCAGGTATTTCTTCTTCTAATATACGGAGGGTATCTGAAATGCCGGTTTGTATATACTCTTCAATCACTGTACTGGTTCCTTTGCCGATCCCTTTAATTTTCGTAAAGTCCTCGATGTTTGTTAATGATCTGTCATCACGCTCAAGCGCCTGGGCTGCTCGTCGGTATGCGCTGATTTTAAAAGGGTTTTCTCCTTTAAGTTCTAGGTATATTGCTATTTTTTCGAGTAGTTTAATAACGTCCTTTTTATTAACTTCCATTTCTTCTTCACCCACTCTTAGTAATAATAAAGTGAACCACAGTTCAGCTGTTGTCTGGTACATTTCCCAATTAGTTTCTTAAGGGGAAGCTCACTTCTGCGTCATTTAGATAAAATACGATAAAAAGACTGATTCAACTTAGATAATACCTATTGTACATGACATACAAATGTATCCCTAACACTTTGAATCAGTCTCGGTATCCCTATTTGATATTAAATAAATTGACTATATTTAAGAACCATAATTCTCTTATTTTCTCTGACAAATATGGTGTATTTTCTAAGATATTCAGCGCTATGGATGAATCATTTATCCAGTCCTGAATGCCAGCAATTGGTGTCAGAGCAAGAATATATAAGGCAATGAAAAGTAAGAGATACACTTCTACAAACCCTAAAACAGCCCCAAGTATTTTGTTAATCGAATTTAAAATAGGTAATGATGCTATAAAATCAAGCATAGAAGCTATGATTTGTAATACGATTTTCACAGCAATAAAGATTAATACAAATGCTATGGCGTTATAAAAGCCGTTTTCCAGTGGCAGGGCATGCAGAAATTCTGCCCACGCACTGTCATCAGACAAATCCGGGTAAGGAACCCATAATGATAGTACGGGACCAAGCCTATCATAGTACATTGTTGCTACAATGAAAGCTACAACAAACCCTATCAAATGAACTAGTTGTAGAATTAAACCTCTCTTTAATCCAATTAAAAAACCAAAAATTAACAATATGACTATAATTATATCAAACATACTTTATTTATCCTCTTTCTTCTTTAGTGAACCCAGCAATTTAGCATAGTCCTCTTTTAGTTTCAAATAATCATTCATTGTGTTAACAGCTGTCAGGACAGCTAATTTTGTTGTATCTAAATGCAAGTTAGAACCTTGAATCTCACTCATTTTCTGATCAACGAGACTCGCAACCAGTCGAACATGGCTTGCGGATTCCTCACCTACTATCGTATATGATTTATTATGTATTTCCACTGTTATGCGTGATTTATCGTTATGGGCCACACGTTTACCCTCCTGCCTAAGAAAATTGGTCACTTAATATTAACACGAAGTAAAGCATTTAGGAAAGACTTCTTAATTAACATTTCATTATTAATTATATTTTGCTATAGTCTACATATGGACTTGAATGGAGAGATAAATGTGCCACAGACCGTTTACGTATTAACCACAAAAACCATAAACAGGATGAAGATCGCTTACAGCAGCTCACTTGTTTCCCCACCACAGGGAGCAGTTTTTCGTGCAAAGACCGAAAATGCCGTTATTACCGCTTATAAATCCGGCAAGGTTCTTTTTCAAGGAAATTCACCAGAAGTAGAAGCTCAACAATGGGCTGATCAAGCTGGTAACCTAAGCACCGTTGGAAAATCAAATCACAAACAACAGGCAACGACAAAATATACACCACCATCCACTTTATTCAATAGTAGTCATATTGGTTCTGATGAAGCTGGTACTGGTGATTATTTCGGACCCATTACGGTGGCCTGTGTCTATGTGGGACAAAATCAAATTGAGACACTCAAAGAACTTGGTGTAAAGGACTCAAAAAATTTAACCGACCCAACGATTAAAAAATTATCCAAAGAAATAGTTAAGATGGCGATACCTTACTCACTACTTGTTTTACATAATAAAAAATATAACACCCTTCAAAAAAAGGGGTGGACGCAAAGTAAAATGAAGGCAATGCTTCACCATCATGCGATTAACAGTCTTGTTAACAAGATTGGAAATGCCCCATTGAATGGCATACTGGTCGATCAGTTTTGCGAGCCAGCAGTATATATAAAGCACATTTCTACGGAAAAACAATCCCTTGCTGAGAAGACATACTTTATGACTAAAGCTGAAAGCTACTCGATTGCTGTAGCTGCTGGATCCATAATTGCCAGAACCAGTTTTCTTAAAGAAATGGACAAACTGTCAGAGATGGTTGGGGCAACATTACCAAAGGGCGCCTCGAAGAAAGTGGATCAGACCATTGCAAAATTAATAAATGATAAAGGGGAAGCTTCCTTAAACGCCTGTGCAAAAACGCATTTCGCAAATACTAAAAAAGCACGCGCTTATTTGTAAGTTTTATTTCTCTCGAACCTCCCCCGCTAATTGCCAGGCAATTTGAAGGAGTCTTCTGGTGTCGAAGGATAAATTTATTTTAAAAAGCGATACAGCAATCGCTGTATCGCTTTTTTAATAGTTGATGTAACGCTGTAATAATTAAGAGCGAATGTATGCACCGAACTTCTGATTAACCGTATCAATAATTTTAGTAAATGATTCTTCAATTTCATCATCTGCTAATGTTTTGTCAGGGTGCTGGTAGAGTAAGCTATACGCAATTGACTTCTTACCCTCTGCTATATTTTCACCTTGATATACATCAAATATCTGAACATTACTTACCAATGGAGCTCCACTTTCCTCAATAACTGCTTTTACATCTCCCGCTACCACTTCAGCATCCATGATAAATGCTATGTCACGTGCTATTGATGGAAATCTGGGTATTTGATGATATGCAGGAACACTATTATATACAGCAAAAACCTTCTCCATATTAATGTCAAACACATATGTTTCTTTTAAATCCAGCTTCTTCTCCATCATTGGGTGTAATTGTCCAACAAACCCAATAATATTATCTCCAATAATTATAGTTGCACATCTACCTGGGTGCATGTCCGGCAGACTGGACTGTACGAAGGAAACCGGGATCTTCAGATAGTCAAATAATCCTTCAATTATCCCCTTAGTTACATAGAAATCTACTTCCTTCTTTTCTTGCTGCCAAGGCTGTTCCATCCACTTTCCAGTAAGTGCACCAGCTAAACGCAATTTTTCATCCGGTTGTTTTGTTAATACTTTTTCTTTAGTGATAAATATATTACCCAGCTCATAATATGCCAGGTTTGGCTGGTTTCTTGCTTGATTATAAGCTAATGTGCTAAGTAATTCGGGCAAAATACTTAGTCGTAAATATTTGTGATCTTCACTCATAGGCATCGCAAGTCCTACTGGTTCCATTCCTTGTTCGTTAATTTCAGGGCTGATCAGCTTTTCTATACTTGCTTCGTCCGTTAAAGAATACGTAATTGTCTCCATTAATCCTGCGCCTTGAAGATAGTTTTTTATGTTTCGTTTCAATTGTTGTTCCTCAGTTAACGCACCAGCTTGTGATTCTCCCACAGGTAGCGTGTATGGCAGATTATCATAACCATAAATTCGCGCAACTTCTTCAAGCATATCTTCAAATATAGTAATATCTTTCCGCCTGGTCGGAGCCTGAACAGTAAATCGCTCGCCAGCTTGTGTATAATTAAAACGCAGCTTATTTAATATATGAACAATTTCCTCTGGTTTTATATCCGTTCCAAGTCTTTTATTGACCTCAGGTGTATCCATCTCAACTGTTTTTTCTGACCGATCCAACTCATCAAATTCAACTACATTTGCCAGTACCTTGCCACCTGCATATCTTTGCAATAACTGACAAGCCCTTAGCCCTGCATTTCTGACTCGATTTGGATCAATTCCCTTTTCAAATCGAGTACTTGATTCACTGCGCAATCCTGTGTCCTTTACTGTTTTTCTTACAGCAGATGGAGCAAAATAAGCTGCTTCCAGCAAAACAGTTGTTGTATTATTGTTTACTTCTGTATCAAGCCCGCCCATTACTCCTGCCAGGGCAATTGGTTTGGTGCCATTTGTAATAACAAGGTGCTCCTCTGTTAATGTTCTTTCCTGTTGATCTAATGTAGTCAGCTTTTCCCCCTGGTTAGCGCGGCGGACTACTATTTTGTCAGACTCTAGTCGGTTATAATCAAATGCATGCAACGGTTGGCCATATTCCAGTAACACATAATTAGTAATGTCTACTACATTATTTATTGGACGTATACCAGAAGCAATCAAATAATTACTCATCCATAAGGGAGAAGCTTTAATTTCAAGATCTTTTATAATAAATGCACCATAATAAGGGTTCAAGTCAGCTGCTTCCATCTGGACTGAAATATGTGCTTCTGCACGTTCGTCCGCGAAATTAACTTCTTCGGCTGGTAAATTGATTGGCTGATCCAATAAAGCAGCTACTTCATAAGCTACCCCAAGCATAGACAAACAATCTGCACGATTCGGTGTTAAATCAAATTCCAATACAGCATCATTAAGGTTAAGCAGCGGCTCTACACTTTCACCAATGGTGACATCATCTGGAAAAACGAAAATTCCGTCTGACGTTTCTTTAGGGACATATTTTTCTTCTATCCCCAGCTCTTGCAAGGAACAAATCATTCCATTTGATTCTACACCACGTAATTTCACCTTTTTAATTTTAAAATTCCCGGGTAGAACTGCACCTGGTCTGGCAACAGCTACTTTTTGTCCCTGCGCAATATTTGGAGCCCCACAAATAATTTGTAATTTCTCATCCCCAATATTTACTTGGCAGAGGTTTAATTTATCTGCATTTGGATGTTTTTCACATGTCTCAACATAGCCTACGACAACATTCTCACTTTTTTCAGCAATGTATTCTATTCCATCCACTTCGATTCCAGACTTCGTAATCCTTTCCGCTAAGTCTTCTGGACTTATTGTTCCTATATCTACATAGTTTTTCAACCAATTTAATGATACTAACATGACTAAACTACCTCCCTAAGCATTGTGATACTGTTTTAAGAATCTGATATCGTTTGTATAAAATTGGCGTATGTCATTTACTCCATATTTCAGCATGGCAATACGTTCTGGACCCATTCCAAATGCAAAGCCAGTATATTCTTCAGGGTCATATCCTGCCATTTTCAGTACATTTGGATGTACCATCCCTGCACCTAAAATTTCAATCCACCCTGATCCTTTACATACCGAACACCCTTCGCCATTACACACTTTACAGGAAATATCCATTTCTACGGATGGTTCTGTAAACGGGAAAAAGCTGGGACGCAAACGGATTTCTCTTTCTTCGCCAAACATTTTTTTCGCAAATGTATCTAATATCCCTTTGAGATCGCTCATACGCACATTCTTATCTACATAAAGACCTTCAATTTGTGTAAATTGATGGGAATGTGTTGCATCATCGGTATCACGGCGGTACACTTTTCCCGGACAGATCATTTTAACAGGTTTTCCCCCATCGAATTCATTCATAGTACGCGCTTGTACTGGTGATGTATGTGTGCGAAGTAATAATTCATTGGTAATATAAAATGTATCCTGCATATCTCTCGCTGGGTGACCTTTCGGTAAGTTCAAGGCCTCAAAATTAAAGTAATCCGTTTCTACCTCAGGTCCTTCTCTTACTTCAAATCCCATTCCGATAAATAAGTCTTCAATTTCTTCCACTATTTTAGTTAACAGATGAGGACCACCGACTTTTACGGGCCGACCTGGCAGTGTTACGTCTATTGCTTCTTTTTCCAACTGTTTTTCCAGAGCAGCACGCTCAAGTTTTTCACTTTTAAGATTGATGGCTTCCGTTATTGATTCTCTTACTTTGTTGGCGATCTCACCAATAACAGGACGCTCCTCTTTTGAAAGCTTACCCATCCCTCTTAATACACCAGTTAAAGAGCCTTTTTTTCCTAAATAGGCTACTTTAATATCCTGAAGCTCTTTAAGTTCTCCGACTTGTTCAATTTTCTGTATTGCTTCTGCTTGTATTGCTTCCATTTGCTCTTTCATTTACAACTGCCTCCTTTAAATCAATTAGTTATAACTTTTTTCCGTCTTAGTTTGGACAAACAAAAAAAGCCCCTTCCCAGAAAGGGACGAGGCTATCGTTTCGCGGTACCACCCTAATTGACACAAGACATTACATAATTGCTGTGTCCAACTCATTCATGATAACGGATCAAAAAGTCCGGAACACCTTTACTTGTTACACAAGGTCCTAGTGTCAGCTCCAGAGTGAAATAATAACATTTAATACGATAGAAATGCTTTCAGTCCAGGCATTTCTTCCCTTATATCGCTCAAAAATGGTATCGGGCTCTTTCAAAGCTTTATTAATATTACATATATTATAGTTAATTTATTCTTTACTTGCAACTTTACTTCCTTATGTAATACATTAAGATACCTGCTGCTATACTAACATTAAGTGATTCTGCTTTGCCGTATATAGGGATGTTTACTATAGTATCAGCTGTTTCCAACAGTTCTTTTTTAACCCCTGCGCCTTCATTTCCTACAATTAATGCCACTTTCTCATTTACCACAACTTCACTGTACTTCTTAGCATCCTCAAGTGCAGTCGCCCATATATTGAATCCCTTTTCCTTTAATAGAACTATTTCATCTTGCAGCTTTCTATGGAGTATGGGGATATGGAAAAGCGATCCTTGAGATGAACGGATTACTTTATCATTATATAGATCAACTGTACCCTGTCCTAAAACAACGCCATCGAACCCAGCTGCGTCAGCTGTTCTAATTATTGTTCCTAAATTGCCGGGATCCTGTATGGAATCAATCAGCAATATACGACTTCCCGCGCTCTTGTTGTTGTATTTCATTGATAATACGGCAGCGATGCCCTGGGGTGCTTTCGTCTGTGATATATGCTGAAACACATTATCGCTAACTTCTAACACAGCAATACCTTCACAACACCTCGGTGCTTCAACACCATGCTGTACAATAATTTCCTTTACTGTCCAGTCACTCTTACAAGCTTCCTCAACTAAATGAAACCCTTCAATTAAAAAAACTTCTGAGTCGGAACGATCTTTTCTATTATGCAGTTTTCGCAATGCCTTAACTTTTTCATTTTTTACAGAGGTAATCATCTTTTTCATCCTTATTTAATATTCTTAGTTATCATCATACATATTTTCACTTAACTAGGTCAAACTATCGTTAGCAAAAATTTTATAATTGAGGTGAGTTTAATGGATTTAAATTTAAGAAAAGCAATCTTGTCAAATATTGCAACAAATGATCAGCAACAGTTGGAAGCAACTATTGAGGACGCCATACAAAATGGAGAAGAAAAAATGCTGCCAGGTTTAGGAGTTCTCTTTGAATTAATCTGGAACCAATCGGATGAAGGGGAAAGGCAGGAAATGGTCGACGCGTTAGAGCAAGGTGTAAAGCAAACAGTTGAACCACAATAACATCAAGCTATATAAACCCGTTTAGAGATTGGGACAAAAGAGGAATTATTCAGGAAAATCCGAACATCAATGCCTGAGCAAATGTACCGCTTCGGCAAAATACTTCGCTTTCCGTGGGCACGGCTTCAGCTAACTGTGTGAAGAAGAGCACTTCACACAGTGGATCTTCAGCTCGTGCTGTTCCCACAGGAGTCTGCGTATTTTGCCTACGCTAAGTTCCAATTATTCGGATTCTCATTCTTCCCATTTAGTTATGTCTCAGCCTCTTCTTTATTTTAAATTATTTATTAAAATGGGTATTAATTCCTGCACCATATGTTTAAATCTATTAAAACAGGAGAATACTTTACTTATAATTCCATATATTACTAGTTACTTAGTTATAAAGACTCATATTTTATTCTTGAACTTAAGATACTTGAAGCCTTTTATAGTGTGTATTTTCAGATATGCACCTAGCACGATTTGACTATAAATTACTAATTGATATAAAATAATGCCGATGCCTTGTTGTTATGAGATACCATTATTCATAATACATATAATTAAAGAGCACAGAACAGAGAGGGGAAATAAAATGGAACAAACAAGTAACAATAGCGGGAAGAAAAAGGGATTTTCGAAGGGACTGATTGCTGTTATTATAGGAGCTGTACTAGTTATTGGGGGCAGTGCAGCAGCTTTTGTATTTTTAAATATTTCAGAGAAAGAAAAGTACTTTTTAGCTGAGAAAAACACCTTTGATTTTATCACAGATAAATTCGAAGAACGCTACCAGCCAGAATTAGATTGGTTGGAACAATCGGAGAAAAACCCTACTGAATCTGCTATCGAGTTATCAGCAGAGTACAATGATCCTAGTGGCATCACAGCGGGAGGATTGGGGATGGACCCATCTCAAATCATTAATAACTCCACAGTCACTTTAACAAGTGCAACAGATATGGAAAATAAACACATGGCAACTGAATTGAAGGCAAATTTCGGCGGCTTGGAAATTGATGGAATCAACCTCTATTTAACGGCCGATAAAATTATGGTAGGATTACCTTTTATCAATGAGTTACTGCAGCTTAAAGACGAGGACTTTGGTACGTTGCTGCATGAGCTTGATCCTCAATCATTTACTGGTGACGAATCACTAAATTTAGAGGAGATATTTGAAGGATCAACTGGATTCCTATCAGAAGATGATCTGGAATATTTTGAAGAAGAATATGTGGAAATGATTTATAATGAGTTACCAGAAAGTGCTTTTGAGAGTTCCGATGATACGATTCAGGTCAATGATGAATCACTCAATACAGAAAAGATTACAATGCACCTTACCGAACAGCAGCTAAAAGAGTTGGCAACAAAAGTATTTGATAAAATGCAAAAAGATGAAAAACTAAAAGAATTAATTCGAGATCAATTTGCATTTCCACAGTTTGGTGGAGGCCCTATGGAAAGTGAAATTGACCAAGTAATCAATGATTTTGAAGCAGCAATGGCTGAAGCAAAAGAAGAAGTCGATAATTTTCACATTCCTAATGGATTAACTTCTGCAATTTGGGTTTATGACGATTTAATTGCACAGCGTGAGTTCCATATCGAAATGGGCCCCTCAGCTGACGACCTGGTAAGCTTCTCTGTGGATGCAACACAATTACTAACAAACGGACATCAATTCTTCAATTATGACATAGGCTTCTCTGATAGCTACGATGAAGGCACACTAACCATCGCAGGCGATCTATCATGGGAAGATAATCAAGCTCAAGATTCTATTAAACTAACAGTAGAAGATATGGAGCTTTCCTATGGAGGTACAGAGTCACTAAATAATGGAACCCGTGATTTTGAAAGAGTTTTCACAATGAACGATACATTTGCTGCCGGTAGTCTGATCTGGAATGGTAATTTTTCTTATGATAAGGATCAAATGAGTTCTGAGCATAATTTGTCTGTTGAAAGCCCGGATATCGATCAGAACATGTTTGCTCTTTATATCATGGTAGATGGGAAAACAATATCTCAAGTGGATATGCCTGAGGAAGATAATGTAAAGGACTTAGGTAAGATGAATGTTAATGAATTAATGGAGTACATGGAGCTTGAAGTTACACCGCAATTCCAACAATGGATGTTTGGAATCCTGGCTGGAAGTGGAGGATTTTAGTACTCTAAGTAATGTTTATATACACCTCACATGAATGGAAGTGCTAAGATGCATTTCATAACAAAGATATTAATATTTATAAAAAGTAATTCTATGCAACTCCAGAGGAAGTGGCTCTCACTTCCTCTTCTTTTACTTTTTCCAATTATAATAGTTGGCCTGATTGTAACTATTCTCATTGCTCTCTTCTCACCTTCTGATAAGAATGTGATACAGGTAGGCTTAATTGATGCAGACCAAACAGCCGAGACACAAATGGTAGTTGATTTAATTAATGAATCAGCTCAAATGGGTACTTATATTCAAATACATAGCATGGAAGAAAGCAAAGCCAAAACAGCAATTCAAATGAATGAGTTAAGTTCATACATAGTCTTACCAGAAGGAATAACAGAGAGTTTATATCAAGGGCACTCTAGTGAGTTAGCTGTCATAGGAAACCCTAGCCAACCAATGCAAAGCCGGATAATAAAAGAACTAATTGATAGCGTAACCAGACATATTCGTGCATCTCAGGCAAATATTCTCACAATCAATCATTATGCCAAAGCACTATCAATTGAAAATGAGGCGCGAAACGATCTGTTATTTGAACAGTTTCAGGAATTTCTTTTTTATACAATTGGCAAAGATAGGGTTATCAATGAGCTTCAAATAACAAATCAAGTTACCTCATCGCCTATTGACTATTATGCTATGGCTAGCTGGTTTATTGTAATTAGTATATGGCTTCTTGCTGTCTATACTTTTTTATACAAAGAAAATGAATTGCGTATGAAACATAGAATGAAACTTTATGGAGTAACTGACATTCAACAAATCATTGCAAGAATAATTGTTACTTTGGTGGCTGTTTCTATTTTATCTGCAGGTTCCTTTGCTATCTTGCAGCATGTGTTGGATTGGGATTTATATAAGTATGATTTCACAAGAATTGGAGCTGTCATTTCACTTTACAGTATTTTATTGCTCCTATGCTTGGCTATTATTGAAACCCTTATCCCTTCCAAAAAATTACGTTTATTAGGTCAATCATTATTTACAGGAGGAGTACTGCTGATAAGTGGCGCATTTATTCCTGTTATATATTTCCCTTTAAAGCTACAGGAATTGCTGCTATATAGCTTTTCAAATGAAGGATTTCGCTGGTTACATGAAATTATCCTTAACAACCGTTTATATGCCGACTATACACCATTAGTACTAATGAACATGGTTGGTCTGTTGCTGCTCATTGGCCTTTCATTAGGGAAGGAGCGCTTAGAGGAATGATGAATAGTTTACTAACACGCTTTATTCACTGGAAGAAACAATGGATAACCATGCTTTTCTGGCTGATTCTTCCCATTTTTGGTACGGTCAGCATTATTAATGTGACGACGGCAATACAGGAGGACAGCAAAGTACCAGTAGGTATTGTTGTAGAAGATGAGACACTGCTTGCAGCTAATCTTGTTGAATCCATCAGACAAACACCATTAATAAGAGTCGATGAGACAACTGAGGAGGATGCACTGCACAAACTCGAAAAACACGAACTAGACAGTGTTTTTATAATTCGTAATGGATATGAAGAACAGGTTAAAAGAGGCAGCAGAAATCGCTTAATAACCAGCTATAAATCAGATTTATCCTTAGCATATACACCGGTGTCAGAAATGATTATTTCATTTGCTCAAAAGGATACCGGAAGATCTAAAGCAGCATTTACTGTAAAGAATTTAAGCGAGGAGTACAACCCTCATTTACAATGGACTTGGGATGAAGTTGTCGAAAAGAGCAGGCAAATTGAAGCCGAAGAAAACTTGCTGCGGACTACCTTTAATTTCTTACATACTGATTCAATTGATCAAGATGAGGTTACAGTGTGGAAAACATGGGGGCTTTATGCCGTCTTCAGTATTTTATCGACATTGTTATTATTTGATTGGTTTATTAAAGAAAGCAGATCGGGTCTACGTTCGCGCTTTATGTTCACACGCATTTCTTTTAAACGTTACAGCTTAGAAAACACATTGTTCTATACTGTTCTATTATTTTTATTCGACCTTTTAGCTGCAGGTGTTTTTGCATTTTATCTTGGTGAACCAGTTAACTTACAACTGATTGGAGCATTGCTGTCCCTACGACTCACACTAAATACAGGAGCTTTAATAGTAGCAATGCAATTTAACAATTTACAGTTATTTTACAGTGTGTCTTTTGCGCTCACTTTGCTGATTGCAATTTCCAGCGGAGCAATCCTTCCAGTTGATGGTATTACTAATAGGTTTACTTGGCTGGAGCTAGTTAATCCCATCCTTCCTTTCTTATCAGGTAAGATTAGCAATCTTTGGTTATACCTTTTTATTATGCTTATCTCAATATGGTTTGTAAGGAGAGACAAATCCGATGCTTAATGTAAGTTCACTATCAAAATTGTATGGAAAGAAAACTATTCTAAAGGACATTTCATTTTCGGTACAACCTGGAGAAATTATTGGGCTTGTCGGAGAAAACGGAGCAGGTAAATCAACCTTACTTCATATACTGGCAACTTTACAGAATCCTACAAAAGGCAGTATTAGCTTTGAAGAAAAAATGTATAGCAAAGATAAAAAATATATTCGTAAGAGAATTGGCTTTGTTCCTCAAGATATAGCAATCTGGGAAGAATTTACTGTGGAAGAGAATATGGTTTTCTTTGAGAAATTATCATGGAACAGACAAACTAAAGAGCAGCTGCATCAATTGTGCCTGGATATGAATCTAAAAAAATGGAAGGAACCAGTTAAGACTTTATCAGGAGGTATGAAACGTAAATTAAACTTAGCAATCAGTTTAATTCATAACCCTCAACTTTTATTATTAGATGAACCTACCGTTGGAATCGATCTGAAATCAAGAAAAGAAATTGGCTTGTATTTAAAAGAGCAAGCAGCCAGGAAAGACAAGATAATTATTTATACTTCTCATGATATGGATGAGATTATCAACTTGTGCAACAGAGTAGTATGCATAGGTGAGGATCCTTTCTATAATGAACTTTTAATATCATCTGGAAAAGAAGTCATTACATTTTAAGTTTATATTGCCTATTTACCAAAATAACAGTAAACTATTAATAAACGTACAAAGGGGGGTTTTAAATGGAAATCAGAGAACTGCAATATATGATACAGCAACAAGCAATGTCGATACTGACATCCAATAGTAATTCATTGTCAAGCCACTCCCCAATGGTTGATTTGGCGTTTAAACAATTACTTCAAGACAAAATAAATGCTGCTTCAGCTTTTAATATGACAAGTGAATCGACAAATACGTACAAAAATAATAGGAATGGTGTCAATTCTGCTGCTTTAAGTACATTTGCAGATTCAAACACTGGGACTGCACCTTCAACTAGCTTGGATGCCCATATAACAGAAGCAGCCAGTAAATACGGAATAAGTGAGAAGCTCATTCATTCTGTTATCAAGACCGAATCGAACTATAATGCACGTGCTAGAAGTAGTGCTGGTGCACAAGGATTAATGCAATTAATGCCTGCAACTGCCAAAGGTTTAGGGGTTACTGATCCCTATAATACGAAACAGAATATTGATGGTGGTTCAAAGTACTTAAGTCAAATGCTCAATCGGTATAACGGGAATATAGAACTTGCTTTAGCAGCTTATAATGCCGGTCCTGGAAACGTTGATAAGTATCAAGGTATTCCGCCATTTAATGAAACACAAAACTATGTAAAAAAAGTAATGGGTTCCTATTTAACATAAATAAATAAATAAAAAGGTTGTCTCGAGTGCTATGAGACAACCTTTTGTATTTTCCAAGTGTAAATAAAGCATAAGAGTGTTTTGTAGCTTAAGCCAATACAATCTCTTTTACTTTATCTGCATCCAACTTTTTAACCGCTTCTACAATTAACTTCACTGCGTTTTCGAAATCATCACGATGTAAAATCGCTGCATGTGAATGGATATAACGAGTCGCAACTGTAATGGATAATGACGGCACCCCATTTGCTGTTAGGTGAATTGATCCTGAGTCTGTTCCCCCACCAGCTATTGATGTGTACTGATATGGGATATTATTCTCGTCAGCGGTCTGTAAGATAAAATCACGTACACCCTTATGGGAAATCATGGAAGCATCATAAAGCACAATTTGTGGTCCTTTACCCAATTTACTATCCGCATCCTTATCAGACACACCTGGTGTATCCCCTGCAATCCCTACATCTACTCCAAAGCCGATGTCTGGTTGAATTGTATGTGCAGAGGTACGCGCACCTCTTAATCCTACCTCTTCCTGAACAGTTCCAACCCCATAGATGACGTTTGGATGGTCAACCCCTTTTAGCTTCTTTAATACCTCAATTGCAATCGCACAACCAATTCGATTGTCCCAAGCTTTAGCTAGTAGCATCTTCTCATTTACCATTTGTGTAAATTCAAAATAAGGGACGATGGAATTACCTGGTCGAATACCAAACTCACTCACATCTTCCTTACTGGAAGCACCAATATCAATAAACATATCTTTTATATCAACCGGTTTTTTACGTGCTTCTGCAGAGAGAATATGTGGTGGCTTTGAACCAATAACCCCCGTTATGTCGCCTTTACTTCCCATAATTGTAACACGTTGAGCCAGCATTACTTGATTCCACCAACCACCTACAGGCTGGAAATAAATAAAACCGTTATCATCTATTCTAGTCACCATAAATCCAACTTCATCGAGGTGACCTGCTACCATAATCTTAGGTCCATTTGCATTACCTGTTTTTTTAGCAATTAAACTACCGAGGTTATCGGTAAATACCTCGTCAGCGTGTGGTGCAATGTATTTCTCCATTACATCTCTGGCTTCTCTTTCGTTTCCAGGAATGCCTTTAGCATCCGTTAAGTCTTTTAACATTGTAAGTGTTTCATCTAATTTTTCCATATGTAGTAAAACCTCCTTTTTCTTTACATTACCAAGTATAACTGCTTTTTGCGAAATAACAAACTATTTAGATGAGCAACTCTTTTCTAATAACCTTGATTCTGACGCTCATAATTAACTTCATTTTTTTTCAGGTAAGCTTCTTGAATTTCTGTTTCTGTAAAGCCAAGTACATTTCCAAGTTGAATGTAGCTTTCAAAGAGCTTTTCGTAGTTCCTGTGATTTGGTTCTTTCTTAAACATAATACAACCTTCAAACACTTCATTAAATTGTTCTGTCTCCGTACAGTTTGTACTTTGTATGAATTTTGATACGTAATGATGTCCCTTTTCTATTCCTAATGATAAAATAAAATGAATACCATCGACGTATTCTTCCAGAATGACATGCTTTTCATTACGGGATTTAGAGCTCCAGAATTTAAAGCACCTTGTCTCATTAGCTAATTCACCTAGCTCGACAAGTAATGCCAGACATTTCTCCTGGAAGACGCTCTTACTATTTAAGTTATTCTTTGTTTCAATATACTTATCTAATTGTGCTTGCATGGTGTATAGTGTTGTCCAATCCAATTTATGTACCTCTTTCCTCTTTTTTTATAATTGTACCATGAATTAACCAAAAGAATGAAACCTATGCGTGCACTACTACGTAGAATAAGAAAATAAGCAGCAAGGAGACGGTTTGTGTATGATATTAGTAGTTATGTTCCGTATACTTATACTTATTGCGCTAGCTCTCCTCGTCTACACTTGGATTCAGTATTATCGAAACCCACAAAGACGCCTGCGGATTGCTAAAGCATCACACGAATTCTATTTTTTAGATGAGCCGAATAATAGTAAAAAGAATTTTCAGTTTGTATACAAAGGATGCCTATTTGAAGGGGAAAAATACCTTGGAGCAACTGAGAATTCATTTGAAGTAGTAAACATACATGTTGTAGTTACTGATCCTTTAGATTTACGTGGGCTTACCAGAGATGATTTATATTTTTTGGAAAATGAGATTCTTATTCGCTATCCACATGCAAAAATAGAATGGAAACACCCAATTAACCAACTATTATTAACAAGTATTGACTAAAGAAATCACTCATCCTTTTATAGAATGAGTGATTTCTTTAAGTATTTATGTGCTTACCTGGAAAAAATCCTGCCATTTTATAATTATTTCCTTTCGTCTTAATACATAAATAAGTGGAAGCAATGCAACTAATGTACCGAGGATATACAGGGGGGTTAAATTAGATATCCATCCGCCAATGGATGTGTAAACAAAAGCTAAGGGAATATTGGATAACAGAGATGATTTCGTATAATCTTTAAAGCTTGCAGAGATTTCAATCAAACATATGGATAACATATGAAAATGGATAAATGGCACTAATCGAAGTAAGGCTATTTGAGATGTGGTAAACTTGGAATGTTTACCGATCAGCTTCTTTTTCACCTGAATAAGTTTTTCAAAGGTTTTAGGCATCCATTTAATAATGAAGTAAAATAGTATACTCGATAACGTAATTCCTACAAGAGAATAGAGGGTCCCTGCCACAGCTCCAAACAATACACCTCCTGAAATACATATAAATACTACTGGTAAAAAGAATAAGGGCCTAAGTAAATGGAAACTAATGAACAATATGGGGGAAAATAGCCCGCCTGTTTCAATAAAAGTCATTAAATAGCTTCCAAACAGCTCCATAATCCACCTCCCTAACTAAAGCATAAGTATGTTTTAGTTTAACATCTCAGAACATGTATATGACAAGAGACGAGCCTTTATGACAGGAATATAAGCAAAATAAGATGAACGAATAGAATTGCTGGCATTCCAACTGTAAAAGAACGATGCTTGGTTTTATGACGATAGACTTTCATTCCTATCAATGCTCCAAGAGCACCACCTGCAATTGCCAGCAGCCAAAATGTGCGTTCAGGTATCCGGTATTTATGCTTCCTTGCTTTTTGTTTATCTACACCCATTAAGGTATATGTAATTATGTTAACACCTATTATATAAGGCAAGATTGTATTTAATTCATTCATAGAACGTATATACCTCCTTCATAATATAAAAGACCAAATCCCGGTATAAAATACGGGTTTTGGTCTTTTATACGCCAATTATTTTAAAGCGTCTTTTGCTTTAGATGCTAATTGAGTAAACGCATTTTCATCATTAATTGCAAGATCTGCTAGCATTTTACGATTAATATCGATTCCTGCTAATTTTAATCCATGCATTAATTTACTGTAAGACAAGTCATTTAAACGAGCAGCAGCATTTATACGGGAAATCCAAAGCTTGCGGAATTCACGTTTTTTATTTCTACGGTCACGATAAGCATATTGACCTGATTTCATTACTTGTTGTTTTGCTGTTTTAAATAGCGCTCTCTTCGAACCATAATAACCTTTGGCTAGTTTAAGGACGCGTTTACGACGTTTGCGTGTTACTGTTCCACCTTTTACACGTGGCATAATAATTCCCTCCTAATACATATGAAAATCAATTTTTAGTTTCGTTACGCTGCCTTTTTATTTATAAGGAAGCATTGTTTTAATGCGCTTGAAATCTCCTGCAGAGACGATTGTACCTTTACGTAGTTTACGTTTTTGTTTTTGTGATTTATTTGCGAACATATGACTTGTGTAAGCATGTGAACGTTTTAATTTACCAGTACCGGTTTTTTTAAATCTTTTTTGAGAACCTTTATGGCTTTTCATTTTAGGCATATTGATTTCCTCCTTGTAATGGTTGTTCTAAAAGGAAGTCGATTCGAACTAAATGCTCAAATGCATCGATTAGAACATGCTATTGTAAAATAGACCCGATTATTTTTCATTTATTGGAGAAAGCATCATAAACATGTTACGACCTTCCATTTTTGGTCTTGTTTCAACCGTTGCTATATCTTTAACTTCCTTAGATAAGCGATCCAATACCTCTTGACCAAGTTCTTTATGCGTGATTGCACGTCCGCGGAAACGAACTGCAGCTTTCACTTTATCGCCTTTTTCAAGAAATTTTCTAGCATTCTTTAATTTTGTATTAAAATCATGCTCACCAATTCCTGGTGTAAAGCGCACTTCTTTTACGTTGATGATTTTTTGATTCTTTCGAGCTTCCTTGTCTTTTTTTTGTTGCTCATAGCGAAATTTACCATAGTCCATAATACGACATACTGGTGGTTTCGCGTTTGGTGCAACCAATACTAAATCTTCATTTCTAGTCTGCGCAATCTCTAATGCTTCTTGGCGTGTTTTTACTCCAAGTTGATCCCCATTTGAATCGATAAGACGTACTTCCCTAGCACGAATTTTCTCATTTACATTCATATCTTTGCTAATAGCCAGCCACCTCCAAATTATTTTAAAGTGTTACTGATCTTTGTTGACAAGTGAATTTTTATTCAATAAAAAAGTGTGCGTACATTTATGCACCCACACAGCTCCATTAGTTTATTAAAAGAGTTCGAAACCAGTCAACAGCAATTATGCGTCGATCAGGTGAGAAGCGGGTGCTTCTACTTGTCTCAGATCATTTAGTTTTATTCAACCTATATAGAATACCATTTGAATAGGATATTGTCAAGTCATACTAAAAAACTAGTTTTATCAACTATCCTCATTATAACATGAATCGAGACAGTTAAAAAGACCAGGCATTCCATTACTAACTAGTTGATGCCTGGCTTTAAAATTTAAGCTGATCATTAAATACTGATTGTGCTATTGGTTACGTAATGTTTTTACGTTAATCTCTTCATTAATCAGTAATTCAAAATCATTATAGCTAAGCGTTTCTGATTCCTTCTCACCGTATCGGCGAACATTAACTGCATTTTCTTCAATTTCATTATCACCCAATACTAAAGCAAATGGTACCTTCTGCGTTTGAGCTTCACGAATTTTATAACCGATTTTCTCGTCTCGTTCATCTACAACTACACGTATTCCCTGAAGTTTTAGTTTATCTGAAACCTCTTTTGCATAGTCTAAATGCACTCGTGGAGAAACCGGGATCACTTTTACTTGAACTGGAGCTAACCAAGTCGGGAATGCACCTTTATACTCTTCGATCAGAAAAGCAACAAAACGTTCCATAGTAGATACAACACCACGGTGAATTACTACAGGCCGGTGTTCTTTGCCATCCTCACCAATGTACGTTAATTCAAAGCGTTCAGGCAGATGGAAATCGAGTTGTACCGTAGACAACGTTTCATCTTTACCGAGAGCTGTCTTCACCTGTACATCAAGCTTGGGACCATAAAAGGCTGCTTCCCCTTCTGCTTCAATATACTTTACATTCATTTCTTCCATAGTCTCTTTAAGCATGGCTTGTGCTTTATCCCACATAGCATCATTATCCACATACTTCTCCTTATCCTCTGGATCTCGGTAGGAAAGACGGAAGTAATAATCTTTTATTCCAAAGTCTTCATAAACTTTCTGTACAAGCTCTACCACTCTAATAAATTCATCCTTTAATTGATCTGGACGTGCAAAGATATGTGCATCATTTAATGTCATTGCTCGTACACGCTGCAATCCAGCTAATGCGCCTGACATTTCATAACGGTGCATCGTACCAAGTTCGGCAATTCGAACAGGTAAATTACGATAGCTGTATAGTTGGTTTTTATAAACCATCATGTGATGCGGACAATTCATTGGACGTAATACCAGTTCTTCATTATCCATTTTCATTTCCGGAAACATATCGTCCTGATAGTGGTCCCAGTGCCCACTTGTCTTATACAATTCCACACTACCAAGTACTGGCGTATACACATGGTCGTAACCTAAACGTTCTTCTAATTCAACAATATAGTTCTCAATAATACGGCGGATTTTAGCTCCTTTTGGAAGCCATAATGGTAATCCTTGTCCTACTTTTTGAGAAACTGTGAATAATTCCAGTTCTTTTCCTAATTTACGATGATCGCGTTCTTTTCGTTCCTCTAAAATACGTAAATGTTCGTCAACCTGACCTTGTTTTTCAAACGCCGTACCATAAATTCGTTGAAGCTGCTGATTATTACTATCTCCACGCCAATAAGCCCCTGAGATACTTAGTAATTTAAATGCCTTAATTTTATTTGTTGATGGCACATGAATACCTCTACAAAGATCAGAAAATTCACCCTGTTTGTAAATAGTTACCTGTTCATCTTCAGGTATTGCGTCAATTAACTCCTGCTTTAAGTCATCCTCTTTGAACATTTCTTTAGCTTCTTCACGAGATACTTCCAGACGCTCAATCACAAGACTCTCATCAACAATTCGTTTCATTTCTTTTTCTATTTTAGGAAGATCCTCTGGTGTAATGGAATGCTCCATTTCCATATCGTAGTAGAAGCCTTCTTCAATCACAGGACCAACACCAAACTTAACATCTTTATAAATACGTTTGATTGCCTGTGCCATTAAGTGGGCTGTGGAGTGACGCATTACTTCAATACCTTCCTGGTTTTTGTACGTAATGATTTCAATCTTCCCACCATTGTATAACTCACGCTTTAGATCAACTAATTCTCCGTTCAGCTTAATTGCTACGGCCTGTTTCTTTAACCCTGACGATATAGCACCTGCAATTTCTTCACCAGTTGTACCTGCTGAGAATTGCTTCTCTGCTCCATCAGGAAAAATGATAGAAATTTCTTTTGCCATCCTAATCACTCCCATAAAAAATTAAAAAACGCCCATCCCTCTGCACAACTGCAAAGGGACGAACGTTGGATACGTCGTGGTTCCACCCTGATTTCCATAGTAATACTACGGCTTCATTGATCTTTAACGCAGATGATACGCCGCTATTTACTAATGCTTCAATAGCAGGGTTCAAAGGTGGTAATTATTTGTTGTATAGAGGAAGCTTGCAGCCTATGACTTCCTTCTCTATTCAATACTAAGACCAAATAATATTATCCTTATCGTTACCTTTATCTTAAGTAAAATGTATATAAAATGTATTATAGCGTGTTAGAATTATAAAATCAAGTTTAATTAGGATGGTTGTCTATATAATATGGAAATGGAAATTTATTATACGGTTGGAAGTCTACCTTCTCCTGAAAAATATTTATAACAGTTAGTGTTTTCGGTTCTGATGGATAGTCACCATAGATTTTAATTTTTTTCGGTGACATTGCAACCAATGGTGACAAATTTAACTCGTCTGAGTCTAAACCAACCATATATAATGGTTCATTTTGCATAATCTTACGCAGTTCCATTTTAGTAAAACGCTTCCCATTTTGTTTATAAAATGAGAAGTTGCTCCCTTGTAATATGTGCACAATATTAAAGCTTGGTTCTTTTTTAACAACATATTCACGCAGCATATTAACAAATTCCTGATGGTCTTCTTCCCTTTTAAATTCATCAATTGCTAAACCAATAAGATATATAAGTTTGTCCTTAAATACCTTTAGCCTAAATTTTACGATGGAATCAAAATGAATGGTGGTTGTATTTTTTATATTTGTGATAAATAAAGAAAACAGAACCTGCTTCGGATCCTTGTTGTTTCTGATCTGTATGCTATCCTCATCTTCCCCTGAAAATATCCAATGGGTTAATTCCATGATGCGTTCTATTTCATCTGAATTTGTATAATAATAATATTCTCTTATTACTTTTTCAATCATTGTCCCAAGACGATGCGAAACAAAAACATCAACCATGGATTGTGATATTGCTTCCACAAGATCATTATTCGGTATGTGGTCTCTAAACTGTAGATGATTCCCCCAATCTTCGTGTGTCTTCCAATTCAATTCAATTTGTTTGTTATAACGGAACAACATCTCACAAAAATGAATTACTTCCTTATCAGATTCAAAATATACCTCCAGCAATAAACATCACCCTCATCCAGAACCAAACTGTTACATTATATGGACAAACATCAGAAAAAATGAGTAATCGAATGAAACTAGTAAGTATATTAAAAACAAAGGCTCTTTTCGCGTAGTTTGTTTGCTATTGATATAAAGGACTACGTAACTGCTATGTTGATTTCCACTCCTCCGGACAGCCGCTTTCACCACTCCGAGTACAAGTGCAACATGGGCTCAGCTTCACTATGTTCGCTTTACAATGTTTTCTTTGCCGCGGGAACAGCTTCAGCCTCGGGCTAACAGGAAGTTAGTCATGAAAGCGTTGCGACAGGACGTCGCGTTTTTAGCCTTCCATCCCCACAAATCACCGCTGCGGGGTCTTCAGACACGTGCTGTTTTGAGCAGGAGTCGACTGCCCTCCGTTCCAACCAACAATCATAAATAGCGAGTTTTTATTCACTATAGCAATAGATAATGCTATAACAAAGCACAACACCAGCACAGGAAATACACGGAGACTCCAGCAGGCATGAAAACCGTCAATCTGGTCTGCAAGTGATTCAACCGTTTTGGCATGACCGCTACCCCTCCCTTCATTCAGCGATCGCTCCACTTTTTCCAGCGGTCGGCTTGCTTAATCCCGCGGCCGGACCAATTTATCCAGCGCTTTTTCAGCTTTATCCCGCGTTCAACCCGGTTCATTCAGCGACCAACCCTTTTGGCGAAGTGTATTTCCGTAGCGGTTAGCTATGACAGTAACGAGTTACGTCGTCTTTTATAGATTTAGTGTCAAAAGCAACAATCTCTAGAAAAGACCGAAAACAAAAAACTAGTACAAAAGAAAATACTCTTCCATACTAGTTCCAGTTTTATATTTCACGTCGGTTTTTACCATAAATCTCAACTTCTTTACTTACTTGCTTAATTCGTTCAACTATTCTACCAGCCTTAACCGTTTCAATTCCCCCTCGTGTAGAGGCGAGCTGGGTTTCTAATTGTTCCAGACTATAGTTGGATGTAAAGAAAACAGGTAACCTCTCCATCATGCGATATTGCAGAATAGAACCAAGTATTTCATCCCTAAACCAGGCTGATTGCATTTCAGCACCTATGTCATCCAGCATTAATACATCTGCCTTCTTGAAAAAATCTATCTTTTCATTAATGGAGTCATCTTTCATTGATGCTTTTATTTCCCTTACTAATTCAGGCATGTAAATTAGAGTTGATGATATATGCATTTCTTTTAACTTATTTGCCAATGCACCTAAAAAATAAGTCTTTCCTACACCGAAGGGCCCACTAAAGTAAATCCCCTTTTTAGGAATGCCAGACTTTGTCTCTTCTACGAAACGTAATAACTCCCTTACTCCGTTACTTCTAGTGGGGTCACTGTCAATATCACTAATTGTTGCTTCCAGAATTTCCTTAGGCATATACAAGCTTTGAACTAGTTTCTGCTGTTCTTTTTGCTTTTCGTGGTAGATCCTGCTGTGACATTTCTCATAGGACAAATGCAATTCATTGTTTTCTACATATAATATAGGTGAATAACCTTGAAGCATATTCTTACAATTACTAAATGATGAACAAGATTCGCATTGCTTGGATTGGGTTTTATATTCGTATAGTTTTATTAAGTTTTTTTCTATTTCTTTCTTACTTAGCTGTGGATGATAAGATAAAAATGTTTTGATCTCAGGATCATTTAAAACTTCGTGTTTTATTTTTATATAGTTTTCCTGAAAATTTTCATTTTCTTTCATCCACTTTTTTAATGTTGATTGTACTGGCTTCATATCAATCATCCTTGCAAATGACTATTTTTTTTGCTGCTGGAATACTGACGCAGCAGAGCTTCAATTTCTTCTTGTTCCTTTGCTGTATCCTGTTTTTTCATAGTTGCTGCCGGCTCTTGTCTTTTATTCTTTCGTTCCTTAAACCAATCGGGGACTATTTCAGTTGATACTGGCTTTTTATTATAGTTAGATCTTCCGGCTTTTCTTTGCTGAAAACTTTCTTTTTCTGTTTTTGCAAAAGCCATTGCCTCTTTGGCAGTTTTTAAATTGGCCCGTGACCAATGACTAGCAATTTTCTCCATATAAGCTTTAGATAGCTTCATATTCGATTGCAACAGTACATAATGGATTAGCACATTCATTACTGGAGAAGGTAACCCTTGTGAGGTCATAACTTCTCTAATTATTTTCATATCTTGGGTAGAAGCTTGATTTCCACTTGATAGATCTTCCAATAACTGCTTTGGCGAGATTGTTTCCAACGCTTGTATGAGTTGTTCTTCCTTTGTTGTCGGCTTGTAATCAATTTGATGCTGTGGACTTGTTTTATTTGTTAATTGGATCGGTGTTTCATAATGTTTGGATTTAAACAAATCATGACATGCAGTCTTAAATTCCTCAGGGTTTAATAAATTATCTTCTGTTAGTGCCCATAATACTGACTTTTCTACCTCATAGGTTGCTAAGTCATATAATACCATCATTTGAGAAATTAATTTTCGGTTATCTCCCGTTAATACTTTACCTACTGGAATCATTCTCTGTTTTAACATATGCTCCATCCAAGTAAAGTCCGCATTTTCCTTCACCGGGGATCTGTCATCCTGCGTTTCAGCTGACTCGGCGTTTTCTGTGAATGCTGGTTTAAATGTCTGAAAAACATCACTAAAAGAAACAGTTATATTTTCACCAAGCTCCTCTGTCGATTGTTTAAAATAATGACTTTTTAAGGTAGTAAACTTATCTTCCCCGATGTGATGATAAAGGAGTTGGGTAAGCATGGCATCCTTAAAGAAACCTCTTGGTGAAAAAGGACTTTGTAGCTCATAGGTATAAAAATTATTAGTCACCGAACTTTTTTCATATGTTTTTAGTAAGCCAATCCCTTCAAGCTTTAACCTAGCTTGGTAAATTTCATCCAGTGGCAAATTCAGATAATTCATTAACGTATGGTGTGTTTGCGGTACAGACGACTGTTGCAGCTCTATCTCATGTAGTAGCGTTTGGTATAAGGTAACCGCTTGAATACCAAGGAGTGGTTGGTATAAATGGGTTAATGACTTAGCATAATCTACCGGCAAGTATTCCTTTAATAAAACACAATACCCCTCGACAGGCAGTATTTTTCCTATAAACTTCATATTCATGCCCTTTCATTTCCTTATATTTACTACTCGTCTTGATCTTGCACAAAAGCGCAGGGCGACCGTTTATCACCGTATGTCCTGGACGGAACCGTATGAGATAAAGGAAACACGATGAGCGTATGCGAATCGATGTTGACTTATCGTAAGGAGGCTTCCGCCAAGGACAATAGGTGATGGGCGCTTGCGCTGGATGTGGCTGTTTAAGTGTAAGAATTAATTGCAGCCAAAATTTTTACTTTCTTACCTTTTAAAAAACCGAGTAGCGTTTACGCTTTAATTCATCAAGTATCTCTTTTGTCCGCTTTAATTAAATCTTTTAATTCATCCAGAAATACACTAATGTCTTTAAATTGACGATATACGGAAGCAAAGCGAACATAAGCAACTTCATCCACATCAGATAGTCGGTCCATTACCATTTCGCCAATTTCTTTACTGTCTATTTCTGAAACTCCAGTATTTCGTAGTTCTTTTTCTACATCAAGTGCTAGTGCTTCTATTTTTTCAAGGGGGACCGGGCGTTTTTCACATGCTTTAATTAAGCCTCGAATAAGTTTCTCCCGGCTGTATTCCTGTCTTGCTCCCTCTTTCTTCACGACTATTAACGGAACTTCTTCTATACGTTCAAATGTGGTGAATCGAAAGCCGCACTCTTCACACTCTCTTCTTCTGCGAATAGATTGACCTTCTTCAATTGGACGTGAATCAAGGACCTTCGTACTTTTATAGTGGCAATTTGAACATCTCAACTCGTTCAACCCCATTCATTGTTTCTATCAAGGTGTTATTTATTAGGAATTAAAGTCAGTTCTTTAGTGACCTGTCCATATAAATTCTGGATTACTTTCGTACTGTATCCAAAATCAAAAGGAAGGGCAGATTCTGTTGTAACTGAAAAATCAATTGCGGTCTGATATGGTTTGACCATTATTACAGTAGCAACAATAAAAGCTTTCTTCCCTTTTTTTATGTAAGCACTAATCTCCCCATGTTCTTGGGAAATTGAGTTCACAGCATAAACCTGTGGGTTACTGAACATATTTTCTAGCATGCGCATTGCCTTATCTTTAGATGTCTTGTAGTAATGTGTTTGAAGGGATGAATCCCAATGTTTTTCACTTGATTCCGCATGATTGTTAAAGTATTTGGATAGCGTATTGCGAATAGCCATTTTATGACACCCCGTCAGTAATATTCAATTACATATGTATAATATATCTATTTTAACACGTTTCGACTAAATCCTCTATGTTGAATTCCTTCCCAATCTAAATTTCTAACTAATTTTTGTGGAAAGGGATTCCAATAGATAAGAAAAAAAGCACCGAATTAGATCCTGTTTCATCTCAAATTCGGTGCCATTTATCTATTTAATTCTTTTAAATTCTTAAAGTTGAACTTGCTTTTGGTTTATCTTACTTCCTACGTACTTTGTCAAATCAACAACTCGCTTAGAATAACCCCATTCATTATCATACCATGCAAGAACTTTCACCTTATTATCACCCATAACCATTGTAGATAGACCGTCAATAATTGCTGAGTAATCAGTTGTTGTGTAATCAATGCTTACCAGTGGATCCTCACTGAACTTTAAAATACCCTGCAACTCTTGAGAAGCTGCTGCTCTGAATGCATTATTTATATCCTCTATTGTTACGTTACTTTCAACGTCCACAACCAAATCTACTAAAGATACATTAGGTGTCGGAACTCTTAAAGCCATACCGTGAAGCTTACCACTTAGGTGTGGTAACACTTCACCCAGTGCTTTAGCAGCTCCTGTGGAGGTTGGAATTATAGATTGCGTACAGCCACGGGCCCTGCGTAAGTCCTTATGTGGATTATCCAGATTCTTTTGATCATTTGTGAATGCATGAACGGTGGTCATTAAACCATTCACAATTCCAAAGTTATCGTCCAGCACCTTAACCACCGGCGCTAAGCAATTTGTTGTACAAGAAGCATTGGATATCACATTATCTTCTTCTGGCTGATACGTTTCTTCATTAACACCCATTACAATAGTTTTATCAACTTGTTTACCTGGTGCTGTTATAACAACCTTCTTCGCACCGGCTACAATATGCAGACCAGCACTTTCCTTCGTTTTAAACTTCCC
Organism: Virgibacillus tibetensis; assembly: GCF_036026595.1. Lineage (NCBI taxonomy): Bacteria > Bacillati > Bacillota > Bacilli > Caryophanales > Bacillaceae > Virgibacillus > Virgibacillus tibetensis. The sequence continues at coordinate 95,681 of NZ_JARZFX010000001.1, read as the reverse complement.
TGTTGCTTCAACCACAACATCTATATCATACTCTTTCCATGGTAACAGTTCGGGTTCCCGCGAATTTACCAACATGACTTCTTTATTATTTATTTCTAAACTATTATTAAGCGCTTTCACTTCTCCATTGAAAATACCATGTACACTGTCATACTTTATTAAGTGCGCAAGCGTTTCTGAAGGGTAGCTTGCGTTAATTGCAACAACCTCTAACTGATCATCTTCAATAGCCTGGCGGAAAACCATTCGTCCGATACGGCCAAATCCATTAATAGCAATGCGAGTTTTATTCATTTGAAATCCTCCTATATATGTTACACTTATTGGGTTTTTATATTAAATAGTATAACATATTAAGCAAGAAATGTGTTTTTTATTTCGGTTTTTCTATATGTTTCAACTTTCAATATAATAGAAAAGGCCGAATGAGACATATCTTTCATCCGGCTTCTGCATTTAAATTATTTTCCACTCCCTTAACAACTTTTCCAGCTGAATATAGGATTCATATTTGGTTCCGTTATTATCAATAATAGCGTTTGCTTTTTTTGCCTTTTCATCAATTGAAATCTGAGACTTAATGCGTTGCCAGGCCTCAACTTCTGTATAATCATCGCGTTCCATCAAACGCTTCAATTGCACCCCTTCATCTACAAAAACGACCAATGTTTTATCAACAAAATGTGTAAGTTTACTTTCAAATAGTAAAGGTATGTCAAGAACAACGCATGTTTCACCGGCTTCAATAAATGAATCCCTTCGAAAAATCATCCTTTCCCTTACTGCAGGGTGTACAATGCTATTGAGTTGCTTGCGTTTGTCTTCATCAGCAAATATAATTCCACCTAATTTCTTACGGTCCAAAGTTTGATCATCCCGTAATATTTCGTGGCCGAATGTGTTGACTATTTTGTCATACGCCTTTTCACCAGGCTTTACAACTTCTCTTGAAAGCTTATCAGCATCAACTACTGGTATATTGAATTCATCAAACATTAATGAAACGGTACTCTTTCCACTGGCAATACTGCCAGTAAGCCCTATAACTAGTGTCATCATGCTTCACCTCTTAGTTTTTTTGACAGGTTTTGCAAACATGTGTACCGCGTCCGCCTATTTTCATCTTCGTGATTGGTTTTCCACACTTCTTGCAGGGCTTGTTTTCCTGTCCATACACAAACAGATTTTGTTGAAACATCCCCATCTCCCCTTGTCCATTAACATATGAACGTATCGTAGTACCACCCTGCTTTACTGCTTCCTCTAATGTTTCAATTGCCTGGCATTGAATAGACCTTATTTCTTTTTTATTTAGCTTACTTGATCTTTTCAATGGATGGACGTTAGCTCTGAATAAGGTTTCATCAACATATATATTTCCTAGCCCTGCCACTATGGTTTGATCCAATAAAGCCGTTTTTATTACTCGCTCAGTCTTTTTCAATTTTTGATAAAAGTAGTCAAATGTAAACCCCTCATCGAAAGGGTCAGGACCTAGTTGACTTAAAGGCTTTTGGGACATCTCATCTCCTTTTGTGTAAACATGCATCGTACCAAACTTACGAACGTCGTTATAACGAAGCTCTTGTCCATCAGTAAATGCAAATACAACATGAGTATGTTTTTTTATTGGTTCTATTGTTTTATGAACACTGTACTTTCCTTCCATTCTTAAATGAGAAATAAGAACATAATCATCTAATTGAAATAGCAGGAATTTCCCTTTACGGGTAATATCTCGAATGGTTTGTCCAGGCAGTATCAGTTTGAATTGCTCGGCGTCATCTGGATGTTTTATAATATTAGGCCAGTAAACAGATACTTCCTTAATCGTTTTGTTTATCACATAATGCTTTAATGTATTCTTAATCGTTTCAACTTCAGGTAATTCTGGCATGTGATTAATTCTCCTTATTTTGCGTCGAACCAGCTTTCTCCATATGCATAATCGACCTTTAAAGGCACAATTAAGTCTACTGTGTTTTCCATCATAGCTGGTACTATATCTTTTAATTGCTCTATTTCTTCTCTTGGTGCCTCAATGATTAGTTCATCATGCACCTGTAACAGCATGCGCGCACTTAGTTTCTCTTCCAATAGTTTTCCATGTAAATCAATCATTGCTTTTTTAATTATATCGGCTGCAGTTCCCTGTATCGGTGTGTTCATCGCTGTACGCTCAGCGAAACTGCGTAAATTAAAGTTTCTGCTTGTTATTTCGGGTAAATACCTTCTTCTTTTCATTAATGTGCTTACATAGCCTTTATGTTTTGCATCCTGCACAATTTCGTTCATGTATTTTTTAACACCGGGATAACTCTCAAAGTAGCGCTCAATAAATTGTTTTGCTTCTTTGCGAGTAATTCCTAGGTTTTGGGACAAGCCAAAATCGCTGATTCCATAGACAATTCCAAAGTTAACTGCCTTCGCTTGTCGACGCATGTTAGCTGTTATCTCTTCTCTATCAACATGAAAAACGTCCATTGCTGTTTGTGTATGGATGTCCAAATCATTTTTAAAGGCGGCAACTAATTTTTCATCCTTAGCTATATGTGCCAGGACACGCAATTCTATTTGCGAATAGTCAGCTGCAAATATGATCCAGTCCTTTTTCGAAGGAACAAATGCTTGACGTATCTTTCGCCCTTCTTCCAATCGAATAGGAATATTTTGTAAGTTAGGCTCAATCGAACTCAATCTGCCAGTTTGTGTCAATGCTTGATTAAATCGCGTATGAATTTTATTCGTATTGCTATCTACTACTTTTAAGAGACCCTCAATATAGGTTGATTGCAGTTTACCCAACTGTCTGTATAAGAGAAGCTTAGGTATGATTTCATGCTCATTTGCTAATTGTTCCAATACATCTGCTGCAGTTGAATAGCCGGTCTTTGTTTTCTTGATCACTGGTAACTTTAGTTTTTCAAATAGTATCGGACCTAATTGTTTCGGTGAATTTAAGTTAAATGATTCACCAGCAAGTTCGTATACCTCATTTTCCAGATCACTTAATCGTTGTTTTAAATCCACTCTCATTACGTCGAGTTGCTCGGTATCAACATGTACCCCTGTGTATTCCATTTCTCCTAAAATTAAAGCAAGCGGCATTTCAAGTTCTTTACATAAAACATATAGCTCGGTCATTTTAAGCTGTTCTTCCATTTCCTTTTTCAATGCGAACAAAGTAGCTGTTTTCCTTACAATATGATCACTCAGTGCAGGCAGATCCGGCATTTTAAGTTTGGCACCCTTACCATAAACTTCCTCATCAAATAAAACGTTTTTGTGACCCATGCGATTACCGACAGCAGGGATATCATGGTGATTTTCTGATGGATTAAGAAGATAGGATGTTAGAAACATATCAAATGAAATACCTTTAATATGAATACCATGATTTAATAAAGCTACTAACGTTTTCTTCGAATCAAAGACATATTTTATTTTACTGCTGTCCTCTGCCCATATTTTAAATTCCTCAGACTTCCATGCTACATCGGCAGGGATAAAATAGTTATTCTGCTCATTTACAATACCAAATCCTTCGATGGTAGCCTGGTGGTAATTTTCCTCCAGCATTTCTACGACGAATGCTTCTTTGCCGGTAAACATCTCTTCCGTAATTTCACTTACTATAGTGTATTCTATATCCTTTAGTTCGTCTTTTCCATCAGCCTCTTCATCTGACTCATCACCTAGTTTGTTCAGTAATGATTGGAATCCGAATTCTTTAAATATGCCACTTACATTACTAGGCTGATACTCCTCATAGCTAATATCGTCAAGCGTTACAGATATTGGGGTGTTCAGATTGATCGTTACTAATTCCTTACTCATATAAGCATCATCTTTATGGGTAAGGAGTTTCTCTTTTAACTTCTTGCCACTAATATCTTCAACATGCTTGTATACCTCATCCAGAGTTTCAAATTGCTTTAACAATTTGGTTGCCGTTTTTTGTCCTACCCCTGGAACGCCAGGAATATTATCAGAACTGTCACCCATCAGAGCCTTCAGATCAATAATTTGATCTTGTGTTATTTCCATTTTTTCTTTTAAGAAAGCTGGCGTATACCGTTCCACTTCACTGATTCCTTTTTTGGTTAAGCTCACTGTTACCCTGTCAGATACAAGCTGCAACAAGTCCTTATCCCCAGATATGACGGTAACATCCCATTCCTCATTTCTGCCTCGTGCCGAAAGTGTACCTATAATATCGTCAGCCTCATAATTTTCAAGTTGATAATGAGAGATCTGAAACGCATCTAGTAACTCTTTAACCAGTGGAAATTGTTCTGATAACTCAGGAGGTGTCTTTTGGCGGCCACCTTTATATTCTTTATAGGTCGCATGACGAAATGTGGTTTTACCGGCGTCAAATGCTACGAGCATATGAGTTGGTTTTTCTTCTTCCAGGATTTTTAAAAGCATTGTAGTAAATCCGTACACTGCATTTGTATATACACCTTTATCATTGTTTAGTAATGGCAATGCAAAAAAAGCACGGTAAACAATACTGTTTCCATCTATTAATACAAGTTTGTTTGGCATATGTATGTTTCCTCCATTCGTAATAATCACTACTTGTATTTTACCATTCCGTCTGCGTAAAGGAAAAAATAATGACAGTACATTCCCTGTTAAAAAATAAAAAGCATCCCCTGGTTGAGAGGATACCATTTATATTAGTCCTGTTTTTGCTTTGGTAAATAAACGTAAACTGTTGTACCTTGATTTACTTCACTTTCAATCTTAATGTCGCCTTCATGAACTTCTACTATATGCTTTACAATTGCAAGTCCTAGCCCTGTACCACCTGTATTTCTGCTTCGTGCCTTGTCGACCCGATAAAACCTTTCAAAAATACGAGATAATGCTTCCTGCTCTATACCTATGCCAGAATCTTTTACCATTATTTCAATAAAATCGCCGGCTGTGCTGACTACTAACGAAATCTTCCCTTTTTCAGGTGTGTAGTTGATTGCATTATCCAGCAGATTAATAAAGATTTGCTTCACACGTTCACTATCAGCCATTAGTATACTGTTTTCATCAACGTGGATGGACAGCTCTAACTTCCTCTGCTCTGCCTTGTGTACAATTACCGGCTTTAGTTCTGATACTAAAGACGACATATCCACTTCAGTTAAAATAAGATGGAAATCTTCCTTTTCCAGTCTTGATAGAGTTAATAAATCCTCAATCAGTAACTGAAGGCGGTGACTTTCATTATATATAATTCCCAAAAATTCACGAATTGCTATTTCATCACTCATTGAACCATCCAATAAGGTTTCTGAAAAACCTTTTATGGAGGTGATTGGAGTTTTAAGTTCATGTGATACATTAGCAACAAAGTCCTTACGCATTAATTCAAGCTTCTTCAATTCTGTAATATCATAGAGGACCAACACTGCTCCTTTCAACATATTTCTCTCATTAAATATAGGCGCACCTACTATTTCCAAATAGTACTTATCAACACCTTCAAAATGTGTAAAAGCTTCTTTTACATTTTTTTCGTATAAAAATGTCTTTTGAACAGTTTGATGGATGATCTCATTATCTAGTACATCATAATATAGATACCCTTTATATTCCTTTTGCGACTTCCCAAACATAGATACAAACTTCCGATTTACAAGGTGAATATAGCCTTTTTCATCAATCAGCACCAAACCACTTTCTGTATTATCAAAGACAGTGGATAGCTGTTCAGATTGCATTTGCTCATTCATGGAAAGTTCACTTAAGTTACGTGCCAATGTGTTAATTTTATGAGTTAATTCTCCAACATTACTGTTACCTGTATGATGAATTCTGGCACGATAATTACCTTTAACTATCTTATCGACAGTCTTCGTAACCTTCTTAATTGGTTTTATATATTTATCAAAAATACTTAACAGTAAAAGCATTAAAATAATATACTCTATTAATAACACAGCAATAAGTACAATATAGTTTTCGATTACTTGACTTAATACAATACCAGTACTGATTATAAGTAATAAAATGCCTATGACATATGGAAATATAGGTTTAGTAAATAGTGTTTTCATCAATCGGCTCCTCCAATTTGTAGCCAAGCCCTCTAATTGTTTTAATATACACTGGCCTTCTTGTATTTGGTTCAATCTTTTCTCTTAGATGCGAAATATGCACATCAACAATCCTGGTATCCCCAACAAAATCATAGTCCCAAACACCACTAAGTAATTGGTCCCTTGATATTACTTTCCCTTTATTATTTAGAAGGTAGATTAATAATTCGAATTCTTTTCTCGTAAATGCAATCACTTTGTTACCTTTTTCCGCTTCATAACGCTCGGGGTAAACAGTCAACTCTCCAATTTTTATTGACGAATTTTGATATGGTACTTGTTTGTTTGTTCTTCTTAATATAGCTTTTATTCTTGCGATAACTTCCTTTGGACTAAAAGGCTTTGTCAGGTAGTCATCCGCCCCCAGTTCTAAGCCCAGCACCTTATCAAACTCTTCGTCTTTGGCTGTCAGCATTAAAATAGGTGTATCAATCTTATTATTCCTTAAGTATTTGCAGACTTCCATTCCATCCATTTCAGGTAGCATTAAATCCAGTACAATGAGATTAAACTGTTCATGCATTGCTTTTTTAATAGCTTCTCTTCCATCATAGGCTATATCAGTCTGGAATCCTGCTTTTTCAATATTAAACTTAAGCAAGGTAACAATAGATCTTTCATCATCTACAATAAGGATTTTTTGTTTCATCCCCTCACCCCATTTCTATTCACACCATATAAAAACCAGAAGTGTTTCTTTAATCTTACAATGAATGATGAATAAAGTGAACCGAAGAAGCTGTTTGTAAATAATATTTTACAATGCAGGAGAAATAAATACAAAATACTATCCCCTTTATAGAGAATAGTATGTATTTTTACTTCTAAAAGAAATTTTCTAAAGAGCTTGCTGTTAGAGAGTTTAGTTTATAGGATGGACAAACATAAAGCTTTCCATTTACAATTTCATCACCCTCATAGTCAAAACCAATGACAGATAGAGTCACTTGGTGGTTCGGTTTGTCTATAGCTATAATCTCAATGGTAAACTTCACCTCAGAACTATGATAAACCGGCTTAGGAAAAGACATTTCATGCTGTGTAATATGGCTTCCAGGTCCAGGTAAGTGCATGGAAACGATGGATGAAATCATCCCAAACAGCATAACTGATGGAACAATTGGCTTTTCATATGGTGTTTGGGATGCATAATCATGCTGAATATATAATGGGTTTGCATCATCTGTTAAACCTAAGTACAGCAGTAAGTCTTTGTCCTCAATAACCTTTGCTGAAGTATATGTATCTCCTACTTTTAAATCATTAATTTCTTTACCCAGCTTTCTTTTTTTACCTATCAATTAAAACCACCTCCAAATATGTAAGCGTTTTCTATTATACCAAAGATTAATGCTAAGTGCTAATGGCTAATTTGAACAAAAGCGCGGGGCTCGTCCCACCGAAAACAGTTGTCCGTCGGAGCTGGACATTTGCTGTTTAAGTGTAAGAATTAATTGCAGCCAAAAATCTATACTTTCTTACCTTTTAAAAAGAGCCTCTGTTCAGTAGTAACTGTGAACAGAGGCACTTCTATAGATTATTCTAATACATCCAGTACATTTTTAACAGATTCTGCTGACTTATCTAATTCAGCTCTTTCGTCGTCTGTTAAATCTAATTCAATAATTTCTTCAATACCCTTACCACCTAAGACTGTTGGAACTCCCAGGTAAATATTAGAATAACCGTATTCACCTTCTAAATAGGCGATGGAAGGAAGTACCCGGCGTTGATCTTTAATGATTGCTTCGGCCATAACGGTTAACGAGGCAGCAGGAGCATAATAAGCACTACCGTTACCCAGTAGACCGACAATTTCTCCTCCACCTTTACGAGTACGTTCAACAATTGCATCAAGACGATCTTTAGGTATTAGTTTTTCCAGTGGAATTCCACCTGCGTATGAATAACGAATTAACGGAACCATATCATCACCGTGCCCACCTAGAACAAAACCTGTAACATCCTTAACTGACAGGTTAAGTTCTTCTGCTACGAATGTACGGAATCGAGCTGTATCAAGTACACCTGATTGTCCTATAACACGTTCTTTTGGCAAGCCTGATTCTTTAAATACAGTATATGTCATCGCATCAACTGGGTTTGTTAATACAACGATAAATGTTTCTGGTGAAAACTTTACAATCTCTTTAGCAACTGACTTCATAATTTTAGCGTTTGTGTTAACCAGATCATCGCGGCTCATACCAGGTTTACGAGCAATACCTGCTGTAATGATTACCAGGTCAGAATCTTTTGTATCTTCATAGTTTGATGTTCCCGTAATTTTAGCATCAAAACCTTGAACTGGGCTGGCTTCAAGCATATCAAGCGCTTTACCTTTTGTCGGATCCTCCATTGCTGGAATATCTACAAGTACAACATCCCCAAGTTCTTTTTGGGCCAGCATCAATGCAGTTGTTGCACCCGTAAAGCCAGAACCGATTACTGATATTTTAGCTCTTCTTATTGCCATTTTAAATCCTCCCATCGTTATTACACTACTACTATTTGAAACAGACTATTGCAGAATTAACCCATGTTTTTTATTAATTCATTACCGAAATCAGAACATTTTACCTCAGTAGCACCATCCATTAGACGAGCAAAATCATATGTTACCACTTTTGAAGCAATTGTTTTGTCCATAGCTTTTGTAATCAAATCAGCAGCCTCTCTCCATTCGAGATGTTCTAGCATCAATACGCCAGAGAGAATTACAGAAGATGGGTTTACTTTATCTAATCCAGCATATTTAGGTGCTGTACCATGTGTTGCTTCAAAAATGGCATGACCTGTATCGTAATTAATGTTCGCGCCTGGCGCTATTCCTATACCACCAACCTGTGCAGCTAATGCATCAGAGATATAGTCACCATTCAGGTTCATTGTAGCAACAACGTCAAACTCTTTTGGACGAGTCAGAATTTGTTGAAGGAAAATATCAGCAATTGAATCTTTTACGAGAATTCTCCCTGAAGCAATAGCTTCGTCCTGTGCTTTGTTTGCTGCTTCTTTACCATCTTTTTCAACGATGCGGTCATACTCAGCCCATGTAAATACCTTATCGCCATATTCTTCTTCAGCAACTTCATAACCCCAGGCTTTAAATGCACCTTCAGTGAATTTCATGATGTTACCTTTATGTACTAAAGTAACACTTTTGCGACCTTCATTTAATGCGTATTCTATACTTGAACGTACTAAACGTTTCGTACCCTCTTCAGATACTGGTTTTACTCCAATCCCAGATGTTTCAGGGAAGCGAATATTTTTAACGTTCATTTCATTCTTCAGGAATTCAATAACTTTCTTAACTTCATCAGAACCCTTTTGCCATTCGATTCCTGCATAAATGTCTTCCGTATTTTCACGGAAGATAACCATGTCAACATCTTCAGGACGTTTAACTGGAGAAGGAACACCTTCAAAGTATCTTACAGGACGTAAGCATGTGAACAAGTCAAGTTCTTGACGTAATGCAACATTTAAAGAACGGATTCCGCCTCCAATTGGTGTAGTTAGAGGTCCTTTAATTGCAATTTTATATTCATTAATTTTATCAAGTGTATCCTGTGGCAACCATTCTGATGTCTGGTCATACGCCTTTTGTCCTGCAAAGACTTCCATCCATTCAATCTTTTTCGTGCCATTATATGCTTTTTCTACTGCTGCTTCGATTACTCTGCTTGCCGACGCCCAGATATCCGGGCCTGTTCCATCCCCTTCAATAAAAGGAATGATTGGATTGTTAGGTACATTCATTTTTCCATTTTCAACGCTGATCTTTTGTGTCATAATAAATTTCCTCCTAGTCATCTTCATACATAATTATAGTAACATAAAGTAAAACTTCATTCAGTAGAGTTGCTCTACCTGCAATAGCTTACTCAGAATTCCAGCTTATATTACGTGGCAATTAGCTGGTCTCTCACTCCACAATAATAGCCGGAGACTCCGGCGGGTGTGGTTAACTTAACGGTTTTCAATTGCTACATATTCAGGTGCCTTAGGTCCAATATATTCTGCACGTGGACGAATTAAACGATTATTATCATACTGCTCAAGAATATGAGCTAACCATCCAGACACACGGCTAACAGCAAATATTGGAGTGAACAAATCATGGTCAATTCCTAAACTGTGATAAACAGATGCAGAATAAAAGTCCACATTAGCTGGCAGTCCTTTATTATCTTTTATATAATCTTCTATTTTTACCGACATATTATACCATTTAGATTGACCGGTAAGTTCAGTCAGTTGCTTAGACATTTCTTTTAGGAACTTAGCACGCGGATCACCATTTTTATATACTCGGTGTCCCATTCCCATAATCTTTTCTTTGTTTGCTAGTTTCTCCTTGATATACGGAATCGCATTATCTTCCTCACCAATCTCAGAAAGCATTTTCATAACATTTTCATTTGCACCGCCATGCAATGGTCCTTTTAGGGCTCCAATGGCTGAGGTAACTCCAGAATAAATATCTGATAGAGTTGCAACACACACTCTTGCAGTAAAGGTAGATGCATTAAGTTCATGATCAGCATGAAGTACCAACGCCTTATTTACTGCTTCCACTTCAATGTCCTCTGGGTCTTTGCCATTAAGCATGAAGAGGAAGTTTTCTGCATAGCCAAATTCTTTTTTCGGTTGAACAGGATCCTTCCCTTGGCGAATTCTAGCGAACGCGGTTACAATAGTTGAGATCTTGGCTTGCAAACGAACTGCCTTGCGTTTATTGGCCTCTTCTTCCATCACATCAGCTTCGTTATCGAACAGACCTAAAAGTGAAACAGCTGTACGCAATGCTGCCATTGGATGAACTGTTGATAGGTCATAGGAGCGTAAATGATCAATAATGGCTTCAGGTAATTCCATATTTGCAGCAAGTTCTGCTTTAAAATTATCTAATTCCATTTTATTTGGAAGCTTTTTATTCCATAATAAAAAAACTACTTCCTCAAAACTAGAATTTTCAGCTAAATCGTCAATTTTATAACCAACGTAAGTTAATTGATCATCAATAATCGAACTGATTGACGATTGAGTTGCTACAACCCCTTCGAGTCCCTTTGTTGTTGCTGTCATAACAAACCCTCTCCTTTTTCTATAAATTGTTCTTACCTTTTAAGAATATCATTCATTAATATCCATAAACGACAAGATGTCCAGATTACACATTGTCATCCCCATTGCTAATTATAAAGTATTATGATTATAAAGTGAATTGAAACCGTCTAAAATCATTAATATATTTACAGAAAAAGCTATTTATTACAAAAGACAAGCTAAAAAGCACACTATTTTCATTAATCTTCTTCTTGGATTCTAATTTTTCCTATGCGGGCAGCGGACAACCTTTTCATAACCTGGTAAAGTCCCATTCTATTTTCACCCCTACTATCATATGTAAAATAATACAAGCTTTAAATAAAGTAATAAATGGGGTAGGACTATGTACAAACAACTGAGTTATCAGGTATTGAGAATGTTTATAGTTATTTTAATAATCATCAGTTGCTTTTTCTTTATTAAATATGCATTTATTTATCTTTATCCTATCTTCTTCGCAATAATTTTATCGTTCTTTTTAAACCCATTTGTCTCCTTCTTAGAAATGAAACTAAAATTTCCCAGACCACTTGCTACTATTGCAGTTATTGCAACGATATTAGTATTCATTATTGGTGTTCTTTTTTTTATTGTTACTGAGATTGTTCAAGGGACTGAATATCTAGCAGAAAAGGTGCCGGTTCATTTTCATACTTTTACTGCCTTAGTTGATGTGTTCATTAATAATCAGGTGCTGCCTTTATATCATAAGCTTACTTCTTTATTCCATACATTGGACTCATCTCAGCAATTAGCTATTAGTGAAAATATAAGACAGCTTATAAATCAGATTTCCACATCAGGAGCAGCCTTATTTCAAGGTTTTTTATTAAATATACCTAACGTTCTAAGCGTTTTGCCAAATTCGTTTACCATTTTTATATTTATTTTGCTGGCAACTTTTTTTATTACAAATGACTGGATATCCTTAAAACATTCCCTCAACAAGTTCGTACCAGAAGTTATCAATCAATCAATTAAACATATTATTGAACAACTAAAAAAAGCGCTGTACGGCTTCGTTAAAGCACAGCTGATATTAATCTCTATAACCGCAGCCTTACTATTAACAGGTTTATTGATCTTAAACATAGAACATGCTCTTACCATCGCATTACTAGCTGCAGCCATTGACTTATTACCTTATATTGGAACCGGTTTTATCTTCTTACCTTGGATTACTTATTTGTTTTTTACAGGACATTACTCAATGACTATTAGTTTAACAGTATTATACATGGTAGTTGTGGTAACGCGCCAAGTACTTGAGCCAAAGATTCTTTCATCCAGTATTGGCATTAATCCACTCGCAGCACTTGTTACACTGTTCTTAAGCATACAAATATGGGGACTGCCAGGATTGCTGGTCGCCCCCATATTATTAATTTTTTTAAATGCTTTATACCGAGCAGGGATATTTAGACGTGTATTGTTATTTATTAGAGGATAGAAGTTACCATTTACGGTAAACAATAGTATTTTTATCCACCATTCGCTTTATAAATCTTTGAATACTGCTTTTGAGAGGAACTCGTGTCATCGGTATAACTAAAACAAACCCAGCAATATCTGTTATGAATCCGGGTGTGAACAAAAAGACAGCACCAGTAAATATGCAAATGCCATCAATTATATATTCAGTTGGAGCTTGCCCATTACTGATGGAAAACTGAGCTCGTTTCCACGTTTCCAGTCCTTGTTGTTTAGCCAGCATGACACCTATAATACCTGTCATCATTATAATGAGAACAACCCACCATGGACCAATGATGCCTCCTATCCAAATAAAAACACCTATTTCCAATGCAGATAGAATTAACATTGTAAGGAGTAACCATCTCATACAACTTCCTCCTTTTGCCTATTAAAAAAAGAAGGAGACCCCTTCTTTTTTTATTCAACTACTTTGGTTGTACAATAATTCTTCGGTTTAGCTTAAAGAACGCTTGTATGACCTTTATATATATCACCTTTCGTACCATCTATCGTGATGTCCTGACCATCAACAAGCAAATCAAAGACATCTTTAACTCCAACAATAACAGGTATACCAAGACTCAAACCTACAACTGCAGCATGGGATGTGAGACCGCCTTCTTCTGTTATGATTCCACCGGCCTTTTCAATCGCAGGCATCATATCCCTTTCTGTACCATAAGTTACAAGTATATCTTCTTCTCTAATCTTCTCGATAGCCTCAGCAGCTGTTTTTGCAATTACAGCTCTGCCATAAGCACTTCTGCGGCCAATACCTTGACCTTTTGCAATAACATCTCCAATAACATGAACCTTTAAAAGGTTAGTTGTTCCACTTTCACCAACAGGGACCCCCGCAGTAATTATAACCCTGCTGCCACGTTCAAACAGTCCCGTACTTAATCCACGGTCAACTGCAACGTCCAGCATTTCATCCGTTGTTTGAGTTTTTCCACCCATAACAGCATGGATACCCCAAACCAGAGAAAGCTGTCGGTTAACCCTGTCAGAAAACGTTACAGCAATAATTGGTGCTTTTGGTCTGTATTTTGATATCATCCTAGCTGTATGCCCGCTCTCAGTAGGAGTAATTATAGCACTGACTTCTAAATTCATAGCTGTATGTGTTACAGATTGACTTATTGCGTCTGTTATCGTCATATCAACTGTTTTCGAACGATCCTTTAGTATGGATGCATGATTCAAGGCAGTTTCCGCTTTTAGTGCAATATTACTCATTGTTTGTACGGACTCTACAGGGTATAAACCTGCTGCTGTTTCACCAGAGAGCATGATCGCATCTGATCCATCAAAAATAGCATTCGCAATATCAGAGGCCTCTGCTCTTGTTGGTCGTGGGTTACGTTGCATAGAATCAAGCATTTGTGTTGCAGTAATAACCGGTTTTCCTGCTATGTTACATTTTTTAATTAATTGTTTTTGAACCAATGGTACATCTTCAGGAGGGATTTCTACGCCCAAGTCACCACGAGCAACCATTAATCCATCACTTACTTCTAAAATTCGATCAATATTATCTACGCCTTCTTGATTTTCGATTTTCGGTATGAGTTGGATATTAGCAGCGCCATTTGTTTCCAATAGCTCTTTTATCTCCAGGATATCAGACGCGCGGCGTACAAAAGATGCCGCAATAAAATCAACACCTTGTTCCACACCGAACTTAATATCTGCAGCATCTTTTTCTGTAATTCCTGGTAAGTTTACAGACACATTGGGTACATTTACACCTTTTTTATTTTTAATAATCCCAGAGTTCAGCGCTACTGTCTCCAGCTCCATATTTTCTTTATCAACAGCCACTACTTCTAACTCTATAAGTCCATCGTCAAGCAAAATTTTAGAGCCTTGGTGTACATCATTAATCAGTTCATCATATGTGATGGAGAATCGTTCTGCAGTACCTTCAACATCCTTCATTGTGATATATACGGTTCTGCCTTGTACCAATTCGGCTTGTCCGTCTTTAAAGTTTCTTGTTCTGATTTCAGGTCCCTTTGTATCTAATAAAATAGCTATTGTTTTCCCAGTATTTTCAGCTGCTTTCCGTATATTTTTAATACGGGCTCCATGCTCTTCAAAATCTCCATGGGAAAAATTTAAGCGGGCAACATTCATTCCCGACTCAATTAATTTTTCAAGTGTTTCAACAGTTTCAGATGCAGGGCCAATTGTACAAACAATTTTAGTGTTTCTCATAACATATCCTCCTACAATATTCCATTGTAATTTATATGGAAAGTTCTTTTGATAATACATACATTTCATTATTTATTACATGCTTTTCTGACAATATTTCCATGAAATCATGATCAACTAATTTATTATGCTGAATACCAACCATTTTGCCAGCTTTACCACCTAATAATAAATCTACTGCTTTAGCTCCCAGTCTACTGGCCAAAACACGGTCAGATGCTGTTGGTGATCCACCGCGCTGGATATACCCCAACACTGTAACTCGTGTTTCGAGTTCTGTCGCATCCTGAATACGCTGCCCATATTCGAAGCCACTGCCAACTCCTTCAGCAACAATAATAATACTGTGCTTCTTTCCACGCTCATGTCCTCGTTTAAGTCTATCAATCACATCATTGAAATCATCTTTTTTCTCCGGAATTAATATACTTTCAGCCCCATCAGCAAGTCCTGACCATAACGCTAAATCACCGGCATCTCTTCCCATAACCTCAATTACATATGTTCTTTCATGAGATGTTGCAGTATCACGTATTTTATCAATTGCTTCAATTATTGTGTTAAGCGCAGTATCGAATCCAATGGTAAAATCAGTACCTGCAATATCGTTATCAATTGTACCAGGCACTCCTATACATGGGTATCCTTTTTCAGTGAGCTTTTGGGCGCCACGAAAGCTGCCATCTCCGCCAATTATAATTAAACCCTCTATTTCATGTTTTTTTAATTGCTCGATTCCTTTCTTTTGTCCGGCATCCGTTTTGAATTCCTCACTACGTGCTGAGTAAAGTATCGTACCGCCACGTTGGATAATATCACCAACAGAGCCTATTCCCATTTTATTAATATTACCGTCCATAAGTCCTTGAAATCCATTTTTTATTCCAAATACCTCTATTTCGTGGTATATTGCTTTTCTGACTACAGCACGTATTGCTGCATTCATTCCAGGGGCGTCTCCGCCACTTGTCAAAACACCAATTTTCTTCATAGTCATATTCACCTCTATATATACATTTTATTACCATTAATAACGTTCCTTATTATTCAAAGATAATGCGAATTAGATAAAATAGCAATTAATTACCTTATGTATAAAGTGATTTTTGAATAAAGAGGACACCACTAAAAAGTAAATAACCATTTATTATATTCGCGTGACTACTCTATCTATAAACAGTCAGAGGTTGACTATTTGTCAACCTCTCTGAATGTGTATTTAGTTAAACCTCGCTACAGTGTTTTATATTCACCAATCTGTTTGTATTTTTCCCATCTTTTCTCAAGTAATTCATCAGGCGTGTAGGCATTTAAAATGCTTAAAGACTTTGCTATAACATGATCAACGTTCTCTGCCTGCTGAACCAGATCACGATGCGCTCCGCCTTTAGGCTCCGGTATAATCGTATCAATTACATTTAATTTTTTTAAATCATAGGAAGTGATCTTCATGGATTCAGCAGCCTTTTGGGCTAAACCCGAATCTTTCCAAAGTAAAGCTGCAGCTCCTTCTGGTGAGATAACTGAATAGGTGGAGTTCTCTAGCATATGTATGTGATCGCCTACGCCTAGCGCCAGTGCACCACCACTGCCACCTTCTCCAATTACAATACATATAATCGGCACAGTAAGTCCGGCCATTTCCATTAAGTTACGTGCAATAGCTTCACTTTGTCCACGTTCCTCTGCTGCTTTTCCCGGGTAGGCCCCCTTTGTATCAATAAAACAAATTATTGGTCGATTGAACTTATCTGCCTGTTTCATATGTCGCAGTGCTTTTCTATACCCTTCAGGATGCGGCATACCGAAATTCCGGCGAATATTCTCTTTTGTGCCTTTTCCCCGCTGATGTCCAATAACTGTTACGGGTTTTTCTTTATAATAGGCAATTCCGGCTACTATAGCTTCATCATCACCAAAATATCGATCCCCGTGAAATTCAATAAAATCAGTAAACAGCAGTTCAATATAATCCAATGTTGTTGGACGCTCTTGATGTCGTGCCATTTGAACACGGTCCCACGGTTTTAGGTTCCCATAGATATCATCTTCAAGAACAGTTAAACGCTCTTCCAATGTATTAATTTCTTCTGATAAATCAATCTCACTATCCTGTGTAAACCGTTTTAGTTCAGTTATTTTTTCTTTAAGGTTTACGATCGGTTTCTCAAATTCCAGTATTTGCTTCATGAGACATCCCCACCATTCTGATGCATATTAAGTAATGTTTTTAGAAGTTTTTTCATCTCATGTCGATGAACCACTTTATCGAGCTGCCCATGTTTCAGCTGGAACTCAGCTGTTTGGAAATCTTCGGGTAACTTTTCTCGTATCGTCTGTTCTATAATTCTTCTGCCAGCAAATCCGATCAAAGCACCTGGTTCAGCGATATTATAATCACCTAACGAAGCGAAGCTGGCTGATACACCACCTGTAGTTGGATGTGTCATGACAGAAATCATTAGTCCACCAGCATCACTAAACCGCTTAATTGCGACGGAAGTCTTCGTCATTTGCATTAGACTTAAAACCCCTTCTTGCATTCTAGCTCCACCCGAAGCAGTAAATATAATAAATGGTAAGGATTCATTTTTAGCATTTTCAATAGCGCGTGCGATTTTTTCTCCCATTACCGACCCCATACTTCCCATTCGAAAGGTCGAATCCATTACAGCAAAAGCAGTTACATTCCCTTCCAGTGTCCCTTTACCAGTCACTACACCTTCGTTCAAACCTGTTTTCAAGCGATCTTTTTCCATTTTTTCATCGTAGTCAGGAAAGTTAAGAGGATTGCTTGTAATGAGCTGCTCGTCCCACTCTTGAAAAGAACCTTCCTCAAATAAGCATTCGATTCTTTCCCATGCTGTTAGCGGATGGTGATAATCACAATTTGGGCATACATTCAGTTTTTTCTTCATTTCTTTACGGTAATATATTTTATTGCATCCAATGCATTTTTGCATTAAACCCTCAGGAACATCTGATTTTGCTTGATCACTGGGGATGGACGCATATTTCTTACGCTTGCCAAATAGATCCTTAAGCAAGATAACTCCTCCTTTATCCACAAACCTTGGAACATGTTGTATAGCACACCTTCTATTTTTAACACTATAGCGAATTCAGTTTAAAAAAGGTGTCAAAAATGGTCGATTATAAGATATTATTTTCTACCATCCGTTTCTGAGGTCGTATAATGTTCGAATAATGCTTCAATGGATAGATAACTTCTTGTGATATATAATTGAATGAGTTCACGGTAAAACGAATCCTTATAATAAATATTTATCATTGCCCGAGAAAAATCCTCCATTAACTGCCAGATTTTTACTAGTAATAAGTTCTCGGTTCTTTCAAATACATAAGTGAAGAATGCAACATGTTTCTCACTTTGTTTCCATTCAGAATTAGCTAATATTAACTTTAAATCCTTAACTTCTTCCTCATTTATTCGGCTGAAGGCAAGTTTCGCTGCCTCTTTTTCCAGAACTTTTTTAGTCAGCATTAAATCATTTTTCGTACTGTTTTCCTGCAAGATAAAAGAAGATAACAGCTCAACTGTTTGGTAAGGACGATAATTACTTAAAAATGTACCTTCTCCCTGCTTCGTTACAATCAATCCCAATAGTTCCATTGCACGCAAAGCTTCTCTTACAGAAGATCGGCCTGCCTGCAAAGTGTCAGCCAGATCACGTTCTGATGGTAATTTATCTCCAGGTAGTAGGTTGTTCTTTTCTATGAATTCCCGTATTTCTTGTAATACGCCGTGGTAGACTTTACGTTTCGGTGATGTTGGCACTATTTATCATCTAATTGCGTCAATTTTCTTGTTTTCTCTGCAACCTCTTCCGGATCAACCTGGATTCTTGCGACACCAGACTCCATTGCTGCTTTTGCAACGCTTTTAGCAACCATAGGAGCGACACGTGAATCAAACGGGGCTGGAATTACATAGTCCTCATGCAGCTCATCATCTAAAATCAATGAAGCTATAGCATGTGCTGCCGCAACCTTCATTTTTTCGTTTATTCTTGTAGCTCTTACATCAAGCGCTCCCCGAAAAATCCCCGGGAAAGCCAACACATTATTTACTTGGTTGGGGAAATCTGACCTCCCTGTACCTATAACTTTAGCGCCGGCTGCTTTTGCATATTCTGGCATTATTTCAGGATCCGGATTTGCCATCGCAAATATAATAGAATCATCATTCATTTTTTCTACCATTTTTTCCGTTAGCGCACCACCTACTGAAACTCCGATAAATACGTCCGCACCTTCCAGTATTTCCTCAAGCGTACCTTCTATCTTTGCTTGATTTGTAAAGGTAGCCACTTTTTCTTTCACTTCGTTCATTCCATAGGATCGACCTTCAAATATAGCACCCTTCGAGTCACACATTATCATTTCACGTACACCAAAACTATATAACAACTTTATAATAGCAATTCCAGCTGCACCTGCTCCATTAGCTACAACCTTTATGTCAGAAAAAGATTTCCCAACAAGCTTAAGGGCATTTATTAATCCGGCAACGGTTACTATAGCTGTACCATGCTGATCATCATGAAAAATAGGTATATTTGTTTCTTTTTTTAAGCGCTCCTCTATAATGAAGCAATTCGGAGCAGCTATGTCCTCTAAATTCACACCACCAAAAGTAGGCTCCATCAGTTTGACGGTTTGAACAATCTCTTCTACATCATGGGTTGCCAAACAAATAGGAAATGAATCTACTCCTGCAAAAGTTTTGAACAACACGGATTTCCCTTCCATAACTGGCAATGCTGCTTCTGGACCGATATTCCCCAAACCTAATACCGCAGAGCCGTCACTCACTACTGCAACCATATTCCCTTTCATGGTGTAATCATAGACGGTTTCTTTGCGGTCATATATTTCCTTGCATGGCTCAGCAACACCAGGAGAATATGCTAAACTTAAATCTTTCGCATTACGTACGGGTACCTTTGATTGGATTGTCAACTTCCCTTTGTTCACTTTGTGCATGTGCAATGCTTCATCTCTTAAGCTTGCCATATTTGTTATTCGCTCCTTTTCACAGTAAGAATTGTATACTTAGATAATAAGTAAGTAATATAATAGCGTTCTATAGTGGTCAGACCACCTTTAACTCCTTAATTATAACAGATGGTTTTTCTCTGTAAAGCAAGGTTAACTATTTTTCCAGTACAACGCTCCTTTTGCCAAAATAATCAGTCAAAGCCTCTAAACAATCGTAACTTGGATTAAGATAATAATCATTTGCCAGTTGATAGGTCTTCCTCTGCTCTTCGTGAAAAATTATAATCGGTGTACTTCCGGGATAATCACTTGCTATTGTTTTTAGTTGATTTAATGCTTGTTCGCTATTTTCTTCAGTCAACTTTATAAATAGCCTCTGGTTTTTTTTATTTGTTTTTAATTGTAGCTTGTCGAATTGGCTAACTTCTGAAAACAACCATTGCGTCCGATTATTTCTCTGCTCTATTTTACCATTGAACATTATGATCATTTCTTCAGTAAGCCACCTGTTAACCTCGCGATATAATTCCGGGAAAAGTACTGCTTCCATATCACCTGTTTCATCCCCAATTGTAATAAAGGCCATTGGGTCTCCCCGTTTTGTTCGAATTGTTTTAATAGCTTGAACAACACCAGTACTTTTAATATTCCGTTTACCAATTAACGACTCCGCATTTTTCAATGAAATATAACCGTTCTCCCTCAAAATTTGCCGGTGTTTTTTTAAGGGATGGCTTGATATATATGTGCCTAAAAGCTCCTTTTCATCCGAAAGCTTTTTAATCTGACTGAAGTCTTCTATTTCGACATAGTTTGCTTCAAGTTCAATTTTACGTTGAAATAAGCTTGATTGATCGTTGAATTCCCGGAATAAGTCACCTTGTTCAATGGCCTGGTCTATAGATGCCAGCAAGCTTGCTCTGTTGGCATAAGTTTCATCAAATGCTCCCGCTAAAACTAGAAGTTCCAACGCTTTCCTATTAACTATTTTTAAAGAAACGCGTAAACAAAAATCAAACAGGTTTTTAAAAGGGCCTTCCCTGCGTACTCTACTAATTTCTTTAATCACCTGATTCGCTATTCCTTTAATCATTAAAAGACCCATTCGTATCTGATTACCTTCAACAGTAAATTTACCGTAACTTTTATTGATGGACGGTGGAGCTATTGTTATGTCTAATTCTTTTATTTCCTTACTATACAACTGAATCTTATCTTGTTGATTAACAGCAGAACTCAGCAATTCCGCATAGAAGTTTGCTGGATAGTGTGCTTTTAAGTAAGCAAGCTGGTATGAGATTTTACTGTACGCGACAGAGTGGCTTCTATTAAAACCGTAATTTGAAAATTTGACAATCCAGTCAAAAATCTCCTCAGCTATCCCTTCCTTATACCCATTTTGTAAACACCCACTAACAAACGCTTCCTTTTGCTCTTCCATAACCATTTGCTGTTTTTTGCTGACAGCCTTTCGTAAAATATCCGCTTGACCAAGTGTGTATCCAGCAATTTTATGGGCAATTTGCATAATTTGTTCCTGATATACCAAAACTCCGTATGTTTTTTCTAATATTGGAGCCAGGTCCGGATGCGGATACGTGATTTTTTCCCGGCTATTTTTTCTTTCAATATAAGTCGGAATAAATTCCATCGGCCCTGGTCTGTACAAGGCATTTACAGCTACAATATCCTCAAAAGAGGAAGGGCGCAATCGTGTAAGCACTCGTTTCATTCCTTGGGATTCCAGCTGGAATACTCCATTGGTTTTTCCTTTTTGTAATAGTTCATACGTTAGAGCATCATTATCCGGAATAGTATGCAAAGTTAGTTGTTTATTTTTTGTAAAGTTAATGGATTGAATTACCCTTTCAAGTAAAGTCAGGTTTTTAAGTCCCAATAAATCAATCTTTAAGAGACCTATAGATTCCAAATCAGTCATCGGAAACTGAGTTAAACTGATGTCATTTGCGCCAACTGTTAAGGGTATATGCTCTATTAATGGTTTTTCACTGATAACCAAGCCTGCAGCATGGGTGGAAATATGTCTTGGTAGACCTTCCAGTTTCGAAGCAAATGTAAATAACAATTTAAGTTTTTTGGACTGCTTAATATATTCCTTTAATTCATCTGAGTCATTCACCAGCTCAACAAGGCTTTTCTTCGCTTGAACTGGTATTTCATTTAAGACAAAATATGAATCCTGCTGATCGACCTCAAGCGTTTTAATTAGTTCTCTAATTAGCGAACGCGCAGCATATGTTCCAAAGGTAATAATCTGCGCTACATGAGCTTGTCCGTATTTATTTTTTACATATTCAATAACCTCATCACGTCTTGTATCTGAAAAATCGATGTCAATATCCGGCATGGTCAATCGTTCTGGATTTAGAAATCGTTCAAATAAGAGATCATATTCTATCGGATCAACATCGGTAATCCCTAACACGTAAGCTACAAGTGATCCTGCCGCAGATCCTCGACCAGGCCCTACATAAATTGACTTTTCTTTTGCATAAGCAATAAAATCACTAACAATCAGAAAGTAATCACTGAATTGCATGGATTGAATAACCTCGAGTTCATAATCGAGACGTTCTGAGATAGTTTTAGTAACTACTTTATATCTTTGTTCCACATTTGACCAGCAAAGCTTTTCTAGATAAGTATCCGCATCATAATTGCCTGGGACTGGATAGGATGGCAGCAT
This sequence comes from Virgibacillus tibetensis, assembly GCF_036026595.1. NCBI lineage: Bacteria > Bacillati > Bacillota > Bacilli > Caryophanales > Bacillaceae > Virgibacillus > Virgibacillus tibetensis. The sequence goes on along the minus strand of NZ_JARZFX010000001.1, from coordinate 73,034 downwards.
GCGTTGTTCAAAATCGAACGTGACATTACATTTATCTTTTATTACTTCTGTTTCCTGCCATGCTTCTGGCCAGGATTGGAATAATTCTTTCATTTCCGTAGATGATCTCAAATGGCGTTGCTTCATTACAGGATCAGCAACTTCCAAACCCCATTTATCCCCATTTTTCATTGCCTGTAGACAGTCATATACACGATCATCTTTTTCATTAAGATAACGGACATCATTTAGTGCCACTACAGGTAGTGGATAGATTGCCTGAAATGCTTTTAGTGATTTATGCAGCATCTTCTCACTATCTGAACCATGATCTTGAACACCTAAATAAAAATCATCAGTTACAAAGACATTCTGCCAACTACTGATGTAATGAGAAACTTTTTCATATGGTTCAGTCTCTAACATTCCCCGTAATTTGGCACTCTGAGCTGGTAGTATACAAATTAAATTATTAGCATAAGCACGAATTTCTTCTAATTCAATACTCGACTTTTGGTGTTGTTGAATATAAGTACTAATTTTAGCGAGTGACTGATAACCGGCATTGTTTTTTGCTAGTAAAATACATTGTTCGATGTCGTCTTCTTCATTCATTACGTAAGTGGTCATTCCGATAATTGGCTTTATACCAACTTTTTTGCACGCTTTATAGAAGGGAATAACCCCATATAAGACATTTTCATCTGTTAGCGCTAATGCTTTGAATTGAAGTTTTTCAGCTTGCTTAACTAGTTTCTCTATAGTTATCGTGCTGTGCATCAAACTATATCCACTTCTAACTTGTAAATGTGTGTACGACATTATATCCCGCCTTTTACTTCTCTTTTTTCATTATAACAAGCTTTGCAGAACATGCATACGGTTTAGTTGTTTAGTATCATAACTAGTCCTTCCACGTCATAAAATAAGAACAACATGCCTTTTAAGGAGTGCGGACTATATGGAAGAACGTTTTTTTGCCGCTTTTATTCACTGCTACTTCATCGCTTTTGGTGTAGTCATTGGTGGAGCAATTATTGGAAGTATCGGGGAATTTGCAACGGGGGACGCACCTTTATCATCCATTGGCACAATAGCAAGAAAGTTACGTATTTGGGCTATTGCTGCTGCAATTGGCGGTACCTTTGATGCATTTACTAATTTTGAAAAGGGTTTATTTGATGGTTCAACTATGGATATGTTTAAACAAGCTCTACTTATCGTAGCAGCTATGGGCGGAGTTAAAACAGCAATGGTATTAATTGAGTGGCTTATCCAGGAGGATGTTACGTAATGCATATCCCACCCTATCATAAAAAAGAAACTTGGCAGCGCTTTTATGCAGGAGCTTTAATTGGTGGTATTATAGCATACTTTATCCTTATATACATGTATGGATCCATGTATGAAAAGCAGCTTGAAGAAAATCGGGAGCTGCAGGCAAACGTAATTGACTTAAAGAATCAGAATAAAGCTCTTTTACAGGACAAGGAAGATATGGACGAAGAATCCAAGAAGCCGTTATTAGTTGAGTCCATTGAAATCACTATTACGAATACACAGGAACTTCGGTTAGATCGCTTAATAGTTCATGATCTGGAAGAAATGCTGAAAAAGGAGATAAACCACATTATCGGTCAGGATATTTCGATAATTGGAAATAGTGACACGCTATTAATCTCAACCATAGAAAATAAAGCGTTTTCAATAGATGATTTAACGTATTATTTCCGAGTCAAACTTCTAACAATTTCTCAAACAGTTAAGATTACGGCTGAAGCAAAACTCGGTAATTAATGTGAACATTTCATGTAATTTTTAGAAAACGGATAGCATAACAGATAAAATTTTTATATAATATATATATAGACATAGTCATTTCCTGAATATCTTTCATATACTAATTTCATTGGAAGGAGTGATTTTCATGATGATTATGAATCACAGGCGCATGCGCGATGAGAAAATTGCGCAAATAAAAGAAGGTCGGTCCGCTTACGCAGAATCACATGAGCTCATACGGTTAATAAAACGTGATATTGACAAAGAACACTTACATGTACATTACGACAACACGAATACAGGCTGTTGGTTTATACCAGTGACCGATAGAATAAGTAGCTAAGAATAAAAAACTTAAGGCGTAAGAATCAGTTTTTTTAAATGAAAATGTGCCGATTTCATAAAAGAAATTATGAAGCCGGCACATTTTTTATTTGTTATACTCCAGGCATTTCCTCTCCAGATCCTGAATAACAAGTTCTGTTTCCTCCCAGGTTTTTACGGACGCTCCTGCAGCCATAGGATGTCCGCCACCATTATATTTAGCTGCAATTTCGTTAATAACAGGTCCCTTTGAACGGAGACGAACACGAATAAGATCTTCTTCTTCAATAAATATTGACCATGCTTTGATCCCGTCAACATCACCAAGAACTCCAACAAGTTGACCCGTTTCCATTGGATCGATGCCAAATTCATCTAATATATCTTTTGTCAGCTTAATGGAGCTCATTCCAGATGGTCTCAAAACAAAGTGCTGTAATATATAGCCTCTCAATCTGGCAATAGTATCTTTCATACTATATATCCCGTCGTATAGGGCAGTACGATCAAACTGATAAGTTACAAGCTCCGCTGCAAATTGGAATGTTTTTTTGGTTGTACTAGGAAACAGAAATCTTCCTGTATCTCCAATTATCCCTGCATATATCAGGCGTGCAGCCCCGTCATTTATAGAAAACCCTTGCTCTTTTGCATGTAAGTATAGCTCATAAATCATCTCGCTCGTCGAACTCGCAGTTGGCTCCACCCACTGAATATCACCATATTGATCAACATTTGGGTGGTGATCTATTTTTATAAGTTTTTGGCCCAAGCTATAACGATCATCACAGATTCGAGCAGCATTCGCTGTATCACATACGATGACTAAAGCATCCTGGTACACCGAATTATTAATTTGATCCATTCGTACTAAGAAGTTAAAGGATGGGTCTTCTTTTCCAACAACAAATACATTTTTGTTTGGAAACGAATGCTTGATCATTTCTTTTAAGCCTGCCTGGGAACCAAGTGCATCTGGATCTGGCCTAACATGCCTATGTATAATTATCGTATCATGTTCTATAATTTCATTTATAATGTCATTAATTTTCATATTTTTACCCCTATCACATAATTTGTCATATCTCTTTATAGCTAAAATATCTAAAACAAGTTACACTATAATAGTATTTTTATTTGAAATTAGGAGAGATTAGATGTTTATTTTCTCAATTATTATTGCTATTTCAATTGTGCTATATGTGTATTATAAAGTTGCCATCATAAAAAGTGAAGATAAGCTTACACAAGCATATTTTAACGCAAAATCTCGTATATGTCTCGGAAGTTTCGTTTTCTTCTTTGGTGCCAATCAGTACCTACTATACCAGACTCAAATTTCGTTATTTATCGGTATTATTTTCCTTCTATTAGGTGGCATTCAAATTTACAGGGGTTTAAAAGAAGTTAAACATTACCGGAAAGAATGGAAACGATTGAATCCATAAACAAAAGATCTAACATCAATCCTATCCCCCAAGTGACTTCCCACTTGGGGGTTTACTCACTCTAGACATAACACAATAAGCGTCATGCGCCTTTGGTTTATCTGTCAATCAGTTGTGCCATGATTAATCCTTTTCCTACAAGCTTCCGTTCACTATGAACTTCCACATCAATTTTTGCATACATACGCCCTGCTTCCAATAACTTGGGTTTAATAGTTAAGTTACTATCAATCTGTACTGGTTTAATGAAGTATATTGTTAAGTTTTCTACAACAAGGTCGCCTTTTTTATAATGCAGTAACAATCTGCTGCTCGCTTCTGTTAGCAACGAAGTAAAAACCCCATTCGATAATGTGCCCAATTGGTTTGTCATTTGAGGTGTTACCTTTGATTCGTATACAGTTTCGTCATCATTTGTTTCTATTAGATTGCGTGAGACTATGTCATCAATCGTCTCCCCAACTTGCGGTTGGCGCTGAATCTGCTGCAATGCTTTTAATACATCCTGTCTTGATATCACACCTTGTAACCGATATGCCTGGTCAACTACAGGAACAACTTCAATTCCCTCCCACACCATCATATGGGCAACTGAAGCCAGTGATGTCTTAGTTTGTACTACTTGAGGATTTCTGCTCATTAACTTTTCGATCAATACATCATCCTCTTTACTAACTATATCCTTTGATGTTACCATGCCGATCACACGGGTCTTATCATCTACCACTGGAAATCTTGTATGTGTTGATTGATTATTAAGTTCGTACCATCGCTTCACTGTATCTTTCGTATGCAAATAGAAGGATTCATCATATGGTGTGAAAATATCTCCCACAAAGACAATTTCTTTCTTAATTAACTGGTCATAAATTGCACGATTAATCATTGCAGCTACTGTAAAGGTATCATAACTCGTTGATATGATTGGCAGTTGTTTTTCGTCAGCAAGACGTTTAATGTGATCTTCAGTGTCAAAGCCCCCAGTAATTAATACCGCAGCGCCTTCATTCAATGCTAATTCATGTGCTTTAATACGATTGCCCACGATTAACAAAGAGTCTGCCTCTGTATAACGCATCATTGCATCAAGCTGCATCGCACCGATAACAAACTTGTTCAGCGTTTTATGCAATCCCGCTCTGCCACCTAGGACCTGTCCATCAATTATGTTAACAACTTCTGCAAACGTCAGCCGTTCAAAGTTCTCCTTTTTCTTGCGTTCGATTCGAATAGTCCCAACACGTTCTATCGTACTGACAAGGCCTTGGTTTTCTGCTTCCTTGATTGCCCGATATGCTGTTCCATCACTAACACCTAATTCTTTGGCTATTTGTCTTACTGATATTTTATGACCCACGCTCAACGATATAATATGTTGGATTATCTGTTCGTGTTTAGTCACCATAATTATTCACCAGCTTTCAACTGTACTAGTACATTAGATAATATTTATTATACAGTTGAATAGCTAGAAACTCAATGATTATAAGTTTGACGTTGCTTAATTTCATCCTGTTCCATAATTGGTGGTCGTGTCATTTGTAAAAGTGTTGATAAATTAGCACCAATAACAAGCAAGAAAAAAATAAGCCATCCTCCCCAAAAAGTTAACTCCAGAAATGTTGAAGCATGTGGTATAACCGGCCATGCGAAATACAAAAAGAAACATGCTAATAATAACCTTAAAATTGCGTAATGACGCATATCTATCGCCTCCCTCATAGTAACTTATGATAGATACTAGTCATTAAGAACGATTGTTACCTTGAAGAGCCCAAAAAAAAGAATAACTCTCAACTGAAAGCTATCCTGCATAAAATGTTGTAAATGTAATACTTAGAAATACTTGTTCTTCTGACTGCTGAATGTTCATTGTGTCAATTACTATCATTCGTTCACTGTTCAACATTTTAATGAGAAAGGTAGTTGCTTCATCCAGGTTGGCAGCAGTAACGTCTAATGAGTACATACTCTCTTTTATTACTGATAACGAATCTTCATCTTCTTGCTGGTCCTCATCCACCCCTTGAACAATGGATTCAATATATTCAATTGTAACATTTGCAGAATTTGCTAGTTTTTGCAAGTTAACTAATACGTTATCAGGAGATTTCTCATTTGGTACATTTAATGCAGCATCCTCCAATGACTTGTCTTCAACCTCGTTAGCGGATTCACCAGTAACCTTGTTGTATTGCCCTTCATACATGTCAGCCTCTTTACTTAATGCTTTCGCTTCATCTTGCATTGGTTTAACAATATTAAAGTAGGAGATACCATAGATTAACAATACAGTGATAATAATTCCACCTGAAATCAATAGGTATTTTTTATTCCATTGTTTAATCATTTATACCAAGCTCCTCTACGACATCTTCACTTTCTATATAGATTGTCAACGTTGCTTGATAGGCCGACTCCATATTAACAACACTGTTAAGTAGTGCATCAGATACATAGCCAAGTTCCAATAATGCAGCCACATACTCTGCTACTTTTTCAATGGCTTCAAATTCTGCCTCGATAACGAATTGGTCTGTAGTTGTTAAGTCATAATCGATCATTTGTCCCGGCGTTGGTAATAAGCCAATAACTTCACTGTACAATGCTACAGTAGGAAAGCTGGATTCTTCGATAATTGTCATGGCAGCTTGTACTTCTTTTAGATGTTGTTCTTCGGCATTCTTACTTTGATAATCTAATAGTAGACTTTCCATTTCAGCTATGGTTTCTTGTTCCATAGCAATTGACTTTATTGCGTTATTTTTTTGTACCATCAGGACACCGACAGCAGAAGCAAGCAGTAAGGCGAACACAATCCCGAATAGGAGTGGAGCTATATACTTATTTGGCTGTTTTTCAAGAAAATTAATTTCCGTATTCATGGTTGCTCCCCTTTTTACGATTCCTGTTTCAGTGCCAGACCAAGGACATCTATATATTTTATTGGCTGTTCTTCAGCTTGAAAGTGATACACTGGTATAGTTACTGCATCTGACAAACGCTTTTTGGCAGTCTCTAAAAATGGAGTATCTCCTGATAACAGCAATTGATTTATCTGCGCCTCACCTTTAGTAATAGAATAGTGATAAAAATCGATGATTCTATTGATTTCTATAATATATTCATCCACTATCCTGATCCTCAAGTCTTCACCTGTGTTTTCTTCTTCTGGTGAATCAATTTTCATATACCGGGAAAAAATTGCTTTATCTCGTTGAAAAGCAGTTAGCACTAGTGCATCCTGATTCCAGTGAATAAGCAAGACATGGTCTTTATCTTCCTTCTTCGATACGTAATAATAACGGTAGACAGATAATGACGTTAAATCAGCAGCTATAGGTTTAAGTCCTGCCGCTTCAAAAACCGCTTCAAAAGCCGTCAGTTTCTCTTTTGGATAAGCAAATATGAGAATATTTCTACTAGTTTCATCTGATTCCAAAAACTCAATCGCTATTGCTGGGTTGGCAAACGGTAAATAAAAGCTGTTACCAATCTGTGTTTTAATGTAGCCATCGGCTTCATCTTTGGATAAGGATACAGGGATTTTTAATTTCCTAATAACAACTGTATCGTCAGGAACACAGAAATAAAGTTTTTTTCGTTTCCACTTATATTTTTGAACAAGCTTGTTTAGAATTTCCAAAAGAATTGACCTGTTCTCAATCGTTCCATCCTTTATTACACCTGGCGGTAATACTACCTCACCATGTGTTACCACCCCATCTACCGAAGTATTCTTATGGTAGGTATAACGTAAAACTTTATTTGTAATTACAATGTTTACTCGTCCTTTATTAATAAGACCCATGCTGTCACCTGCTTATATTAGTAAATTAAAATACCAGATTAATAGAAAATCCCCGTAGAAATATGTAAGTAATGTTGCAACGACAATATATGGACCGAATGGAACAGGCTGCTTACGATCAATTACTTTAAATAGAAGTAATACTATACCAATTAGTGCTCCTATCATACAGGATAAGAAAAAAGCTAATAACAGCTTTTCCATTCCTAAAACAATACCCAGAATACCAAATAACTTCATATCACCTGCTCCCATTCCACCACGACTTACAAGAATGATTACCGCAATAATCAAGAGTCCTGTCAACGCTGCTGTTATTGATGACCACCAGGGATCTAATGGATTAATTACTCTTGCGGCTACTAATAATGGCAGGAAAAATAAAAGCACCTTATTTGGAATAAGCATATACATAATGTCTGAAACTAAAATAACCATGAGCATGGAAACAAGTAATAATGCTGTGAGTAATTCAAGATTCCAGCCTACTACAGAATAGCTTAAAGCAAACAGAAATCCTGTAAATAATTCAATCGCCGGATATATGTACGAAATATTCCCCTTACAATGGCGACATTTTGCTCCCTGGATGAGAAAAGACAGAAGGGGTATATTCTCATACCAAGTTAGTTGGTGCTTGCATTGTGGACAAATGGAACGATCATTAGCGAAGGCTATGTTTTTAGGCAGGCGCAACCCGACCACGTTGAAGAATGAACCGAAGATTAGGCCTAATAAGAAGAAAAGTATTATAAGTGAGATGTTCATTATTGTGGCTCCTTGTCTAGATCTATGAAACTATGTTATTGAAGAAAACGCCCTGCACATTATGTTGCAAGGGCGTTTAAATTTATTATTAAAACTTAATTTCCAGGTGTACGTCGATCTTCATATACAAATGATCCACCATTGTTTTCCACATAAACTATTTCTGTACCCGCAAATCCATCAGGGATAGAATCTAAAAATCCTTTCTCTTCTAATTCATTTAAAGTATATGTATCCTCTTGATTACCAGACACATAAGCCAATCTTGCTGCATTCTCAAACAAATCCATATTTGCTTCGTGAGCTTTACCTTCTGAATTACTAATTACTTTACCAATACTAGGTATAGCAATAGCCAAAATTATCCCCAAAATAGCAATTACTGCCAACAACTCAACCAACGTAAATCCTTTTTCCTTCTTCAAGATCATTTTCATGCGTTTTAACATAATTTCCCCGCCTCTCATAAACTATGTTTATTCTAAGTTAGTCGGTTGCACTACTTACTCCTGACCACCCAAGTGCCCACTTAAAGATAGTCATTCATCATATCCTACTTTATTCCTATTTAAATTATAACGTATTGCCAGACAAATATCTACAAAAATTCTACATATTTTCAAATAAAGAAAACATTGGAATAACTACCGCAGCAATGATGCTGCCAACGATCACCGTTAGAATAATAATCATAATTGGTTCTATTAATGTCTTAATTCTATTAGAGAGCTGCTCTACCTCTTCTTCATAGAATTCAGCAGCCTTCAACAGCATATGGTCTAAAGTCCCGGTTTTTTCACCGATTTGCATCATCTGTATTACCAACGCAGGAAAGGCCCAATGCCCCTTCATTGGTATTGTAATAGATTCCCCTTCCTCCAGCGACTTCCTGGATTGCAGTAAAACTTCTTGAATGACACGGTTTCCAACAACCTTTTCCGTAATCGCAACAGACTGTAAGATAGGTACAGAACTGTTTACTAATGTACTTAATGTTTGTGTCATACGAACTAGTGCCCCTTTATGAATAAGAACACCAAGAAATGGGAACTTCATTTTTATGCTATCTATTCTATAAACAAATGCTTCTTTCTGTAATAAGTACTTATAAATCATATAACCAAACAGTCCAACTATAAATAGAAGCCACCAGAAAGTACCAACCCAATTACTTAAATTCATAATAATTTGTGTATATGTCGGTATTTCCTCACCAAATGAGTTAAACATACCCACAAATTGTGGCACGATAAACACTAATAAAAACATACTGAGTAGTAAGGTTATAACTCCGACTACACTTGGATAAAGTAATGCGGAAACTACCTTTTGTTTATTTCGGTATTCCTTTTCGTAGTAATCAGCCATCTGATTCAGAATATCATCCAGCTTACCACTGGCCTCACCTGCGTTAATCATATTAACCAGCAGCGAAGGGAAAACCTTTGGATGACGCTCGGTAGCCTTTGATAGGGCTTGTCCCTGATCCAGCTGTTTATCAATATCTGTAAGGGCATTACGCAATGCATAGTTGTCGGTTTGCTGCGTCATTGTTTTTGTAGCATCAGAGATTGCTATCCCTGCATGAATCAATGTTGCATATTGCCTTAGAAATAGAACGAAGTCTTTATTTTTAACTTTTTTATTAAGGATAATATCTTTATTCCAGGGCTTTGTTTCATCAATATCAAAAATAATCAGCCCTTTTTTTTCAAGTTGCAACAATGCTGCCTTTTTTGAGTCTGCCTCTATTTTCCCTTTAATTTTTTGACCGGAAATTCGTTTCCCGCTGTATTGGTAATCCACTGGTTACGAACTCCCTTCCTGCATGAAAGGTGCAGCAGTTTCAAACTTGATTACATCTTCTTGAATCAATCGTTTTAGGTCCATTTCCATTGAATGCATTCCTTGATCCTTTGATGTTTGCAGCACGTTTTGGATTTGATGCAGCTTTTCATTACGAATTAGATTTTTAACGGCTGATGTATTAACAAGAACCTCTGTTGCTACGCGTCTTTCAAAATTGTCGTTCGTAATAAGCAGTCGTTGAGAGATAACTGCTTTTAAAATAGTAGATAACTGAATACGTATTTGTGCTTGCTGTTCTGCAGGAAATACATCAATAATCCGCTCGATCGTGGAAACTGCATCTGACGTATGAAGTGTTGCTAACACTAAATGGCCCGTCTCCGCAGCTGTGACTGCTGTTGCTATTGTTGCTAAATCACGCATTTCCCCAACTAAGATAACATCAGGATCTTGCCGCAAGCTTGCCCTGAGCCCATTCGCAAAACTATTCGTATCAAAACCGATTTCCCGCTGGTCAATAACCGATTGCTTATGGGCATGCATGTATTCAATTGGATCTTCTAATGTAATGATATGTTTCTGCATCGTCTGGTTCATATAATTAATCATTGAGGCTAGTGTCGTACTTTTTCCACTTCCTGTTGGCCCTGTAATAAGCACTAATCCCTGTGTATGTTGGACGATTTCCTTTGTTATCTTTGGTAAATGCAATGATTCTATTGTTGGGATTTCTGTTGGGATAATTCGAATCGCCAGTGATAGCTCGCCTCGTTGATAGAATATATTAATGCGGAATCTGGATACTCCAGCTATCCCATACGAGAAATCTAATTCCCGATTTTCACCCAGCTTTTCCCATAGTTCAGTTGAAATTATTTCCTTGACTATATGCTTTGTGTCAGATGGCTCTATTTTTGCCATATCTTGTTCAATTAAGTTTCCATTCACCCGGAATATAGGGGCTTTTCCGATTGTTAAATGTACATCAGATGCTTTACTGTGAAATGCTGCTATCAACCATTTGTCAAATTTCCTTCTCATAATGACACCCCCTACAATCTGATTGAAACTTGCATGATCTCTTCCATTGAAGTTAATCCAGCTTTTATCTTCGCTAACCCATCCTGAATCAGAAAAGCCATTCCTTGTTCTTTTGCATGCATCCGAATTTCTGAAATAGACTTATTATTCAGAAGCATGCTTTTTATCATGTCATCAACTACCAATACTTCCTGTACTGCAATTCTTCCTCGATAACCTTGCTGATGACAAACACTACATCCTTTTCCATAGTATACAAAGTCGACTTCTACTCCATTACTTTCAAATATCTCTTTTTCCATAGTCGTTGCTTCTCTCTCTGTAATACAGTCACGGCACAATTTCCTGACTAGTCGTTGTGCCACGATCCCAGACAACGACGATGCAACTAGGTATGGCTCAATCCCCATATCAATTAACCGGGGTATTGTATCAATTGCACTATTTGTATGTAATGTACTAAATACCAAGTGGCCGGTTAAGGATGCACGAATAGCAATTTCAGCAGTATCCTGATCACGGATTTCACCAACCATGATGATATTCGGGTCTTGCCTTAAAATAGATCGCAATCCATTTGCAAATGTAAGGCCAACTGCACTGTTCACCTGCACTTGGTTAATTCCTTCCATCTGAAATTCTACAGGATCTTCCACTGTAATAATATTCACGTTTTCAGCGTTTAATTGATTAACAGATGCATACAGGGTTGAGGTTTTCCCTGATCCTGTGGGACCTGTCAGTAAGACCAAGCCAGATGGCTGTGCAATCAGCTGATTGTATTTTTTTCGGTTTTCTTCTGAGAAATTTAAGTCGCTCAAATGCATAAGTGTGTTACTTAAATCAAGAATACGGATAACGATTTTCTCCCCATTTACCGTTGGGAGACAAGAAATCCGCAAGTCAACAGGTGTAACCCCCACTGTGGTTTTTATACGTCCGTCCTGAGGCAGTCTTGACTGCGTAATATTCAAATCTGCCAATATCTTAATCCGGGCAATTAACGAATTCTGCATTTGTTTTGGGATAATATTCTCAGTCTGTAATCTACCATCTATACGGTAACGAACATTAACATTTGTTTCCTGTGGGTCAATATGGATATCACTGGCCTTTAATTGGATTCCTGTATTTAATAACTGGTCCAGCATACGAATGACTGGTGCCTCGTCATCAGTAGAACCTTCTACTGTCATCTCTGTTTCGTTTTTAAAATAATACTTATTAATTGCATATAAAATGTCATCTTTTGCAGCAATAACTGGTGATATACTATAACCTGTTGCCATTTCCAGATCATCAATAATGAAATAATCCATTGGATCATTCATGGCAATAATAAGTGCTTTATCCTGAATTTTTAAAGGAATGATAAGATTTTGCTGTGCCATCTCCTTGGAAACATAACCAAGAACATTTTCATCAATTGGATAGCGGTATAAAGAAACATGAGGAATACCTAATTGGAACTCCAAAACTTCAATCAACTGACGTTCAGTTATGAAACCATGTTCGAGCAGTGCATCTCCAAGTTTTTGATTTTCTTTTTTATTTTGAAGAGCTTCACCTATTTGCTCTTCAGAAACAAGACCAGCTTCCTGGAGCAGATCCCCTAGACGTTTACGTGTAATCATTGTGATCCCTCTTTTTCATTAAAATAATTCGCCTTGTTATTCCCAATTGATAGTAATTTGGCTCTCTATTACTACATGTGCTCCAAATGCTTTTCCTATGCTCTTATAAGAAATAGATTCAGGGCGGTCATCCACTATAAATTCCTCAAAGCTAATTTCATAAGTTCTATCAGTCGAACCTATTTCTACAGGCCCTTCAGGAATTTCATTTTGTAAATATTCATTGAGAGGTAATTCACTTCTGGAAAACTCATTCAGTATAACTTCGACATAATCAATGCCCATACCCGCAATTAACCGGGCATCTATATTTTCTTCCATCGTTGTCACTTGTCTTGTTGTATTTATAATCTGGGTAAACTGAGCCATTATAAAAACAAGAAATAATGTGATTATCATCATGGTGAGCACTAGAGCTGCGCCTTTCTCGTTTCTATAGATCTTCATTTTCTTCACCTTTTATGTAAGTATACGATTCACTAATCAGCTTATCTTGCGAAAGGATTTGTATATTAGCACGGTATAATTCTATGTCATTAAAGCTAATCTCGCCACCCGCTATACCTTCTTTACATACATTTAAATCAACAGAATAAACGTTATCATTCAGTGGATATGATGACACATCATATAATGCTAGTGTGTTATTAGATGAACACATTGGTATAGAGCCCAAACTGTTACGAATAGTAGAAATGGTTATGTCATTGGCTGCCTGTTCTAATAGATTACTAGCACCCAACTCATCATCAACCTTCTTCGACCAGTTCATAACTTGAGGGAAAATTGGTAATAATACAGCAATAACCATTCCTAAAATGGCAATAGATGCTATAATTTCTACAATTGTAAAACCCTTACTATTTATTTTTTTGAATATAGTATACAATAGAATTCACACCTAACCGTGACTTTTATCCTATTATAACATTTATTGGATGTGTAAACATGAAATTCCAACAATATTCAAACGAAAAAGGAATGACTTTAATAGAGTTACTAGCAGCATTAAGCTTATTTGCTGTGGTTATTGCTCTTTCTTCTACAGTTATTGTTCAGTTGATAAGCAGCGAGGACAAAACGGCTGAAAATATAAAAACAAAACAGCATATGAATGTTTTGGTTAATGAATTAAGGTATCAATTCTATGATGATAATACACAACCTCTCTGTATAACTTCAGAAGAAGAAAGATTTTCTTTTAGTGAAGTAACCAATGGTGTATTAGAGGGTAAATGTATCGAGCTTGAAAATAGAGATTACCCTCTCTCATTCAAATTAAATTCTAAAGAAACTTCGATTAAGACTACTTTTAATAAGGCAGCACAATACGTGTTAGATATTAATAACGACCAAGATGGACCAGAAGAGAACCCTGAAGAATTTGAAGAATCCGAGAATAATATTGCATGTATATACAATGAAAATGTTAAATTTTTAGAGTTATTAAGAATCAAAAACAAGCAAAATGAAGACTGCGCAAATAACTATATCTTTCAAGAGAGTGCTGCCTTCCTAAATAGTGCTATTTTTCACAATAAGGTGTATGTAACTATCAAGAAAAATCTATATGTGCGGGGTGATATAAATTTTAATGGTAGTAAAGGAACAATTTGTGTACTGGGAAATGTTTTTTTTGAAGAAGAACAAGATAGTGGCAACTTTCAAATTGCAGTAGATAACATAACTATTGTCAGTGAGTGTCCCTCACCAAGCAATGACAACTCTGAACACATTTATGTTGTCAAAAACGAAGACTAATCCCGTAAGCTAAATAGCCTACGGGATTTAATTACAACTCTATCTCTTCTCCAACCTTCATCGCTCGACCTTCACCAGTTTTTACCTTCTCAGCAAATGCGTCCGCATCCTGCTCAATCACTGGAAATGTATTATAGTGTACAGGCACTACGATTTTGGCATTAATCCAGTCAGCAGCTATCAGAGCGTCTTCTGGGCCCATCGTAAAATTATCACCAATAGGAATAAATGCCACATCGATCTTATTCATTTCCCCGTACATTTTTAAATCTGTAAAAAGTGCTGTATCGCCAACATGATAAATTGTTTTATCTTCTATGGTCAATAAGATTCCACCAGGCATACCGCAGTAAATAAACGTGCCATCCTCTTCTGTATAAGACGAACCATGAAAGGCCTGCGTGAATTTCACACGTCCGAAATCAAATTCATGTGCCCCACCTATATGCATCGGATGTGTGTTCAATCCTTTACTTCCCAAATAAACAGCCAGCTCGTTTGGGGCAATGACAAGAGCATCATTCCGTTTAGCAATGTCAAATGTATCACCGACATGGTCATTATGTCCGTGCGTCAACAATATAACATCTGCTTCAACCGTCTGAGCGTCTAAGTCACACGCTTCATTACCCGAAATAAACGGATCAATTAAAATTTTATGTTTTGCTGTTTCAACTCTTACTACTGAGTGTCCATGATACGATACTTTCACGTAAACCTCTCCTTACCTTTGTTACTATTTGCTCAATAAAAGAGCATCCTTAGATCACATACCCGGTTTGATTATTTCTTATTCATTTTCTTTTTTAAAGCGGCCAACTCTTTATCTACATTACTCTCTTCCAGTTTTTCGAACTCATCATCCAGCGTACGCGCCGATTGTGATAGATCTTCTGATGTTTCTGATTCTGCCTCATATTGCATAACTTTCTCTTCCATACGTTCAAAGCCATGACGTGATTCGTTGCTACCAATAGAGGACATGGTACGATTCATTTTTGTTTTTGTTTTGGCAGTTTCAGCACGCGCCTTCAGGGCATCTTTTTTTAACTGCATTTGATTGTATTCCTTTTTCATTTCAGCTAGCTTCGCTTTAATTTCTGTTGAATCACTTTTTGCCTTTAACCATGATTCATTTAATTGTTCATATTGTTTTTCATTTCCCGATTTATCTTCTAATGCTCGACGCGCTAAATCGTCGTTGCCTGCTTCAATTGCTTTCTCTGCCTGATTCTGTCTTTTTTCTACTAATGCCTGAGCGTCATTTGCTTTTCGTTTTAGCATTTTTTCATTTGCAATTTGTTTCGCTACTGCTCCTTCTGCTTCCCTGATATCTGCTTCCATATCTCGCATAAACTGGTCCAGCATTTTAACTGGATCTTCAGCCTTATCCAACATAGCATTCAATTCAGAACCAACAACTGTTTTCATCCGTTTGAAAAATTTAAACATATAAATTCCTCCTTAGAATTTTAGTATTTTTAAAATACACTTATTATATAGTACGTCTATTCCCTATTTATAGTTTCATAAAAATACATTTTTATTAATTCCCGTATATCTCTGCTATAATAGCACCACAAATAAATTTCATGAGGTGAAACGAATGTCAGAACGTCTGGAATCGTTAATAAAGGAATTGAAACGGAATAATTTAGATAGCATGCTCATTACATCGAAAGCAAATTTTTATTATTTAAGCAACTATTATACAGAACCACATGAGCGTATTATAGCTGTATACGTAAGTACCTTACATGATCCCATACTAATTGTGCCTGCTATGGAAGTAGATGATGCAAAAGCAGCTGGATGGAATCATGAAATCATCAGTTACCACGATCATGAGAATCCATGGCAATTATTTTCAAACAAATTAAAAGCAATCGATAAGACCCCGCAAACAATTGGTCTTGAGCATGATCATATTACATTAGAACGCTATGAGGCAATTAAAGAGATCCTACCTAGTGCAACTATAACAGATGCTCAGGAAATAGTGGCAAACTTACGTGTTATTAAAAGTAAGGAAGAATATGAACTCATAAAAGAGGCCGCATCACTTGCAGACTTTGGAATAGAAACAGGTGTAAAATCGCTCCGGGAAGGCATCGGTGAACTGGAGGTTATCGCAAC
Organism: Virgibacillus tibetensis; assembly: GCF_036026595.1. Taxonomy (NCBI): domain Bacteria; kingdom Bacillati; phylum Bacillota; class Bacilli; order Caryophanales; family Bacillaceae; genus Virgibacillus; species Virgibacillus tibetensis. The sequence continues at coordinate 56,541 of NZ_JARZFX010000001.1, read as the reverse complement.
AATTGAATATGAATTAAAAAAACAAGGCATTCAGGAAATGTCTTTTAATACAATGGCATTATCCGGCACAAAAACAGCGTCTCCCCATGGAACCCCATCCATAAAGGAAATCATCTCAGGAGATATGGTATTGTTTGACCTGGGTGTTATATATAAAGGATATTGTTCAGATATTAGCAGAACAGTTGCCTTTAAATCTGTCACAGATCAGCAAAAAGACATTTACAATACGGTTTTAGCTGCTGAACAAAAATCGATTGATGCATCACAAATTGGTACACCAGTTGGAGAACTGGATCTAGCTGCCAGGAATCATATTGAAGAAGCAGGTTATGGAAAGTATTTCACGCACCGAATAGGTCATGGATTAGGCATACAAACACATGAATATCCTTCCATGCACAGTAATAATAACCTTCTACTTAAAGCAGGTATGTGCTACACCATTGAACCTGGTATTTATGTTCCCGAAATAGGTGGTGTAAGAATTGAAGATATGATCTTCATGACCGAAAATGGGCCGGAAATTCTAACCAAGTACCCTAAAGAATTACAGATAATCGAATGATAAAAAAAAGAGCACATCGTAAAATGTGCTCTTTTCATGTTTACTTTTGTAAAAGCATATGTGCGTCGTTAAATTCAAGTCCATGTGCTTCTGCTACGCCCTGATACGTTGTAAAGCCATCTAATGTATTGATTCCCTTCATCAATGCTTCGTTATCAAGACATGCTTGTTTAAAACCTTTATTAGCCAATTGCAATGCATAAGGAACCGTGACGTTTGTTAATCCAATTGTAGATGTACGTGGAACTGCTCCAGGCATGTTGGCAACTGAATAATGAACGACACCATGTTTTGTAAAGGTTGGATTGTCATGTGTTGTTATTCGATCACTGGTTTCAACAATGCCACCTTGATCAATCGCAACATCCACAATAACCGATCCTTCAGACATTGCTTGAACCATTTCTTCCGTTACTAATTTTGGTGCTTTCGCTCCAGGAATTAAAACTGCTCCAATTAATAAATCAGATTCCGCAACTGCTTCACTGATGTTTAACGGGTTGGACATCATCGTATTGATTGATGTACCAAAGATGTCATCTAATTGACGAAGACGTTCCGGGCTCAAGTCTATTATTGTAACATCAGCTCCTAACCCAACAGCTATTTTAGCAGCATTAGTACCTACTACCCCACCCCCAATTATTGTCACTTTTCCTCGTTTTACTCCTGGAATACCAGCAAGAAGAATACCTTTTCCTCCTTTTGGCTTCTCTAATATCTGTGCACCAATTTGTGCTGACATGCGTCCTGCTACTTCACTCATTGGTGTAAGTAATGGCAATGTCCTGTTTGGCAGCTGAACTGTTTCGTACGCTATACCCACAACTTTTTTATCGATTAACGCTTTTGTTAATTCAGGTTCTGCTGCAAGGTGTAAATATGCAAATAAAATTAGTCCTTCATAAAAATAACCGTATTCTTCGGGTAGTGGTTCTTTTACCTTCATAACCATCTCTTGTGACCAGGCTTCTTTAGCCGTAGAAGCAATAAAAGCACCTGCTTCTTTATATTGTTCATCTGTAAAACCTGAGCCCAAACCTGCACCTGTTTCGACGTATACATCGTGACCTGAACTTTTCAAGGTCAAAACTCCTGAAGGCGACATAGCAACCCTGTTTTCGTTATTCTTAATCTCTCTTGGTATTCCAATTCTCATCTTTGTACCTCCATTTTATCTTTCCTGTATTCTTCACATGTCTGAGCGTTCTTCATCTTAATAAATCATACCGGTAAAAAATTTATTCTATTCTAGATTACCAAATTATATAATGAAGGGAAAGCGAAAAATATTCCACCCTGTAATCAGGATGGAATATTTGCAATTATCTTTTGCGGTTATTGAAGGTATATATATTCTTATTATTATGAAGTTGCTCAACAACTCCACTTTGGTAGCTTTCATTCAGTTGATTTTGTACTGCAGCAATCCCACTAGTGTCTTCAATCAGCTGCTCTTGTTTTTTATTTTTCTTATCCAAGAATATCACCTCCATTTTTAGTGTATCCATAAAGTTGTCACTATCTCAAAAAATCTTTTTCCATTTTTAACAAAAGTTGATTGTTGCTGCTTGGATAAGGGTATATAATTAGTAGAGGAAGGGGAGATAAAACATGGAATATAAAAATATTGTTGTAGCAGTTGACGGTTCTGAGGCCTCTGAAAAAGCTTTCAAAAAATCATTGGATATAACCAAGCGCAATCATGCACGACTTATTCTTGCTCATGTAGTTGATTCCCGAACATTTGCCACAGCGGAAGCTTATGATCGCACACTTGCAGAACGTGCCGAGGAGTATGCAAAAGAACTACTGGATAGTTATGTTGAAAACGCAAAATCAGTTGGTGTCGAGGATTTGGTTAGGTGTGTTGAGTATGGTTCACCTAAAGTGAAAATCGCCAAGGACATTGCAAAGGATTTTGACGCAGACTTAATTATCTGTGGTGCTACTGGTATGAGTGCAGTAGAGCGATTTTTAATCGGTAGTGTCTCAGAAAGCATAACACGGTATGCTAACTGTGACGTGCTAGTGGTACGTTAATTTTTTATTGAGGTAGCGCTTCTTATACGAAGCGCTGCTATTTTTTTATGTCTTTTTTAATTTCATGGACAATATGGGATAATTCAGGAAGGATTAGTTTAACCATAGCCAGTCGTACCGCACCAGATGAACCTGGCGTTGAAAATATAGCAGTATCTTTGCGCACCCCTGCAATAGCTCTAGAAAGAATTGCTGCGGAGCCTATATCTTCCTGATAGCTTAACAATCTGAAAATCTCACCAAAACCTGGCATCTCCTTCTGAAGCATTTCTTTTACAGACTCTATTGTTACATCTCTATGTGCAATTCCTGTACCGCCATTTGTTATGACAACATCCACTTCGGGGTTTTCACATCCAGCTTCGATTATTTTCTTTATTTCATTTCGATCGTCTTTAATAATTTCTCTGTATTTAACCTTATGTCCCGCATTGTCCAGGAGTTCTGCCATCAAGTTGCCACTCTTATCTGTCTTTTTTGTTCTTGTATCACTGATTGTTATAATCATACAATTAACTACTTTCCGGTTCTTTTTATGTTCTTCAACCGACATCCTCTTTTTCCTCCCCATTATTTCGTTTTTATAACTGTATAAAAAAAGGTTTTGCCATGGATAACCATATCAAAACCTCATTGTTTAACATAATCTTTCTAAGTTAATCTAACCGTATCCCTTGCAATCATGACTTCTTCATTGGTTGGAATAACAATTACCTTAACTGGAGAATGAGGATAATTAATAAATTGCTCTTTTCCCCGAACTTTATTTAAGGCAGGATCCCAGTATATACCCATGAATTCCAAGCCCCTCAATACCTTCTCCCTGACGATGTCACTATTTTCGCCAACACCCGCCGTAAAGATGATTGCATCCACACCAGACATTTTTGCAGCATAAGAGCCTAAATATTTATGAATTCTCCCGGCAAAAACCTCTAATGCCAGCTCAGCACGCTTGTTTGTCTCAGCCTCTTGTTCAATATCTCTTAAGTCACTGGAAAAACCAGAAAGGGCAAGCATTCCACTTTTTTTATTTAAAACATTAATTACTTCTTCCACCTTTTTACCTGTTTTATTCATAATATAAGGGATTAAGGCAGGGTCAATATTGCCCGATCTCGTGCCCATTGTTACTCCTGCTAATGGGGTAAAGCCCATTGAAGTGTCAATTGATTCACCATTTTGGATAGCAGCAATACTTGCTCCGTTACCTAAATGACAAGAAATCAAACGAAGCTGCTTTAATGGTACTCCTATTAATTCAGCTGCACGTTGTGATACGTATTTATGTGAGGTACCATGGAAACCATATTTTCGGATTCCGTATTCTTTATAATATTCATATGGCAAGCTGTATAAGTAGGACGATTCCGGCATCGTTTGATGGAATGCCGTATCAAACACTGCTACCATAGGCACATTAGGTAAAATGGCTTTAAACGCATGAATACCCGTCAAGTTAGCAGGGTTATGCAGTGGTGCCAATTCGGATACCTCATCAATAATTCGAATTACTTCATCGGTTATTTTTACAGAATCACTAAAACGTTCCCCACCATGAACGACACGGTGTCCAACTGCATCAATTTCATCCAGGGTTTGAATTACCCCAGATGTTGTGAGAGCATTCAAGAGCCTTTTTACAGCTTCCCCATGATCAGGGATATCACTTACTACCTTTTCCTTGTTTTCGTTAACTTCCAAAGTAAACACTGAATCACTTATACCAATACGCTCAACCAACCCTTTTGCAGTAACTTTTTCTTCTGGCATCTGGATTAATTGAAACTTTAAAGAAGAACTACCAGCATTTATAGCTAACACATTACTCATAGATGTATAACTCCTTTATTTAATGACCCGTGTTTAGTCAGCCTTGTATGTTTTAAACCACGAGTTCATCTGTTCTAGAATATCTTCCATGCCTTTTGTATTTTTAAACGACGGCATCTTCACTAACAATGGCTGCTTTGGAGCACTTGTATTTTGCCCCTTCTTTTGCAGGATTAAAATACTCTTGATGTTCTTTTCTGATTTAAACGCACTTTCAGGTAAACGGATAACCCCGACAATATGTGCATTCCCCTGAATATACCGATGAAGTTTGTCAGATTGATCGCTATCAAACAAAAAGTCGGGAATTACAAATAATAAATAACCCCCATCTACTGTATAATTCATACTTTGCTCAATAAATAAATGATGAGCATAGGAATGTCCTTCATCTGCTTTAAGTTCATATTCTGTTGCTGTAATATCATCGGGATAATATCCAACAGGTAAGTCTGCAACGATCAGATCAACAGGATCCATCAGGAATGGACGTAAGCTGTCCTGATGAAAAAACTCTATCTTTTTTTGCTGCAGATTCGCATTCAGTACTGCTAGCTGGATCAGCGTCGGGTCCACCTCACTTGCATAGGTCACCACCTGTTGTTTCAGTAGCCCTAGAACAGTTGTTATTAGATTTCCTGTTCCACTTGCAGGATCAAAAACACGAAGATGTTCTTTATCCTGTGTGACTTTATCTGCAAGGTAGCCAACTAGCAACGCAACTGTTTCAGGCGTCATTAAGTGTTGTTGCTGTGTTGAATCTTTCATTCCCTTTAAAATTGCTAATTGGGTTGCTTTGCGAATTTCATCTACTTTAAAAGTCGAGAGATCAATATCTTTCAAAACAGCCTGTAACTTATGAGTAATTATATCATCCAGCTCTTCTGAGATACTTTGGTGAAAAAGCATTTCCATGGTTAATCCTAAACTGTCTAAATATGGTTCTTTTACTTGCTCCTGTATTAATTCCGTCGTATTGTTCATCCATTCATATAATAGTTCTACATTTGATTTCATGTCATAAATCCTCTCCATTCGGCTCCATATAAAGCGTATCTATTGTACCAAAGTAAACAGGTATATGTACAAAATTATGGCACCGGGGCTGTGCTATGGAAATAAAGTAATGGTCCGGATTCGTATTACTAGTATTAACTGTATACTAGTTCCTTATGGGTGTGTCGAGGTAAATCATATTGACTGTTTATTATTAAAAACTCTCCCTCACAATTAACAGCGAGGGAGAATTATGTGAATTCTATTCAGCTTTGCCCGCAGCTTCCAAAGCTTTATCATAATCGGGGTGATTGGTGTTCTCTGAAACATACTCGGCATAAGTAATCCTGTTATTAGAATCAACAACAAATATTGATCTAGTAAGTAACCGCATTTCCTTAATTAATACACCGTATTTTTCTCCGAAATCAGCATCTCGGTGATCGGACAATGTGTCCAGTTTCGTAATATCATGCTTTTTCACCCAACGTTTTTGAGCAAAAGGCAAATCCATACTAACTGTTAGTACTTTCACGTTTCCGATTTTATCTGCTTCTTCATTAAATCTTTTTGTTTGATCAGCACATACACCAGTATCAATAGATGGGACTACACTAATTAATTTAACTGAACCTTTGTAATCATCCAGTGTAACCTTTTCCAAGCCATTTGAAAGTACGGTAAATTCAGGTGCCTGATCACCTGCCTTTAGTTCGTTTCCCATTAGTGTGACAGGATCTTGATGGAATGTAACATTAGCCATATGAATCATTCCTCCTCCTAAAAAATTGTCTACTCTCTAATTATGAATAGATAACTTGAACATGTCCACTATTTCACATTTTAAACATGTATTGGTGTCGCAGTAATGAATATTCCCGGCATTTTACCATTCAAAACTAAAATTATATATCATACTGTGTTGAACTACGTGAATTGCGCTTCTGTTCTTTATTTCTTGATTGATTCGTTTGACCTGATTCCTTGATTATTTGCTGTACCTTGTCTACTACCTGTGGAGCGAAATCAAGCATTTTCTCATATAAGTGTGTGTGTTGATCCAAATGAACCATCTTTATCCCTTTGTCACTTACAATCAGAAATGCAACTGGAGTTATAGAAACCCCACCTCCGCTTCCCCCACCAAACGGCAATTCAGATTCGGAATCTCCCTGACTATTACTGGAACTAAATTCGCTGCCTCCAGCTGCAAAACCAAATCCCAGTTTTGATACGGGAATAATAACACTTCCATCTGGGGATTCTACGGGATCACCAATTATAGTATTTACCTCAATCATACCTTTTAAGTTTTCCATCGCTGTTGTCATTAAGCCCTGAATTGGATGTTCTTCCATTATGATCCTCCTTTAAATAACTGCCTTATTTTTTATTGGATATAGCCGTATTACCTTAATAAGTGCGTGTATAGCATGTCCGATTTTTATCGATATCATACAGTCAAAATTAGATTGAAAAAATCTATTTTGGTAATGAGGAATAACTTCTACTACTGGCTTGCATACCAAATTGCTTCTTTCTTTAAGAATACCAATCAGCATATATTTAACTGTCCAAGTACCACCTGTCGCAATGCCAGTAGTACTTGCATCACCAGTGCCTCCTCTTGTGATCCATACTAGCTTATGGAATTGGGATTTTTTTAATATCGTATTGGTATAACTATTTACTTTACGCATCATATGAATGGAGTGATGGATGCGGGCTGATAAATTGTCATAATTGAGTTCACCTATCAACTCAGTTACGTCCGTGTTATTCTCATTAATCGGCACCCTTTTTGTAAAAATGGGTATGCGTAACACAGTAGCAGTGATCCCAATAAAGCGTTCATTTGGTGTGTATGTAAAGTTGCAAGTAAAATAAACCCGTGAAAATAAAATGATAAATAGTAGAATCAAAAACACAAGAAAAAGCCATAGCATGATTCCCAACTCCTTTCTGGAATTCATTTTATTTTGCTGCATATCTCATTATTTACTCTTAATTATGACAATTTATTAGGAGATGGCTGAATAAAATGATAAAATTAATTTAATTCAAACACAGCATGGGAGGTTATGTTAGTGACCAATCGACGAAATATGTTCTTTTATTACAAAAAAGAAAAAGAAATCGAACATAAATTACAGGCTCTTTTTAGTTTGGCACGTCAAAATGGCTTCTCCATCGTTGAGGATGCTAAAGATGCTACCATTATTATTAGCGTCGGTGGCGATGGCGCTTTTTTACAAGCTGTAAGAAAGACAGGTTTTCGAGAAGACTGTTTATATACAGGAATAACACAAGCAGAAGAGTCAGGGCTATACTGTGATTTTAATATGGATAATTTTGATGAAATGCTTCACAGTATGGTACATGAAGAGATGGAAGTTCGCCGCTTTCCAGTAATAAATGTTTTGGTTAATGGAGAAACATCATTTGAGTGTTTAAATGAAGTAAGTGTCCGCTCAACAATTATTAAATCGATTGTTATTGATGTCCACATTGATGACATGCACTTTGAAACATTCCGGGGAGATGGTTTAATTATAGCAACTCCAACTGGAAGTACAGGCTATAATAAATCAACAAATGGCGCAGTTATTGACCCTATAATACCTTGCTTTCAAGTATCTGAACTTGCCTCTATAAACAATAATAGGTATCGGACACTAGGATCTTCTTTTGTACTAAGTCAGGATCGTCAACTTTCATTAAAGATTATTCAGGATGGGAATGACTACCCTATCATCGGCCTGGACAACGAAGCATATTCGATACGAAATATCCAAAACATTGCCGTGACATTAAGTAATAAAGTGGTTAAAACTGTAAAGCTTAAAAACAACTCTTACTGGGACCGCGTGAAGCGAACATTTTTATAAAAAAAGTAGAATCCTTCTTTAGTAAGAAGGATTCTTTTCATATACAATTTCGCCGTCAATTACAGTCATCTCTACTTTTATATCATGAATGTAATTTGGATCGACTTGGAATATATCTTCTGCCAAAATTGTAAAATCGGCTTTGTAGTTTTCAGCTATAATACCCCTTACAGATTCCTGATTAATAGCATAGGCACTGCCAATAGTATAAAGCTGTATTGCTTCAAATACGGATAATCTTTCATCAGGACTATAAACTTCTCCATTATAAGTTGATTTACGCAGTACAGCGGCCTGGATGCCCAGCAAAGGATCCACCTCTTCGATGGGAGCATCAGACCCGCCAGCACAATGTATGTGATTAGTAAGTAACGTCTTCCAAGCATAAGCAAGTTGCATTCTATTTTCTCCAACCCGGTCAATTACCCACGGGAAATCAGAACTTACAAATGATGGCTGGATATCAATTACAACAGATAACTCCTTTAAAAGCTCTAGTGTTTCTTCGTTTAAGATCTGCCCATGAATAATTCTATCCCTTGCACCATTTTTAGTTGGATATTTCTGAATTACTTCTGCTATTTCAGCTACAGCTTTATCACCAATTGCATGAACAGCAATTGGTAAATCATGTAGCCGTGCTTCCTTAACAATCGCTTCCAGTCGTTCTCTGCTATGTATTGCAACACCTTTATTTCCGGTATCATCTGCGTAATCTTCCGTTAACCAGGCCGTTCTACCTCCAATAGCTCCATCAGAAAAAATTTTAACTGCACCCAATTCTACATACCTTGTACCATCCAAATAGCCTAAGTTCTGTTCCACCATGGCTGGCAGTACTTCATGATGGACCAATAAATGGGCTTTAAACCTCTTTTCTCCCCCATTTATTGCATTCTTAAAAGATTCGTAAGTTTTTCTAAAGCCCCCGTAGTAGTTAAGATCTTCGCTGTGTCCACCCACTAGACCTTTAGAAAGAAGATCGTCAACAGCAATCCTAATTATTTGTTCTAAATACTTTTGAGATACACTAGGCATCGCCTTTTTAATTAGATCTTGCGCAGTATCAAGAAAATAACCCGTAGTGCTCCCGGTTTTATCTCTAACAATAATTCCGCCTTGTGGGTTTGCTGTATTTTTATTTATATTTGATAGTTCAATTGCTTTTGAATTAGTTATAATGGCATGTCTGCACACCCTTGTGAGCATTATAGGATTTATTTTACTTATTTTATCCAATTCTGATTTATGTATAATGGATGTATCTTCCCATTGATTTTCATTCCAACCTTCACCTAGCAGCCACTCATCTTCCGATAAATTTGCTGTACGATTTTCCAGCGCTTCCAACACCTCACCAGCTGACTTCATTTGGGATAAATCCAATCGGAGTAATTTTTCACCATGCCCAATTATATGTAAATGACTGTCAACAAAACCGGGAAGCATTGTCTTCCCATACAGGTTAATTTCCTGATGAATTTGCTCATAATAGGTGTGGTATAATTTTTCATATGTACCTACAGCTTTAATAATATCATTTTCTGTAAAGACTGCCTCCACTGCTTCCCCTTCATTCTCTAATGTATAAATCTGTCCACCGAACCATAATATCCCCATATGTTAATCTCCTTTAAGTAACACTTTACTTTGATAAAGTTTTTTTATCAAGATAAAAATCAAGGGCTATCCCTTAAAAAGGAATAGCCTGTTAGCCATATTATTGTTATTGAGATCCACCGAATTGCTGTTCAGCCATCTGAACAAGACGTTTTGTAATTTCTCCACCAACAGAACCGTTAGCACGAGAAGTTGAATCAGCACCAAGCTGCACACCGAATTCTTGAGCAATCTCCGTTTTCATCTGATCTAAAGCTTGCTGAACACCAGGAACTACTAATTGGTTTGAATTATTATTATTAGCCATGTTAGTTCACCTCCTTGGTACCTTTATAATGTGTAACAAGGGAGGAAAACATTCATAATTAAAATTGGTAGTTGTTGTTATAATATCCTTGTTTTTTAGTTTCGGGAAATTTATTATAGAAGGTCTTCAAATTTACTCTCAATATCCTTTTTATCGGTCACTTTCATAACCTCTATACCCGATACAGCTTCTTCTATCAATTGTGTGAAATCAGTTTTTGTTTCAAATTGATTAGCTTTATCACGTCTGGGCTTTGTTTTTGGAGACTTTGGTACAAATATTGTACAGCAATCTTCGTATGGCAAAATCGATGTTTCATACGTGCCAATTTTTTTAGAAATAGCAATAATCTCCGTCTTATCCATTGTAACCAACGGACGAATTACTGGATAGTTTGTAACCTCATTAATTGTATTCATACTCTCCATTGTTTGGCTGGCAACTTGCCCAAGGTTTTCACCAGTTGTCATGGATAAGATTGATTCTTTATCACACACTAGCTGACTAATCCGCATCATCATACGACGCATGATTGTCATCGCATACCCATCAGGCATTTCCCGAAAAATCTCTTGTTGGAGTTTGGTAAAGGGTACGATGTGCACCTTGACAGAAGTCCCATACTTAGTCAACTGCTTCGCTAAATCAAGTACTTTATCCTTCGCCCGCTCACTTGTAAAAGGTGGCGAATGAAAATGAATCGCCTCTATTTGAACGCCACGCTTCATAGCTAAATAACCTGCTACCGGACTGTCAATACCTCCAGATAGGAGCAATAGTGACTTACCTGAAGTACCAACTGGTAATCCGCCAAGTCCAGACACAACACTTGAGGTAATATAAGTAGCTTCCAATCTTGTTTCTACTTTTATCTCTATGTCGGGGTTATGGACATCTACAAGAATACCTTCTGTATGCGAAAGTAGATGACCACCTAGAACTTGATTCATTTCTTGAGAACGCAATGGGAAGTTTTTGTTAATTCTCCTGGAAGACACCTTAAATGTGGATGCATTTTCTGCATTTTTTAATGCAAATAATGCTGCTTCCTTTATGTGCTCTACCTCATTTTCAACTTTTACGGCCAGACTGAGACTTTGAATCCCAAAGATATTTTTACATTTTTCAATTATGGGGTCCGGTTCATGTCCATTTAGTAAAACAAACATTCTTCCTTGTGTGCGTTTAACCTTTGCTGCTGGAAATTCTTTAAGTTTCTGCTGAATGTTTTCTTGTAGCTTTATGATGAATTTTTTAATATTTTTCCCTTTTAATGCCATTTCTCCATAGCGGATTAATATATGGTCATACTGCATAATTATCTACTCCATTACTTCTTTAAATTGTGTGATCGCCTTCTGTAAAGCCTCTATGAAAAGTTCTATATCCTCTTTTGTTGTATCGTAGGAAAGGCTAACCCGAAGTGCTGAGACAGAACGCACTGAATTAAATCCACATCCAGCAAGAATTCTGCTTTCGTTTGTTTGCTTAGACGAACAAGCTGACTTTGTTGATATATAGATATCTTGCTCTCCAAGAATGTGAATAATCACTTCTGGTTTTACATTTGGCACTGAAAAATTCATGATGTGGGGGGCCGCATGTGCCGGTGTGTTTACTATTACCCCTGCCATATTTAATAATGCATCACGAAGGTACTTTTGAATCTCATACATTTTATGGACGTTATGTTTTTCCTGCTCCTTAATTAAACGTAAGGCTTTAACCATAGTAACTGTTCCAGCTAAATTTTCTGTGCCGGAACGGATAGCCTGTTCTTGATTTCCTCCGTGGAATAATGGGAATAAACTAGTACGTTTTTTTATAAATAAGATACCAGTACCTTTCAGGCCGTGAATTTTATGACCTGAGAAAGTACATAAATCAATTCCACTATCCCTCAGATCCAGTGGTATTTTACCAAGGCCCTGAACATCATCCACATGAAAAAAAAGCTTTGGATGCTGCTTAGCAACTTTACCAATTTCCTCGATTGGCTGAATCGACCCAAGTTCATTATTTACATGCATGATACTGATTAGAATAGTATCTTTTCTAATGGCAGCATGTAAATCCTCTATAGATATTACACCATTTTGATCAACAGGTAAATACGTTATCTCAAAACCTAAGGATTCCAAACTTCTGCATGTATCATATACAGAAGGATGTTCAACCTCCGACGTGATAATATGCTTTCCTCTGCCTTGGTGCTCTAGTGCTATCCCTTTAATGGCTATATTGTTTCCTTCTGTACCACCTGAAGTGAAAACTATTTCTTCTCTGTTAACCTGCAATAAATCTGCTGCTTGTTTTTTTGCTCTTATCAAAAGTTTCTCAGCCTCTCCACCGAACTGATGAATAGAGGAAGGATTTGCGAAAAACCTGGTTGATACTTGCTCGAAGCTTTTTAATATGGAAGGATGGGGTTTTGTTGTTGCACTATTATCCAAATAAATCATTTCTGTAACTCCTTTGTCCATGAAGAAAAGGATATTATATAATATCCTTTTCAAGTAAGTAACTTATTCATTTAATGTACTGCTGCTTGGAACTCTTCAATTCGCTTTAAAGCTCCCGGCTCAATTTCTTCTACTGCTTTTGCAGCTTGTTCTAAAGATAATTCATATTCATAGGATCTGAATAATCGTTCTGATTCTGCTAATTTCGCAGCTAAGAAAGGATATTGACTGCGATATCTGTTTGCATACTGGATTACTTGTTCAGTAAGGAACGCTTGGTCAAGCATGATATCTGCTTGTTCTACTGCATGACTGATGGCAGTCTTCGCTTCACTTAACGCTTGTTGGACTTCAGCCATATCCAGAGGCTGTTTTTCAAGCGTCCTTAGCACACGGCTATTCTTTTCAGATGCTGCTTCTATCATATCCCAGATGAAGTTTGGTATTCCGGGAATGTTGCTCTTTATTAACTTCCTATTTGTTTCACTGAGCTGATCTCGCATTTCTATAAGCTTTTCTTTTGCTTCCAGCTCATCTTTACGTAAATTGTAGATCCTTTTCTTAAATGCCTCGTGCTTCTCTTGCAGCTCTTCAATTTGCTTAAAACCATTTTCTACTTCTTCTCGTAATTCTGAATGAGTTGTACTTTCGTCATCCATACCCACAGCTAATTCATCCAGTTGTTTTTTTAATCCAGTTATCGTTTGCTCCAGAGACAGATATCTCTCCATATCTGTATCCTCAAAATAATAAGCCTGCTTCAGTTTTTCCACTTCAGATTTCGTTTGTTCAAAGGTTTCACTAAATTGATCTAATGAATGCTGATAGCTTGGTATTTGATTGTCAAGATAGTTCTTTGCAAGTGCTTCTCTTTCCAACAGCTGGTACATTTCTATTATTCTCTCTTCTATATCTACAGCAATAGATTCTGCTTCTGACGTGTCTCCGTTTTCCATTCTGGTTACACTGCTCAAAAGACGTTCCTGATATGTACGTATTTCTTTCTCGAAAGCCAGATGCTCTACTCGGTAGCCGTCTTCTTTCATCCCTTTTAACCCAGAATAAAGATTATCTAACTGAGCTGGTAAATCATGTTTACACAGCTTATATATTGCAGGGAAAGAATCAATCTGTTGGTCCAGGCCCTTCAAATCAGAATTCAATTGATCCACCAGTCGCTTTGCTTCTAAATAATCTCCTGATTCTACCAATTCATGATATTCCGAAAGCCTTCTTTCCAGCTCATCAATTTCAATATCAAAATGATATTCTGCTTTACCATATTGGTAGCGGCTTTGTGCAAGCTTTTTGCGCAGCAATTTAATTTGGGGTTGTATTCCTTCTATTTCTTTTCGGCTTATTTCTTCTGATTCCAGGAGTTCATCTACTTCCTGAAGCATTTTTTCAATATCATTTTCAATGGATTGCAGTATCTGTTCTACTTTACTTAATCTTTTATTAGCCAGGGAAAACCTGTAGCGATCAGCGGCTTCCTCAGCATCAAATAAATGCTCTTCAATATCAGGTAGTTCTTTCGTTAAAATGAACTCCCATCTCTCTTTCCATGTCTCAAACTTTTCTTGTGTTTCGCCTGACAAATTCAGTGTCTTAATGCGTCCCAACTGGGAAGCGACGTCTCGGCCCATGATATCCATTTTCCAGCTTTCATGCCTGTCAACAACATCATATACCCGCTTGCGCAAAATAAGCCCTATGATAATTAATGCGATTATTACTAGAATGATGCCAATAAAATATGCCATATAATGCCTCCTAACTAAATTCCTATATAAGAGGATGTTGTTTTTGAGCCTCTTGAAGTACAAGGGTGTAATAAGATTTATTGAAAAACCGTCATTTAAATAATATAGTACCTATAATACCATGTTAATTGCACTTTTGGCTAAAAATATACAAATAAATTAATCTACCAACAATTTTTTTGCTTTTTTTTAACTACTGACTTCATTATTCTTTTTACCGCCTTGATGGTGCACGATAAAATCCAGCCATTCATGAATAGTTTTAACATATTTTTTCACAAAAATAGCATGAGAATAATCTCCTATAATATGGTTTTTCCATTCATTATGTAGAATATATGGGGTGATTAGCATTCCTTTCAATTGCATTAACATATAATGCCGGTCTTCTTCACTCTTTTTATCCCTTTTTATCGTATTAAAAAAGGTGGAGCTTATGTAATGGTTTTCTTTTGCTAAGTAGGTTACTGCCATTTCCCTTACAAAAACCGAGTCCAGAGATAATTCTCGATGAATGAAACAAGATAATTGATGATTCTGTTGTTTGTACTGTATAATGGTGAAAATCATTTTTTTTAATTTATCTAATTCGGTATTTGTCTCAAGGCTTGCCAGCGTTTCATCAATTGCATTTAAATATGCTTCGTAATACTCGGTGACCGCATATTCCAATAATCCTTGTTTCCCTTTAAAGTAATAACTTATCAAAGAAACATTGACGGAAGCTTTCTCTGCTATATCACGTACCGATGTTCCGTGAAATCCCTTTTGAAAAAATAAGACTGAGGCAGCGTCTATCACTTTTTGTTTAGATGGGTTCGTTTTCATCAATATTCATCTCCTTACAACTCAAATACGACAAAGAAACAATATATCCTGCATTTTATTATCGACAAAAAACACACAGACTGTCGAACCTTGCAGATTTATTCTAAATTTCATTATGGAAGGAAAGTGTATATGTTTCAAGAATCAGCATACTCGGGAAGCAAACGTAAAGATTACGAATTACTTTTAAAACAGTTACAGGCCTTAAGCGAGGATGAAGTAGACTCAACTGCTATCTTAGCGAATGCTTCTGCTTTATTAAATCAATTTTTATCAGAGGTAAATTGGGTTGGCTTTTACCTTTGGAAGGAAGAGGATAATCAACTTGTACTTGGACCATTCCAAGGGTTACCAGCATGTATTAGAATAGGATATGGTAAAGGTGTTTGCGGAACTGCAGTCAAAGAAAGAAAAACCCAAAGGATAGCTGATGTACTGCAATTCCCTGGTCATATTGCATGCGATAGTGCGAGTAGATCTGAAATAGTAGTTCCAATTATTAAAAATAACGCTGTATATGGAGTTCTTGATATCGACAGCCCCACCACTGACCGGTTTGACGAAGCAGACCAGCAATATCTTGAAGAATTCATACACATACTCGAAACATTTATCTGAAAAGGAACATACCAAAATATAGCTGGCTAATTCTTCTTAGCCACTATATTTATTTAATCATTCTTTCTGAAGGGAAATCCTCATTTGATCTTCACATTTTTTACAACACTGTTTTTCCCAGTAGTCTTCGCTTCATAAAGTGCTCTATCTGCCCGAATAAAAAGCTCATCAACGGAATCATCTACAGACTTTGTCCAGGAAGAAACTCCACATGAGAGTGTCACCATTGGCTCCGTGAATTTTTCTACTTGTCTTCTAATTAAACCAGCAATTTGAACCCCTTCATTTATCGTAATTTCAGGGGCATATATTGCAAGTTCTTCTCCTCCCCACCTTGCCGGCGTGTCTTCGCTATCAAGAAATGTCATTATAATTTTTGCTACTTGAATAAGTACCTTATCCCCAATATGATGACCGTATTGATCATTAACCAATTTAAAGTCGTCAATATCGAATAATATAAGAGATCCCATCTCCCCTTTTTGCATATGTGTAACTATCTTGTCTTCCAAATGATTTCTTGAATATAATTTTGTAAGATAGTCTGTTATTACAGCTTTTTCCAGCTTGTCTTTTAGTATAGTATTTGTAACAGCTAAAGTGGAATGTTGAACAAGAGCTTGCATTAATTTAAATTTTTCAAAACTAAAGTAGTATGGCTCTTCATGCATAATAACAATCAAACCATGATTTGTACCGGAGTTGCTCATTGGTATTACCATTAATGAACGATAATCAAAATTATCTTTCCAGCTGTAATTACCATTAAAAACAGATTCCTCCTTTCCCATTTCGGTTACAGACAAATATGCTGCAAATGCATCCCCTTTTTCTGTATAAAAAAATGCAGTACTTCCAGTTAATATATCAAATTTCGGATTCTTCTCTTCATTATAATAGATAAAACCTACCTGTGTGGCTTGACATGAAGCTATAATTTTATTTCTGACTAATTTTGTGATTTCAGATAGCTTTAAGTTGGAATTCAACTTATGTGTAGTATCATTAATTAATTTCAAATCAGATACTAAATGAATTGAATTCTCGTACAATGTCGCGTTTTCAATAGCTTTTCCAGCAGTTTGTGCAAATTCAGTAATGAATTCTATTTCCTGTTCTGTTAAATCAACTGCATACTTCGTTACAAGTTGTATGACCCCATAGACACCTTGTGTACCGATAAGCGGCGCATACAAGTATGTACTCTTTCCATTTAACCTATTTTCTATCTGTACTTCCCCTGACAGAAAGGCCTGTGTACTGACTCTTTTTGTTACATCATCACTATACTCTATTGTTTGAACCGGCAGGGTAGGGTCAACCTCGCTATCCTGAGATAATAATAAGTTAAACGAAAGGTTTGGGTAAAGTCCTTGTAACTCGGCAATAATTTCTCTTATTATGTCTGTCTTATCTGTGTTTGACAGCAAGCGTGATGACAGTTCATACAAGAACTTGTAATTTAGATCACTTTCACTTTTCGATTGGTATTGGTGAATCATAGTGAGCAGTATTTCTGTCTCACTTTTACTGACTTGCAACAGCTCTTTATTATATTGATTATCAAAAGCCAGATATAACAATGCCTTTGGGCCTTTTTTCGGTTTTAAAGTTAATATACATGTTTGAACCCTATCCGGGCTGATCTTGTATATCTTTTCTTCGGTAACAGTCCCACCTTCAGCATCTATTTCTTCATTTAGAAATTTCTCTTCATCTATTAAATGTGAACCTAACTGATAGGTTTTACTCCAATGATCATAAATATATAAACCAATGTACCGCGCATTTGTTATTTGTTTTAATTGTTCAATTATTATTGTAAAAATCTGTTCATTTGGGTGATTATAGAACTCGGAAATCAATTCAAAATAAACACTGCGTAATTTTCCTTGTAACTGATTTATATTTTCCATTAATATCACCTATCATAAGTTTTCGTATAGTCTAACATGAGAATTTTTTGTTGTCTGAAGTCTATCCAATATATATATCCATTATATACTAACTAGTTCTTTTTTCCTATAGTTTGTTTCGCACTTGCCGTTTGTTTTTTTTAGGTTGACATATGGTTGTTTAACTTATATACTATACTTTGTGTAAAATAATAGGTAGCCTATGTGAACCAACGCTTGAAACCATTTTGTTCCTCTTCGATGAATTTCATCTGTAACCCAAGAGGTGTATCGTGTAACTCTCTGCTGCTGGAGCGATGGTACATGAAAACATAATGGACAACGAAATGGAACACGCTCATTTATTTTTTATGCAAATAAAATTAAAGAGGAGTCATGTCTTATGGCACGCTATACTGGATCAGTATGGAAAAAGTCTCGTCGTCTTGGCATTTCATTAACTGGAACTGGTAAGGAATTAGATAAACGTCCTTACGCACCAGGTCAACACGGACCAAATTCACGCAGGAAAGTCTCTGAATATGGTTTACAACTACAAGAGAAACAAAAATTACGTTTTATGTACGGATTAAATGAACGTCAATTCCGTAACTTGTTTACTCAAGCAGGTAAAATGAAAGGTATTCATGGTGAAAACTTCATGATTTTACTTGATGCACGTTTAGATAACATGGTTTACCGCATGGGCCTAGCTCGTACGCGCAGACAAGCCCGTCAGCTAGTAAACCACGGTCACGTGTTAGTTGATGGATCACGCGTTGATATTCCATCCTATCGTCTGGAACCAGGTCAAGTTGTCAGTTTACGTGAAAAATCAAGAAACCTGGATGTAGTTAAGGAAGCTTTGGATGTGAACAACTTTGTTCCTGAATATATCTCTTTTGATGCAGATAAATTAGAAGGTACTTTCACTCGTTTCCCAGAGCGTTCAGAACTGCCAGCTGAAATAAATGAAGCACTTATTGTTGAGTTCTACTCTCGTTAATAACTTAACAAAAATTAACCCCTTGGAAATGTTGGTAAACAACATCTCCAAGGGGTTTTTAAGTATTTATAATACCTGTTTTGTTCTATTAAGTAAAAGCCCCGATTGGTTAATAACAAAGGCGTAAGCGCCTGGGTAGGACGTATGGCCTGCGTCCGCGCATCCGCGGGTGGGGGCGACGTTGCCGCGCAGGAGCGGCGTAGTTAGTCGTTCTTCCACTGCCCGCAGGAGATTCACTCCAGAGTATAAGATACATTTAGACTTTCGCCATTTCTGGCGATAAGTCAAGTTCATCAAAAGGAAACATGCTCACTTCCGCGGGTATGCCGACGCCTGAGCACAAACCCGGTTATAGGTGGCCTTCCTTATGTGTAACGAATTGGTTTATGTTGAGTTAGATTAATAAGAGGCTGGAAGGGCACTAGGTGATGGGCGCTGGTCGATGATAACACCACGTTCTTGAAATAGGTAAGATGTATCGCCGACGTAGCTATCCCTATCCTGTCCGTTGAAACTGGACTTAGCTCTTGCTGTCAGAGAGTTTTATAGAGCCAAATTTATCTCTTATTTCATAAATACAAAAATAAGGTGCCGATTAGGCACCTTGTCCAACTTTCGCTAGCAATGTTTTCTTCTTTTTCTAAATCTGCGGCCAGTGAATCTTCCTGCCACTCTTTGGTCTCTGTGCTTATCCCTGTCTCTGACTCCTTCTACAACTCCTCGGTCTCTGTGCTTATCCCTATCTCTGACTCCTTCTACACTTCTCCGTTCTTTCTTCCTGTCCTCATCTCTGACATCTCTTCTCCTTCTTCGAAAGGATTCTTGGCATCTACAGCCCATATACTCACCTCCTATACAATATTTTATGTAATAAAGCCACTAGAGTAACGGCACCAACTAAAAAGGTGTTAAATATGTGTTAGTTAATCATTAAATACCACCGAGTTCAGTAATGTTCTCCTTGTTTATCCATTTCTACTATCACGGGATACCTTGAGAATACCTATTGGCTTCATCGGCACTAGGACGTCCTCGAAAAGGGAGGTCAGCTTTTCTTAGTACGACGTATCGTTGACGTAGTTTTCCCTATCCTATCTGTCGAAGTTGATTATGGCTCTTGCTGTCAGCTGTTTTGGAGCCATATTCATATATTTTCTAGCAAAAAAAGACACGAACAAAGTGTTCGTGTCTTTTCGTTCTATTTAAAATCGATTAAGTAGTATTTTTTCTTTCCCCGACGAATAATAGTAAATTTCCCTTCAATACGATCCACTTCACTTACCGTGTAGTCCAAATCCCGTTTCCGTTCTCCATTAATGTAAATCGCACCATTACTGATATCTTCTCTTGCTTGCCTTTTGGAAGAAGAAATTGATGCATTCACTAATAAGTCAATTAGCGTAATATCTTTTTTAGATACTTGATATGTTGGTACATCTTTAAAGCCTTGTCCGATGTCGCTTGCTGATAATTGCTTTAAATCTCCGCTAAATAATGAAGCTGATATTTTTTGAGCTTGCTTCAAAGCCTCTTGGCTATGAACTATTTCTGTCATTTCTTCCGCTAGACGCTTTTGTGCGATACGATTTTCGGGACTGCTGTTCACTTCATTTTCAAGCTCATTCATTTCATCTTCAGAGATAAATGTGAAGTAACGCAGGAACTTGATAACGTCACGGTCATCTGTGTTTAGCCAAAATTGATAAAACTCATATGGTGTTGTTTTCTCAGGGTCAAGCCAAATCGCACCACCTGCAGTTTTACCGAATTTTGTACCATCCGCTTTTGTAATTAGTGGCACAGTCAATCCATAAACTTTTATCTCTTCTTCTTGCTGTTCTCTTGAACGGCGTATAAATTCCATGCCTGCAGTAATGTTTCCCCACTGATCACTTCCGCCAATTTGTAATGTGCAATTTTCTTGTTCATATAATTTTAGAAAGTCTAGCGATTGCAGTATCATATAGCTGAACTCGGTAAAAGTTATCCCCTGTTCGATCCGTGCAGAAACAGACTCTTTTGCAAGCATGTAATTTATCCCGAAATGCTTTCCTGCATCACGAAGAAAATCGATTACAGTCATACTTGCTAACCAATCATGATTGTTTCTTGAGAGAACAGGGTTTTCCCCATTATCAAAATCAAGCAGCCTGGCTATTTGCTGTCTAATTTTTTCACTATATTCTTTAACAACTTCAGTTTCATTTAACGAACGCTCACTGGTTCGACCACTTGGATCGCCAATCATTCCTGTTCCCTCTCCAATTAAAGCAATTGGCTTGTGTCCCGCTTTTTGGAATCTCTTTAGCATGGTTACAGGAAGCAAATGCCCAATATGCAGGCTGTCAGCTGTCGGGTCAAACCCGCAATATAATGTGACCTTGTTTTCTGTGAGGTGCTTTTCCAGTCCTTCTCTATCTGTTGTTTGATGAATTAACCCTCTTGTTTCCAGATCCTGTAGAATTGTCATACCATTCACTCTCCATATCTTAAGTTAAATAACAAAAAAACTCCCCCCTTAAATAAAAAGGGACGAGTTTAACACGCGGTACCACCCTTGTTGCAATTAAATTGCCACTTGGGGTTGTTAACGATGTTTCCACCGTTTCTTAAATGGTTGCCATAAAAGAAATTGCTCCAGATTGTAATTCACCTGCAAATATATACTAGCTTACACCTACCGCCAGCTCTCTTTAAAAGGGATTTGCAAAAGCTACTATATTCTTTCCTCGCAAATTGTTATCTTGTTTATATATATATTCATATCATATTAATGCTTAAAAAGCAATATAGTGGTATTTCTTATTCAACATAAAACGTACTTATGCTATAATTAGAGGTGGAATTTTAGGAGGTTTTACAATGGATTTTAAACAACGGATTCATAAATACAATCAAAAAATACAACAAATATGGAAAGAAGGAATTATCCAGAGATCATCACGTATCACATACGATGTGTTTTGGAATGTAGTACTATTTTTCTTTATAGTTGGATTTGTCGGGTTATTCTTTGCCGGTGGTATTGGTGCAGGTTATTTTGCATCTCTGGTAAAGGATGAACCAATAAGAGCGTACGACGTTATGGCACAGGATATTTACAATTATGAGGAAACATCCAAACTCTATTTTTCCAACGATATATTCCTTGGGGATGTTCGTGCCGACATACATAGAGAAGAGGTCTCGCTTGACAATATTTCTGAAACACTCATAAATGCAGTTATTGCAACAGAGGATGAATATTTTGATGAACATAAAGGGGTTGTTCCTAAAGCCATTGTTCGTGCAATGATGCAGGAAGCATTTAACTCAGATATGAAAACAGGTGGAAGTACACTAACGCAGCAGCTGATCAAAAATCAGATCTTAACAAATGAAGTTTCTTTTGAACGTAAAGCTGTTGAAATTTTACTAGCACTTCGACTCGAACGTTTCTTTGAAAAAGAGGAAATCTTAGAAGCTTATCTGAATATAGTTCCATATGGACGTGAAGCATCCGGAGGAAACATTGCTGGAATTCAAACAGCAGCCAGAGGTATTTTTGGTGTAGATGCAAAAGACGTAAACCTGCCACAAGCAGCTTATTTAGCAGGACTTCCACAGAGCCCCTCTGCTTATACACCGTTTGAAAATTCGGGTGGATTAAAGGATGAGGATAGGTTAAAACCCGGTCTGAATCGGATGAACACTGTCCTAAACAGAATGTATGAATCTGAATATATTACAAGAGATGAATACGATGAAGCACTGAACTATGATATCGTTGCAGACTTCACTGAAGCCAGGGAATCTCCTTTAGATAATTACCCGGATTTAACTTATGAAATTCAAGCAAGAGCCAAAGATCTGCTGGTAAACTATTTAAGTGAGAAAGATGGGTATACAGAAGAAGATTTAGCCAATAACCAAGAATTGAAAGATGAATATGAAATAAAAGCAGACCGTGATTTAAGAATGAATGGCTATCAAATTCACTCTACAATTGATAAAGATATTTACGATGTCTTTAAAGAAGTTATAAAAAATTATGACCACTATGGTCCTGACCGAACATTTACAGTAAAAGATGAAGAAACTGGAGAAACCATAGAGAAGACAGAGCAAATTCAAGCTGGTGGAATGTTAATCCAGAATAACACTGGAAGAATAATCAGTTTTGTTGGCGGTCGGGATCAAAGTCATGAAGAAGAGTATAATTATTACAATTATGCAACGAAAGCAAAGCGATCTATTGGTAGTACAATTAAACCATTACTTGATTATGCACCTGCCATGGAAAAAGGTGTCGTACAGCCTGCTACAGCGCTAGCTGATTATAATAAACAGCTAGCTGGCTGGCCCGCAGATAAGCCGAGAAACTATGGTGGTGGGAATTACGGGATTGTTTCTGCACGTACAGCTTTTGCTAATTCCTATAATATTCCAGCGGCTGAAATATATACGAAAATAATAAATGATAATCCTGCTAAAGAATATTTAGATAAAATGGGTATTACCTCACTATCAGAAGGTGACTACGTTTACCCATCACTTTCTATCGGTTCTATGGATGTTGGTATTACAGTTGAAGAGAACACCAATGCCTTTGCCACCTTTGGTAATGACGGAAAGTTTGCAGATGCATATATGATTGAGAAAATTACAACCAATGATGGCGAAGTAATCTACGAACATGAACAAGAGACCGTAGATGTATTTACCGCCCAAACAAACTACCTAACAATTGATATAATGCGTGATGTCATTAGTAGCGGAACAGCACGTTACCTGAATTCTCGATTAAAACATGGGAATGTAGATTGGGCAGGCAAAACCGGAACATCAAATGATTATAATGATGCTTGGTTTGTCGCAACAAATCCAAATGTGACTTTCGGTACTTGGATTGGCTATAGGACACCGCATTCTATAAATGAATGTTCAAATTGCTCCTTAACTTACAGTCAAAGAAATCTTAATTTATGGGCAGAGCTAATGAACAGTGCACAGGATATTAATCCTGAATTATTAGCACCTACAGAAAGGTTCAAGCGTCCGGATGGAATTGTAGAAAGAAGTTATTGTGCAATCTCGGGAATGCTTCCATCTGAGCTTTGTAAAAAAGCAGGCTTAATTAAAACAGACCTATTTAACTCGAAGTTTGTTCCCAAGGAAGAGGATGACAGTTTAGTTACAGGTAGTTATGTGATGGTTGATGGGAAAGCAGTGATCGCGGGGCCAAATACACCAAGTGAATTTACAGAAGGAGATGGGCTGGCCTTTAATCCGGAATTTCTGAAACGAAATGATTATGATAAATTAAGCGATTTATCGCAACTCTTCCCTCGAGGTGCAGACAGGGAAAAATGGGAGAAAATTGGCATTCCTAATACAGATGTCGGAAATGCAATTGAAGATGATGGTAAAAATCCATCAGCTCCAACATCCCTAAAGAAGTCTGGAAATAAGTTGTCTTGGAACAAATCCAGTAGTAAAGACGTAGTAGGATATCGAATTTACCGTTCAGATAAACGTGGTGGAAATTTCAGTCTAATAGGTAGTACAACTTCTACTGATTATTCTATAGGTGACAATAGTGCTGTCTACCATGTTAAAGCTGTTGACTATTTTGGACTGGAATCTTCTGCGTCAAAAGAAATTTTGGTTGGAGATACTTCCAAACCGGAACCTGAAACACCGGATGAAGAAGATAAAAAGAAAGATAAAGACGAAGATAAGGACAAAGATAAAGATAAAGATAAAGATAAAGATAAAGAAGAAGATCAAGAAGACGATGACAACGAAGATGATGATGACAATAGCAACGATGAAGAAAACGAAGATGAAAACTAGTATTCCAGATAGAAGGGCAGAACCCGCCATTAATGAAGGGCGGGATCCTCCCTTCTATTTTTATACCCCAAATTATGAAATTACTAAAAATACCAACGTTATTGCTGTATAATGGTAATTATGAAAGCGTATTTATCTAACAATAGGTGGTGAAATGATGAATCATACAAAAGAATACCACTCTTTAACACGTCCAACGTCGAGTGGCATAATTACTATTGAAGGTCCTCTTCCTTCTGCCAAGCTTAAGAAATATCATTTTCATGAACAACTAACTGCATTCCGACCGCCAGACAAACAGTTTGAGGCAGTATTAAGTATTGCCGATTTTCCAGAGGGGCGAATTATTATAGCTAGAACTGAAGATACAATTATTGGTTATGTAACATACCTTTACCCTGACGAATTGGAAAGATGGTCCGAATTTAATATGGAAGACCTAATTGAACTGGGAGCCATCGAAGTGGTACCCGAATACCGAGGGGCACGAATTGCTTCGGGTTTATTAGAAGTATCAATGATGGATTCTTTCATGGAAAATTATATTGTTATATCCACAGAATACTACTGGCATTGGGATTTAGAAAGAACGGAATTGAGTATATGGAACTACCGAAAAGTAATGGAAAAGATGATGGGTGCAGGGGGTCTACTACCAGCTCCAACGGATGACCCTGAAATTATTTCACATCCAGCCAACTGCTTAATGGTACGCATTGGAAAAAATGTGTCAGAAGATTCGATTAAAAGATTTGATACATTACGGTTTTTACAGCGGCACCGTTACCGCAACATGAGGGAGGGATTATAGTGTTAGTAGAAGAGATTATGAAAACTGATGTTGTCACTTTACCACCTACTGCGTCAATTGCTCAGGCTTTACAGTTACTGCAGGAACATCGAATTAGACATATTCCAATTGTGAATGAAGAGTATCAGATTATTGGTATTGTCTCCGACCGCGATGTCCGTGATGCCAGCCCGTCCATTTTTATGAAAGATACTGAGCAGCAGGAGCTGGAAAATGAAATTCAAACGATTATGAGCCATCCTGTCGTAACCATCCATCCATTAGATTTCGTTGAGGAAATTGCGCGGATTTTTTATGATGAAGAATTTGCTTCCTTACCTGTTGTCAGAAAAGGAAATAAACTAGTAGGTATTGTAACTGAAAAAGATATGCTCTATACGTTAATTCAATTAACTGGTACTCATGTGCAAAGTTCGCATATCGAAATAAAAGTACCACATAAACCTGGTATTTTACCAGAGGTCACTTCTATATTTGGAAAACGAAAAGCAAATATAGTTTCTGTTTTGGTTTACCCATATAAAGATGACCCTAACTATAAGATCTTGGTTTTCCGTATACAAACTATGAAT
Organism: Virgibacillus tibetensis; assembly: GCF_036026595.1. Lineage (NCBI taxonomy): Bacteria > Bacillati > Bacillota > Bacilli > Caryophanales > Bacillaceae > Virgibacillus > Virgibacillus tibetensis. The sequence continues at coordinate 30,496 of NZ_JARZFX010000001.1, read as the reverse complement.
CCGTTGCCAGTAATACAGGACTTGCGAGAAGCAGGATATGAATTAATGTGGCCAAATAATATACCGGAGCCAAAATTATGACAGGCAAGGCTTCCTTTGTTTTTTCTAATGCTTTCTTGGATTATCGCTTCAACCCTGACCATCCCTTTAATCAAAAAAGGGTTGTACTGGCGAAAGAATTATTAGAACATACAAATTCCTTGAGTGCACAGGATATTATAAAACCACGTTTGGCAACGGAAGAAGAACTTTCATTATTTCATGACAAGGCTTATATCGAAGCTGTTAAAAAAGCAAGCAGGGATGAATTAACCGAAAGTGAAGGTATTGAATACGGACTAGGTACAGAAGATACACCTATTTTTAATAACATGCACGAAGCTTCAAGCTATCTCGTCGGTGGTACACTGACAGCAGTAGATGCCGTCTTAAATGGGGATGTGGATCATGCACTTAATCTAGGTGGAGGTTTACACCACGGCTTCAAGCGAAAAGCAGCAGGCTTCTGTATCTATAACGACGGGGCTGTTGCAATTAAATATATTAGAGAAAAATTTAATTTAAAAGTCTTATATGTTGATACGGATGCTCACCATGGTGACGGCGTTCAGTGGGCTTTTTATGATGATCCAAATGTTTGCACATTCTCCATTCACGAAACAGGGAGATATTTATTTCCTGGAACGGGGCACGTAAATGAAAGAGGCATTAAAGAGGGACATGGTTATTCTTTTAATCTGCCAATTGATGCCTTTACTCAAGATGAATCTTTTTTACAAGTATATGAGTCTGCTTTCAGAGAGATTGCTGCTTTCTTTAAACCAGATGTGATTGTAACTCAAAACGGAGCAGATGCTCATTGTTTTGATCCTTTAACACATTTATGTGCCTCTATGGAAATTTATGAAAGAATACCATTATTGGCACATGAGTTGGCTCATAAATACTGTAATGGCAAATGGATTGCACTTGGCGGCGGAGGTTATGATATCTGGAGAGTGGTGCCCCGCGCATGGGCCCAAGTATGGAATGTGATGAAAACAGGTAAGCCATCGGAAGGAAAAATTCCATTAGCATGGTTAACAAAATGGCAAGCAGAGTCACCCATCGCATTGCCGGAAAATTGGCATGATACGGAAGATGTTATACCTGACATTCCCAGGAAGGCTGAAATTAGCGAAAAAAATGAGAAGTTATTAGTTAACATATTAAAATATGCTAAGACAATCCGTTAAAATACTAAAGGAGATGGCTTATTAGTCATCTCCCTCCTCACTCTCTAAAATAACAATTTCTACTCGCCTGTTTTTACTCCAATTTGCAGGTGAGTTATTTGGAACAATCGGCCTGGTGTCAGCATAGCCAACTGATGAAAAACGAGACTCATCAAATTCCTCTTCAATAATTAAATACCTGATTACACTACTAGCTCTTGCACTGGAAAGTTCCCAGTTCGAAGGATAGCGGTAATTGGATATCGGACGACTGTCTGTATGTCCCTCCACTTTAACATCATTAGGTAGTTCATTCATTAATGTGCCGATTTTACTTAAAAATGGTTTTCCCATATCAAGTATCTCAGCATCACCTGAGTTGAAAAGTATGCTTTCCTGTAGGACCAGCACTACACCCCGTTCGGTTCTATTTGCAGATATTACATTGTTTAATTCATTTTCATTTAAATACCCTTCAACATCCTGTATTAAGCTAGTTAACGATTGCTCCTGCTGACTAGTTTCACTATCACGAACGGTAGTGTTTCTTTTTTGGCTGGGATTCTCAAATTCGTTTGAGTTTTTCCCGCTTTCCATATTACTTGTATTCTCTGTTGGATTCTCCATTGGTACTGGAGATGGATAAAAATCAAATATCATGCGATTTTGGAAAGATTCAGAGATTGCTTCAAATTTAACTAAATCTATTTGTGACATAGAAAATAACAAAATAAAAAAGACTAAGATCAGTGTTACCATATCTGAATATGTAACCATCCATTTAGGAGCACCATTGTTTTTTCTTCTCTTTATTACTCTACGCTTCATTCATGCTCTCCTCCACGAAGCCCTGTTCCGCTTCCTGTTGTTTCTTTTTTGTCTCTTTGGGGAGAAATGCACCTAACTTCTCTTCTAATATTCTTGGGTTCTGACCTGATTGTACGCCTATGACGCCTTCTATAATTATTTGCTTTATAAATATCTCTTCCTCTGACTTACTTTCCAGCTTATTTGCCATTGGGACGAACACTAGGTTTGCCAGAACTGTCCCATATAACGTAGTTAGCAAGGCTACAGCCATGCTCGGGCCTAAAGTTGCCGGATCCTGCAGGTTATTAAGCATAAGTACCAAACCTACCAGTGTTCCAATCATTCCCCAGGCAGGAGCATACTCCCCTGCTTTCTCTATTAAGGTTCTTCCTTTATAATGCCGGTCTTCCACGGCTGTAATTTCTGCATTCATAATATCATTAATAACTTCCGGTTCTATACCATCTACTGCTAGAAGGATGCCTTTACGGATAAAAGTATCCTCCACCTCTTCTAATTCATTTTCCAGTGCAAGAATCCCTTCTCTCCTGGCTCGTTCGGATAAGCGAATAAATAACCCAATAAGTTCTGGTAAACGTTGGTCATTTTTATGAAAAGCCTCACCTATTATTTTATTGGTTAACTTAATTTGCTCCATTTTAAAATTAATTAGCATCGAAGCAACTAATCCACCGATGACAATAAAAATGGACGAAATATCCAAGAAGGATGAAGCTCCACTACTCCCACCCTTAGCTATTATAGCAAGCATAATCATAATAAAACCTAACGTAATGCCGATAGGAGTTAATAAATCTCTTTTCCTCATAGTCTCTCTCCCCAACCTAGTTGAATACTCGAGCTCTTACTACTATTTATATCGGCATTTTTTTTATTTTGTTGAGTGTCTTTCTTCAATTCGGTGAGGTAAAACCACTTTATTGTCTGCTACTTCTTCTTTGTTCATATACTTGGTTAGTAAACGCATGGCAACAGCCCCTATATCATACATCGGTTGTACAATTGTAGATAGTGTTGGGCGAACCATGGTAGCCAGTCTTGTATTATCAAAACCAAAAACTTCAATATCTTCCGGGACCTTATAACCTTTATCCTGTGCTCCATGGATAACACCCAAAGCCATCTCATCCGAAGCAACAAACACGGCTGTTGGTCGTTCATCGAGTTCTAGAAGATGATTAATAGCTTCTATTCCAGAATCATAGGAATAATCGCCTTTAATGATTAACTTGTCATCAACAGATTTTGACGCATCTTTTAAAGCACGAGTATAGCCATTATATTTAAGGAGATTTATGTGCGTATCCACTTGTCCTGAAATAAAAGCAGGATGTGCGTTACCTTTGTTGATTAGAAAGCTTGTTGCTTCATAAGCTGCTGCCTCATAATCAATATTAACAGAAGGAATTACATCGCTTTCATCATATGTTGCAGCCAGTACAACAGGTACCGAAGAGCTTTTGAATTGGTTTACATGATCCTCAGAAATATCTCCACCCATAAATAAGATGCCGTCCACTTGCTTTTCTAACAATGTATTGATCAATTGCAGTTCCTTATCTTTATTTTGATCTGAATTACTTAATATAATATTGTACTTATACATAGTGGCAATATCTTCTATGCCTCTTGCTAATTCGGCAAAAAAGATACTGGAAATGTCGGGAATTATTGCTCCAACAGTTGTTGTTTTTTTACTGGCTAATCCCCTGGCTACAGCGTTTGGACGATAACCCAGCCTTTCAATAGTTGCTAATACCTTTTTGCGAGTTGTTGGTTTGACATTTGGATTTCCATTAACAACACGTGAAACGGTTGCCATTGAAACATTTGCTTCTCTTGCTACATCATATATTGTAATATTATTCATGCTATTCTTCCTCCTAGTATAGGGTGAATCTTCATTTAGTAAATTCCTTCACTTAACATTTTAACATGCTATGAACCTCTATCTGTCCGTTTACCAGGCCAAATTGAAAAATGCCCTTCTATTTTCTTAATCATACTCCACTCTGAAAGAAATTACAAAAAATTGAAGGAGTAATCGAGCATAAATTTTCGTTTTCTACAGCCTCTTATCTGAACACTTTATAATAATTAGAGACAATTATAGCTAATTATTTTTTCTTTGTCATTAAAAAGCTTATACTAGAGAAGAGATTTATTCTGAAAGGACTAATTTACTATGGGAAATCAAGTATTTGCTTTGGACATTGGTACTCGCTCTGTGACCGGCATTCTAATGGAGAAACTGAACGATAAATTTGAAGTTCTTGATTATCATACAATTGAACATAAAGAAAGATCGATGAGAGACGGGCAAATTCATAATGTTATTGCAGTTTCTGATGTTATAGGAGAAGTAAAAGAAATATTAGAACAGCGAAGTGAGAGAAAGCTGAAGAGGGTTTGTGTAGCCGCTGCTGGCAGAGCGTTAAAAACGACACAGGCCCAAGCAGAAATTTCACTGAACCAACAACCAATAACCAATGGAGATACAATAAAACATTTAGAATTAAGTGCAGTCCAAGCTGCACAGCTAAAACTAGCTCAATTAGAAAATTCTTATGACTATACAAACTATTATTGCGTGGGTTATTCTGTTTTGCACTATAAAATTGATCAAGATCAGATAGGATCACTCATCGATCAAAGCGGAGAAGTAGCCAGTGTAGAAATTATCGCAACTTTCCTACCTAAAATAGTCGTTGAGTCCCTATTGGCTTCCCTTACTAGAGCAGATTTGGAAATGGAAGCACTCACATTGGAACCAATTGCTGCAATTCATGTTCTAATACCGGAATCGATGCGGCGGTTAAACGTAGCGCTTGTGGATATAGGTGCCGGAACTAGTGATATAGCTATCACCGATAAAGGTACTGTAGCTGCTTATGGTATGGTTCCTAAAGCAGGTGACGCGATAACTGAAGCGATAAGTGATAGCTATTTACTCGATTTCCCAATGGCTGAGCAAATGAAAAGAAATATTGTTACTAACGGTTCTGCGGTAATCAAGGATATACTGGGGTTTGAATCCTCCATTACCTACGAAACCTTAATCACCGATGTTTCAAGTAAAGTAGAAGAGCTTGCTGCTTCTATTGCTGAGGAAATAATACAGTTAAATTCAAAACCCCCTAAAGCCGTAATGCTCGTTGGTGGTGGCAGCCTCACACCTGACATCACCTCTGCTATTGCCAGCAAATTACAATTGCCTGCTAACCGGGTAGCAGTGAGAGGGATTGATGCTATTCAAGAACTGAATAAAAACGAAAAGCTCCCAAGTGGTCCTGATTTTGTAACTCCGATAGGCATTGCAATTGCAGCTAAACAAAATCCAGTTCATTATATTACTATTGTTGTGAACGAAAGAACCATTCGCATGTTTGAGATGAAACAGTTAACAGTAGGGGATTGCCTTGTGCAAGCAGGGATAGATATCAACATGCATTACGGAAGGCCTGGGATCGCTTCCATTGTATCAATCAATGGTAAAGCTATTACTCTACCTGGAGAGTATGGCACTCCTCCAGCAATCTATTTAAATAATGAAAGAGTAACGGTTGATAGTCACATACAGAACGGGGATACAGTGACCATTGATAAAGGAAAAGATGGTAGAGAGCCTCGTGTCTCATTAAACGAACTAATCGAGGAATTACCTTCTTTATCCATTTACTATAATGAGAGTAAATATAAGTTAACAACAGATTTCTATGTAAATAATCAATTAAAATCGAAGGAATACACCGTCCAGGATAAAGACAATATTGTACTTAATCAAATTAGAACAGTAGGAGACTTTATAACAAAAATAGGTACAGATCAAATAGGAAACACAAAAGATTTCAGTCTGTTTATCAATAATAAAAAAACTACTATTTTGATTGGAGAAGCAAAAATAATAGTAAATGATAATAAAGTAAAGCTGGATTATCTATTAAAACCAAATGACCGATTATACATTTCAGCTGCAAAAGAGCCCCGAGTTGTCGATCTTTTAAATCAGTTGGATAATAATTATTGGAACAGAATTGAAGTTACCTTTAATGGGGAGCCTATCACAATGAAACAACAGAGGCTACTGATTACTAGAGAAAACACAGAATTAAATCCGGATAGTTTGCTAAAACCTGATGATTTCATAGAAATTAAAGAAAAGAATCACGACCCATTTATTTTTCAAGATGTGTTTCGATACGTTGATATAGATCGGACAAGTGCCAGTGGAAAGTTTAAGTTAAGTAAGAACGACCAATCCACCACTTTTGATGATGTATTGCATGATGGCGATCAGTTACGTCTTGACTGGGATTAACTAAATCATTCAGTTCATGTAACTGGGCGCTGGCCGATGAAAACACCACGGCCTTGAAAAAGAAAAGCACTTTTCCTGCGTGCGATGTATCTCACAGATGCTTTCCTTATCCTGTGGCTTCATCGGCACTAGGACGTCCTGGGACTCCGCACTTCTCGTCCCACCGAAAACATTTGTCCGTCGAAGCCGGACGTGGCTGTTTAAGTGTAAGAATTAATTGCAGCCAAAATTTTATACTTTTCTATTTCTCAAAAAAGGCTGCTTCAGTTTTAGTTCAAAACTGAAGCAGCCTTTTAAAGCTATAATAATTATTTATTATTTGTATCTTCCAGTTTATCTGCTGCCTCTTCAATAGCATCCGCTACCTGGTCAGCTGCTTCTAGAGCTTCATCTTCTTTATTCCTTTTTTCCTGCAATTTATTTTGAACGTTCTTTGTTAACTCTTTCGTTTTTTCCGAAGCAGTTTTAGTCAGCTGCGAAGTTGAATCCATCGCTCTTCTTTTTAATTCAGAACTGGTTGTATAAGCTTTATCTTTCCAATTGGATCCGGATACCTGAGCATTGTCTTTCCATTCATTAGCACGATCCTTAACCTGAACTGCACCTTCATTTAAATCTTCTCTTAATTCTCTTCCCGACTTAGGCGCAAATAATAGAGCAACAGTGGCCCCCACAATCCCGCCAATTAGTGTTCCAATGATAAAATCCTTACTATTAATGTTATTGTCTCCCATTCAAATTCCTCCTCGTATAGTTTACTAATTATTTATTTTTTCTTTTCCATAAATCCATCATCGCAGCTCCCCATTTCACTGCTTGAGAAGCCTTCTCAGGGTTTTGTGTAGCAGTACGAGAAATACTGGACGATAGTTGCTTGAGTGAATGATTGAAATCCTTTACTGTATCTCCTATTCCTCTTGCTCCTTCAAATAATCCATCTAATTTAGAGGACTTTTGATTAATATCATCCGCTAATTTATTGGTCTTATTTAATAATTGAGTTGTTTCAGTTGTTATGCCCTGCATTTGTTCCTCAAGACCCTCCAATGTGCCTGCAACATTATTTAATGTTTGTTTTGCAGCCTTTAGGGTTATTGCCATATAAATAACTAATACCGCGAAAGATACAGCTGCAATTAGTGCAGCAATATATAACATGATTTCCACTGAAGTATCACTCCCTCTGTTCTGTAAATGATGTGTAGTGTGACGTTAATTAGCAAAGTGTTTTTACAAATACAAATGTAAATCCCTTAAGAGTATTAATATCCCTTTATTCATAATACCCTTATTGGTAATACCTAAACGTATAATTATCTAATAAAGACATATGTACAGTAAAAAATATCACTATAGTACTACTTCGACAAATAGGTAGCATCTTCCTTTATTTTCTCAAAATTAATAAAAAAAAGCCTGTAGATCAGACTCTTTTTAGTTATTTATCGTTTTACCCTGTATTTTATTTTCATAGGCTTGTTGGAATTTCTGGATATCTCCAGCTCCCATAAAAATCAATACGCTATCTTTATAAGTAGTTAATACATCAGTATGGGACAAGTCTAAAATAGAGCTGTCCTTAATCAATTCCTGGAGGTCTTGTATAGTGAGTTTCCCGGCATCTTCCCTTGCTGATCCAAATATATCACACAAATACACATGATCTGCCTGGCTTAGACTGTCTGCAAATTCCTGAAGAAACATTTTTGTTCTAGTAAATGTATGTGGTTGAAAAATTGCTACAATTTCTTTATCTGGATACTTTTTGCGTGCCGAGTCAATCGTTGCTGTAATCTCTATAGGGTGGTGTGCATAATCATCAATTAATACTTGTTGATCAACAATTTTCTCTGTAAATCTGCGTTTGACACCTTTAAATGAATTTAATTTCTTAATGTCTTCCGCGTCGATCCCCTCGTAATGACATATTGCAATAACAGACAGTGCGTTTAGAATATTATGATCACCGAACATTGGGATCATAAACGTATCATAGTAAGTGTTTCTAACAAATACATCGAACTCTGTACCATTTTCAACTTCTTTCACATTTTGTGCTTGAAAGTCGTTAGATGCGGCAAACCCATAATAAACTACTGGGACCTTTGCTTGTATTTGCTGTAATTGCTCATCGTCACCGCATGCTATAATACCTTTTTTCACTCGATCAGCCATAGATTGAAATGCATCAAAAACATCATCAATACTCGTGAAATAATCTGGGTGGTCAAAATCAATATTCGTCATAATTGCATAATCAGGTTCATATTGCAAAAAGTGTCGACGGTATTCACATGCTTCGAATACAAAGTATTGACTATCAACATGACCGGTCCCAGTACCATCGCCAATTAAGTAAGAAATTGGAAACGTGCCATTTAATACGTGCGCTAAAAGGCCGGTAGTAGATGTTTTTCCATGTGCTCCCGTGACCGCAATACTAGTAAATTGCTTTAACCACTCTCCAAGGAATTCATGATATCTATAATAAGTAACTCCTTGCCTTTTCGATTCTTTAATCTCCAAGTGATCATCTGAAAATGCATTACCTGCAATTACTGTGTAATCTTCTTTGATGTTACGTTCTGAAAAAGGGAATATAGGAATGCCTTTGTCTTCTAGTGCTTCTTGTGTGAAGAAGCGCTTTTCTACATCTGACCCTTGCACACTCTCACCAGAATCATGAAGAATATGTGCAAGAGCACTCATTCCAGTCCCCTTTATACCAATAAAATGGTAAGTTGTCATATAAAAGAACCTCCAAATTGTGCGTAAAAAAGGATTGAAATTTACGATAAATTTCACACCTATTTTATAATTATAACAAAACCTCTCTAGAAATAAAAATAATATAATATTTTTTTAGTATTCCCGAAAACTAAATAATAACTGCCTTTATTCAGTATTCCCATAGTACTTAACCATTTCCAAACGGGGATTTGGCCGATATCTACGTCCTTCTTTAGCTGCAGGTGTGCCATTTAACAGCACGTTATCACCTGTAAAGCCGATGTTAATCTTAAGTAGACTTCCACCAACGCCATACATATCTACTGGAACCCCCAGCGTCTCAAAGTGTGCAATACGGCCTTCCGTAAATCCACCGCTGGCCACTATTTTGACATGTTGGAAACCTTCCTCATTCAATGCTTTCCTGAGAGCAAAAATGAGCTCTGGATTTACTCCACGAGGATCAAATGTCCCCATCAAGTGGTGGTTTCTTAAGAAATATTTATCAACAAGTGTTCGTGATGTATCTAAACGTACCCCTTTTAAATCATCCCCAAACTCACGGGCCACTTTGAGAGAATCAGTTATTACGTCATTATTGTAATCCACAAGCGCAACAAGCTCATCTTCAGGGTACATCTCATGATATGCTTTGGATGCTGCTATTATATCGCCGCGAAACATCTGAATTAGCGCGTGAGGCATTGTTCCCATGCCTTCTTTCCCCCACCATTCATTCATTGCGTGCGTTGCCTGCGCTGTTGAACCACCAATAAATGCAGAGTAACCATCGCCAGCTTGCTGGGTATAATGATCATCACGATCTCCCATAAAAATAACGGGCTTTTGCTCCCCAGAAGTTCTAGCTGCTTTTACAACATTGTATACATTTGTAGCCACCGATGTTCTTCTTGCTAGAATCCCATCAATAATGCCTTCCAGAAAACCAAATTGCTGGTATGCTCCCGAAATGGTTAGCACAGATTCAAAAGGAGTTATCTTGTCGCCATCCTTCAATGATTTTATTTCCAGCGTTTCTGGATTCTCAGCAAAAGTATGGACTAAAGAGATTGCTTCATCTGTCCCACACAACACGGCATTTTCTTTTTGAAAAAATTGCATGGTTATATAGTTGTAGGGCAATTTTTTTTCAGCAATCTCTTTCGTTTTCAAAAAATATACTGCTGAAAACCAACCTTCTTTAATCCGCTTATCGAATTTAAACGTTTTATTTGTAAGACGATCTATCTTTCCTGTTAATTTTTGTCCAATTTCCTTCATAGGTTTCTCCTTAGCATAATTGATCTGTTTCCATTATCATATATAAATATTATACATTATACAAGGCTAAAATAGCTTCTGAAGTAAGTTACTGTGTTTCCTCTATTTGTGCGGAAGATACTAACACATCCCTGGGCTTACTACCATTTTGCTGTGAGATGATGCCACGCCTCTCAAGTGTATCAACAAGGCGTGCAGCTCTATTATAGCCTATTTTAAATTGTCTTTGTAATAAGGAAGTACTTGCGCTATTTTGTTGTAAAACAAATTCAATAGCTTCATGTAAAAGGATATCTTCGTCCTCATCCACATTAATCTGTTCTAATAATTGTTCCTGCTCGAACAGGTAATTCGGTTCCGCAATACTTCTTGCATAACTTGTTACCCGCTCTATTTCTTCGTCTGAAACAAACGGGCCTTGTAATCGAATACTCTTTCCCGTACCATTCTCAATAAATAGCATATCTCCTTTACCTAAGAGTTTCTCTGCACCACTAGTATCAAGAATGGTACGGGAATCTATTTGTGACGATACACTAAAAGCAATTCGCGTTGGAATATTTGCTTTGATCAGACCGGTAATAACATCAACTGATGGTCTCTGTGTTGCTAAAAGAAGATGAATTCCACAGGCTCTGGCTTTCTGAGCAATTCGGCTGATAGAATCCTCTACATCCTGTGGTGAGACCATCATCAGATCTGCCAATTCATCTATTACAATAACGATAAAAGGCATCTTTTCATCCATTCGGTCCTGTTTCACTACTTTTTGATTATACCGTTCAATGTCACGTACACCCTCATAAACAAATTTCTCATATCGTTCTTCCATCTCATTAACTGCCCATTTTAAAGCCACTGTAGCTGCTTTTACATTAGTAATAACAGGAGCTACTAAATGTGGTATGCCATTATAGGGTGCCAACTCCACCATCTTGGGGTCAATCAATAGAAATTTAACATCCTCATGGGTCGCCTTATATAACAAGCTAATTAGGATCGTATTTATACAGACACTTTTTCCTGATCCTGTAGCACCAGCAATTAGACCATGCGGCATTTTTTGGATAGATGTAATTAATGGTGACCCTTCTATACTTAACCCTAGGGCAATTGGTAATGGGTACGTGCAATTTTTAAATTCCTCTGATTCAAAAATACCTTGTAAGCCAACCATTTGTGGCTTCGGATTAGGTATTTCTATCCCAATTGTATTCTTTCCTGGAATAGGTGCTTCAATCCGTATATCCTTAGCAGCCATATTCAGTTTCAAATCATCACTTAAATTTTTAACTTTACTCACTTTAACTCCTAACTCGGGCTGAACCTCAAATCTTGTAACAGATGGTCCCTGGGTAGCTTTCACTACTTTGGCTTTTACGTTAAAGTGCCTAAGTGTTTCTTCTAGTAAATTCTGTTGCTTAATTACCCATCTATTATCTTCACTGCTTTTTTGCTCTGCATCATTCAAGAGATGATACGGTATTAAGTTAGTTTGTTCTTTAACTACTGCCTTCTTCTCAGCTAGCTTCGCTTTTTCATATAAATTCTTCTTATCTCTTGGAGTCATGATGACATTATAAGGTTCTTGTTTAGGTGAAACACTTTTATTTGAATTCTTTTTATTTTTGATATCCTTGCTGCCTGGACTTTTGTTTTTTTTGTTTCTCTTATGTAACCATTCCTGTTCAGTATCCGTATTTTTAATTTCCTGGTTGAACTCTTCTGCTACTGTACTGGCTGCTTCAGTTAAAGAATCAGCATTTTGATTAACAGCCTCTTTTGTTTTTGAGATAATCAGCTCTTCTTTATCTACAGGTTCATGCTGTTCTCCTATTTTATCCTGCTTTCTCTTGTAAGCAGGTATACTTTCAACTTCTTTTTCCTTTCTCTTTTGTTGAAAACCGTAAATAGGAGATGGTACCTCGGTTAACTGAAATGGTATTTCTGTATTTTTTTTATATACTTTATCACGTTCCAAGTTTGGATATTCTCTCTTTCTGGTTTGGTGAGGAGTCCTGTTCTCTTCCAAGCTTTTATTTCTCTTTCTCTGAAATGCAGGCACATCGGCTGGCGTCTCTTTTGTTTTTTGATCAGGAATTACAGGAAAACGGAATGTTTTATCCTCTGGATATTGGTACATCATTTTAGCCTGTAAATTTTGGTTTTCCTGGTTGATGTTCCTTTTCTGTTCTTCCTTATCTTCCTCTGTAAAAAGAGCTTTCAGCTTTTTAATCCATTGATCCCACACTTGTATTCACCCATTTCTATTTCTTCTTTCTGTTTCGTTTGTAGTTGGACAGCAAGTAAAATGCCTTGTCAATAATTAATATACTTCCTATTTTAACAGTTTTTTACGTTCTTTGTAGATAAAAACTTCAGTTAAGGTAATAAAAAGAAAAACAACCTATGTAAAATACGTAGGTTGTTCGCTTCTTATAACGAGAACTCTTCACCAACAGTAAATGTATCTTCAAGAACATAAATACCCTTTTCTTTTGGTGCATTTGGTAATCCTAACTCTTTTTGGGAGCATATCATACCATTCGATGGGACCCCTCTTAATTCTGTCGGTTTAATCCTTAATCCACTTGGCATTGTTGCACCCACCTTTGCTACAACAACCTTTTGGTCTGCATCAATATTCGGGGCACCACATACAATTTGAAGTACTTCATCCCCTACATCTACTTGACATACACTTAATTTATCGGCATTCTCATGAGGGCTTTTACTTTTTACATACCCAACAACAAATTTAGGGCTTAAGTCAAAATCAAGGGAATCAGTTAAATTGCTTCGTTTAAACAGCGCTTTTAACTGACTTAGCAATTCTTCTGTTAATGTAATCTTCCCCGATTCCTTTAAATCAAAGTGAGTTGAGGCATTAAAAATATTATAACCAAGTAAGGAACCATCTGTAGTTGTAATTTTTGTAATATCAGCAACTGTTGTATGCTTTAATTCATATCGATTGCCTTCTTTAACAGGAATAATTAAAACGTCTCCTACACCTATTGGATTATAAAAAACATCCATCCCATTCACCTTCCTATTCCTTTTCTGGTTTATTTTTTGCAAGTATAAAAATGGGCTCCAATATTTTGTCTTCATAAATGAATGAAAGTGAAGTTATTGGAATTCTTCCATCAGCAAAAAACTTCATAGTCATTTGTGCTAATATATCATACCCTGTTTTGTTTTGAATGTCAGCTAATATTAAAACATCCTGATGTGGTACCGCCACAGCGAGTTCACCTTTTGCATTTGCTTTCATTTCTTCTAAAAAAGCTTCGTTCAAAATTCGACTTGCGTCATACCCGTCTTGCTTAGCGACAAAATAAAAATCATTATCTGCAACACGATCATGCTTGTAATCAACGTCCAGAGAACGAACATTAAAGGTTGCGATTTCATCTATTCTATCTAATGTCCAACCTTCATTTTTTAATAAGGTCTGATCAATTAATCGATAAGATTTACCCAAATCAAGCGCATAGTAAATTCGCGTTTCTGCAGTATGATCCTTACAGACCAGGCTCTCTCCAGCCTTTGTTTTAGTGGGAAAAGAGGTTGCACGAATTACTGGATAAATATACTTTTCCATCCCAGTTAATTGATGTTCTTCATTCATTATTCGAAGTGCCTCTGTAATATGCTCTTCCAATTCATCAATAGCCTCTTCCCCACGCTGATTATATTTTGCAACTACGTTAGGTAAAGTTATTGACATTCCTTTTTTTGATTCTTTCCACTCCACTCGGAAGGTGTCTTTATCTCTATTGTAGGATGTTCGATAGTTGTCATTCGCAAGTCTATCTTCCAGGATTTTTTTTAATTTTAACGTAGTCATCTTCATCATGTTGCCTCCTGACATGTTTAAACCGAACTTACTATTCTGGTAACTTTTTTAGGAACTGCATAATTTCCTCTTCCGTTTTCCGCTCCTTACTCACCAGTCTACCTGATTCTTTACCGTTTTTAAACGCAATAAAGCTTGGTATACCAAAAACATTATATTCCTGGCATACATTAATAAACTGATCCCGATCAACCTTTATAAATGTATAGTCAGGGAACTCCCCTTCTATTTGAGGTAAAATTGGTTCAATTACAACACAATCCGGGCACCATCCTGCTGTAAAATACAAAATACTATCTTTAGTTTTTATTAATTCACTAAGGTGTTTTTCTGATTCCAGTTTTATCATTTAATATCAACTCCCCTTCTAATCATAGCTTTGTTTTTACTTAGTTTCAATTAACAAGAATTATGGTATGAATCCAAAAGAAAAAGCTGTACCCTGAGATGGACCAGCTTCTGTTATATTTTTGCGTTTATTGTGATTCATTTTGTTGTACTGCTATGGATCTGGCTACCTTCATAAGTTCTCTGGCATCATCATCCATTTTCATTTTAGTAGTAAACGTTGTTACTTTTACGCCACCTACTCCTACTTGTAATTCATATTCTCTTTCTTCATCGGGCAGGATACGTATATAACCAAACTTTTTATCGTTACTGAAAGATTCCAACAGTAATGCGTTCGGACTTTGTGCTGTACTGTAGTTTAATTTACTTAAAGGATTTTCAATTTTATTATAAAATACAATATAAGTTCGATCACTATCGCTTAAAATAATATTACTATCAACTTCATCGGTTACTTCTACACTCCCCGGAAGATAAAATGCCATATTATTCAGTTCATAATTCGTTTCAATTGGTTCATTGTTTACGAATATATCTTCAGCCATTTTTTTTGCATCTATTAATGCTTCTTCTTCAGATTTAGTCCCACAACTACTTACTACAACAATGAATACTAACATTATTCCTATCACTAATCGAGTTGAATTCTTCAAGTTCAACCTCCTACTAGAGTCCTATAATCTATTCCACTCATAATAATACTACGAAAACTACTAAAATTAAATGAAAACTTTATCCAAAACGATTTGTTTTTTTTGCAATAGTTAGCTTTTTGTTTATTATAGTAATAGAAAGCTATTGTCTTAGGAGGTATAATCATGAAATTAACTGTTTATCTGGCTGGCCAAATCCACGATGATTGGCGGGAACAAGTGAACCATAAGGCTAAAGAAAAAAATCTTCCTTTAACATTTGTCGCACCACAGACAAATCATGATCGCTCTGATGATGTTGGCGAAGATATCTTAGGGAAACAACCTGGGGATGTTTATAGAGATGATGCTGCATCAAGTGTGAATAATTTCAGAACGCAAGTATTAATGCAAAAATCGGATGTCGTAATAGCGCTGTTTGGTGAAAAATATAAGCAATGGAATACAGCAATGGATGCAAGCGCTGCAATTACGATGAATAAACCAACCATCATTGTTAGACCCGAAAGTCTAGTTCATCCGCTAAAAGAGCTTTCAAATAAAGCGAATGTTACTGTGGAGACGGTCGATCAAGCATTAGATGTTCTAAATTATATTTTTGAATAGCATGATACAGTGGGAGTACTTTCCACTGTATTTTTTCGTCTACTGACTACTACTCGGCTATTTCCCGTATTCCCACTGCCCTCTTAAAAGTCTTACCACATGTGTAAACATTTCCTGCCTGGATACCAAATCATTCGTAAAGATTCCAATTGCACCCTCTTTTTTTCGCACATCATGCTTTTTGGAATAACTATCCATTACATCCCCAAGTTCCATTCCGCTCTTTAATTGTTGATTAATTTCTTCAGGTAACAGTATTCTAGCGCCACTTGCCGTATAAATAGTACCATTTTGTGTAACTAACGCTCCCCAGTTACATAAAAATAATCGGTTATCTACATACATAACCCCACCTTCCAGTCCGATGCCCATCCCGTTTCGAATGGACTCTGCACATTGAATAGCTCGATTAATAGCGCCTTTTCGTGTTTCTTCATCAGAAAAGGGCTGTGCAGCAACATGGGATTCTACATCTAATGAAGAGATGACGCCATTTGCAAAAACTTCCTGTACTGCCTTTATCTTGGTAGGGTTTTTAGAACCGACTATAATTTTCATTTTTAATTTCTCCTCATCATAAAACAACTGCTACTGACTATCCAGCAGCAGTTAGTACAAAATTTAACTTGATTGACGAATGTGTGCCAGTGTGTTCTGATCAGTTTCCTTTACCAGCTTAACAATAAGCTCTTTTGCAGCTGCATAGTCATCGATATGAATCATAGAAGCCGAAGTATGGATATAACGCGAGCAGATACCAATCACTGCTGAAGGTACACCTTCATTTGATATATGAACTCTCCCTGCATCAGTACCTCCTTGAGAAATAAAATATTGATAAGGAATATTATTTGATTCTGCTGTGTCCAGAATGAATTCTCTCATCCCGCGGTGCGTAATCATCGTACGGTCAAAAATACGAAGAAGAGCTCCTTTGCCCAATTGGCCAAATTCTTTCTCATCACCAGACATATCGTTTGCGGGGGAGGCATCAAGTGCATAGAAAATATCTGGATCGATCATGTTAGCTGCTACCTGTGCACCACGTAAACCAACTTCCTCCTGTACTGTAGCTCCTGAATATAATTGATTAGGAAGACTCTCCTCTTGGAGCTCTTTTAGTAATTCAATTGATAATCCACATCCATAGCGATTATCCCAGGCTTTAGCAAGAATTTTCTTCTTGTTGGCCATAGGAGTAAATGGACAGATAGGAACAATTGACTGACCCGGTTTAATACCGATTTTCTCCGCATCTTGCCTATCATCTGCACCTATATCGATCAGCATATTTTTAATTTCCATCGGTTTTTTACGTTGTTCTTCTGTAAGATTATGTGGTGGGATAGAACCTATTACACCAGTAACCGGTCCACTATTTGTCATTACTTGAACTCGTTGTGCAAGCAGTACTTGGCTCCACCAGCCTCCCAGTGTTTGAAATTGAATCATGCCATTTTTTGTAATTCGGGTAACCATAAACCCAACTTCATCCATATGCCCTGCTACCATTACTTTAGGTCCTTTGCCACGTTTAACACCAAAAACTCCACCAAGGTTATCTTGTATTACCTCATCTGAGTATTTTTTCAATTCTTCATTCATAAATCCGCGTACAAGATGTTCGTTACCCGGAGCCCCCTGCAGTTCAGTTAAATTTTTAAACAGATTAAGTGTATCCTGATTCATTCAATTACCTCCATCTTTACTTCTATGCAATGTATCCAGTATAACGGAATGTGTCGCTCATTTTCCACTATTCAATCATATCGTTGTATTATTTTCTATTTTATTTTTTTTAAGGTATACTATCATATGAAGTACCTAAATGTTAATCAGAAGTATCTTTATCTGAAATTCATAGCAAGAGGTGAAATAAGATGAGTATGAAAAGAGTAGTACTAGCAGCCGGGTTAGGCGTAGCAATAGGTTACTTAGCTAGACAACAAATGGATAACTTTCAACGAATAACACCCGAGAAAGCACTGAAACAAGCAAAGGAAACATTTAAAAAACAAGGTCCAATCAGTGGATCATGGATTTATATGAAGCCAGAAGAAATAGAAAGAAACGGACTATTATATAACGCTTATCGTGGAGGTGTAACCAGGAACATCGACGGTGAAAATAAACAATATGAATTTTACGTAGATGTAGAAACTGGTGCCGTAATCAAGTCGATGGAAATCGCAAGCTAAATTTAAAACCAGCTGCTCAATATTTGGGCAGCTGGTTTTTATCATTTTATTCATTATTCAGAGCAGTTTTAGAAGAACAATGACTTATATTATCTGGTAATTCAGGTATTATTTTGCTTATATTCATATCGCTCTCGTTCCATTACAGTTAATCTTTCACCTGACTCATTAAATCTTATTGCTCTATAATATGCATCATGATAAAACGTATACCATGCTTTTCGTTTATAACCAAAATCCATCCATTTCTCTTTCTGGTGAACAGAAGTTACTGGAAAATCATCATAAGCCAGTGCCCATAATTTATTTTGATGCGCATGTGTTGGCATAATATCAGCCATATGTATAAAGCAGCCTTCTTTTTCTTCAAAAATGATAATACAGTGCCCATCACTATGTCCACTCGTATGAATCATTTTTAGCCCACGTGTTATCTCAATCTCTTTTTCAAATGTTTTAACCTGGTGAACAATGGGCTCCCAATTCATCTTCCAATACGTATTTCTGGAACGAATATTCGGATTTCTCATTTCATTCCATTCCACTGCAGACGTATAGATAGTTGCATTTTCAAAAACCGGCACATATGAATTACCTTCTACTTTAGTTAAGCCACAGGCATGATCAAAATGTAAATGTGTCATCAGTACAGCATCAATGTCACTTACAGTCAACCCCGTTTCTGCTAATGACCTTTCAATTGAAGATTCTTCCAATACACCGAAATTCCGCAATTGTTTATCTGTTAATTTATTTGTACCCATTCCAGTATCAATTAAGTAAATTTTTCCGTCCATTTGCACTAAGATTGGATCTGTTCGTAACTCGATCTGGTTATTATCATTTTGAGGATACTTTTTACTCCACAACGCTTTTGGAACGACACCAAACATTGCTCCTCCGTCCAGAAAGTTAACTCCTCCATTTAACCATGTTAAGTTGGCTCTTCCCACTTGAAGCTTTTCCATCTGTAAATCCTCCTCTTTCTCATCTATATCCAGTGTAGCTAAATAAGTAATATACTGCAATCGCTATCATTTTGAAACTATTATGTTGAAACCATAGGGAGAAGCGCTATCACGCTGAAAACACTCCAAAATCAGGAGGGTTCCATTTAAGCTAACTACAGTTAATTGTTTTTATAGTTTCTTATGCAAGAAAAAAAGAACCTGACTGGTTCCTTCTCATTTATTATAATTTTTCAAGATCGGTCCAAGATTCATTTCTTGTTCAGAAAACGCGCTCTGCATCTGTAAATAGGCTGCCCTTTTGCAGAGAATTTCTCTTCATATTCTGTCATGACATTTGTTGGATCATCATGGTCGTGCAAGTCTAAATTGATTTCATTTAACTCCATTCCATATTTTGAGAAGCTAACCAGCGAGTATTCAAATAAACCTCTATTATCCGTCTTAAAAATAACTTCTCCTGAAGGGTTTAAAATTACCTGGTATTTCTCTAAAAAGGATTGGTATGTTAATCGTCTTTTCTCATGGCGATTCTTTGGCCACGGATCAGAAAAATTCAAATAAATCGTAGTTAATTCATTTTCTGAAAATATTTCCAACAGATCAGCAGCATCTTCATTTAAAAGTAAAATATTTTTCTGTTCGGATAGGATTACTTTTTCGGCAGCTGTTACAATAATACTTTTGACAAACTCTACCCCTATGAAATTTACATTAGGATACTGTCCTGCCATACCAATAAGAAATTGTCCTTTCCCTGTTCCTACTTCAATATGAATCGGATTATCGTTACCAAACAACCTACGCCACTTATTTTTATGTTTGCTCGGATCCGGAATTATGAGATGGCTGTTTTCTTCTAAAAAATCATCAGCCCAGGGCTTGTATCGTTGACGCATTGATGATCCCTCTTTCATTGTTATTGTATAGAAAAATTAAAATGACTAAAACTAATACCTGAGGTGATTAAGAATGGGACTAACAGTTAACAATCAACTAACTTTACTGCAGGATATACTGGACGAACAAAATGGAGAGTGCTGTGGGCACGTCTCTGAATATCAACAAATTAAACGTCTCGTTAAATCAATGATAGCTAATGATAGTATTACGGATGAGCAATTATTA
This sequence comes from Virgibacillus tibetensis, assembly GCF_036026595.1. Taxonomy (NCBI): domain Bacteria; kingdom Bacillati; phylum Bacillota; class Bacilli; order Caryophanales; family Bacillaceae; genus Virgibacillus; species Virgibacillus tibetensis. Next base: position 10,356 of record NZ_JARZFX010000001.1, on the reverse strand, counting down.
CAGTTACTCCCTGAAATTTATAATTACGGTCGCGAGGGAGAATCATCACAAGACCTGCCTATGCATATTACAATGAACAAACAGAATATTGATAATTGGATTACTGCAATCCAACAGACTAATTTACAATAATCTGTTCGACATGCTCGTTAAGTTCCTGAATGCTTCCTAAGCGTTCCATAACTTTTTCCGGTTCATTTCGTTCACTGTGCCAACACAGATAATTGAGTGCGTCCAGCAATAAATACCAATACATTCGTTCAATTAAGTGCTCGTCTTTGGCTATGCCGTAATTGGCAAGCCAGTCATTCCAACCTTCTTTCGGAATGTACCATTTCATTACCATTCCAAAATCTGTTACAGGGTCAGCAATCATTGCGTTATCCCAGTCTATTAAATATAAGTTACTTTCTTTTGTAAGCAGAATGTTATTATGATTTAAATCGCCATGGCAGACAACATATTTTTGCTTTCTTGTTATCGGCAACAAATGTTCTAAGTATACTAAAGCTGTACGAACATCCTTATATTTTGTTGTAAGGTTTGTATTACTAAGACGATACTTCATACCTTTATAGCTTTCATCTGAAGTCACCGGCTTCTTGCCTAAACGCATGAGCATGTGCAATAGCTCAGAGGAATGGTGAATCTTACGTAATAATTCCGCAACATAATGATGCTGCATTTCCAGTGGCTTCAGCTCTCTGCCTTCTAACCATTGCTGTGCAGTTATTACATCACCATTTTCCAATCGCTTTGTCCATATAAGCTTCGGGACAATTCCTTCTGCCGACAAAACTGCCAGAAAAGGGGAAGAGTTTCGCTTAAGGAAAAGTCGTTCATCATTCTTGTTTGCAACATATGCGTCGCCAGTTAAACCACCTGCCGGAGTTACCTCCCAGCCTTTACCTAGTACTTGCTTAAGCCAGTCCACCATAAATTCCTCACATCTTTCAAAATTAGCGTTCACTTATACATTTTATAGAGATCCACTTAAAAATACAACTGTGCGAATTGTTTGCTAAGCACTTGTATCTTTTTTCGTTGTCTTCCCCGCAATCCGAATAGATTGAGATTCTTTTGTGATAACACATTTATTGCAAGTATCTGTTTGTCCGTCGACTTGATAGTGTACTTTATTCTTTGAAAAAACGCCCAACTTTGTCGTTTCTATTATTTCAACTTCTTTAAAATTTACATGTTTACCAGTAAATACTGTCATAAACAATGTAAGGACTTTCCACTTCGATATAGAATGGATCAGGAGCACTGGGAATACAGTAGGCTGGTTTCGTGCACTTGGGATGATCTTCATGCCACCACCATAGAAAGGATGGTTAGCAACAGTAACCATCCAACAATTTGGTACCCTGCGAACTTCTCCATTAACCTCTAGGGTAACTTCCATAGGCTTATATTTCAATAATACCTGAATAAGTGCGATTAAATAACTAATTGTTCCAAAGCGAAATAGAGTAGTCAACTTCTTATGTATGGATGCATTAGCAGCTTGTGCTACCTCAGCGTCGAAACCAAATCCCATACTGTTAATAAAAAAACGACTTTTCTTATTATCAATTTTATAATTTCCTAACCAGTACGGTAAATCTTTTTCCCCATTAACAATATTATTAACTATCTTTAATGGTTTAGCTCTATTGGATATTCCCCTTGCAAAATCATTTCCTGATCCACCTGGTATAAAAGATACAGTAATGTCATGATTTCTCAGACCATTGATTACTTCGTGAAGTGTGCCGTCCCCACCTATGACGATAACTGCTGTTACCAATGAGTACGATTCTTTAATTGAGTGTGCAATTACTTCTGCATGTCCCTTGTATCTTGTATAGCAATAAATGCTTTCTGTCTCACTATATAGTTTACTCTTCCTTAATTTATTAAAAATTCGCTTTGGACGCCCATTTCCTGCTTTAGGATTAATAATAAAAAAATACATACCCTATTCCTCATCCATAAAATGGAATGTGTTACTATCTTCTTCCCACTCCGGTCTTTTTACAGAAGTTGTTTGGCAATGATTCAATAATGCTTCTGCAGCTTTTAACTGTCTATTCTTTAAAGGGGAAACAAGCAGGCGCTTTTGTTTAAACCACTGTTCATATCCAATTCTGTCAACAACCTTCGTATTGTAAGGTGCATTGGAAAAAACAATGTGATTCTTCCGAGACAAGACTGTTTTCTCAACTGGAAAATCCAGATCAATTTTACTAAGAATACTCTTCACTATTTGTTCTGTTCGTTTTAAGGCAATTAACGGACTTAGAATCCTTTTTTGCTCTTGTCCCGTTTCTACTGTCCAGGTTCGCTCTTCACCGGCCATTATAGTCGCTTTCTCATTTTCTTCAACTAAAATTATAATTTCTATGCCGATTGGACTGATTACTATAATTTCACCATCGATTGGCGCATTTTTAATATTAAAAATCGGATAATACATAACCAGGTAAGTATCCGGAAATCTTTGCAGAAAATATTTTAATGTTGAATTATTATAGTACGTTTTATCAATAAATGATAAATCTGTAACTGTAGAGGTAGCCCATTTTAATTGAATAAGTAATAATTTGTCCAGGAAGTATTGTTTCAGTTCTGACTCCGTATCAGGCAGTTGCTCTTTTTGTTGCTGATGGACCTCCTCTTGTTCATTTTCTTTTCTAATAAGAGACTTCCACCAAGATAATTTAGTTGCTGTTTCGGCGGCATTTGATTCATCTTCTACATTTTCTTCTGGATTGTTCCACAAGTAGTTAAGTTTTTTCCAGTTTTCTTGTTTTAATCGAATATACTGGCTGGGATAGCGAAAAGCATTCCATTCGTAGCGGGAGACATAATCCTGTAATTTAATTAACTGAGCCAGATCAACCACCCCCTCTTAATCTATATCTGGAAATTGCATTATACTTTGGGTTTCTAGTTGGATGAATTTCATACAAGGCAATTTCTCCTACATACAGCACTTGTTTCTCACTGAATTTCTGCTTGATAACTTCTATTGATTCAACGATAGAATCGTTTGCCCACTTCTTTGCTAGTGTAATATGGGGACGATAAGGTCTTCTTTCTATTTGGAATCCTGCATTTGCAGCACAGCTTTCAACCAGTTCATATAAGTGAAGTAAGTCTGATGATGGCTCTACTCCCGCCCAGAGAACCCGGGGTTGCTGGTAATTACCAAAAGTTCCTAGTTGCCCTGCAAAAGTGGAGAAACCATTTATATGTTCAACACGTTTAAGTTCTTTTTGTAACGCATCTAATTTATTATCGGCAACCGCACCTAAAAATTTAAGCGTAATGTGTAAATCCTGTTTATGTGGCCATTGCTTATAGGATACCTTTGTTCTAAGTTCATCCTGCCAATTTGAAAGTTGCTCTCTCAGTAGTTCCGGAAGAGGGATTGCTATAAAATAATGTGATGAGGATGACATCGAATAACTGACCTCCATTTACTTTTTTAATGAGAGACAATAGTTCAATTCCTTCTCTGAAAGTTCGCGGTATGATCCCTTTTCTAAAGTTTCATCTAAATATAATTCTCCCATACTCATTCTTTTTAAATAAACTACTTTTTTGCCAACTGCCTCAAACATTCGTTTTACTTGGTGATATTTTCCTTCAGTAATGGTAACCTCAATTTCGGAAACCTCTCCACTGTATAAGATAATCAGTTCTGCTGATTTTGCTTTGTACCCATCTTCTAAAACGACGCCGTTCTGAAAACTGTCTATATCTGATTCAGTGACCTTGCCTTGTACTTTTGCATAATAGATTTTATCAATATCCTTCTTTGGTGAAAGTAACTGGTGAGCAAGGTCTCCATCGTTTGTTATTAACAGCAGCCCTTCTGTATCTTTATCCAGTCGCCCGACAGGATATGGTTTAAAATGCTGCAGTTCAGGTGATAAGATATCAATGACTGTATTATCTCGATCATCTGTGGTAGCCGAGATATATCCAGGAGGTTTATGGAGCATAATATAAATATATTTCTGGTAATGAACTTGTTCGCCATTCACTTTTATTATATCCATTTCGGGATTGATATAAGTACTTCCATCCTTTATAATAGCCCCATTTACTAGTACTTGTTTTTTCTTGAGCAGACTCTTCACTTCTTTTCTACTGCCTGTCCCCATATTTGCCAGCATCTTGTCAAGGCGCATGAAAAATACCCCCCTAATTATTTACGAAAAATTTTATCTAAAAAACCAATTCGGCTGCCTAATATACGTTCCAGCAACGTTGATTGATATGCAAACCACAGATAAACACCGCCACCAAAGATTACCCCTGTAGCTAACATTAGCGTCGCACCCCAACGTGTATCCTCATATGGAATAAAGCCACCTAATACTGCTTTTAGAATCCAGATTATAATACACATTAGAATGATAAAAATACCAATCAACATTGTTCTTTTAAATGTTTGTTTAAAGGAAAACTGGATCGCGGAATTAATCCGCCATAGGTTAAGAGCTACAGCTATAAATGCAGCTAATCCGGTACCAAGTATAGACCCTACAGGGCCAAACATATAAATAAGCTGAATGTTGAATAATACTTTGACAAGAAGTCCAGCTAATAAACTGATTACTGCAAAACGCTGTTCATTAATCCCTTGTAGGATTGCGGATGACACACTGAACAATGCAAATAATAACGCAACAGGGGCATACCATCCTAAGAGGCGGCCTGCAAGCTCAATATTTTTTAATCCATACAATGAAGCATATGCTTCATTGGATAACAATGAAAGCCCTACAACGGCCGGTATAACCAGCACAAGAACAATTTGCAGTGCTTGGTTAATTTGATTGTTTAATAATTGATTGTTTTTTTCTGTAAACGTTTTTGTTAGGGCTGGTAACATAGATATTGACAGCCCTGTTGCTAATGTAATCGGAATAATGACCAGCTTATGTCCATAAAAGTTTATCACAGCAAATGCTGTTTCCCATACATCTTCCTGACCTCTGGCAACCATTGCCCTTTCGAACGTGAATTGATCCACTAATTGATATAAAGGTATAGCCAAACCTACCAATACAAAAGGTCCAGCATAACGAAATAATTCAATAAATAAATCCTTTGTTGAAATATCATGGGTGTATGTTTGCTTCTGAAGTTGTTTCTGTATGTATGGTTTGCGTTTTCGCCAATAAATTAATAATACAAAACAGGAAGCAAGAGCTCCAAGAAATGCTGCGAAAGTTGAAAATCCTACAGCAGTAGTAACACTCCCATCTAATAGCTTGATGATGATATAAGCTCCACCTAATAAAAATACAATGCGTACAATTTGTTCGATAACCTGGGAAACAGCTGTTGGTCCCATTGAGTTATACCCTTGAAAGAATCCCCTGACGATACTCATCGCCGGTATAATCAGAAGTGCAATGCTTACCATACGAATGACAAATGTTACATCAGCAACAGTTATACTTTCAGGGTCATCACTTGTTATCATTTGATTAGCTAACCATTCAGCACTAAAGAACATTGCCAGGAAGGCCAGGAAACCAGTAACTGCCATCAAGGAAATTCCCGCTTTAAACATCCGCATTCCGGTTTCATAATCGCCGAGAGAATTATATTTAGATACGAATTTCGATACGGCTAAAGGAACACCAATTGTGGAAATACTAATAAAGATACTGTATGGCGTATATGCAAACTGAAAAAGGACTCCTCCTGTTTCTCCAACTAGTGCATAAAAAGGAATGACATAAATCATCCCTAAAAACTTTGACAAAAACGATGCACCTGTAAGTAACATCGTGCCTCTAACTATATTCGACATTTTTTCACCTGCATTATTTTCTATTTATATTCGTTATTTTATCACATATACTAACCTTTCTTATACTATATTCGTTTGCAGATGAATTATTTTGACCTAATTCCTTTTATTTAATGATAAAAATTGAGCATTTAATTATATAAGTGATAAGATACATACGAAAGGGATGAATGAATTTGACATACGATGTAATTGTAATCGGCGGAGGGCCTTCTGGTTTAATGGCGGCTATTGCTGCCGCAGAATATGGGGCTAAAACAATGTTAATTGAAAAAGGAAGCAAATTAGGTAAAAAATTAGCTATTTCCGGTGGTGGAAGATGCAATGTTACAAATCGCCTGCCTCAGGAAGAAGTTATTAAACATATTCCAGGTAACGGAAAATTTTTATATAGTGCGTTTTCTGTTTTTAATAACTACGATATTATCGATTTTTTTGAAAAGATGGATGTACAGTTAAAAGAAGAAGATCATGGACGGATGTTTCCTGTTTCTAACTCTGCAAAAACAGTTGTAAATGCTCTTATTAATAAATTAGATGAATTAAACGTTACTATTCGTTTAAACACTCCTGTAGAAGCTATAAATTATGAAGAAAAAGAACATACAGTTCTTTTACATGGCCAAGAGAACATTCAAACAAGAGCTTTGGTTTTAGCTGTTGGTGGAAAAGCTGTTCCTCATACTGGATCAACTGGTGACGGATACGCATGGGCAGAAAAAGCTGGGCACCGCATAACCGAGCTTTATCCAACTGAAGTAGCATTAACTTCCAGGGAGCGGTTCATCAAGGACAAAAGCCTACAGGGATTATCCCTCAGAGACATTTCTTTAACTGTATTAAATAAAAAGAAAAAACCTATTATTACACACAAAATGGATATGATCTTCACCCACTTCGGTGTATCAGGACCTGCCGTATTACGTTGCTCACAGTTTGTTGTTAAGGAGTTAATGAAAGGCCGAGAGGAAATACCAATGGTTTTGGATGCCTTGCCAGATGAACGATCGGAGGATCTGAACAATCATATACTTAATCTGATGCAAAATAATCCTAAGAAATCTTTTAAAAACTTAATAAAAGGAATGGTTCCTGAGCGCTTTCTAACCTATATTTTATCAATAAACAATATATCTGAAGAGCATAAATCTGCAAACATTTCTCATGATACAGTCCGTGCTATAGTTAATGATATGAAAAATTTTATATTTAATGTTCATGGCTCACTATCGTTGGATAAAGCATTCGTTACAGGAGGAGGAGTTTCTATAAAAGAAGTTGTTCCTAACACGATGCAATCAAAAAAGATGCATGGTTTATATTTCTGTGGGGAAATTCTTGATATTCATGGATATACTGGCGGATATAATATTACTTCAGCACTAGTTACTGGAAGACTTGCCGGAATGAATGCTGCAAAAGAAGTTTCTCCTTCTAATGGTATATGATTCCTAGGATGAAACGGTGTATTCGAGTTATCCTAAGTTATGTCTGGGACCATCATAGAAAGGGTTGATATCGAATGCAAAGGAATGGAATGTGGTTACCATTAATCGCTTCTGTCGGTGTTGGAGCAGCAACTTACTATACGATGACTAAAAACAATCAGAGCATTGGACAAACCATGCAAAAAATGATTCCGTTTGTATCACAAATGAATGGCAATGGCGGAAATTCACAGCAAGGTTCTAATGGAATGGGCTAACAGACAATTAAACGTACCTTCTAAAGGTACGTTTTTTATAATAGAAAAGTTTTTTTTATATTTCTTTATAATTACCTTTAATTTACTGTATAATAGCGGTTACTATGTCTATGCTTAGCAATTAAGCTATAGCCTGGATAGGTACCATTAATTTACATAACAAAGGAGGAAATAACTATGAAAGGCTTTGGCTTATTAGCACGCATTGTATTAGCTATTATCCTAGGTATCGCAATAGGCTCTATTGCAAATGAATGGTTTATCCAATTATTCGCTACTTTTAATGGGCTTTTTGGAAACTTCCTGGGCTTTATCATCCCTTTAATAATCATAGGTTTTATTGCCCCGGGAATTGGTTCAATGGGTCGGGGCGCAGGGAAACTGCTTGGGCTCACTGCATTTATTGCTTACAGCTCAACAGTCATAGCAGGAATACTGGCCTTTCTAGCCGCAAAAAGTATTTACCCTACATTATTAAAAGGGCAATCGTTACTAGCTTTTGCTGACCCTACAGAAGGTTTGAGATCCAGTTTCTTTGAAGTAGAAATGGCCCCGCCAATGGGTGTCATGACGGCTCTCCTTCTAGCCTTCGTCATTGGGCTTGGGATTGCTGCCATAAAGGGAGAAGCTCTCCTAAAAATAACAACAGAATTTCGTGACATTATTCACTTGGTAATCGAAAGAATTATTATACCATTACTTCCTTTTCACATTTTTGGTATTTTTGCCAATATGACCTATACTGGCCAAGTTAGTACGATACTCAGTGTATTTGCTAAAGTATTCGTCATGATTATAATCCTGCATCTGCTTTATTTATTGATACAATATTCAATTGCAGGAACACTAAGTAAGCAAAACCCATTTATCATGTTAAAGAAAATGATGCCTGCATACTTTACGGCACTTGGAACCCAGTCATCCGCAGCAACAATACCGGTAACACTAAAACGATCTAAAACATTAAAGGTACGTGAAAGCGTTGCAGATTTTACTATTCCTTTACTTGCAAATATTCATTTATCGGGAAGTACTATTACACTATTAAGTTGTGCGCTAGCTGTCATGTTCCTTCAAGGTGATATGGCTACATTTAGTTCAATAATGCCCTTTATCTTATTATTGGGAGTAACAATGATTGCTGCTCCTGGCGTCCCCGGAGGTGCAGTAATGGCTGCGATCGGCCTTTTGGAAACTATGCTAGGATTTGGACCAACAATGGTCTCACTTATGATAGCATTATATCTTGCTCAAGATAGCTTAGGTACAGCCTGTAATGTAACAGGTGATGGGGCTATAACTTCGATTGCCAATTCATTAAGTAGGCGTAAGAAACTCACGGAAACAGATAAGGTTGAAGCATTATAAGTTTTTTTGAAAAAGCTTAACAGGGGTTCGCTCATTTGAGTGAACCCCTGTTTGTTTCATAAACTTTATTTTCAAGCGGTCACATTACAGAGCGCGCTTTGTATAAATTATTCAAGTAAAAAGCCTCTTTAATACAGGTATTAATATAGTCTTATTCCCTTACTAAACGCTATTTTTTCTAAATTTTGCTATTCATTCACCTGCATTTCCCAGAGTCATTCCACCATCAACGACCAATTCTGCTCCCGTACAATACGAACTATCGTCGGAAGCAAAATAGGCGACAGCCTTCGCAATATCAATTGGTTTGCCAATCCTTTTTAATGGTACTGTTTGATAATATTCAGGAACCTCATGTCCATTCGTAGCCATTTCGGTATCAACCCCTCCTGGATGTATCATATTAACTCGAATCCCTTTTGGACCTAGCTCAATCGCTGCTGATTTAGACATCGCTACTACGGACGCTTTACTTGCAGCATAAGCGGATGAATGAGCAATAGGCGAAAATGCTGAGATCGAAATATTGTTTACGATTGCACCTTTTCTCTGTTTCTCCATAAGTGGTATTACGGATTGCATTCCAAGAAACACCCCAATTTGATTGACATTTATTAACTGAACGTACTCTTCTGTCGAAATCTCAGTAAATGGTTTGCGTATTAAAATACCAGCGTTATTTACTAAAACGTCAATCTTACCGAATTTATCCACGATATCTTCTACCGCCGTTTTCCATTCTATTTCCTTTGTAACATCCAACTGAACTGGATAGGCACGAGTATTTCCTATTTCTTCAACTACTTTCAAAGCTTTTTCATAATGACGCGCACCTACAATCACGACACCACCTAAATCCATTAGATGCTCAGCTATTGCTTTACCTTGTCCTCGATTAGCTCCCGTTATCAGTATTACACGATCCTTTAAATTAGGCATAGAAACTCCCCTGACTAGTCTATATTTTTTTATTTTTTAATTTTTTTATTTTCTCCCCTGAAAAAATACATATTTTGGATTTATAAATTCTTTTCTCTTTAACCCCTTATCATAAAAAGAATATTAAATTTTTAATTGCATTATATATTAAAGAGCAAATATCAAAAATAATCCAATTAACATATAAACTAACATAAATATTCAAGTGGAAATTAGCCATTCCCAATTTCCTGAATTTGTAAGTGAAATGTAAACATAATAGCCATTGTTACCTAACAAATTGGTGTACAACACTATAACTTTAATTGGTATTAAACCCTAAATCCTATTATACCAATATAATAGGACCATCAAATTAGTATACTCTTTTCAATTGAAATTTCTCTTCCTTTGGTTTTATTTATCATGTGGCCGTGGAATAATTGCTAAGCGCTCGAGTTGGAGTTGTTTTGACTTTTGTAACTTATAGTAATGGCATTGAAAAGACCCAGTATACGATGAACGCATACTGGGTCTATCTGTT